>DAITMG010000054.1:0-10258 GCA_036835265.1 Erythrobacter sp. | reverse complement strand
GGCCAGCATCCGCCGCAGCCTTGCGCGGCGCGGCAAACAGATCGCGCGCAAGCGCATCGCCCACCGCCGCGATCGCTTCGCTGCGCCGCGCCAGCCAGCGCTGGCGCAACGCCGGGGAATGGATCACGCGCGCCGCAGCCCGCGCGCCATCGTGCACGTGCGAAGCCTCGCTGAAGCCCGGCGCGCTGTCCACCTCGCGCAACGTGGCTCTTCGCGTCGCCAGCGCGAGGTCAAGGGCGCGGCAGCCACCCAGGTTGGTATCCTCGCTGGGACGACCAACAACTGCGCGCGCCGCTTCACGCTTGTCCTCGCCGGCCGCAGGCAGGGGCTGCGCCGGGAAATCGAGCGCCATCGGCTCCTCGACGATCTGCGTCGGCAGCCAACGTTGCAGCGCCCGGGCCAGCTCGGCAAAGCCCAGCGGCTTGGCGAGATGCGCCTGCATCCCCGCCGCGCGCGCCGCAGCGATATCCTCCGGATAGGCATTGGCAGTGAGCGCGATGATCGGCAATTGATCGGGGCCAATGCCCTCCTCGCGAATGGCGCGCGTTGCGGAATAACCGTCGCAGCCGGGCATCTGCACATCCATCAGGACGAGTTCGAACGGGCGCTCGCGCACCATGCTTTCGATCACCATCGAAATCGCTTCGTTGCCATCATGCGCGATTGCGACCTCTTGCCCGCAGCGGCGCAGCATCTCGACCGCGAGCAGGCGATTGACATCATGATCTTCGACGAGGAGGATGCGCGCAGGCGCGAGAACCTCGAGCGGCGGTTTGCCGGGCTCGCCCTCTTGGCCCTCGGATCGTCCCGCCTCGCTTGCGCCGACCAACTCAGCGGGCAGCGTGAGCGTGAAGGCCGAACCCACGCCGGGCGTGCTGTCGACCTCGAGCGTGCCGCCGAGCAGGAAAGCCAGCTGGCGGCTGATACTCAGCCCCAAGCCGGTCCCGCCGAAGCGCCGCGTGGTGCTGCTTTCCTCCTGCGAGAACGGCAGGAAGATGGTCTCCTGGCGTGCGGGGCTGATCCCGATCCCGGTGTCCTCGACCCGGATCCTCGTTTCGTGAGCGCTCGTCTCGTAGATCACGCGGACCATGCCGTGCTGGGTGAACTTGATCGCGTTGCCGATGAGATTGAGCACGATCTGGCGCAGTCGAAGACCGTCGGTCAACACATGCGGCCGGCGCGCCGGCGCCTGTTCGAACCCGGCTCCCCCGCCAACACCTCCGCCAACACTCGCGCCAACACCCGCGAAACTCTGCCTCGCAGCCGCCAGCTCGATCCGCAGCCCCTTCTCGCGCGCCGCGGGCTGATGCAGCGCGACGCATTCATCGAGCGTTGCCGCAAGATCGACCGGCGCATGATCGATCGTGATCTGCCCCGATTCCGCCTTGGAGAGATCGAGGATGTCGTTGAGCAGCAGCATCAGCGATCGGCCCGAGCGCACGATCATCTCGGCGTTGCGGCGTTGTTCGGGATCAAGCTCGCCCTGCAGCATCAGTTCGGCAAATCCGAGGACGCCGTTCATCGGGGTACGGATTTCGTGGCTCATATTGGCGAGGAACTCGGTCTTCGCGTTGGTTGCATTCTCGGCCTTGCGCCGCGCCCGCGTCAGCAGCAGTTCGAGCTCGACCCGCTCCGTCACTTCGCGGGCGCAGATGACGATGCCCTTGTCGAGCCCGCTCACCGGATCGATCTGGATCGCGCATTCGGCCTCGATGAACACCGGCGTGGCGTCCTCGCTGTCAAGCAGGCGACGATAAGTGAAGCGCTCCTTCTGGCTCTCGCCCGAGATCAGGCGCTCGCGCGCGAGCATGATCCGCGCGCGCGCCTCTTCGCGGGTGCGCTCGAGCATGCTCTGGCCAAGATAGGCCGACGGAGGCTCGCCCAGCACCTCCGCGACCGAGGGGGAGGCATAGGTGCACAAGCCATCGCGATCATAACGCAGCACCGCATCGCTGATGTTGAACGCAAGGAGATCGAGGCTCTGTTTGCCCGCTTCGAGTTCCCGCATCATCCGGTCGCGCCCGGCGAGGATCGCGGCGAACGGCAAGCCGGTCAGGAAATTGGCCGCGATGAAGGCCTGGATAAGCTGCAACTGGACTTCGCGCGAGGCGCTCGCCTCGACGATCGGCCCGTTGCCCGCCCAGGTCATCGTGATCGCGATGGCTGCAAGCAGCGTGACATGAATGGCCGTCCCCGCGCTGCCGAGGCGGAAGGCGTGGAGCAGCGTCAAGGGCAGGATCAGGAACAGCAGCGGATAGGCGCGCTGATCGAACACGAAGACACAGCAGATGACGCTGGCGACGAGCAGCCCCGCTTTGCCGGGCAATGCGTGCAGCTCGATCTGGCGCCAGCGCCCGATCGCATCGCAGATGAGCAGCACTGTGGGAACGATGATGACCATGCCCATCGACTCGGTCAGGAACCAGGCCGAGGCCTCGTCCCAGATCGCCGCCGTGTCCGGCCCCATTGCGCTTGCGGCAATCGCGGCAGACATCACCGGGCCGAGTAATCCGCCCGCCATCACGAAGCGCGCGAGCGTGTGAAGCTCGCTCATGTCGGGCCGTGCGCCGCAGGTCAGCCGGGTCAGCCACAGGACCGCGGCGATGTTGGCAAGGCTCGCAAACGAATGAACCAGCGCAACCTCGAGCGGATGGCCGGCGAGTTCATTTGCGAGCACGCTCGCGGCAAACAGGGCAGGATAAATCGCCAGCTCGCTCGCCAGGCGCGCGCGCAGGACAAAGGCGACCGCAGCCGCGTTGGGCAGCCAGATTGTCGCCAGCGCGGTATCGAACGGCGCCAGCGCAAAGCTGGCGGAGGCAAGACCAAGGAACACAAGCCCGATGATCAGTGCGCCGATGAGGCTTGCCCAATCGAGCGGAAAGGCTGCGATCAGGCTCCCACCGCGGCGCAAGGGGAGGAGCGGCGCGGCTGCGCCAGGAGCCTCGCCCGGTGCGCCCGAACCGACCCCGCCCTCAAAGCCCGACACACCGACCCCAGACGCACCGGCTGCAGACGCATTGGCCCCAGACACACAGGCCGTGCTCGTCTTGCGGTCGCCGTCATCCATCTCCGCTTCAGTCTGTAAAGCCCGAATTGCACATCCCCGGCATCGTCAATCCAACGGTGCATGGTATAAGACGCGGACGGGAAAATCGGGCACAACCATCTCCGAAATGGACCAGACTGACAGGACACCAGCGCCAGCGGACAAGCCCGGGCGCTATCCCGGGCGGCTGAGGCGGCCGCGCTGGCCCTTGCTGGTGGCGATCATTGCCGCGCATGTTGGTGCGATCTACGCGCTCGGCTATGCCTTCGCGCCCGACCTCACCCGCTCGATCGAGCGCGACGTGCTCGCCGCTTTCGATCTCGCGCCCGCGCCCCCAGCCGAGGATCCGCCGCCGCCGCCGACCGCCGAGCCCGAGCCCGATGAGGGCGCGCAAGGCGATCCGGGCAGGCTTGCCGTTCCCGCGCCAGTGACGGTGCCGGTGACCGCGCCGCCCCCAAGGCTCCCACGGCCAACGCCAACGGCGACGCCGCGCCCGCCGGTCGCCGCGACCGGCACCGCCTCCAGCGCCGGCGCGCGCGAGGAAGGCGAGGGCACGGGCGCTGCTGGCCCTGGTCAGGGCACCGGCTCGGGCAATCACGGATCGGGGCGGGGGAATCTCGGGGGCGGCGGCGCGGTCACTCGGCCGGAGCACATCTCGGGAGCGATCAACAATGCGCGCGATTACCCGATTCCTCCGGGCGGGCGCGAGGCGCGCCGCGGTAGCGAAGTGATCGTCAAGGTGATCGTCGGGGTCGACGGGCGCGCACGCGATTGCAGCATCTATAAGGCCAGCGCCGATCCCGAGGCGGACCGGATCACCTGTCGGCTGGTCGAGGAACGGCTCGGCTTTCGCCCTGCGCTCGATGCGAGCGGCACTCCCGTGCCCGCCGCGTTCTATTGGCGCCAGCGCTGGTTCTGAGCCGGAGCGGGAGCCGGAGCCGGAGCGTAAAAAGGGAGGGCGAAGTTGCGCTGGCACCGCCTTGCTTGCATGCTATAGCGAGCGCAGACATGAGTGCGCCCGATTGCATCCACCCGGTCATCCTGTGCGGAGGCAGCGGGACCCGGCTGTGGCCGATCAGCCGCAAGGCGCGGCCCAAGCCGTTTCTCCCGCTGATCGGCGAGACAACCCTGTTCGAGGCGGCAATCAGGCGGGTCACCGCGCCGGGGTTTGCCGCCCCGATCGTGGTCGCGGGCGCGCAGCACTGCGACCTGATCGAGGCGCAGATCGCGCCGCTCGTCAGCGAAGAGGCGGGCTATCGCCTGATTGTCGAGCCGTGTGCCCGCAACACCGCGCCCGCGATCGCGCTGGCCGCCGCGCTGCTGCCGCCAGAAGCAATCATGCTGGTGTGCCCGAGCGATCACCATATCGCCGACCCCCATGCCTTTGGCCAAGCCGCGCGCGCCGCCGCCGCGTTGGCGCGCGCGGACTGGCTCGTCGCCTTCGGGATCACGCCCGACCGGGCCGAGACCGGTTATGGCTATCTCCACCGCGGCGAGGCGCTCGAGGGCGGCCACCAGATCGCGCGGTTCGTCGAGAAGCCCGATCGGCCGACGGCCGAGGGCTACCTCGCGACCGGGGAATATTCGTGGAACGGCGGAATTTTCGCCTTTCGCGCCGGAGCCTTCCTGAGCGAACTCGCGCGCCACCGGCCAGCGATGGCCGAGGCGGTGGTCGCCGCGATCGCGGGCGGGCAAGCACATGGGGCGCGGTTCCACCCCGCTGCCGCCTCGTTCGAAGCGATCGAAGGCGAATCGATCGATTACGCGGTTATGGAAAACACCGATGTCGCCGCGATGGTGCCGGTCGAGATGGGCTGGTCCGATATCGGCAACTGGCCAGCGCTCGCCGAGGCGCTCGCTGCCGAGCAGGGCGCGCCGGGGGATGCACACGGGAACCTTGCGCGCGGCCCGGCGGATTTCATCGATGCACGCGGCGTCTTCGCGATGAGCGATGGCCCGCGCATTTCCGCTGTCGGCATCGAGGATGTGTGCATCATCGTGTGCGAGGGCGAGATCCTGGTGACGAGCCGCGAAGGCGCGCAGAAAGTCTCCTGGTTGCCGGGTGCGAGGCGGCAATGAGCGCAGCTGTCCAGCTGCTCCAGACCCGCCTCGTCGAGAAACCCTGGGGCCGCGACCAGCTGCCGCCCCCCTTCAACGCACCCGCGGGCGCGCGGATCGGCGAGATCTGGTTCGAGCCGCCGCCGGCGATGCCCGATCTGCTGGTCAAATATCTCTTCACCAGCGAAAAGCTCTCGGTTCAGGTCCACCCCTCCGACGAGACGGCGCACGCGGGCGAGGCGGGCAAGGAGGAGTGCTGGCTGGTGCTCGATGCCGAGCCCGGCGCGCGCCTCGCGATCGGGTTTGACGAGCCGCATGAGCCGCAGGCGGTCGAAGCGGCCGCGCGTGCGGGCACGATCGAGGATCTGCTCACCTGGCACGAGGTGCGGGCCGGCGATGTCTTCTTCCTGCCGCCGGGGACCGTCCACGCGATCGGGCCGGGGATCGCGCTGGTCGAGGTGCAGCAGACCAGCGATACGACCTTTCGGCTTTACGATTATGGCCGCGGCCGCGAGCTCCATCTCGAGCGCGCGCTGGCCGTCGCCACCTGCGCGCCCTATCCCGCGCAGCATCGCCGCACGGTCGGCGAGGCGGGCCATGCGCTGGCCGAAAGCGTGCATTTCCGGTTCGATCGGATCGCGTTTGATCGAGCGGGGCAGCGCCCTGAAGAGGCGCTGTGCGCGCTCTATAGCGATGGGGCGCTGGTGCTCCCGCTCGAGGGCCGTGTCACCGTTCAGGGAGGCGAGGTGGCGGCGGGGCCGGGCGAATGCCTCTACGCGCCCTCGCTCGGCGCGCTCGATTTCGGCGAGGCCCGCGTGGTGCTATTGGCCCGTTCGCTGTAACAGGCCAAATGGTGCTCGATTTCCCGCCAAAATGGAGCGGGTTGTTCGCCGATCCGCGCCTCAGCGCAACAGGCGCGTCCCTTCCTTGCGGACCGATTGTTCGATCGTCCCGCGCAGGAAGCTCAGGATCATCGGCAGATCGACCGTGATCGCGACATGGTCCTCGGCGATCTCGACCCGCCCGCCGATCCGCTGGCCGACAACGGCGACCACAAAATCCATCTGGTCATCGCCCTGCCATTCGCGCTCGATTGTGGCCATGCCGGGGGGGAAATAGTCGACGATCTCGTGGCTGCGCGCATCGAGCCGGCGGCGGATCTCGGCCTTGTCCTGGGTGTGGGGGAGGGTGACGCGCATGAGTCTCTTGCCTGCTCGCAGCTTCAGCTGCCGCGATCGCGCGGCACCGATTGATCGGCGAGCGCCTCGGTTTCGCCATAGCGATATTCGAGATAGCGGTCCTTGATCGCGAGCTCGTCGAGCGCGCCCTCGGCGAGGCGCCGCGTCACCCGGTCGATCTCGCCCGAAAGCTTGCCCAGGCTTGCGCTGAGCCGTTCGTCCGCGCTTTTGCCGGTGTGCTTCTCGGCGCGCAGATGCGCAGGGATCTTGCGATAATTGTCGATCGTCTCGGGGAGATATTCGCCGACCAGCTCGCGCACCTCGGTCATCGCGGGATGCGCCGGGTCGATCGTCTGCAATTGCAAGCCGAGCGCATCGAGCTGCACGCCCAGATCATCGACGATCTTGGCCGCGGGCGCAGGCAGCGCGGGGCGCTGCGCCTCGAGCCAGAGCTCGGTCTTGGCGACCATCTGGGCGGGATTGCCCAGCTTGAGTTCGGTGCGCTTGGGCGTTTTGACCCGCGGGAAGGTGGAGAACAGGACCATCGCTGCGATGCTGAGCATGACGATCGTCATGATGCCGGCAAAGCCCAGCGGGCTGATCACCAGCCCCCACACGGCCCCGCCCAGCAGGATCGCGAGGATTGCACCGATCATCATCGCCACCCGCCGCGCAAATGCCTTGGCCTTGGCCTGCGCGCTGCCCTTGCCGATGCTGCGAGCGGCACGGTGGCGCCCGCCATTGCGATTGTCGTGCAGAACCTGGCGGCTGACGGCCAGTTCGCGTTCGGTTTGCTGGGAGAGGTTCATGGCAGCTTACCCGTCCAGCGAGAGCAGCGAGGGCTCGCGCGCGACCTTGGCCTGCGCCTGCGCCTGTCCTTCGGCGCGCGCGATATAGCCCTTCGATTTCTCGACCTCCTGCGTCAGCACATTGACCGTCTGCTTCATCGAATCGAGCGCGCGGACCTTGAAGTTGTCAACCTCGTCCATCGTGTCGTAGATGTTCTGGAAGGCGCGCTGGAGCGTTTCGAGCGGGATCGTGCTGGAGGCGGCCTGCTCGTGGATCTGCGCGGTCTGCTCGCGCAGCAGCGTGCTGGTCGAATCGATGATGTTGGCGGTCGTCGCGTTCAGGCTCGTGATCTGTTCGAGCACCAGCTTCTGGTTGGTCATCGCCTGCGCCACGGTGACTGCGGTGCGCAGCGCGCTGACCGTGGTGGTGCTCGCCCGGTCGACGCCCTTGACGAGCTCGACATTGTTCTTCTTGACGAGATCAAGCGCGAGGTAGCCCTGCACGCTCACCGCCATTTGCGTGAGCAGATCCTGCGTGCGCTGGCGAACATAGAACAACGCGGATTCGCGCAGCGCCTTGGCTTTCTCGGGGTCGGACGAATCGAGCTCGATCGCCTTCTCCTCGAGCCGCCCATCCAGCGTCTTGGCGATATGGATCATCTGCTCGAGTTCGCCCATCGCTTCCCACAGCTTGGCGCGCTCCTGATCGATCGCGGCGTTGTCGAGCACCAGCTCCTTCTTGCCGCTTTCGAGGCTCTTGAGGATCTGCTGGATGTGCCCCTGCGAGCTCGAGTAGCTGTCGAAATAGTTCTTCAGCCTATTGCCGAACGGGATGATGCCGAACAGCTTGCGCGGCTCCATCAGGCGGCTCTTGCGGCCCGGATCGAGCTCTTCGACCGTGCGGCGCAGTTCGGCGAGATCCTTGCCCACGCCGCTATCGGCATCCATCGCGCGCACCGGGCGATCGAGGAACCGGTTGGAATGCCCCGCCGCGGCGCGGACTTGCTCCTGCCCCATGCGCGCGATCTGGTCGACCTTTTCGCCGAAGGCGGGCGAATTGGCATCGTGCGCCACCAGTTCGGCGATGAAACCGTCGACCTTGCTGTCGAGCTTCGACTTTTGCTCGACCGGCACCGGCACCAGCCCGGCGGCCTTTTCCGGCGCGACCATCGGCACCGGATCGGGCGGGGTCAGCTGGAAATCATTCGCGGTCTTGGTGGCGGTTTGGGCGATGTTGGTCTCGGTGCTCATGGCGGCGATCGGGCTCCCTGGGTCGCTGCTTTCGATAAACGGCTTGCTTAGTGTATTAGTGAGTTAAAACACGAAGTTCAAGATTGCCCGATTGGCGCGGGCGCGTCTACGATTCCCTTGCCCCAATCGGCTTGGTGGCCCTATCCGCTCGGACGCTCGCCATCGTTCTTTTGCGCAACGGCGATCGGATGTATCCGCGCTCTAATCAGGAGGGATCCCGATTTGAACATTCCCGATGATAGCGATGGCGCGCGCCCGGCTGGCAGCGTGTCGGCGGACGCGGCAGGTGGTGCTCGCGCAGAGCTCGCGGCGGCGGGCGGCATAGGCTCGGCCAGCGCCGCAGGCGCATCCGTTGCGAGCCAGCGCGACACGCTCGCCCGTGCGATCATGAGCCTGCGGCGCTATTGGCTGCAGGACGTGGTGGGCACGGTCAACCAGGCCGAGGTGATCGAGAAACGCCGGGCAGAATGCGCGCTGTCGGGACGCTACCTGTTCATGACCGCGATGAGCGCCGGGATCGCCGTTTTGGGCCTGCTGCTGAGCTCGCCGGCGGTGGTCATCGGGGCGATGCTGCTGTCGCCGCTGATGGATCCGATAATGGGGCTGGGCTTCGCGCTCGCGATCGGCGATTATGCCTGGCTCAAGCAATCCGCCCGCAGCCTTGGCTGGGGCACGGTGATGGCGATCGGCTTGACGGCGCTGCTGGTCTATCTCTCGCCGATCCAGACGATCACCCCCGAGATCGCCGCGCGCACCCAGCCCAATTTGTTCGACCTGTTCGTCGCGCTGTTCTCCGCATTGGCGGGCGCTTATGCGATGATCCGTGGGCGCGATGGCACGATCGTGGGCGTCGCGATCGCCACCGCGCTGATGCCGCCGCTGGCGACGGTGGGCTTCGGCCTTGCGACCTGGAACTGGACGGTGTTTTCCGGCGCGCTCCTGCTGTTCGTGACCAACCTCATCACGATCGCGCTCACCGCCTGGGCGATGGCGCGGCTGTATGGCTTCAGCACCTCGCTCAGCTCGCGCCAGTCCGCGATGCAGAACTTCGCCGTCCTGGCGGTGTTCGTCGCGCTCGCGGTGCCGCTCGCGTTCTCGCTCCAGCAGATCGCCTGGCAGGCCAACGCCCAGCGGATCGTGCGCGCCGAGATCGAGGAGAAGTTCGACCGGCGCGCGCGGGTCGACGGGCTCGAAATCGAATTCGGCTCGCTGCCGATTGCGGTCAGCGCGACCATGCTGACCCCGGTGCTCAATCCCGCCGCCGAGAGCGAAGTCGAGCGTGCGCTCGCCGCGCGCCTTGGAGAAGCTGTCGAGCTCACGCTCATCCAGTTCGAGGTCGGCACCAATGCGAGCGCGGCCGAGCAGGCCCAGCTCTATGCCGCGCGCGCAAAGCAAGAGCAGGTCGAGCTCAACCGCGCCGAGAACCTCGCGGTGCGCCTCGCGTTGGTTGCAGGCGTGCCCGAGAGCGAGGTCGTGATCGATCGCACCCGGCGGCGCGCAATCGTGCGGGCGAAGGCGCTCGAAGGCGCAACGCTGGCCGCCTACCGCGCGCTCGAGCAGCGGATCGCCGCGACCGAGCCCGAATGGACCGTCGAATTGCTCCCGCCCCTGAGCGCCCTGCCGCAAGCGATCCCGTTCGAAGCGATCACCGGCGGGGAGGACGAGAATTCGGGCGAGAGCTTGGGGTCAGGCATCGGTCCGACCCGCGAGGGTGCCCGCGCGCTCAGCACGATCGAATGGGCTGCCAGCCGGTTCGAACTGCCGATCGTGCTGGTTGGCCCGGACGAGGAAGCGGCTGCCGCGCGGGACATCCTCGCCAAGCGCGGGGTTCGGGTCGAAACGCGCGCCGCCGTCGGCGCACCCTTGCGCGCGCAATGGGGCGAGCCGCAGCGGTAACGCGCCGCGGCCGGGGGCTGGACCTGCACTCAAGCTCCACC
>DAITMG010000053.1:0-19336 GCA_036835265.1 Erythrobacter sp. | reverse complement strand
AAAACTGTTGAGCCCTTACGGGTTCCGAGGGTTCGAATCCCTCCCTCTCCGCCACTGCTCCCTGCTTATATTAGACAAAAGCATCCATATGGACGTCGCTCCCATAACCGCTCCCTGATAAATCGATTGCTTGCGGCTGGACACGATGGGACGGACGAGCTCGAGCGGGTCTTGAGCCGATCAGGTTGACCAGCCATAGCGGATCTGAACGACCGGGTCAGGGTCGGGGGCCGACACTGCCCTGCTCAGGCCAAGAATGGCTGCTATTCGAGGTTCGTTTCCCCAAATCCGACATTCAACAAGCGAGCCCTTTGCTGACATCGGGCCTTGGCGTAAGCTCTGCGTGTGCGTCCACCTGTTGCCCTTTGTCTCGCTTTCGGTCGTAGTGTCGCTGCGTGCTCAAGCGGGCCAGTGCTCACGTAATGAGCTACGAGATCGAAATCTGGTGCACCCAAACCGTTCCCCTCCCCGCCGATCTGCTCTCGTCCGAACAATGGCTTAGGCAAAAGGGAATTTGGGTCCGGCGTGGACGAGGATGGCATATTGTCATTGACGACGCGATCAGCGTCGATCCGGAAGACGTTCCCGAGCAAATCGGCGCCCTGCTCCCCGGCATCGCTCATTTGATCCGTATTTCGGTTGAGCCAAGTCATGCCCCGAAAACTGCACATCAACTCCTGATGCGCTCCGCCAGAAGCCTGGCAAAGGCAGGTCATGGCGCTATCTACGATCCGCAGGACGACAGTCTTGCGTTGGGAGCGGGCGTCAAAAAATTCGCACCGACCAGGAAAGCGGAACTGGACCAGACTTTAATGCTGTCTTGGTGGTTCGGTCCGGACGCACTTGCAACCAAGGCAGGTTTCGAAGAGCTCGTGCAGCTGCTGCGCAGGCACCTGCCTGATGCCTTGCCGCGAAGATATGGCACTTTCGAGCCGCCGGAGCACCGGCTCAGCGAAACGGGCGAAGCCCATCTGGTGGAGTTCCTCGCCACCGAAGGCAAGGCCTTCATGCCGGTTCTCTTTCCGCATCGGCCGGTTACGGATTTTTCGATCCATCTGCCAGACCAGTATGGCCAATCAATCAAATGGGGCGGTTTCAGGGCCAACACGATTTCCATTCAAATTTTGGCCGCAGCATTGCGACAGCCTGGCTGGGAACGCCAAATCAGACACTTCTGGCAGCAGATGTGCGAGTTTCTCCAACCCTTCTATGGCGACGTGAGGCACATGGCGGGTGTTCAGCCCCATCCGGTTCGAGCGTGGTTCTGGCGAGGCTTTCCACGCACTTGCGGAGTAGCAGCGGTTGTTGGACACCCCTATTTAAACCTTTGGCCGCAAGGTGAGGACATCCGCAAGGCGGGAGGTAGCCTCGCTTATCTCAGCTCCCAATCATGGAGCGAAGGTGCAGACGTTTTCGCGGCTATGGGCGGCATTCCCGCCGACCTCGTCAATCCCAACGATAACTATTGGGGAACGGAGCTTTACCCATCTGCCTGGCCTTTTGATCTCCCAGAATGATGGGAACAACAACTGCGTGGTGGCGCGCACGGCAAGTTTCCACCCATCAAGGTTCATGAGTGCGGTCGATGCGCGATCTCGAAAGCGCCATGGCGGCTTCTGGGGGAACCAGACGCTTGAAAGACTTACATTGTGCCGAGGGCAGCCGGAAGTGGAGCGCCGCATCGTGGGGCTTACCCGACGAGGCCAATCCTTGGGTCGGCATCGTACCACTGGCGGCTCGGAACCTGCCAATCGCCAATCGCCTGAGCTAGCCAAATCCAATCCTCGGTTCATCGCTGCTGAGGGGCGCTTGAACCGCCTGTTACACAGTCCGGGCGCAAAAATCCGCTCGATCACGTGAAGCGTTTTTGATCGAGCCACTCGATCACCGGGCGGGCGGCAAAACGAGGAAAGGTGGGGCGAGCCGGCGATCATGCGGTTTCTGTGCCACGAAACGCGGCAGTAGGAAATTTGCCCCGACTGCACCAGCTTCGCCATCACCTTCAGGCGGTGGCGAAGCTTTCGATCATCATCATCGCGGGGGCAGCCCCGAGCACGAGCGCGCCATCCCCCGGTTGTGATCCGGAAATCGCGACAGGCGATGTCGCCATCGGCGCAGAACCCGGCGCGAGGCTGAGGTCGGTCGCAGAGAAGGTCACCGGAGGACTGTTTAGCTCTCCGGGCGTGTCAAAGTCCGAAAAGGAAAAGTCACCTTCGATGAATGCGCCTGTTCCGTCCGTAACTCGATACAGGTGAGCGGAGCCGAAGTCATTCGGGCTGTAGGAATTTCCATCGCCGGAGACAGACAGGCTATCGAGGATATTGCCGATGTCGGAATCAAACTCCCCGTCATCGTCTTGATCCAGATCACCGGATGTGGGGCCAGTGTATCCCTGGATCAGGAAAATATCCCGGTTGAAGAGCGAAGGAGGAAAATCGGCAATTTCAAGATCGCCGTCATCGAGCAGAAAATCGGGCTGGGATGTGAGAAAATCTGTGCTGACAATCAGGCCAATCCCGTTCTCATCGAGCGTGAGCCCGCCAAGATCGACCAAGGCGAAAATCTGACCCGCCGTTCCGCGATCAATCCCGTCGACCACAAGCAGCGTGTAGGAATCCAGGGTCAGCCCCGCCGGCCCGAACAACTCGATGTAGTTATGGTCCGTCCCGGTCGAGGAAGTCTCGCGAATCTCGTTGATGACCACCGCGCCGTCATCGTTGAGGATCGTGCCGGTCGCGATGCCTTTATCCGGATCGTTCGAGGCGAACGGGTCTGAAAAGTTGGTGAGTCTAACCGTGAAGGTTTCATCGGGCTCGGGCTCGGTGTCGCCGACGACAAAGACATTGACCGTCGTCTCGGATTCGCCCGGCAAGAACGAAGACCAGCTAACGACGCTTATGTCATCGTCCGGCTCGCCCATCAATTTTGCGGGGTTGGCGCCCGACCCGGTAACGAGCGGAATGAACGTCAGACCTTCGTCAAGCTGCCCCGTCCTGGTGAACACGAACTGAAAAATTGTCTCCCCATCGTTGCCCTCGAACATCGTTACGTCTGATCCTGAGATCACCTGCGCATCGTCATCGATGATCGTGCCATTGGCGATGCCGTTAACCGGATCGTTCGAGGCGAACGGGGATGAAAAATTCGTCAATTCGATCGTGAAGGTTTCATCGGGCTCGGCCACGGTGTCGCCAATGACACTGACCGTGACCGTCGTCGTGGCTTCGCCCGCTTGGAAAAGGCTCCAGCCGACGGAAAAGATATCCGAATCAGCGTCGCCTGAGAAAGTCGCGGGGTTGTCGCCCGATCCAGCAAAGACCGGAAAAAATGTCAGATCCTGGTCAATTACGCCGGTTCTGGTAAACACGAATTCGAAGATTGTCTCCCCGTCGTCGCCCTCGAGCATCGCCACATCAGACGCCGTGATCACCTGCTCGGGAACATCGAGGACCGTGATGAAGACCGTGGCGCTGCCCTGGCTTTTGCCGTCACTGGCGGTGACGATGATCTCGTAGACATTGTTCGTGTTGGAATCGAGTGGCATCTCGAAATCGGGAGAGGCGCGGAAGCGGACGGCGCCGTCCTCGTCGATCGAGAACAGCGCTGCATCCTGGCCGATGAGGCCAAATGTGAATTCGTCGTCGTCGGGGTCGCTGACTCCGGCGGTGAAGAGGATCTCATTGGCAGGCGTGTTTTCGTCGACCTGAACGCTGTCGGGCGCATCGACGACAGGCTGGTCATTGACGCCGGTGACGGTGATCGCGAGCGTTTGCGTCGCGCTCAAGCCGCCCGTGTCGGTGGCCTCGATCGTGGCCGTGATCAGCAATTCGTCGTCTTGGTTAAGATTGTCGTAGGCAGGACCCGACGCATCGAACCGGTACGAGCCGTCGGCGTTGACGGTGAGGTCGGCGACCGTGCCGATCAGCGCGTATACCAGCGTGTCGCCCGCATCCGGATCGCTGTCATTGCCCGCCACGCTGCCATCGAGCACTGCGCCCTCGCTCACCGTCGCGGTGTCGTCCACGAGGATCGGCGCCTCGTTGATGTCTGTGACGGTCACTGCGACATTGCTTGTGCCGATGTTGACGCCGTCAAAGGCAATCACCGTCACGTTATAAACGTTGTTCTCATCGGCATCGGCCGGCTTCTCAAAATCGGGCGCGGCCAGGAACGTGACCACGCCGGTGTTCTCGTCGATTTCGAACAGCGCCGCGTCCGGGCCTGACAGGCTGAAGGTGATCGGGTCGTCTTCGGGGTCGGTCGCGGTGGCGGTGAACGCGGCGGTCTGGTTCTCCTCGACCGCGAAGGCAGTGGCGCTATCGATGATGGGGGCTTGATCGTTCACGTTGGTGACGCTGACCGCGACATTCTGGCTGCGGCTGAATTCGCCGTCGCTGATCGTGAGCACGAACTCGTAGATATTGTCGCCGCTCTGGTCGGCCGGGTCCTCGAAATCGGGCGGAGCGAGGAAGGTGACCTCGCCGCTGCGCGCATCGATCGCGAACAGCGCGGCATCGTCGCCTGCAATGCTGAAGCGGAGCGGGTCGCCTTCGGGATCGGACCCGGTGGCGGTGAAGGCGGCGGTCTGGTTCTCCGGGACCGCTACCGCCGGATCGCTGGTGATCCGCGGCGCCTCGTTGACGTCGATCACCCGCACGGTGACTTGGCTGCTGGTGCTGAGCCTGCCGTCGCTCGCGGTGACGATCAGTTCGTAGCGATTGTCCTCATCGGCATCGAGCGGCCGCTCGAAATCGGGATCCTGGTTGAACGAGACAGCGCCCGTCTCGGGGTCGATCGTGAACCGGTCGGCGTCTTTGCCGCCGAGGCTGAAGGTGAGCTCGTCGCCGTCGGGATCGCTCGCCTCGATGGTGAAGGCGTCGCGCTGGTCCTCGGGAACGCTGCGCGTACCCTCGGTCGCGATAACCGGCGCGCGGTTCCCGGCCGGCGGTGGCGGTGGCGGTGGCGGAGGCGGTGGTGGTGGAGGCGGCGGGGTGTCGTCGCCGACCTCGATCGGCTGCGGATCGCCTGTCTCGATCACCTGATCGTCCAGCAGGATCGCCTGCGTCGCCGGGTCGAACTGCAGCTCGAACACCGTGATCTCGCCCGAGCCGTCCTGCGCCGCGAAGCGGATGGTCGCCCCGGCCGGCCCGACCGGGATGGTCGCGGTGACGATCCCGTTGGTGATGATGACGCTCGAGCCGCTGCGCTCGATCGAATAGTCGCTGGGCGAGCCGGTGAAGGTGATCGTATCGCCGCCTGCGTTGAACGAAGCATCGAAAACGACATTGAGCGCGCCCACATCGGAGGAGACCAGCGTTACCCCCTCAGCGCCCTCACGCGATCCCAGAACAGCGAAATTCCCGGCGACCAACGTCACCTGGGATCCCGGAGACAGAACCAGAAAATCCATCACAAAGCTCCGCCTGAAATCAATCAGTTACACGTGCAAGAGCGGTCAGCCAGTGTCAATCCGGAAACGGAATGACTTGAAAATTGCCTTGTCACCCAGTTGTTGCAATTTGGACAAGCCGGCAGTGACATGTGAATGGTTGAATCTGGTTGCAAAACATGCACCATGAGGCGGTGCTAACTCGAACTGACATGGTTCGGCCCAGCGCTGCGACCGTTCGACTGTTGGATGGTCCCGCCGGCTGCCGGTCGATCAGGGGAGGGTGCGCGTCTCGAGCATTGCGGGAACCGCGTCCGTCACCACGATCTCGGCGTATTTGGCGCCGAGATCGCGCAGGTTCGAGCCGTGGAGCTCGGCGTCGCGATCGGCGCAGGCATCGCTCACGGTGATCGGGATGAAGCCGTGTTGCAGCGCATCGAGCGTGCTCGCGCGCACGCAGCCCGACGTCGAGAAGCCGCCGATATAGAGCGTGTCGATGCTGCGCTCGCGCAGCCATCGGTCAAGCTGAGTGCCGAAGAAGGCGGAAGGGTATTGCTTGAAGAACACCGGCTCGCCTGCCTCTGGCAACAGCGCATCGGGAAACGCGCCCGCCTGCGTTTCGCCCACGAACAGTTCGAGCGCGGGGACCTTCTTGAAGAAGTATCCGCCATCCGCTCCACCGGGCTGATAGCGCACCCCCGTCCAGATCACCGGCAGCGAGCGCGCGCGAAATTCGGCGACGAGCCGCGACATCTGGGCGACCGCCGCCGCTCCGCTGTCGAGATGGAGCGGCGAGCCGGCGTCGACATAGGCGCGCACCGGATCGACCAGCAGCAAGGCGGGCGAGGCGCCGGGCTGGAGGTGTCCGGCAAAGGCACCGTTCCAATCAGGTTGTCGTTCGGTCATCTTATATCGCCGCACATTCGGCGAGCTGCGCGATCTCGGGCGCGCCGATGCCGAGGAGTTCGGCGAGCACTTCGGCGTTGTGCTGGCCGGGGACGGCAGGGGCAGGGCGGCGCACGCCCGAGGGTGTCAACGAGAGCTTGGGGAAAGCGTTCTGCATCTTGAGGCGCCCGCGCGTCTGCGTCTCGACCTCGATGATCGCCTCGCGCGCCTGGAAATGCGGATCGGCGATCATGTCCGGCGCACGGTAGACCCGGCCCGCCGGGATCGAGTGTTCGATCATCGCCGCCTCAACCTCGTCGACGCTGAGCGTGGCGGTCCAAGCGTTGACAAGGTCATCAAGCTCGGTCTGGTTGTGGCCGCGCGCGATGTGGGTGGCATAGCGCTCGTCGGTTGCGAGTTCGGGACGGCCCATTGCTTTGGCAAGCCGGGCGAAAATCTCATCCTTGTTTGCACCGATCATGAAATGCCCATCCTTGCACTGATAGACGTTCGAGGGCGCGATCCCCTTGAGGATCGAGCCCGAGCGCTCGCGGATGAAGCCGCCGCGATCATATTCGGGGACGAGCCCCTCCATCACCTGCAGCACCGCTTCATAAAGCGCGGTGTCGACCACTTGGCCGCGCCCGGTCTTCTCGCGGTGGTGCAGCGCGGCCAGCACGCCCATGCAGCCATAGGTCGCGCACAAGGTGTCCCCGATCGAGATGCCCATGCGCGCCGGCGGGCGATCGGGATCGCCGACGATGTAGCGCCAGCCGCCCATCGCCTCGCCGATCCCGCCAAAGCCGGCGCGGTCAGAATAGGGCCCGTCCTGGCCATAGCCCGACATGCGCGCGATGATGAGGCCGGGGTTCTCGGCCAGCAGTCGCTCTGGGCCAAGGCCCCATTTCTCGAGCGTTCCCGGCTTGAAATTCTCGATCAGCACATCGGCCTTGGCGATCAGCTTGCGCGCCAGCTCCTGCCCTTCGGGAATGCGCAGGTTGCAGGTGACCGAGCGCTTGTTGCGCGCGATCACCTCCCATTGCACCTTGTCTTCGCCCTGGCCCCACAGCCGCATCGGATCGCCCGATCCGGGCGGCTCGAGCTTGATCACGTCGGCGCCCATATCGCCCAGAAGCTGGCCGCAGAACGGGCCGGCGAGCAGCTGGCCCATCTCGATCACGCGGATATCGCTGAGCGCGCTCATTATTCGGCCGCCTCAGCGAGCCCGGTGTCGTGCCAGACGGGCTTGATCGGCGCATCGAGCCCGGTCTCGGCCTTGCAATTGGCGCGCAGCGCCTCGATCGGGGGGCCGTAATCGAACAGCGCAAGGTCGCCGCGCGATGCCCTGATTTCCTCGCGCAGCGCCGCAGTCGCTGTCTCGTCGATCGCGCCAGCATCATCGGCGACCACGCCATAATCGCGCGCGCCTTGGGAGGTGACGAGGCCCTGGCGGATTTCGAGGCCGACCAGCGCGGGATCGCGCCCCAGCGGATCCCCCCAGCCGCCGCCGCCCCATGTGATGAAGTGGAGCAGATCGCCTTCCTTCACAGCGACATCCTCGACCTTGTTGCCGATGATCTCGCTCGTCCCGTCGGCGCGCTCGAGGATCTTGCGCGCGCGCGCGCCCGGATGCCCGCCATTGACGCCCCACGGCGGCACGAACCAGCGATCATCGTGGATCGCGATGCGGCCTTCGGCCAGGAAGCGATAGGTCATGTGGATACCGTTGCCGCCGCGATGCAGGCCGGCGCCGCCGCTGTCGGGCTCGGTCGAATAGCGCTCGATCCGCAAGGGGAAGTAGCGCTCGAGAAATTCGTTGGGGACATTGGTGAAGCCCGGCCACAGCGAGTGCCCATCAGGCCCGTCGCCCAGCGGCCGGCCCGGAATTCCGCCAAAGCCGATCTGGAACAGCTGGAACCATTCGCGGCTTTTGCCCCCGCGCGTGTCCCAGCCCGAATAGAACAGATGCGGGCTCGAGGAGAACCCGGCGGCGTTGAGGAATTCGGGCGTGCCCTGGCCCAGGAGGCCGCCCAGCACGTCGAAGATCCGCCCGAGCGCGTGGGTGCGGCCCGAGAGCGCGGCGGGGAAGTGCGGCTTCAAGAGCGAGCCTTCGGGAATGCGGACCTCGATCAGGTCATAAAACCCGTCATTGAACATGATCTGCGGGTCGAACACCATGATCATGTAGATCCCGAAGAACATCTTGAACATGTTCTCGTTGAGATAGAAATTGATTGAGGCGGCCGACTGCGGATCGGTCCCGTCGAAATCGAGGATGACACGCTCGCCCTCGCGCCGCATCGTGCACTTGATCCGGTAGGGGCCAAAGCCCTTGCCATCATCGCAGATGTAATCCTCGAAGCTCTTGGGCTCTTCGGCAATCGCCATGGCGATGAGCGCCTTCATCGCGCGGTGGTTGCGATCGAGCAGTTCCTGCGTCGCTGAATAATAGACATCATCGCCAAACCGGCTCGCCATCTCGACCACGCGATTGGCAGCGACCCGGCACGAGGCGATCAGCGCGTTGAGATCGGCCTGGCACCAGTCGGGCTTCCTCGTCTGGTGCATCACCAGCTTCATCAGGTCCGCGTTGTATTCGCCCTTCTTCCAGATCTTGACCGGCGGAATGCGCACCCCTTCCTCGAAGATCGAGGAGGCGCCGATCGGCATCGAGCCCGGCACCATCCCGCCGATATCGGACTGGTGACCGAACATCGCGGTGTAGGCGATCAGCCGCCCTTCCTTGAACACCGGGAGCAGGACGAGCCAGTCGTTCGAGTGGCTGATCGCGCCCTCGCACGAATAGGGATCGGACAGGAAGATCATGTCGCCATCCTCGAGCGTGTCGTCATAGCCCTTGAGGAAGCCGTCGATGAAGCTGCCGAACTGGCCGACGATCATCTTGCCCTTGGCATCGGCGATCAGCGGGAAGGCATCGCCCTGTTCGCGGATGCCGGGGCTCATCGCGGTGCGCACGAGCGTTGCGTCCATCTCGATCCGCGCGTTCCTGAGCGCATTCTCGATGATGTCGAGCGTGACGGGGTCGATCGCGACCCGCTCGAAGGGTGTGTCGTTGGTTTCGATGATACGTGCGGGCATGGCGATCAGCCCTCCTTGCCAGAAAGATTGGAATTGGGGTTTATGAGAATGTTGCCGACCGCATCCACCTTAGCGGTGCAGCCGCTTTCGACGAGGGTGGTGGAATCCATCTCGGTGATGATGGCGGGGCCGGGGATCACGTCTCCCTGCCTCAACCGCGCACGATCATAGATGACCGCGGCCTGTTCGCGCCCGTCCATCCAGACGGTGTGATCGCGCAGCTTGGCGCGAGCGGGGTCGCCATCGCCGCGCTCGATCTCGGCAGCGGGGAGCGCGGGCGCCTCGCCCAGCGCGACCGCGCGCAGGTTCACGATCTCGTGCGGGGTATCCATGTTGAAAGTGAAGAGCCGCAGGTGCTCGTCATCAAAGCGCCTGAGGATGCCTTCGATCCCGGCCTCGTCCAGCACCGCCTTGTCGATCGTCAGCGGGACTTCGAAGGCCTGACCCGCATAGCGCACATCGACTTCGAACTCGCTCGTGATCTGGCTTTCGGGAATGCCATCGGCGATGAGCTCGCCGCGGGTCTGCGCCGCCATCTCGTCGAGCAGGGCGACCAGATCGTCGACCTTGGTGTCGCGCGCGAGGCGCGAGAAGCTGCGCGCGGTCTCGGTGCGCATCCGCGTGGTCGCATCGCCCAGCGCGCACAGCACTCCGGGGGAGACCGGCGAGATCGCGGGCCAGCTGCCCATCAGCCGGGCAACCGCGTTGACATGGAGCGGCCCCGCTCCGCCAAACCCCATCAGCGCGAATTCGCGCGGATCGTAGCCCTGCTGCACGCTGATCATGCGCAGCGCGCCGAACATGTTCTCGTTAACGATGTCGATGATCCCGCGCGCCGCCTCCATGAGGCTGACGCCCAGCGCATCGGCAATGGTCTGCACCGCGGCCTTGGCGCCCTCGCGGTCGAGCTTGAAGCTGCCGCCGAGGAGGTCTTCGGGCAGATAGCCGAGCACGACATTGGCATCGGTCACGGTCGGGAGCGTGCCGCCCTTGTTGTAGGCAACCGGGCCGGGCACTGCGCCCGCGCTCTCCGGGCCAACGCGCAGCGCCTTCGTAAGCTCGGGAACATGCGCGATCGAGCCGCCGCCTGCGCCCACTGTCTTCACATCCAAGGCCGAGGCGCGCACCGAGAGGTGGCCGACTTCGGTGGTGCGCTGGCGACGCGGCTCGAGCCCTTCGATCAGCGCGACATCGGTCGAGGTGCCGCCGACATCGAGCGTGAGGATATTCTTGAACCCGGCATTTTTCGCGACCCACAGCGCACCCGTCACCCCGCCTGCCGGGCCGGACATGAGGATGTTGACCGGGTGCTCCTCGGCCTTCTGGCTGCTCATCAGCCCGCCATCCGAGCGCAGCAGCGAGAGCCGCCCCTCGAGCCCCTCCTCCTCCAGTTTGGTGCGCAGGTTAGAGACATATCTGCTCACCACCGGGCGCACCGCGGCATTGGCGACGGTCGAGAGGGTGCGCTCGTATTCCTGCATTTCGGGCAGCACTTCGTGGCTGAGCGAGACCGGAATGCCGGGCAGTTCCTCGGCGGCGAGTTCGCCGATCCGCGCCTCGTGCGCGCCGTTGACATAGGCGTTGATGAGGCTGACCGTCAGCGCCTCGATCCCCTGATCCTTGAGCTTGCGCAGGGCGCCTCGCACCGCGTCCTCGTCGAGCGGGCGCACCACCGTGCCATCGGCGCCCATGCGCTCGGGCACCTCCATGGTGTCTTCGAGATGCGCGAGCGGCTGCGGCTTTGGCCACACGATCCACGCGGCCAGTCCGCCGGGCACGAAGCTGCGCGCGATCTGCATCACGTCGCGGTAGCCCTCGGTCGTCACGAGCCCGACCTTGGCGCCCTTGCCTTCGAGCACGGCGTTGGTCGCAACCGTGGTGCCGTGGAGGAAATAGCTGATCTCGCGCGCCGAGACGCCGGCCTCAGCGGTGATCGCCTTGACCCCGGTCAGAATCCCTTCGGAGCTGTCATGCGGGGTCGAGGGGGTCTTGTGCCGCCAGAAGCGGCCGCTCGCCTCGTCGAACAGCAGCAGGTCGGTGAAGGTTCCCCCGACATCAACGCCCAATCTGTAGGTCATAGTCTCTCCGGTATGGGAATGGTTCGTGTAGCGTTTTAGGCCGCCTTGGCGACCAGTGAGGGCAATTCGCGCCCCAGCACGGCGGCAAAGGCATGGTTGGCGGCAATCGCGGCGGCAAGGTCGATCCCGGTGGAGACGCCCGATTGCTCCATCAGATAGACGAGGTCTTCGGTCGCGATGTTGCCGGTGGCGCGGGGTGCAAACGGGCAGCCGCCGAGCCCGCCGAGCGAGGCATCGAACACGCGCACTCCCGCCTCATAGGCCGCCCAGGCGTTGGCGATGCCGGTGCCCCGCGTGTTGTGGAAATGGCAGCGCATCGCAATGCGCCCGCCCAGCAGCTCGCCCAATCGGCCGAACAGCTCGCTGACCTGCGAAGGCACGCCGACGCCGATCGTATCGGCCAGCGCGATCTCTGCAGGATGCTCGGCGGCGAGTTCCTCGGCGATGGCGAGCACCGTTTCCGCCTTCACCTCGCCCTCGAACGGGCAGCCGAACGCCGCGCTGATCGTGACTTGCGCGCTCAGCCCTTCGGCGCGGGCGAAGCGCAACATGTCGCGCGTCTCGGCGATGCCTTGCGCGATCGTCTGGCCCTGGTTCTTCTGGCCGAAGGTGTCGCTCGCGACGATCACGCAGCCGGCCTGATCGATCCCGCGCGCTCCCTTGTCGCGGGTCGCGAGCGCACGCATGATCCCGCGCTTGTTGAGCGCAAGGCCGATATAGGTCACATCGGCGCGGTCCGGCAGCCCGGCGATCACGCTTTCGGCATCGGCCATCTGCGGCACGCGGTCGGGGTGCACGAAGCTCGCAACCTCGAGCCGGCGCGCGCCGTAACCGATCATCGCCTCGATCAGCGCGAGCTTGTCACGGGTCGCAATCGTCTCGGGCTCATTCTGCAAGCCATCGCGCGGGCCGACTTCGACCAGTTCGATGGATGGGGAGGTTTCTGTATACATAATCGTCAGGCTGCGTCCTTGGCGAGGCCCCGGTGGGCATCGGCATAGGCGTGGTAGGCGCGCCGGATGTGCCCGGCCATGATCGCCTCGGCCCATGCCCCGTCGCCGCGCTCGAAGGCAGCGATAAGATCCTCGTGCTCGCTGTACGAACGCTGGAACGATTCGCGCCCGTAAAAGTGCGCGGTGCGCCACACCACGGGCTGTTCGATCAACGCCGCAAGCAGCGTTGCGAGCCGGCGCGAATCGGCTGCTTCGAGCACGATCTCGTGAAACGCCCGGTTGTGCTCGAGAAATCTGCCGACATCGGCTCGCGTGCCGCCGATCGCCTCGCCAAGCGCGCTGTTTGCAGCCTTGAGGCGGTGCAGCGTCGCGCCGTCCATCCGCTCGGCCGCGCGGCGGGCGGCATAGCCTTCCATCATCGCGCGCAGCTCAAAGGCATCGGCGACGTCGTCCAGCGACCAGTCGGCCACGAAGCTGCGCTGCGAGCCGCTGCGGCGCACCAGCAATTCCGCCTCGAGCCGGCGCAGCGCCTCGCGCACCGGGGTGCGCGAGACCCCGCAGCGCTCGGCCAGCGCTTCCTCGCTCAGCTGCTCGCCGGGCGCCAATTCGCCCGAGAGCACCATCGCGCGGATCGTTTCATAAGCGAGATCGGACGCCTTGGCCACACCTGCTCCTGCTCTTCGCCAACCCCTTGACTGGGCAATATTGTATACAATAAGGCTGTGCCAGCGCAACAGGGTCCAACATAAAACGGGATGCGCGACACAAATTTGCGGGGCGGCAGGGCTTGGGACTTCAACCTCCGGGCAACGCCAGGGCTTCCTTCCATGCTTCAGGGAGTACTGATTGATGCGTAATCTCAACACTTTCCTTTTCGCGGGCGTCGCGTTCGGCGCCGTCCTGCCACTCGCGCCCGCCGCTGCACAGAAGATGGGCGCAGAGGTGGCGGCGCAAGAGCCTTCCGACGACAACGCCATCATCGTCACCGCGCGCCGCCAAGACGAGCGGCTGCAAGACGTGCCCGCCTCGGTCTCGGTGCTGACCGCGGACACGATCCTCAAGACCAATGCGGTCAGCACGCAGGATTTCGTCGGCCTCACCCCCGGCGTCACGATCGTCACTGGCACCGCCGAGGCGGGCGACACCCAGGTCAACATCCGCGGCATCAACGGTGCGCGCGACGCCGAAAGCTCGGTCGCGCTGGTGGTCGACGGCATCCTCAAGACCAATATCGCGCAATTGAACCAGCCGCAGGGCACCTTGCGGCAGGTCGAGATCCTCAAGGGTCCGCAGGGCGCGCTTTACGGGCGCAATGCGGCCGCCGGCGCGATCGTGATCTCGACTCTGGAGCCGGGCGACACTTTCGAGGGCGCTGCGCGCGTCTCCTACGCCAATGTCGAGACGATCGAGGCCGCCGCGCACCTCGCTGGCCCGATCAGCGACAATCTCGGCTTCGTCCTTTCGGGCTATTACCGCACGACCGACGGTTTCTTCGAGAACATCTTCCTCGATGAGCGCAATGTCGATAACCAGGAGGTGTTCGCGGTCGACGGGCGGATCATGGCCGAGCTAGGCCCGGATACCGAGATCGACCTGAAGGCCCGTTATTCGCAGCTGCGCGGCTCGTCGATCGCCTTCAACGCTGCCTTCCACCTGCCTGGGTTTGCCGCGTTCAACCCCGCCTTCAACGAGGACGTCAACGCCCATCCGTTCCGCTTCTACGGCAATATCGACCCGTCCAACGATCAGGACAGCTTCGATGTCTCGGCCAAGATTGATCACGATTTCGGCGGCGTCACTTTGAGCGCATGGGCGCTCTATTCGGATGTCGACCAGAGCCTCGTAGCCGATGGCACCGCGGCCGATTTTGCCCGCTACATCCCGTTTCCCGCGCCGACCGACACCGCCGCCAACGTTGCGGGGGCGTGCTTTGCCTCGACCGCGCAGCTCACCGGCTTTCCGGTCAATCAGCCGGGCTTCATCGGGGCAACGCCGGTGCCGTTCCTGTTCGATCCCGCCAACGGCTCGACCTTCGGCCCCTATAGCCCGACGACCTGTGATGGCACCCAGTTCCAGCTGCGCGAGCAAAGCGATATCAGCGGCGAGATCCGGCTCTCGTCCAATGGCGATGGCCCGCTCAATTGGCAGCTCGGCGCCTACTATCTCAACATCGATCGCCAGACCGGGGTGAGCCTCGGGGCAGACCTCGGGCAGGGGGTGATCCCGCAGCTCTTCAACGGGCCGGACACGGTCAATCCGACCTCGCTGCTCCTCGCGGACAGTTTCGACACCAGTGTCTATGCCTTCTTCGGCAATGCCCAATACGATTTCGGCAATGTCACCGCAGGGTTGGCGCTGCGCTATGACATCGAGGATCGCGCGACCTCCTCGCTCGTGCCCACCGCGACCGACCCGATCACCGGCGGCCCGATCAATCCGGGCCAGGCCTTCGGCCCGCTCGACCCTGCGCAGCAGACCTTCCGCCAGCTCCAGCCCAAACTCTCGTTGATCTGGCAGCCCACGTCCGATGTCAGCGTCTATGCCAACTGGGGCATCGGCTTCAAATCGGGCGGCTTCAACAACCAGGGCTCGGCCGCGATCATCGATGCCAATTTCAACAACGGGGTGACGCCGGGCACGATCGATGCCGATGTCACGATCCGCGACCAGTATGACAAGGAAGTGTCGAGCGCGTTCGAGGTCGGGATCAAGGGCAGCGCGGCCAACGGCGCGATCACCTTCGATCTGGCAGGCTATTACACCGAAATCGAGGACATGCAGTTCTTCGAATTCTTCGTCGGCGGGTTTGGCCTCCTGCGCGTCGTCTCGAACATCGACGAGGTCGAAGTGATGGGCGCCGAGCTCAATCTTGCAGCCGAAGTGATCGATGGGTGGAGCTTCTTCGGCTCGGTCAACGTCACCGACAGCGAGATCAAGGAAAATTCCTCGCGCCCCTACACGGTCGGCAACAAATCACCCTACACCGCCGACTACACCATCAACCTTGGCACCGAGATCGACACGCCGATGAGCGATATGGTCGATCTGATCGTTCGCGCCGATTATCGCATCACCGGGCCGACCTTTTTCCACTCGGTGCAGGATCAGGATCGCCCGACGGTGTTCACCGGCCTCATTCCGATCTCGCAGGTGAACTTCCTCCCGCCCGAAACCGGCAACGCCAATTACAGCATCGCCCGGCGCGACGAATTCGGCGTGCTCAATGTTCGCGCAGGGCTGCAGATCGGCAATTTCAGCGTCTTCGCCTTCGGCGAGAACGTGCTGGGCGAGGAATACATCGCCGAGGCGATCCCGGCGATCGAATTCGGCGGCTCGTTCATCTCGCCCGGCGCACGCGCGCTTTACGGGGTGGAAGTGGGGATGCGGTTCTGAAGGCGCTCCCGGGCGCTGGAGCCCCGCCTATGAATCCCGCCTTGAGCCCGGCCACGATCCCGGACCCCGGGTTGCGCTGGAGACCGCCCGATTGGGGGCAGCCTCCAGCGCTGGGGAACTCCTGGGCGAAGCGCTAGAAAGATGCGGTGATCGAGAACACCACCGTCGCGTCCGAGATCGATTCTCCGTCGAGTGTGGCAAAGTTCGGGCGGATGAGCGCGGCGTCGGCTTCCGAGATGTCGGTATCGACATAGGCGACCGACAGCGTCAGCCCCGAGATCGGCGCAACGTCGACGCCGATCAGCCAGTCGAAATAGCTCCCCGTTGGCGCGATGCTGGTGCCGTTGGGGCCAAGGCCGGGATTGCCGTCCGAATAGCCGATATGCGCCTTGAGGGTGATCGGCGCGCCGTCGATGCCATAGGTCGCATCGCCCGACAGATAGAGGTTGTCCTCCTTGTCGCCCGGATCGGGCGCAGCGCCCACGGGAAAGGCATTGCCGAGCGCTTCCTGCGTGGGCGCGTAGGCGACGCCCGCCGTCAGTCCGACCGGGCCGACGCTGCCCGAGAGCTTGGCGTAGAGTTCGGCAAAGTCGGTGGTGTCGGCGCCGCTCGGGTACATATACCAGGTGACGCCGGTATCGAGCGTGCCTTCGCCGACCGGGAGCTTGAACCCGGCGATCAGGTCAAGCTCCATGTTGGCCCCGCCGAAGGTGCCCCAACCGGCCAGGTTCGAGCCCCATGCGCCGACATAGAAACCGCTTTCGTGGGCGATGGTGATGCCGCCCTGCACCGCCATGCCTTCATCGGTCTGGGAGACGCCGCGGAAGCGGTAGTCCGAGGTCAGGGTGGCTGCGCCCGAGACGGTGATCGCCGGGGTGGCTTCTTCCTCGCCAGCAGCGGCTTGGAGGCTAAACGGTAGGATCGCGGGGGTGCCAAGCGTTGACGACTGCACCGCCGTGATCGCGGTTGGTGTGGCCGGGCCGATGATTGCCGCGTCATCCTCACCCGCAAAGGCGGGCGTGGCAAAGCTCACGCAGAGTGCGGCGGCCGAAACGGCCGAAGTGAAACGAATGGACATAAGGAACGCTCCATAGAGAGGTTGGTTCGTTCCGCCTGCGTACTGCGCAGGATCTGTTATCCGCTGCCGCGCAGTCTTTTGCTGGACTGTCTCGGCGCTGATCTGGCTCCTGTCGCGCGGAACGTATTGCGCATATCGCCACCGCGCACAAATATTTTATGAAGCCCCGGCTTCGTAATATCATGTTGCGTGTCAAAGTTGCATCACTCGCGCTTGCGGGCCGCATCGGGAATTCGAAGGGTCCTTCGCTGTCTTCGCGGCTTCTAAAAATTACGCGAGACTGCCTAATTTGCAGGCAGGCGATTAAGGTTTAAGCAACTTTTTTGCGCGGGCGCCGGGGAAAACTCGCATTGCCGCTGCGTCAACCGTGTGACTGAAATGTGGCACGTTTGTTGCAGTTAGTTTGCTTGGCCGGGACAGTCCGGCGCAACAGGAGCCATCGATGAAATTCATCATCGCCATCATCAAGCCGTTCAAGCTCGACAGCGTGCGTGAAGCGCTGAGCGGGATCGGCATCGCCGGGATGACCGTGACCGAGGTCAAGGGGTTTGGCCGTCAGAAGGGCCAGACCGAGATCTATCGGGGTGCCGAATACACCACCAGCATGCTTCCCAAGGTGAAGCTTGAAATCGCAGCGAGCGACGAAATCGCCGCGCAGGTGGTCGAGACGATTCAACAGACGGCCAATTCCGACGCGATCGGCGACGGCAAGATCTTCGTCCTCGACCTCGCCTCCGCCACCCGCATTCGCACCGGCGAGACCGGCGAAACCGCGCTTTAAGGGGACCCACGCAATGAAGCCTTTTATCCAACTTGCTGCAGTGGCAACGGGAGCCATGCTGCTTGCCATGCCCGCGCTCGCGGCGCCGATGGCCGAAGCCGCTGATCTTGCCGCCGATGCGACCGCGGCTGTAACCGAAGCCGCGCCCGCCGTGCCCAATCCGGGCAACAACGCCTGGATGATGACGGCGACCGTATTGGTGATGCTGATGATCCTGCCGGGGCTCGCGCTGTTCTATGGCGGGCTGACCCGCTCCAAGAACATGCTCTCAACCATGACCCAGATCGGCGCGACCGCCTGTCTGGCCATGCTCGTCTGGGTGATGTGGGGTTACAGTCTCGCGTTCGGCGACACCTCGTATGAAGGCGCGCTGGGCCTCTTCATCAGCGGTGGCAGCTATTTCCTCAGCGGAACCGATGCCAGCAGCACCGCTGCAACCTTCACCGACGAAGTGATCAGCAAATACGTCTTCATCAGTTTCCAGATGACTTTCGCTGCGATCACCGCAGCGCTGATTCTGGGCGCGACGGCGGAGCGGATGAAGTTCAGCGCGGTGATGATGTTCGTGCCGATCTGGCTCACCATCGTCTATTTCCCGATCGCGCACATGGTATGGGCGACAGGCGGCCTGTTGTTCGAAGACGGCGCGCTCGATTTCGCCGGCGGCACCGTGGTGCACATCAACGCCGGCGTCTCGGGCCTCGTGCTCGCCTATCTGCTCGGCAAGCGGCGCGGCTATCCTGCCGAAGCGATGCCGCCGCACAGCATGACGCTGACCATGGTGGGCACCGGCCTGCTGTGGGTGGGCTGGTTCGGGTTCAACGCCGGCTCGGCGCTCGAAGCCGATGGCTCGGCGGGCCTTGCCATGATCAACACCTTTGTTGCCACCGCAGCCGGCGCGCTGACCTGGATGGTGATCGAACAGCTTTCCGGGCACAAGGGCTCGGCGCTGGGCTTTTGCTCGGGCGTGATCGCCGGGCTGGTCGCGGTCACTCCGGCGGCGGGCAACAGCGGCCCGTTCGGCGCAATCCTGCTGGGCATTGCGGCTTCGGGGATCTGCTACCTGTTCGTCGCAAAGGTCAAAGCCAAGTTCGGCTACGACGACTCGCTCGATGCCTTCGGCATTCACGGGATCGGCGGCGTGGTCGGGGCGATCGGCACGGCGGTGGTTTACCAGGCGTTCCTGGGCGGGCCCGCGGGCGAAGGCGCCAATCCGCTCGGTACGCAGCTGTTCATCCAGGTCAAGAGCGTGCTGATCACGATCGTCTGGGCCGGGGTCGGCACGCTGATTGCCGGCACCATCACCAAGCTCACGGTTGGCCTCAGGGTCTCCGAAGAGGCCGAGGTCGACGGGCTCGACATCTCCGAACACGGAGAGCGCGCCTATAACTGAGGCGCTTTTGCACCAAGCTTGGCGGGGGAAGGCTCTCCTCTCTCCCCTTTCCCCGCCTCACCACGTTCCTCCTGCGAACGACCAACTGAGACAGGCCGGAGCTGCGCAAGCGCTCCGGCCTCTTTTTTGTTCGACAAGGGGGCGGATCGATCGCGGCCGGGCAGGGTGGCGGGAGGAAGCGGGCGGTGTGGCGGCGGTGGTGCGGCTGCGGGAGCGTCGTTGAGGATTTAAGATTCTGACCGGTCGCCATTCTCTCGGCGGGCAAGTCAACGTGCCCCCTTATGTGG
>DAITMG010000052.1:0-20275 GCA_036835265.1 Erythrobacter sp. | reverse complement strand
CCTTGCGCGACGGTGTCCGACTGGACATCGCCATCGTAGTTCTTGCAGGCCCACACGAACTTGCCCGACCACTTGAGCGCGCTGGCGACCATGTCGTCGATCAGGCGGTGTTCGTAGACGATGCCCTTGGCCTTGAACTGTTCGGCGAAGCCCTCGGTGTCGAACACTTCCTGGAACAGGTCCTTGAAGCGACCGTCATAGGCCTTGAGGATGGTGTTCTTGGTCGACAGGTAGACCGGCCAGCCAAGGTTGAGCCCGTAATTGAAGCTCGACCGGGCAAAGTCGCGGATCGATTCGTCGAGATTGTACATCGCCATCGCGATGCCCGCCGCTTCGTAGCGGTAGACATCGAGATCGATCACCGTGCCGTCATCGCCTTCATAGACGAGGCGCAGATTGCCGGGCCCCGGGATCAGCGTATCGGTTGCGCGGTACTGGTCGCCGAAGGCGTGGCGGCCGACCACGATCGGATCGGTCCAGCCGGGGACGAGCCGCGGCACGTTGTCGATCACGATCGGCTCGCGGAAGACGACGCCGCCCAGGATGTTGCGGATGGTGCCGTTGGGCGATTTCCACATCTTCTTGAGGCCGAATTCCTCGACCCGCGCTTCGTCGGGCGTGATCGTTGCGCATTTGACGCCGACACCGTGCTGTTTGATCGCATTGGCGGCATCCACGGTGATCTGGTCGTCGGTTTCGTCGCGCTTCTCGATCGAAAGATCGTAGTATTTCAGGTCGATATCGAGGAACGGCAAAATCAGCCGCTCGCGGATCCACTGCCAGATGATCCGCGTCATCTCGTCACCGTCGAGCTCGACGACCGGGTTCTTGACCTGAATTTTCTGCATGGCTAGCCCCTCATCTGTTGGGAGTGCGTCTGGACTGATCGTGCACCAACAGCGCTGTCTGATGTGATCCCAATCGCGGGCTCTAGCAGAGGTGAGCGATGGTGCAAGCCGGTGCGCTCGCCTGCCTTGGAGGTGCGCCGAGCCGTGCCGTGAGCGGGGAGCGGCGACGTTGAACTGGCCAGGCCTGAAGGCCGCTCACCCCCTCCGTTCATCGCTCGCAAGACACGCTTGAACCGCCTGTTACACAGTCCAGGCGCAAAAAGATTTCCCCCGCGCAGCCGCCCCGGAATGGACGAGGTGCAAAGGGTCCATACGAGAGCCGCCGATGCTGTGTCATCCCCCGAACCTAGCGCGCGCCGCGCCGGGTAGGAAAGCGCTGCGCTCAGAACGGCAGCAATTCCTCGATCAGGGCGGGCGGGCTCTCCAGAGCGAGGCTTTCGGAGCGGGCGATGAACGGCGTCTGGTGAACATGCTGTCCCTCGGCCGCGCATTCGAGCATGAAGTGCGCCAGATCTGCCCGGCGCGTGCGTAAGGTTGCCGGCGGCAGGTTCTCGAGCGAGACCGAATATTCGCGCGTCAGCCGGCGATCGAGCAGCCAGCCCGGGCGCACCGCGGTCCACTCGATATCCTCGCACACGCTGAGGATGCGCTCCATTTCGGCCATCTGGCGAAAGGTCCGATCGAGCGGCCAGGTCGCGGCCCTGAACCAGTGCGGCACGCGCACCGCAGGATCGGCGAAGGCTGCCGAGATCGTGACAAGGCGCTTGCAACCGGTCTTGCGCATCGCGCGGATGATGTTGACCGTCCCGGCCGTGTAAAGCGGCGGCGGCTGGAGGAGAGTTTGCGGATCGCGGCCGAGCCCGGCGGCGCAGATGACGAGATCGGCGCCCTCCATCACTTCCTCGAGCCCGCCAGCCAGAAGATCACCCTGGCGCGGCTCAAACCGCTCGTGGTCGCTGATCGCGCGCGGCGGATCGCGCTCGACTGCGCGCACACTGTGCCCGCGCTCCAGCGCCTGATCGAGGATCGCGCGCCCGGTTCCCCCGGACGCGCCAAACAGGATGGTGGTGCTCATGCAAGGGCAACGAGCCACCGCGCAGAAGGGTCCGAAAAAGCGCCGGGTTCAGCGCATGACGTGATTTTATTGAGGGGAGGGAGACGAGGGGAGGCGATGGTGGGCGTAGCAAGGATTGAACTTGCGACCCCTACGATGTCAACATAGTGCTCTACCACTGAGCTATACGCCCACACCATCGTTCACGCTTTGCGTGGAAAGCGAAGCGGCGCGTTAGCGAAAGGGAAGCGCGCGCGCAAGCGATTCGGCGAGCGATCCCGTGCGAAACGCAGCCAGGCGGCAAATGCTGGCCATGCGTGGGCCCTAGATGCTCGCTTCGCGCTGCTCTTCGAACACCCGTTCGACCTCAAGCACGAGATCGCGCAGGTGGAACGGCTTGGAGAGCACCTTGGCGTTGGGCTGCTCGCGGCTCGCGCGCAAGGAGACCGCGGCAAAGCCGGTGATGAACATGACTTTGGTGCGCGGGGAAATCTCGGCACAGCGCTGCGCGAGCTCGATCCCGTCCATCTCGGGCATGACGATGTCGGAAAGCAGCAGATCGAAATCGCCCTCTTCGAGCAGCGGGATTGCATCGGTCCCGCGATCGACTGCATCGACCCGGTAGCCCGCATTGACGAGCGCGCGGCAAAGATAGGTGCGCATCGCGTCCTCATCTTCTGCCAGAAGGATTCGCGGGGCCTGAGAGTGCGGGGCCTGGGAGTTGGTCATGCGAGCGCTTTAGCACGCGGCGCTTAAGAAATCTTTCCCTTGGCGTTAATCACAATGACAAGGATGGGAGCCTGGTTGGATGCTCCGCACCAGGGCTGTGCCGGGCTCGCGCCGGGACCCGCGCGGCAAGCCGCCAGGATGCTAATTGCGCCGCCGCGGCGCAGAGCCTTTGACACCGGCGAGGTTTCAAGGCAGCACTTTGTCCTGTGAAAATCGTTCGCAAACCTTCGCCAAACAGCCCCGCTGCCTCAACCTCGTCCCGCTGCGAAGCAGCTGATGCTGATGCTGATGCAGGCGCCAGTCATGGCGGTGATGCACCCACACGGGAATCTTCACATGAACTTTCCGGGCGCGCACCTTCCGGCCGCGAGTTCACCAGGCGCGATAGGGTGAGTGATCTCCAGAAAATCGACGGTGGCAGGATCGCAGGCGATGATTACGGCCCGGCCTTCACCTACCTTGCGCCGCGCTCGATCCCGCTCCCCGTGCTGATTGCGGTGCCGCATGCGGGCAGGGTCTATCCCGAGGCGGTGCTCTCGGCGTTGCGCGATGCGCAGCTGAGCCAGTTGCGGCTTGAGGATCGCTGCGTCGATGCGCTCGGCGTCGAGATCGCCCGGCAGACGGGCGGCGGGCTGCTCGTTGCGCACGCGCCGCGCGCCATGCTCGATCTCAACCGCGCGCACGACGATGTCGACTGGGACATGATCGAGGGCGCGCGCCGCCGCCCGCGCGGCAAGGATGGAAGGCCGCGGCTGGCGAGCGTCAATGCTCGCGCGCGCAGCGGGCTGGGCCTGGTGCCGCGGCGCTTGCCTGGATATGGCGAGATCTGGCGCGGGCCGCTGCCGCGCGGCGAGCTCGATGCACGGATCGATTTCATCCACCGGCCCTATCATGAATTCCTCGCCCGCGAGCTCGATCGCATCCGCGCGGTCTGGGGCACCGCGCTCCTGATCGATCTCCACTCGATGCCGCCGCTGCGCTGCCAACCGGGGCAGACCCGTGCGCCGCAGATCGTGATCGGCGACCGCTTTGGCGCATCGTGCGAGGCCAGCCTGGTCGCGCGAGCGATGCAATACCTGGAGGCGAGCGGGATCGAGACCGCGCACAACCGCCCGTATTCGGGCGGCTATGTGCTCGATCGCCACGCCTCGCCCTCGCGTCAGATCCACGCGCTTCAACTGGAGGTGTGCCGCTCGGCCTATCTCGACGAGGCCCTCGCGGAGCCGAGCACCGCCTTGCCCGCGCTGGCTCGGCGCCTTGCCGGGCTGGTGCGCGAGCTTGGCGCGCATGCGGCAAGGCTTGCCGACGGGGGCCAGCTGCCGCAGGCCGCCGAATAGCGCGGCGCGGGCTGGCATAAGGGCAATCCGCGGGTGATCGGGGGAGGGCTGCTTCCCCCCCAGAAAAAACCACCTCGCACATGGACGGGGCGAGGTGGTCAAGGTTCAGGGGGATCGGCGCACACTGGCGCCGAAACAGACATACGGCCTATGAGGGGCCGAGCCGCATATCTAACATCAACATAAGCGCCTTGGCCGCTCGTTCAAGGACTGAGTGGCCAAGGTCGCCAAGTTGACGCTGTTTGCGTCCCAACTCCGCGCTGCCCCGTGCTGCGCAAACGACGACAGGAGCGCGGAGCGGAGCGGGACCAGATCAGGCTTGCGTGGCCGCCTGCGTCGGGGTCGGGACCTTGCCCTGCAGCGCCTGACGCTCGAACACCCGGCGCATGAGGTTCATCGAGAACAGGTGCGCGTGGATCAGCATGATCATGCCGTTCTTGTGCAGCTCTACGAGCTTTTCGGCTGGCAGTTCGCGCAGCTTCTTTTCATCGACCATCTTGAAGCCGCGATAGACGAAGGGCTGCTTGGGCATATCCGAGCGGGTGATCGCGATCTCGCCGTCGATCAGAATGTCGAGCGGCATGAGCTGGTCGAGAAACGCCCTGGTGCGCTGGCCCGATTCCTCGAACTGGCGACAGAAATCGAGCACGCCTTTGGTGTAGTCGGTCGGCTTCTTCTCGGCATCGAACAGCGCCTGGCCCTCGTCCTGCTTGGCAACAACCCCGGCATTGGGATCGAAGCACAGCGAGAGATCGTCTGTCTCCTTGCTGAGCTTGGCAAGAAGGAAGGGATAGCGGCGGATATAGGCCGGGACATAGACATCGGGGATGAGCTTGTTGTCTTCGCCGATATACGTGTTGACGCCATCGTTCAGGCCCATCAGCGCGATCGGCAGGGGCGCATCGCCCGAGGTGAAGACGATCGGAAAATTGCGCTGGGCATCGATGAATTCGTCAACCGTCAGCGGAATCGCATGCGCTTGGGCGACGAACCCGGCATCCTTGAACGAGGTCACCTTCCAGTCGGCATGGTCGTTACTGCTGATCGGAAGCAGGTCCTTGTAGAACAACGGAAGTTGCGGCTGCGCAGCGCTGGCCATTGAATATCTCCAGAGTTGGGAAAATGAAACTGATCTCGCCGAGGGGCCCGACAGGACGCGAGCATAAGCGCCTGTCTCCTTCCCCGATGGCGCGGCCTTAGGCGGGTTCGCGCGATCGTGCAAGCCGCGAGCGGCGTAGCGGCCGATCGCAGGGGCGGCGGGGGCGGCGCGGACCGCTTACGGGACGAGCTTGCCCGGATTGAGCAGGCCATCGGGATCGAGCGCATGCTTGATCCGGCGCATGAGATCGAGCGCCACCGGATCGCCGAGCCGCGCGAGTTCGTCGACCTTCATCTGGCCGATCCCGTGTTCCGCGCTGATCGAGCCGCCCCATTGCGCCACCAGATCGTGAACCCGCGCGCTCACCTGTTTGCCCGCGCTCTCCTCCCATGCGCCGGGCGACGAGCCGGGCGGGGCAAGGACATGGAAATGGACATTGCCATCGCCGAGATGGCCAAACGCAGCGCCCGTCGTTCCGGGAAACTCGCTTTCCACTGCCGCGATGCTTGCGAGGATGAATTCGGGCATCTTGTCCACGGCAACCGAGATGTCGTGCTGCATGGCGGGGCCGCGGGCGCGCTCGGCGGGCGAGATCGAATCGCGCAAGGTCCACAGCGCCTGCGCCTGCGCCTCATTGGCGGCGATCACCGCGTCCTCGATCAAGCCCTCGTCGAGCAGCGCGGCGAGCGCGCTCTCGAACCGGGCGCCAAGAACGTCTGCATCATCGCTGGTGCACTCGACCAGCGCGTTCCATTCATGAACCCCGGCGAGCGGGGGTCTTGCATCGGGGAGGTGCGCGAGCACGCTCTCGAGGCAGTGCGCCGGGACGACCTCGAACCCCTCGAGCGCGCCGCCCATCGCGCGGTCAAGCGCTCTGAGCACGGTGCGTGCGGTGAGGATCGAATCGATGCCGAGCCAGCCGACCATCCGCGCGCGCGGCGCGGGCAGAAGCCGCAAGGTCGCCGCGGTGACGATCCCGAGCGTGCCTTCCGAGCCGATCAGGAGCTGCTTCAGATCAAACCCGCGATTGTCTTTCTTGAGCGGGGTCAGCGCATCGAACACCGCGCCATCGGCGAGCACCGCCTCGAGCCCCAGCACCTGCGCGCGCATCGTGCCAAACCGCAGCACCTGGGTGCCTCCCGCATTGGTCGAGATCAGCCCGCCGATCGTTGCCGAACCCTTGCCGCCCAGCGTCAGGGGGAACCGCAGAGCGTGGCGCTCGGCCGCTTCGTGGAGCGTCTGGAGGATGACGCCCGCCTCGCACACCGCCTCGCGCGCTTCTGCATCGAGGGAGCGGATCGCGGCCATCCGGCGCAGCGAGAGGAGGATCGCCTCGCCGCTCGCATCGGGCGTGGCGCCGCCTGCCATGCCGCTATTGCCGCCCTGGGGCACGATCGGGATGCGATGGCGCGCGCACAGCTTCACCAGCTGCGAGACTTCTTCGGTCGTTGCGGGCGAGGCGAGTGCCAGCGCTGCGCCGTGATAGCGCCCGCGCCAGTCAGTCAGCCACGGCGCCATCGCGTCGTGCTCGCACGTGAGCCCCTTCTCGCCCAGCAGCGCGCGCGCCGCTTCGAGAAACGCCTCGCGCCCCCGCGATGCAGCCGGCGCCGCCACGCCTCCGGCCTCACTCATTGTTGCACCTTTGTCACACTCTTCATGCGATCCGTTCTACCCCAGATGACAACGCAAGGCGAGGTGCGCAAAGGTTAAGCCGCTGTTCAACCGTTTCTGATAGTCAGCCCAGATCAGGATAAACCGCGTGGGGGCGCTGTTTTTTCCGCACGGGGTTTTTCGCTCGGGGGTTTTCGGGAGAGCTTGTTTCCACTGCCATGCTGCGTCACCTGGTTCTTTCCTGCTGCGCCGTTTTTGCCACGCTCGCGCTCGGCGCGGGCGCGATGGGCGCGGGCGCGACGACGGATGAGCCGGACCTGTTCGAGGCGGGCTCGCCGCTGAGCGTGCTTCACGAACACCAGATCTGGCCGCAGGTCCGGATCGAGCGCCGCGTGGTTGTGCGGATCTCGCCGCAGATGGAGGGCAACCGGCAGAACCTGCTCGCGAGCTTGCCACAGCGCGCGCTCAATTCCCGTTATGAAGAACGCAAGACCGGGCGCTGCCTGCCGGTTTCGGGCATCGTCGGCGTGCAAACCGGGAGCGGCAATCGCCTGCTCCTGTTTATGCGCGATGCCAAGATCATGAGCCTCAATCTCGAGAAAGCCTGCCGCGCGCGAGACTTCTACTCGGGATTCTATGTCGAACAGGCAGAAGACGGGCAGTTGTGCATCGAGCGCGACCGGCTCCAGTCGCGCAACGGCGCCAAATGCGAGATCGACCGTTTGCGCCAGCTGGTCGCGGTAACCGACTAGCGGTGATCGCGCGCAGTTCAGACGTTTTCTTGACATTTACGCTGGTATCGCCAATGGCCGGGTCCACCGGGTGGCAGGTGGCCAGCGTGCTTCTCAACCCTCGGTTTCTGGCATTGGCGAACAGCCAGGGCCGTACACCCTAACATGAATGACGCCCAATGACCTTCGCCGATCTCGGCCTTTCCGAAAAATTGCTCAGCGCTGTCGCGGATGCAGGCTACACCGAGCCGACCGCGATCCAGGTCGAGGCGATCCCGGCCGTGCTGATGATGCGCGATCTCATCGGGATTGCGCAGACGGGCACGGGCAAGACCGCAAGCTTCGTCTTGCCGATGATCGACGTGATGGCGGCCGGGCGCCGCCGCGCGCTGATGCCGCGCTCGCTGATCCTCGAGCCGACCCGCGAACTGGCAGCGCAGGTGGCGGAGAATTTCGAAAAGTACGGCAAGAACCACGATCTCAAGCTCGCGCTGCTGATCGGCGGGGTGCAGATGGGCGATCAGTTGAAGACGCTCAACGAAGGCGTCGATGTCCTCATCGCAACGCCCGGGCGGCTGATGGACCTGTTCGAGCGCGGCAAGATATTGCTCAATGGCTGCGAACTGCTGGTGATCGACGAGGCGGACCGGATGCTCGACATGGGCTTCATCCCCGATATCGAGTTCATCTGCTCCAAGCTCCCCGAAACGCGCCAGACCATGCTGTTCTCGGCCACCATGCCCGCGCCGATCGAGAAGCTGGCCAAGAAATTCCTGAGCAATCCCAAGCGCATCGAGACCACGCGCGCGGCCACCACCAACGCCGACATCACCGCCTTCAAGGTTCCGGTCAAGACGCAGCAAAAGCGCGAGACGCTGCGCTGGCTGCTGCGGCACGACCTCGTCGAAAACGCGATCGTCTTCGCCAACCGCAAGACGACGGTGCGCGAGCTCAACAAGAGCCTGCAGAACGATGGCTTTTCGAGCGGCGAGATCCACGGCGACATGGACCAATCCTCGCGGCTGAAGGAGCTTGAACGGTTCAAGAAGGGCGAGATCAACATTCTCGTCGCCTCCGACGTCGCCGCGCGCGGGCTCGACATCAAGGGGGTCTCCCACGTCTTCAATTTCGATACCCCGTGGCACCCCGATGATTACGTCCACCGCATCGGGCGCACGGGGCGCGCAGGGGCCAAGGGCCGCGCGTTCACGCTCGTCGCCGGCGAGGACGCCGAGGCGATCGCCAATGTCGAGAAGCTGACGGGCGCCGACATCAAGGTCTTCGGCAAGGAGGACGTGCGCGTCGAAATCGGCCAGCCGAACGTGCGCGAGGAGGCGAAACCGGCCGACGAGCCGCGCGAGGCCAGAAAGCCGCGCCGCGCCCGCGAGGATCGGGAGAATCGAGAGGCCCCGGAGGGACGCAAAGAGCGCCAAGCCCCGCAGGAACGCAAGGCCCCGGAGGATCGCGAGGCCCCGGAGGAACGCAAAGAACGCCCGAAGCGGCCGCGCCGCGAGAAGGCTGTCCAAGGCGATGAGCGCGCGCCGCGCGCCCGCCGCCACAACGAGGACGACAAGCCCGTCCCCCCGGGCGAATGGAACGGGCCGCGCCCGTCTTTCCTCGATATCAGTCTGGACTGATCGCGCCGCTGCAACCGGCCTTCGGCGGCGGTGCCGATTAGCGATTTCTTTGCGGCACTTGGTGCCCCGCGAGACGGCGGCCTAGCCGACCACTTTCACGAAGCTGTCGAGCACGCGCTTGGTGCCGTGGCCTTCAAACTCGATCTCGAGCTTGTTGCCCTCCTGATCGATCACGCAGCCCGTGCCGAACTTGGCATGTTCGACCATCGCGCCGATGCGGATATCGGCGCGCGCCGGCCCGGCGAAGTTCGCCGCCGAGCGCCCCGGTTCGGCGATGCGCTTGGGCGACGGGTCATAGCCCGAGGCGACCGCCCGCTGCCAGCCCGGGCCGCGGGCTTGCCCACGCTCGGGGCGGCGTTGCGCGACATGCGCGAAGGGGTCTTCGGTCTCCGACCAGTTGGCCCGCCATAGCGAGGCGCCGCCGGTGAGCGTGGTCTCGCTCTCGATATGCTCGGGCGGCAATTCCTCGATGAAGCGCGAGGGGATCGAGCTTACCCACTGGCCGTAGATCCGCCGGTTCGCCGCGTGCAGGATGATGCAGCGCCGCCGCGCGCGGGTGATCGCGACATAGGCGAGGCGGCGTTCTTCCTCGAGGCTGGCGAGCCCGCCCTCGTCAATCGCGCGCTGCGAGGGGAACACGCCTTCCTCCCAGCCGACGCAGAACACATGATCGAATTCGAGGCCCTTGGCGGCGTGGATCGTCATGATCGTGACGGTTTCCTCGCCCTCGCGGCCATCGCTGTCCATCACGAGGCTGACGTGTTCGAGGAAATCGCCCAGGCTCTCGTATTCCTCCATCGCGCGGGCGAGTTCGGAGAGGTTTTCCGCGCGCCCCGCGCTCTCGGTCGAGCGGTCTTTCGCGAGCATGTCGTTGTAGCCTGATTCGTCGAGCACGAGGCGCAGGAGATCGGCCGGGGTCAGCTCCTCGGCCGCTGCGCGCCAATGGAGGAATTGCCGCAGCAGCCCCCCGATCGTGTTCGCCGCGCGCGCGGGCAGTTCGTCGCTGTCCGCGAGCTGGAGCGAAGCGGCGGCCAGCGGCAGGCCGGTGGCGCGCGCGTGGCTGTGCATCCGCTCGAGCGTCTTTGAGCCGAGCCCGCGCTTGGGCTGGTTGTAGATGCGCTCGAAGGCGAGATCGTCCTGCGGCTGCGCGATGACGCGCAGATAGGCGAGCGCATCGCGGATCTCGGCGCGCTCGTAGAAGCGGAAACCGCCGATGATCCGGTAATTGATGCCGGTCTGAATGAAGCGGTCCTCGAACTCGCGGGTCTGGTATTGCGCGCGCACCAGGATCGCGGCCTCGTCGAGGCTGGCGCCCTCGCGCTCCAACCGCTCGATCTCCTCGCCCACGCGGCGCGCCTCTTCGGGCGCATCCCACACGCCGATGACGCGGACCTTGTCGCCGCCATTGGCCGCGGTCCACAAGGTCTTCTCGTGGCGCTCGCTGTTTGCCCGGATGAGCCCCGAGGCAGCGCCGAGGATATGCGCAGTCGAGCGGTAATTCTGTTCGAGCCGCACGACGTGCGCGCCCGGAAAATCCTTCTCGAAGCGCAGGATGTTGGCAACCTCCGCGCCGCGCCACGAATAGATCGACTGGTCATCATCGCCAACCACGCAGATATTCTTGCGGGTCTGCGCAAGGAGGCGCAGCCAGAGATACTGGACCGCGTTGGTGTCCTGATATTCGTCGACCAAGATGTAGCGGAAGCGCTGCTGGTATTCACCGAGCACATCGGTGTGCTGGCGGAAGATGTTGAGCATGTGCAGCATGAGGTCGCCGAAATCACAGGCGTTGAGCGCGCGCAGCCGCTCCTGATAGAGCCGGTACATCGCCTCGCCCCGGCCGTTGGCGTAGGCCTCGTTCTCGACCGCGTCGAGATCGGCGGGGTTGAGCCCGCGGTTCTTCCAGCGGTCGATCAGCCCGGCGAGCTGGCGCGCGGGCCAGCGCTTTTCGTCGAGATCATTGTCCGAGATAAGCTGTTTGAGCAGCCGCAGCTGATCGTCGGTGTCGATGATTGTGTAGTTCTGCTGCAGGCCGACCAGCTCGGCATGGCGGCGCAGCATCTTGGCGCAGACCGAGTGGAAGGTGCCGAGCCACGGCAGGCTCTCGCCGGGCTGGCCAAGGTGCGCGGCAACCCGCTCGCGCATCTCGCGCGCGGCCTTGTTGGTGAAGGTGACGCACAGGATCTGGCTCGGCCAGGCGCGCCCTGTTGCCACCAGATGCGCCAGCCGCGCGGTGAGCGCTGCGGTCTTGCCCGTGCCCGCGCCGGCCAGCATCAACACCGGCCCTTCGGTCGTCAGCACGGCCTCGCGCTGCGGCGGGTTCAGCCGCGCGGCATATGCCGGCAACTCAGGCGGCCCCGGCGAACGGTCTGATGCGCCGTCAGGCGGTCCAGCAGCGGGCGGGGCGGGGGCGGGCAGATTGGTCATCAGAAGGCTTGAACAAGTAGAGAACACGAGCGACCCGCGCAAGCTCCCGCGCACGCTTATCGACCGGACGAGCCGGATGCACGCCCATCCCAGCAGCGAGCTGTATCGGACCCACGCGGGGGTGCGTGTGCATGGACGCCAAACAGGACGAGTGCATTCAGCCGCGCGCAGCGGGCCTCGGCTGAGGCAATCGCCAGATCGCCGATTGGCCGCGCGACCTGACAATCTCAAGCTAAGCAACGACTCGTCTTGAATCGGCAACAGGCCAAGGTGAACCGTCCATTCGAGCGGTTGCGTTAGTCTCCTGCGCCTTCAAACGATATTGCCGCGCTGTCATCAGGATCAACTCAGGATCGCGCAAGATCCGGACTTGATCCGTCTTTCAGCACCGCAGACCCAAGTTTAAGGAGCATGGCATGCGAAATTTCAATTCTGTTCGATGCAGCATTGCAGGTGCAACGGCTGCAGTGGCCGTCTTATCTTCGGCCGGGATGGTCTTGGCACAATCCAACCCGACCGCACCTGCGGGACAAGCCCCCGCAGCATCGGAAGAGGTGGCGCTGACGCCGCAACAACAGGCCGAAGTCGACCGCTGGCCCCCGATAATGCAAACCACTTACCGGGCATGGCCGCGCGAGACGAAGACCTATTACTGGTCACTGGATGGTCAGCAGCAGCAGATCTTCTGGCGTTTGCGCGAGCGGGACAAGATCGCGCTGACGGCTATGACCGGTCCCGAGCGCGAAGCGGCATGGGAGCAGATCGCCGATGCGATCGCGGCCTCCGCCGAGGAATAGGCAAACGCCCGCCGCCAGAGCATGAGTCTGCCTCAGCGTGTGCACGTTCTTGTGTTTGCCCTGTCTTTGCCACGCTTCTCGGTGAAGCGAAGCTGCGCAAAGACAATGCGTGCCTCGAACGTGCCACCCATCGGCAAAACCGGCGTTGAACCAATATAGCTTCGGCGAAACCTTCGCCGGTTCAACACCGAAAGGATATGCACATGCGTACACATCTCAAATTTCTCACTCCGGCCACGATCGGCCTCGGCTTGGTCCTCGCAAGCGGAGCGGTCGCTCAGGATCAGATGCCGCCGCAGCCGCCAGAGCAGATGGATCAGCAGGATCCGATGGATCCCACTCGGACCGATCCGATGAACGATCCGATGGCCAACACGCCGACCAATCAGGCAAGCCCCACGCTGACGCCGACGCAAAAGGCCGAGATGGAAGGTTGGCCGGCCGATCAGAAGGACAGCTACAAGGCCTGGCCGGCCGAGGCCCAGACCTATTACTGGTCGCTGACGCCCGAGCGCCAGTCGCTGTTCTGGCGCTTGCGCGACGAGGACAAGGTGGCGATCGCCAGCATGACGCCCGAGCAGCAGGAGCAGAGCTGGCGTGCGGTCGAAGCGCGCGCGACGCCTTCGGACTGATCCGCTTCGCCCAATGATGGACGACAAAGCGCGCCCCTGCCTCTCAGCGAGGCGGGGGCGGTTTTGTCAGGCGGCGCGCAGCAGGGTGAGGCGGCCCTTGCCGACCTTGCGCGATGCGTCGAGCGCGAGGCCCGCGATGCTCGGCTCCTCGTCGAACGCGGTTTCGAGCGCGATCCAGGTCGCAGGGCCGATCCAGCCGAGCCGCAGGAGCCGGTCGAGCGCCACCTCGCCCGCGCCCGAGCGATAGGGCGGATCGGCCAGGATGAGGTCGAGCGGCTCGGCCGCGACGCGCAGTGCCATCACCGAGCCGGCCTCGATCATCGCCCGCTCGCGCGCTTCGAACGCGGCGACATTGGTGCGGATCGCGGCCAATGCTTCGCGCTCGTTCTCGACAAACAGGCAATGCGCAGCCCCGCGCGACAACGCCTCGAGCCCGAGTGCGCCCGAGCCGGCGAAGAGGTCGGCAACGCGCAGGCCCTCGAACGTGCCGAGCCGGCTCACCAGCATCGAGAACAGCGTCTCACGGGTGCGATCGGCGGTGGGGCGGGTGACATCGCCCTTGGGCGCTGTGAGCTTGCGGCCGCGCCATTCCCCTGAAATTATCCTCACGCGATGATCCTCATCGCTAGCGCTTCTTGAGCCCGCTCAGGAACCGTTCGAGATCCTGCTTGCGGATGCGCGCCGCAGCCCCGCGCGGCAGATCGCCGAGCGTGAAGGGGCCATAGGCGGTGCGGATCAGGCGGCTGACCGTAAGCCCGAGATATTCGAGCACGCGGCGCACTTCGCGGTTCTTGCCCTCGGTGATGGTCATCTCGATCCACTGGTTGCGCCCGCCCGAACCCCCGGCGCTGCGTTCCAGATTGGCGTTGATCGAGCCATAGCGCATGCCCTCGATCTCGACCCCTTCGGCCAACGCTTCGAGTTGCGTCTGGCTGACATCGCCGAACGCACGCGCGCGATAGGTGCGCGGGATGCCCGAGGAGGGCAGTTCCATCAGCCGCTTGAGCGCGCCGTCATTGGTGAGGAGCAGCAGCCCTTCAGTGTTGAGATCCAGTCGCCCGATCGGCATCATCCGCGGGGTGCCGGGCGGAAGCGCGTTGACGAGCGCGTCGTAGATCGTCGAGCGGCCGGCAGGATCGCGCTCGGCGGTGATCAGGCCGGTCGGTTTGTGGAAAGCGTAGAGCAGCGCAGGCTCGGGCGCGGCGACGGGCTTGCCGTCGACGCTCACGCCTCTCAGGCTGGTGAGGAAGGTTGCTGGCGTTGCGACCGGCTTGCCCTCGATCGTGACGCGCCCCTCGGCGATCATCCGCTCGATCTCGCGGCGGCTGGCGATCCCGGCGCGGGCGAGCAATTTGGCGATGCGATCACCCTCGGGGCGATCTTCCGATTGTTTTGGATTGGTGGGCATGAGGGGCCCTTAGGCGTCGAGCGCTTCCTGCACAATCGCATCGAACCGCGCGATCCCTCCTTCGAGCGTGCCGAGCGTGAGTTCGGCGATCGCGCCCGATGCGAGCCCCTGCTGCCCGAGCTCGGCCGCGCGGAAATCCTCCGAGGCAAACACCCCGCCATCGAGCAGCGCCCAGCTGCGCTCCCAGTGATCGCGCGCCTTGTCGCCAGCAGGACCCGGCGCGGGTTCTTCGGGGATCAGCATGAAATCCTCGACCAGCGTCTCGTCATGCGCCTGCGGCATCAGCACCATGACGTTGACGTAATCGGGGCTGGGAACGATCACGGTGCCCGGCAGCAGCTGGTAGGCGAAGGTGACGACGCGGCGCAGCTGCGCCATGTCGGCAAGGTCGAACGCCGCCATCTCCTCGAGCCGCCCGACCGCGCTGCGCATATGCGGGCCGAGCTGATCGCCGCTGGTGATCCCGTCCTTGAAGTACGGCCCGATCGTGTTCGCGTGGAGCCGGGTGACGTGGTAGCTTTCGAGGAAGGCGTCCATGATGAGCTTCCAGTTGCCCTTCACGCGGTGAAGCTTGCGGCGGAACAGGTGCGCGTGCGGCAGGCCGAAGGCGGCCATGTCCTCGCCGATCGTGCGCGCATCGGAGAAATCCGCGCCTTGTTCGGGCGCGAACCAGATCAGCCCGCCCGCCTCGATGCTGGGGAGTTCGACGAGGCCGGATGCACTCTTGTCGAGCCCGGGGAACGTTTCGGGCCGCGGCAGCGCGAGGAGCTTGCCGTCGAGCCGGTAGGTCCAGGCGTGGTAGGGGCACACCAGCCGCTTGGTGCAGACCGTCTCCTGCCCCTCGACCAGCCGCGTGCCGCGATGGCGGCAGACATTGAGAAACACATGCGCCACGCCCTCCGCATCGCGCGTGATCAGCAGCGGGCGCCCGGTCGCATCGTGCGGCACCGCCATACCGGGCTCGGGCAGCAGCGCGGACGGGGCGATCACCTGCGGCAGCCGATTGAACAGCGCCGCCTGCTCGCGCGCGAAGTGTGCAGGATCGGTGTAGCGCGAGGCCGGAACATGGCTCACCGCCTCGGCCAAGCGCGGCTGACCCTCGCGGATCGCTTGCGCGAGCGCGATCTGCCCGGCGGTCGCGCGCAGCGGGCTGCCCTCGCGCGGGCGTTTCGCGGTGTTCGTTGTGGACGCGTTCATTGCGGCGTTTCCATAGGTCTCTCCCACAGCTAATGGTGCCATCGAAAGCGCGCGAGCGGAAGGGCCTTGAATGACCGAGACAGCAGCAACCAAACCCGGCGTCGCGCAATTGGTGCGCGCCATGGGCCAGCCCAAGACCGGCTACATGGCGCTGTTCGGGTTTGCCAGCGGGCTGCCGTTCTCGCTGTTCCTTGGCACGCTCTATGCCTGGCTGTCCGAGGCCGAGGTCGAGCTTGAGACGATGGGCGTGTTCTCGCTGATCGGGCTGGCCTATGCCTTCCAGTTCATGTGGTCGCCGCTGATCGACAAGGTGAACCTCGCCGGGTTCTCGCGGCTCGGGCGACGCAAGCAGTGGATGGTCCCTGCGCAATTGCTGCTGGGCGCGATCCTTGTCACTCTGGCGCTGCTCGATCCGGTGAGCCAGCTCGGCTGGTTCTCGCTGCTCGCCGGGATCGGCGCCTTTGCCAGCGCCACGCAAGACATCGCAATCAACGCCTGGCGGATCGATGTCGCCGACGAGAAGGCGACGCTCGATATCCTCGCGACCGTCTATCAGATGGGCTACCGCCTGGCGGCGCTGGTGGGCGGCGCGTTCGGGCTGATTATCGCGGCGCGGATCGGCTGGCCGGAAACCTATGCGCTGATGGGCGCGATCCTGCTCGGCATCGGCGCGCTCGGCCTGTTCGCGCCCGATACCAAGGTGGGCGATGTGGATGACGATGCGGCGTCGGACGCGCAATTGCTGGCGCTGCGCAGCGCCGGCGAGCTGCGCCCCGAAGTGCGCGCGCGTGCGCTGGCGCTGGTGGGCGCGCTGTGGGCCGCAGCGATCGGCGTGGTGCTGACCTTCATGGTGATGTCGCTCGCCTTCCCGCCCGAGGAGCGCCCCAATCCGACCGACTTCACGCTCAACTGGGGCCCGTGGATCATCGTTGCCACCGTGATCCTGCCCGCGCTGATCGCGGGATGGCTGCACGCCCAGAAGCGCGACGGTGGCAATTTGCTTGCCGAGGATGCGCCGCCCGCACGCGGCGCCGGTTTCGCGATGGACCATCTCTACCGTGCGCTCGTCCTCCCGCTGGTCGAATTCGTCGGCCGGATGGGTTGGAGCCTCGTCCTGATCCTCGCGCTCGTGCTCACCTACCGGATCTGCGATGCGATCTGGGGCACCTTCGCCTATCCGTTCTACCTGGGCGAATTGAACTACACCAATGACGAGGTCGCCTTCGCCTCCAAGTTCTTCGGCGTGGGCGCAATCATCGCCGGTCTCGCGATCGGCGGCTATATGCTGACCGTCATCGGGCGCATGTTCACCCTCACGCTGGGTGCGCTGCTCGCCGCGCTGACCAACCTGCTCTACGCCGACCTGGCAATCGGCGGGGCGAACATGCAGGCGGCGAGCGATGCGGTCGGCTTCACCTGGGCGATTATGCAGGTCCCGGTGATCGGCAGCCCCGCGCTCGCCAAGCTCACCTTCACGATCATGTTCGAAAACCTCGCGATCGGGATCGCGGGCGCGGCCTATATCGCCTGGCTCTCCTCGATCGTCTCCAAGCAATACAGCGCGGTGCAATTCGCGCTGCTGTCCTCGCTCACCCTGCTGGTCGGCACGCTGGGGCGCGGGGCGCTGGGCGAGATGATCCAGAACCAGGGCTATTTCGACGTCTTCGTGCTGACGACGCTGATCGGGCTCGGGGCGGTCGTGCTGTGCCTTGCCGAATGGTATCGGCAGGTGCGCAAGGGGAGGGCCGCAGGGGTGGTGACGCCCGAGGTGGTTCCAGCGGAATAGCGGCTAGTCGGGGATCTCGCCGTTGAGCTGCAGGGCTTCGCCCACGAGATAGAGCGAGCCGGCGACAAACACCTTGCGCCCGTCGCGCGGCAGCTGGGCGATCGCGCTGATCAGATCGGGCGCTGCTTCGACCCCCTCGCCAAACGCGCCCGCGAGGTGGCATTCGCGCCCCTTGACGGGGACCACGGTGATGCTCGCGCTCGAACGGCGCAAGGGCTCGATGATGGCGCGCGGGTCCTTGTTGGCCATCATCCCGAGGATGAGGTGGATCTCCTGTGTGTCCCAGAACCTGGCGAGCGCCGCGCCTGCGCTGGGATTGTGGCCGCCGTCGATCCAGACCTCGCGCCCTTGCGTGAGCGGACCATCGCCGAGCCGCTGGATCCGCCCCGGCCAGCGCGCCGCGGCGAGCCCTTGCGCGATCGCCTCGCTCGAAACCGCCACGCGGTCCTGGTGGCGGATCATCGCGATCGCGAGGCCCGCATTGCGCAGCTGGTGCGCCCCGGCGAGGCCCGGCAGCGGCACGGCCAGCTCACCCGAGGCATCGCGGTAGATATGACGGATTTCGCCTTCGATCCGCTCGAGCTTGTTCGACCATTCGTGGCCATAGAGCGCAAGGGCGGTGCCCACGCTTTCGGCGCGGATGATGATCTGGCTGGTCGCCTCGGGCACCTGGTCGAGCGCCAGGAGCGGGACGCCGCGCTTGGCGATCCCGGCCTTCTCGAACGCGATCCGGGCCATCGGCGCGCTCGGGACGCCATCCTCGGGTGCGAGCAGGAACTGCTCGTGATCGAGCCCGAGCGCGGCGATCCCGCTCGCGGCGACCGCGGCCGATTCGAGCGCATTGGTCGCATCGAACCGCCCGCCCATGCCGACCTCGACCACGCAGGCATCGGCCGGAACGCGGCTGAAGGCGAGGAACGCCGCAGCGATCGTCACCTCGAAGAAACTGGGGCCAAGCTCGGCGGCTGCATCGAGCACCTCCTCGAGCAGTTCGGCCAGCATGTCATCCTCGATCAGCCTTCCAGCCAGGCGCAAGCGCTCGTTGTAGCGCACGAGGTGGGGGCTGGTCGTCACGTGGACCGCCTTGCCATCGGCTTCGAGGATCGCGCGCAGATAGGCGCAGACCGAACCCTTGCCGTTGGTGCCCGCGACATGGAACACCGGGGGCAAGCGGCGATGCGGATAGCCCAGCCGCGCGAGCAGCGCCGTGATCGTCTCGAGCCCGAAGCGCCCTTGGGGAACGCTCAGCGCAGCCAACCGATCGAGCTGCGCCTGGACATGGGGATCATCGGAGCGCCCGAAATCCATGGCTTGCGGCGGTGCTTCTAGGCGGCCAGTTGCGGCTGCATGTAGCCGAGCACCTTGGCGAGCGTCGCCTTGAGCTCGCGGCGCTCCACGACCATGTCGACCATGCCGTGCTTGTGGAGGTATTCGGCGCGCTGGAAGCCTTCGGGCAATTGCTCGCGAATGGTATCCTGGATCACGCGCTGGCCGGCAAAGCCGATCAGCGCGCCGGGCTCGGCAATGTGGACATCACCGAGCATGGCATAGCTCGCGGTGACGCCGCCGGTGGTCGGATCGGTGAGAACGACGATGTAAGGCAGCCCGGCCGCCTTGAGGCGCCGGGTCATGACGGTCGCGCGCGGCATCTGCATGAGGCTGAGAATACCCTCCTGCATCCGCGCGCCGCCCGCTGCGGTGACGACGACGAAGGCGCATTTGCGGGTGATCGCCCGCTCGGCCGCGGCGCAGAAAGCCATGCCCACCGCCATCCCCATCGATCCGCCCATGAAGCTGAAGTCCTGCACGCCCACCACCGCCGGCTGACCGTCGATCGCGCCCGAAGCGGCGATGAAGGCATCGTGATGCGGATTGGCAGCGCGCGCAGCCTTCAACCGGTCGGTGTATTTCTTGGTGTCCTTGAAGCCCAGCGGATCCTCGGTCACCTTGGGCAGCGGCAGCACCTCGAAACCCGGATCGAGCAGCAGCGCGAGGCGCCGATCGGCGCCGATCCGCCCATGGTGGCCGCAATGCGTGCAGACCGACAGGTTTTCCTCATAGTCGGCGACGAATAGCATTTCGTGGCAATTGGAGCACTTGATCCAGAGATCCTTCTCGGTGCTCTTTTTCTTCTGCTCGCCGAAGCCCAGCGAATTGCGGACCCGATTGAACCAGCTCATGCGCCTGTTCCCCTGACTGTCGCAGCTTCCTTGACTGTAGCGGCCGCGATCGCTGCGACCATCTGCGATGTGAGATCATGGAGATGCCGGGGCGCGGCCGCGCCATGCCGGCCGACCAGATCGACCAGCGCCGAGCCAACAACGACGCCATCGGCAACCCGCGCGATCGCGGCGGCCTGCTCGGGCGTGCGCACGCCGAAGCCGACGGCAACGGGGAGTGTCGTTTTCGCCTTGAGCGCCTTGACTGCGGCATCGATTGAGCCTTGCGCGGCCTGTTGTGAGCCGGTGATCCCGGCGACCGAGACGTAATACAGGAACCCTTGCGAGCCTTCGAGCACCTGCGGCAGCCGCGCGGCGTCGGTCGTCGGGGTGGCGAGGCGGATCGGGGCGATCCCGGCGGCGCGCAGGGCAGGGCCAAGCTCGCCATCCTCCTCGGGCGGAATGTCGACGCAGATCACGCCATCGACGCCAGCCGCCGCTGCGGCATCGGCGAACCATTCCGGCCCGCGCCGGATCATCGGATTGGCGTATCCCATCAGCACCAGCGGGACTTGCGGGTGGCGCGCGCGAAACTCGGCGGCGATCCGGAACACATCGGCGGTGGTCGTGCCTGCGCCAAGGCTGCGCAGGTTCGCCGCCTGGATCGCGGGGCCATCGGCCATCGGATCGGTGAACGGCATGCCAAGCTCGATCACGTCCGCCCCGGCTGCAACCAGCGCATCGAGATTGGCCGCCGTGTCGCCGTCGCCCGCAGTGATGAAGGCAACGAAGGCGGGGCGCGGTTTGGCGAAGGCGGCGGCGA
>DAITMG010000051.1:8622-20387 GCA_036835265.1 Erythrobacter sp. | reverse complement strand
GGATCGTGGAGCCTGCTGGTGTGGGTAAGCCTGTTCGGCTGCCCGGTGCTGCTCGCCATTGCGCTGGCGCTGGGTGAGCCGGTGTGGCCGACCGACTGGACGCCGGTGATCGGGCTTGTCGTGGTCAGCCAGTTGATCGGGCAGGGGTTGATGGTCTTTGCCTTGCGCTATTTTCCGCCGCTGGTGATCGGGCTTGCACTGCTGACCCAGCCCGCCATCGCTTCGCTCTATGGCTGGCTGGTGTTCGGCGAAGTGCTGAGCGCGCTCGATGTGGTGGGGATGGTGTTGGTCGGCGCGGCGCTGGCGGTCAGCCGGGCGCGCCGCAACTAGGGCGCAAAGACGCGTTCGAAGACGACCAGCCGCTCCTCGACCTGCGCCAGATCGGGGCCTGCCAGCGCCAGCCGGGCCTGTTCGCCGAGCAGGTGGCCGTGCTCGCGCAAGATGCCGCGCCGGTTCATGTCGGTGATCGGCGCGGCGGCGTTCTCCAGCACTTCGAGCATCACCATGGCCGCGATCGGGCTGGTGGCGACGCCGCTGCGCAAGCCGCCGAAGCCGCGCTGGACGTAATGCGCGAAGGCATCCGCCACCGGGATAACCGGCGGATCGCCCTCGGTGTCTTCCTCGCGCTCGCGCAGCACCTCTTTGCGCAGGTTTCGCCGGGCGATCTGCGATGTCGCCGCGCCCAGCCAGTGCAGCGCGTTGATCGCGGTGAAGGGATCGTTGATCCCGGGTGACAGTGCGCGCAGCCCGATTTCGACGAGCTCGTCGATCAGGAATTGTGGATCCTGTTCCGGAGTGCGCGCCGGGCCGAAGGTGAAGGCATTGCGCACCAATTCATCCATTGCCTCGGGCGCGGGGCCGTCAATATCCATCAGCGCCAGCCCGCGATGAACGAAATCGCCGGTCCGCACCCGCAGCGAGAAGACGCAATTCCCCCGGCGCGCCGCCTTGGCGAGCCGTTCGAAATCGATGAATTCGACATAGCCGGTCTGCGCCGCCAGCACCGGCTCGCCCCCGCGCGGCTCGGGCGGGTCGGAAAAGTCGCCCTCGTGCGGGTAATTCTGTTCGATCAGACCCAGCAGCCGCTTGCCGATCCCTTCGAGCACGATGTTGATCCGGATCGAGGAGGGGATGTGGTGAAGGAAGAACACCAGCACCACGACACACAGCGCCGTCAGCCCGTAAGCCACCGCGAGGCTGACTTGCGGGACAAATCCCGGCAAGGCGCCATCCGCGCTGCCGCCGGCCCCATCGATCAACGCCCCGGCGACCGCGGCGGTCTCATCCTCGCCGCGCACCGCGCGCAGCACCACCACCGCATAGACAAAGCTGCCGATCAGCGTCGCAAGGCTCAGCTGGTTGCCGCGATCCTCCATGAAATTGGTGAGCAGGCGCGGGCCATAATTGCCGCTGGCATAAGCGACCGCGGCGATCGTGATCGAAAACACCGTGGCGGCGACCCCGATCATGCTGCCCGCCATTACCGAGAGCATGGTGAGCGCGCCTTGCGGCCGCGCGGGCAGGAACCACTCGGCCTCGCCCAGGTCCTTGGCGGTGCCGCTGCTGTCAAGCGCGATCATCGCCATCGCCAGCACGGCCCCGCCAAGCGAGAACAACGCGGGGTAAAACCAGTAATTGGCGGTCAGGCGCGCCCAATTGAAACGGAAGTCGGCGTTCATGCAGAGCCAACGCGCGAGCGCGGCTAAGGGGTGCAGGGGCGGCGCTTGCCGAGCGGGCTCAATCCCCGTCGGGTACGTCGCTCTTGGCCATGTCCTCGATCTGGATCGCACCGAGATCGCCCTTGCCAACGGTCGCACTCGCCATCTCGAGCATCCGGTCGAGGCTGCGCTTGGCTTGCAGCCGCAGGCCTTCCTCGATCTCGATCCGCGGCTCGAGATCGCGCAAGGCGACGTAGAGCTTCTCCATCGTGTTGAGCGCCATATACGGGCAGATGTTGCAATTGCAGTTGCCGTCCGCGCCGGGCGCACCGATGAAGGTCTTGCCGGGCAGCGCCTTTTCCATCTGGTGCATGATGTGCGGCTCGGTCGCGACGATCAGAGTGTTGCCCTCGAATTCCTTGGCGAATTTCAGGATCGAGCTGGTCGAGCCGACATGATCGGCGTGCGCGATGATCGCGGGCGGGCATTCGGGGTGCGCGGCGACGGGCGCGCCGGGGTGCTGCTCCTTGAGCTTCAAGAGCTCGGTCTCGCTGAAAGCCTCGTGGACGATGCACACACCCGGCCACAGCAGCATTTCGCGGTTGAAATTGCGGCTCAGCCAGCCGCCAAGGTGGCGATCGGGGCCGAAGATGATCTTCTGGTCCTTGGGGATCTGCGCAAGGATCGTCTCGGCGCTCGAACTGGTGACGATGATGTCGGAAAGCGCCTTCACCTCGGTCGAGCAATTGATGTAGGTCAGCGCGATGTGATCGGGATGCGCCTCGCGGAAGGCCTTGAACTTTTGGGGCGGGCACGAATCCTCAAGGCTGCATCCGGCATCCATATCGGGCAGGACCACGATCTTTTCAGGGCTGAGGATCTTGGCGGTTTCGGCCATAAACTTGACGCCGCAAAACGCGATCACTTCGGCATCGGTCTCGGCAGCCTTTCGGCTGAGTTCGAGCGAATCGCCGACGAAATCGGCGATGTCCTGGATGTCGGGCGTCTGGTAATAGTGCGCCAGGATCACCGCGTTGCGCTCTGTGCGCAGGCGATGGATCTCGGCGAGCAGGTCTTCGCCGCGCGGGACTTTGGTCTCGATGCTCAATTCGGATCCCCCGATAACTATCTTGCGCGTCACATAGGGATCGATGCGCGCAAATTCGAGCAGAATCGGGCGGTGGCAGCGCTACATCGCAAAGCCCGGCGGGAGATACGGCTCCATCGATCGTTCGGCCCCCGGAGTGCCGGCGATCACCCATTCGGTCAACGCATAGCCGAGCGGGGAATAGGCCAGCGCCATCGATGCTGCAAACACCCCGATATTGATCCCCATACCCCACCAATACGCAGGATGCACCCGGCCATCGCGCCGCAGGTCCGCCGCCATCCCGATCAAAGGGAAGATGAAGGTGAGGCAAGAAATGAAAGTCCACGAATATGGGACCAGGAAAGGCAGCGGCAGCAAGCGGCCCATGCCCGGACCGGTCAACACGCTCATGGCCACCAGCATCAGGCGGCGATGCCAGCCCGAATAGCGCTGCTGGCGCAATGCCCACAGTGCGAGGCCGCCAAAGGTCAGAATGACGGCGGTTTCGCTGATCAGAATCTCGTTCTGCGCGAAGAAGAACACCCCGCCATTGACGCGCAACGAGACAATCACGATCGTGCATCCGGCCGCGACCATCATCGGAATCCAGAGATAAGCGAGCTTGCCGATGCTGACATGCAGCGCACGGTTGCCGGCGGCGATGGAGACATGCTGGGTCAGGTATAGCGCGATCCAGCCCATGTAGATCATGCCATGGACGTGATAGGCGAGCGGCTCGGAAAAGCTCGACCGGCCCAGCACGATGCTGAGCGAGAACCCGGCGACGATGATCGCCGACATGGCGAAGGCCATGATTGCGAAGAATCGCGCTCCCTCGACGGGCGCGGTCTGCGGAGCAGTGGTAGCCATAAGAACCCCTCCCGAGTCTCTAGACCCGGCGAAGATGATCACAAATGGCATGCGTTCACAAGCGAACGGTGGGCATGGCGGCCCGCAGGAAGGCGCCATCAGGACGCGCTCAGTTCGCCTCGTCGGCGAAGCGTGCCTGGACCCTCGCGCCCTCGTGGCCGGCCACCTGCAGCGGAACGGCCAGGTTCTGCTCGACCGCTGCTCGCGCCGCCGCGCGCGCGAGGCTCAGGACTTCGGGGTTCTTGGCAAAGGCCAGCGCCTTTTCCTCGGCGACCTGCGAATTCTTCTCGGCCAGCAATTGCTGCGATCCTGCGGTGTTGAGCAGGCCCTCGGTGAAGATCCGCGCCTCTGCTTCATCGAGATTGGGGCGCGTGGTCTGGAGTTGCGGGAGCGTTACATGAAGCGTGCTCGTGGCCGCGTCCCAGCGGAAATCCTCGCGGTCCATCGCGGAAAAATCGAGCCGATAGTCGACGCTGGCCGGAATGATCGCGGCCTGGCGCACGCGCCGCACGGTGAGCGGGCCGAGCGATTGCTCGTATTCGCTCTCCGCCACCACCTCGAACCGGCTGGCAAAGACGACGAGCGCGTTTTGCCGCTCGAACGAAAGCATGGCGGAGGCGACCGGATCGCCTTCCTCCTCGTAGAAATAGGCGCGCCAGCCAAGGAACAGCGCCAACGCCGCAAGCACCGCGACCAGCACCCACAGCCTCAAGTCCGCAGCGCCGCTTGCGGGGTTCCTCTCGGCGACAAGATCACGCTCGCGCAGCTTTTCGAGCCGCTGCGGCGGCGGCGGCGGCTCGGGTGCGAGATCGCTGGGGAGCCTGCCTTCGCCCGGTTTCAGACCGTCTGCCACAGGCCCTCCTCGCTGCGGACCAGTCCGCGCCGTTCGAGATCGATGAGGTGCGCCGTCACGCTCATTTGCGCGGCGGGGATGAGCCGCTCGTCAAGCCCCTTGTACATCTGCGGGATGAAGTCCGCGACCGGCCGCGCAGCTTCGGCCAGAAGCCGCATGATCTGGTTTTCGCGCTGGCGGCGATGGCCGATCATGCCGCGCACCAGCTGCTTTGGCTTGGTGATCGCCTCGCCGTGTGCCGAATGATAGACCCGGTCTTCGCGCGCGAGCAGCTTTTCAAGGCTGGCCATATAATGGCCCATATCGCCATCGGGCGGGATCACGACGCTGGTCGACCAGCCCATCACGTGATCGCCGGTGAACAGCGCGCCCGCTTCCTCGAGCGCGAAGCACAGGTGGTTCGAGGTGTGCCCCGGCGTGGCGACCGCGGTCAGCGTCCAGCCGGTCCCGCGCATCTGCTCGCCATCTTCGAGCACGCGGGTGGGCGCATAAGTCTTGTCGAACGCCTCGTCGGCGCGCGGATGGTCGCTCTCGATGACGAGCGGCGCGCAGCCGACGATCGGCGCACCGGTGCGCCTGGCTAGCGGGGCGGCGGCGGGCGAATGGTCGTTGTGGGTGTGGGTGCACAGGATCGCGCGCAGCTCGGCATCCCCGATCGTCGCCATGATCGCATCGACATGCGCCTCATAGAGCGGTCCCGGATCGATCACCGCGCAATCGGGCCCGCCTTCAAGGCCGATCACGTAGGTCTGCGTGCCGGTATAGGTGTAGGGCGAGGGATTGGGGGCGAGCACCCGGCGGATCAGCGGATCGAGCGTCTGCGCAGCGCCGGTCGGCCAGGGCTTGGGGGGAAGACTTGCCATGGTGTCCATATGGGTGTGTTTTGCCCCAGCCTCAAGCAGGCCTCAAGCAGCGCCGCAAGCGTGCGGCCTCAAGCAGGGGCGCTCGCCCTTGCTCTCGCGGGCTGACCGATTATCACGCCTGCCATGGGAGGAGCGCGAAAAACCATGGCAGACACCATCCTTGTTCTCGACGCAGGCACCACCTCGACCCGCGCGATGCTGTTCGCCAGCGACGGCGTGCTGGCAGCAAGCGCAGGGGCGCCGCTCACGCAGCATTATCCGCAAGACGGCTGGGTCGAGCACGATGCAATCGAGATCTGGCAAAAGACGCTCCAGTGCGCTTTGCAAGTGATCGCGCAGGCGGGCGGGGCGGCGATGATCGCGGGGATCGGCATCGCCAACCAGCGCGAGACGGTGGTCGCATGGGACAAGCGCACCTCGCAGCCGCTCACCGCTGCGATCGTGTGGCAGGACCGGCGCACCGAGCCGCTGTGCCTGAGCCTGCGCGAGGCCGGCCACGAGGCGATGATCCAGCAGCGCACCGGGCTACGCCTCGATCCCTATTTCGCGGCCACCAAGATGCGCTGGATGCTCGACAACGTGCCCGCGGTGAAAGCGGCGGCTGACGCGGGCACGCTCGCCTTCGGCACGGTCGAGAGCTGGCTGGTTTGGCAGCTGACGGGCGGCCACAAAGGTGCCGGCGTCCACATCACCGATGCGAGCAATGCCAGCCGCACGCTGCTGCTCGCGCTCGATGCGCCGCAATTCGATCCCGAGCTGTGCGCGCTGTTCGGCATACCCCCCGCGACGTTGCCGCGCGTGGTCGACATGGCAGGCGCGCTTGGCGAGACCGATCCCGACCTGTTTGGCAGCGCGATTGCGATCACCGGGCTGGCGGGCGATCAGCAGGCAGCGACGATCGGCCAGGCCTGCCTTGCACCGGGCGAGACCAAGGCGACCTACGGCACCGGCGCCTTCGTGCTCACCAACCACGGCCGCACGCCGCCGCGCTCCGCGCATCGCCTGCTGGGCACGATCCTCACCCAGCTCGCTGGCGAGCGGACCTATGCGATCGAGGGCTCGGTGTTCGTGGCGGGCAGCCTCGTCCAATGGCTGCGCGATTCGCTCGGGATCGTCGATGTCGCCGGTCAGACCGAGGAGCTCGCGCGCTCGATTCCCGATAGCGGCGGGGTCACGATCGTTCCTGCGCTGGCCGGGCTTGGCGCGCCGCATTGGCGGGCCGAGGCGCGCGGGGTGATCAGCGGCCTCAGCTTTGCCAGCGGCAAGGCGCAGCTCGCGCGCGCCGCATTGGAGGCGATGGCGCACCAGACTTATGATCTGGCGCAGGCCTTCGCCGCTGACGGGACGCGGTGGGAGACCTTGCGGATCGATGGCGGGATGTCGGCCAATGACTGGATGGCGCAGGATCTGGCCGACATGCTCGGCGTGGTCGTCGAGCGGCCCGGTTTCGTCGAAACCACCGCGCTTGGCGCTGCGATGCTGGCGGCCACCGGAGCGGGACTTTACGCGGGCTTGCCGGCGGCCGCTGCGGCGATGCAGGGCGAGGTCACGCGGTTCACCCCGGCGATGGCGGAGGCGGTGCGCGAGGAGCGGCTCGCCCGCTGGCGCAAGGCGCTAGCCGCGAGTTGAGGCGGGCACTACAAGCCGCCGAATTCGCGCCCGATCCGTGCCTGGAACGCCCGCACGGGCGAGGCCATCTCGAAACCCTGCCGCCAGGCGGTATCGAGCCGGGCGATGCGGCGATGAAGCGCTTCTGTCTCGAGGATGAGCGCGCGCGTCTCGGGGTCGAGCAGGGCCAGCTGCGCTTCCTCGGCCTCGCGATCGGCGGGGAGCGAACCGTGCAGCCGCACCTGCCGTTCCGAGAGTTCGCCCGAGAAAAAGGCGCGCTGGTTGAGCAGCCAGGCGAGCACGTGCATCATCCGCGTGGTGGTCTTGAGCCCCTCGCTCGAAAGCGCAAGCCGCTCCATCGCATCGCGCGGCTTGCCCGAGGCCCTGTCATCCTCGATGCTGCCGACAAACGCCGCGCGCACGTCATCGGCGAGGACGAGCGCCTCGTTGTAGAGCGCCTCGACGATCGGGCGCGAGAGATTGATGGTGCGCATAGAGTTTCAACCAATCCCATCCCTGCAGCCCGGCAACGGCGCGGCCATCTTACCCCTTGCCATTCGCGCGCGCCACCGTTGTGAGCGATTTTTAATGTCGCGGCATCGCCGCGTCCCGCAGCGAGACATATGACCTTGCTTCTCGGGCGACCTTGCCCTTCAGGCGATGATATCGGGCAACAAGGTATCCTCGATCATCGCGATCTGGTCCTTGAGCCGCAGCTTGCGCTTCTTGAGGCGCGCGATCTGAAGTTGGTCGCTGGAGCCTGCATCTGTCAATGCCGCAATCGCTGCATCGAGGTCGCGGTGCTCTGAACGGAGCAATTCGAGCTGTTTCTGGAGCTCTGCCTCATTCATGGCCCGCGGGTCTCCCAAGGTGCAATCGGATTGGCGGGGCGATAGGATGTTGCGCGCCAAGAGCCAATCGCAAAGTGGCCCCGCGCGCTTCATCGCAGGCAGATGCGGACCCGTCCCTTTACGCAATCGTAGCTCTTTCAAAGCGAGATTGACTGTGGTCATATTGACCCAGCGACCGTCACCACCATGCGAGTCGCTTACCCGGGGGCAGCCCCCCGAACGCAACATAGGAGACGAAGACTATGGCAACATCAGTAGGCCACCCCGCCCCCCAAGCGAGCAAGCCTCATGTCCAATCCCTCCAATCCAAACACGCCGGGCTTGACGCGCAGCTTCGCGCGGAGATGACCAGGCCCGTGCCCGATGCGGCGAAGATCCAGTATCTCAAGAAGCGAAAACTCCAGCTCAAGGAAGAAATCGCGCGCTGCTGAAGGCAGCTTCGCGCCTCACTTTCCTAAATTCAGCCGAAATTCGCAAGAAACCGCACCGGTGAGTGCCGGGCAACCTTGCGCGTGCGATCCCCTTCGCACCGCGCAAGGTCCCTGGCGGCTGCGCCCTCCAGCGCAGCCTGCCGGTGTTGTTGAGCCAGCACCGCGCCGGGCCACACTTTGGCCTTTTGCTTTTCGCGCCATCGCGGCTTAAGCACTTGAGTCGATGAGCGCTGCAGCTTCCGCCCGGCTAATCCTGACCCAGCTTCACGAGGTGATGGCCTCGCGCCTCAGCGCGCAGGCCAAGCTCGATCACGTGGTCGAGATCATCGGCACCAGCCTCTCGAGCGAGGTGTGCTCGATCTATCTCCTGCGCGAAGGCATGCTCGAGCTGTTCGCCACGCGCGGGCTCAACAAGACCGCGGTCCACGTGACGCGGCTGGCGATTGGCGAGGGCCTCACCGGCACGATCGCCGACAATGTCGAGACCCTCAACCTCGCCGAAGCCAAGGCCCATCCCGATTTCGCCTATCGCCCCGAAACAGGCGAGGAGAAGTTCCACTCCTTCGCGGGCGTGCCGATCGTCCATCGCGAGCGCGCGGTCGGCGCCTTGTGCGTTCAGCATGTCGAACCGCGACGCTACGAGGAAGTCGAGATCGAGGCCTTGCAGACCACCGCGATGGTGCTCTCCGAGCTGATCGCCAATGCCGGGCTGATCGACGAGGAAGAAGCGCGCAGCCTTTCCGCTGCACAGACCGGACCGGTGGTGATCACCGGGCTGACGCTGGTCAAGGGGCTCGCTTTGGGCCAGGCGGTGTACCACCAGCCGCGCGTCCAGATCACGCAGGTCATGGCCGAGGACACCGAAGCCGAGCGCCAGCGGGTCTACCGCGCGTTTGCCCGGATGCGCGAGCAGATCGACAACCTTGCAGGCCAGGCTGAATTCGGCATCGGCGGCGAACACGAGGAGGTGCTCGAGACCTACAAGATGTTCGCCTATGACGAGGGCTGGTCGCGAAGGATCAACGAGGCGATCGATAGCGGGCTCACCGCCGAGGCGGCGATCGAGCGCGTCCAGCAGCACACCCGCATGCGCATGCGCGAGATCGACGATCCGCTTCTGGCGGAGCGAATGCACGACCTCGAAGACCTTGCCAACCGCCTGCTGCGCATCGTCTCGGGCCAATTGGGCACTGCGGCGCAGCAGGGCCTGCCCAAGGATACGATCCTGATCGCGCGCAATCTGGGCCCGGCCGAATTGCTCGAATACGACAAGCGGCGTCTCAAGGGCGTGATCCTCGAGGAAGGGTCGCTCACCGCGCATGTGGTGATCGTGGCGCGCGCGATGGGGGTGCCGGTGCTCGGGCGCACGCAAGGGATCCGCGGGTCATTGCGCGAGGGCGACGAGGTGCTGCTTGATGCCACTCAGGGCCAGGCGACGATCCGGCCGACCGCGCAGACCGCGCTGGCGTTCGAGGCGCGGTTCGCCAAATCGCGCGAACGCCGCGCCGCCTATGCCGAATTGCGCGATGTCGAGCCGTTCACCCGCGATGGCACGCGCATCCAGGTGATGATGAATGCAGGGCTTCGCGAAGACATGAGCAATCTGGCGACGACCGGCGCTGACGGGGTGGGCCTGTTCCGCACCGAATTCCAGTTCCTTGTCTCGGCCACGCTGCCCCAGCGCGAGCGCCAGACCCGGCTTTATCGCGACGTGCTCGAGGCGGCGGGCACCAAGCCCGTGATCTTCCGCACGGTCGATATCGGCGGCGACAAGAGCGTGCCCTATCTGGGCTCTCCCAGCGCGCGCAGCGATGAAAACCCCGCGATGGGCTGGCGCGCGCTGCGCCTCGCGCTCGAGCGCGAGGGGCTGATGAAGGTCCAGGCGCGCTCGCTGATCGAGGCGGCGGGCGGCAAGCCGCTTTACGTCATGTTCCCGATGGTTTCCGAACCGTGGGAGTTCGATGCGGCGCGCGCGGTGTTCGAAGAGCAGCGCGCGTTTCTCAGGGCCAAGAAGCGCGTCCTGCCCGAGACGATCCATTATGGTGCGATGCTCGAAGTGCCCGCGCTGGCCGAAGTGCTCGACCTGCTGCTGCCCAAGCTGAGTTTTCTTTCGGTCGGCACGAATGACCTCACCCAATTCCTGTTCGCTGCCGACAGAGCAAATCCCAAGCTCGCGGAGCGGTATGACTGGCTGAGCCTTTCGATTATCCGCTTCTTGCGCCGGGTGGTGATCGGCTGCGCGGGATCAGGGGTCGATCTTGGCGTGTGCGGCGAGATGGGCGGGCGCCGGCTCGAGGCGCTGGCGCTGCTGGGCATCGGCTTTCGCCGCCTTTCGATCACCCCGGCCGCAGTCGGTCCGATCAAGGAACTGGTCCGGCGGATCGATCTTGTCGAACTGAGCGGGGCGATGACCGGCTGGCTCGCCGATCCGAGCATTGCCCTGCGCCAAACGCTTGCGCAATGGGCGGAGGAGCGCGGTCTCGAAGTCGATTGAGCGCAGCGCCTGGCCCACCGCCTGGCCGCGGCCTGACCGTGCGCTTGCGGGCATCCGCTCGGCTCGCCGCGTCCGGCAATCCATTGCTTCACGAACCAGCCGCGATTGGCTAAGGGACGTCTGGCGCTGGGATTGAAACGCGTGGGCAAGGGTCATGCAAGAAAAACACGACGATAATTCGGGCGATGAAGGCGTCGAGGAGGACGCAGGGCTTGGGCCCACCGAAATGCCCGATATTGCCCAGGGCGCAGGCGCGGCCCTGCGTGCCCGGCGCGAGACCAAACGGCTCACGCTCGAACACATCGCCGCTGAAACCCGCATCCCCATCCGCCATCTTGAAGTGATCGAGAAGGGCGAGTTCGAGGAGCTCCCCTCGCGCACCTATGCGATCGGCTTTGCCCGCAGCTATGCCCGCGTGGTCGGCCTCGATGAAACCGCGATCGCCAATCAGGTGCGCGCGGAAATCGGCGATACGGGCCCGCGCTACAGCTCTATGACCCTCGATATGGAGCCCGGCGATCCGGCCAAGCTGCCCTCGGCTGCGCTGGTCTGGTTCGGCGGGTTTGCCGCGCTGGTGCTGGTGATCGGCCTTATCGTCTTTATCAGCACCTATTTCGCCGCCGGGACGGTGCCGGGCTCGCTGCTGGGCCAGGGCGATGGCGGGGCCAGTAACGGGGGCGGGGGCGAGGTTGTTGCCCAGGCCGGGCCGAGCGGAGCCGGGCAAGCCCCCGCCACCTCCGCAGCGCCGGGCGGGGGCGAGATCGGCGAGGATGCCGAGGTCGTCTTCACCGCGCTCGAGGACGGGGTGTGGGTGCGCTTCTACGAAGCCGACGGCGAGCGCCTGTTCGAGGACCGGATGCAGAGCGGCGAAACCTTCAGCCTCCCCAAAAGTGCCAGCGAGCCGCGGATCAACACCGGCCGCCCTGATGCCTTCGCGATCACGATCAACGGGCGCGAAGTGCCCAAACTTTCGACCGAGCCCGTCACCCTTGGCGACACCCCCATATCCGCTGCCGCCCTGATGGCGCGGGCTCAGACGGGGTCGCA
>DAITMG010000051.1:0-8522 GCA_036835265.1 Erythrobacter sp. | reverse complement strand
GCGGGGTCGACGCGCGGAGCGGACAACAACTGACGACTTCTCAACGGCTGCGTGGCTTGGCAGGCTCGACTTGGGAAGCGATCCCCGGCACCAAGTTTGGACGTTGTTCAGGTCACTCACGCCATGCCCGCCGCGAGGCGTCCAGCTCCACCCGGCTCAGCGCCCCCGGCAGCGACCAGGCGCTGCGCACTGCGATGCCATTCACCATGAGGGAGACACAGCCCATGATGTCCTTGCTTTCTCGCCCTGCATTCAAAACCGCGCTGGGCGCCGCGCTCGTGCTCGGCGTGGCTGCGGCGCCCGCGCCTGGCGCGGCGCAGGATGCGCCTTCCGAGGCGCGTCTGCGCAAGATCGAAGCCGAAGTGCGCGCCTTGCAGCGCAAGGTCTTTCCGGGCGGCGACGGGCGCTATTTCGAGCCCCAGATCGCGCCGAGCGAAACCCCCGCCGCGCCCCGCCTTGGCGGGCCATCGACCACCGCGGTGACAGATATTCTCGCGCGGATCGACGCGATGGAGCGCCAGCTTCAGCAGCTCACCGCGCGCAATGAGGAACTGGGCAATGCGATGGCCGGGCTCGAAACCCGCCTTGTGGCGCTCGAAGCGGCCGGCACGCTGCCCATGCAAGCGCCTGCGCCGCAGACCGGGTTCGAAACCGAAGCCGAGGAGGACGCGCCCGCAACCAGCTCCAACCTTGCGGCGATGGGCGCGCGCGGCGATGACGCGGGCACCACTCGCACCACTCGCACCGCCGCGCAGGCCGGCGCTGCCCCTGCCGCCCAGCCCAGCGCAGAGCGGATCGCCGCAGTTCAGGCGATCACGAAACCGGTGACCGGCGATGCCGGCGATGATGAATACACCTACGGCTTTCGCCTGTGGAACGCCGGCTTCTATCCCGAAGCCCGCCAGCAGCTTGCCAAATTCGTCGAGCAATATCCCGATCACTATCGCGCGACCTTTGGCCGCAACCTGCTTGGCCGCGCCTTCCTCGATGATGGGATGGCCGAAGAGGCCGCGCGCTGGTTCCTCAAGAACTACCAGACCGATCGCACCGCCGAACGCGCGGCCGATAGCCTGCTGTTTCTCGCGCAGAGCATGATCGCGCTCGGCGATACCCGCCGCGCCTGTATCGCGCTCGCCGAATTCGGGGATACCTATCCCGCGGTCGCCAGCGGACGGCTGATGGACGATTACGAGAACAGCCGGCGCCGCGTGACCTGCGAATAGGCCGGGTCCGGGGAAAGGGGGAGCGCCGCATGACCTCGCCTGCCGCTGCCGCCCCGCTCGAGGTCGACCCTGCGCTGGTGCAGCGCTTTGCCGCCGAACTCGAGCGGCTGTGGCCAAGCGAGGATCGCGAAGGGGTCGGCGGGGGCTCGCAAACGCTTGGACTGGCGGTCTCGGGCGGGGCCGATTCGCTCGCGCTGCTGCTGCTCGCGGCCCACGCACTGCCCGGCGAGATCGCGGTCGCCAGCGTCGACCATGGCTTGCGGCTGGAGGCGGCGAGCGAGCTCGCGCTGGTCGGCGATGTGTGCGCCGCGCTCGATGTGCCCTTCACCGCGCTCAAGGTTCGGCTCGCCCCCGGCAATCTCCAGGCCCGTGCGCGCGAGGCGCGCTATGAGGCGCTCGGCCGGTGGGTGCGCGACGAGGGCCACGGCGCGCTCGCGACCGCGCACCATGCAGATGACCAGGCCGAAACGCTGCTGATGCGGCTGGCGCGCGGCAGCGGGCTTGCAGGGCTCGCCGGCGTGCGCGCGGCGAGCCTGTTCGAACCGGTCGATGGCGCCGAACCCTTTGCGCTCATCCGCCCGCTGCTCGGCTGGCGCAAGGCCGAGCTCGAGCGGATCGTTCACGATGTCGGCCTCACCCCGGCGCGCGACCCCTCGAACGCCGAGCAGCGCTTCGAGCGGGTGCGGGTGCGCGATCATCTCGCCGGGCACGAATGGCTCGACGCGTCCGCGCTCGCCGCCAGCGCGCACCACCTCGCCGAGGCGTGGCGCGCGATCGAATGGTATGCGCAGGCCGATTTCGAGGAGATGGTGATGCGCGACGCCGCCGCCGCAGGCTTCATCTACCACGCCAATGTGCCCCGGGTGATCCAGATCGAGACCGTGCGCCGGATCATCGCCGAGATGGGCGGCATGGTCAGCCGCGCCGAAGCGGGCCGCGCGGCGGACCGGCTTTGGCGCGGCGAGAATGCGTCATTGGGCGGGGTGCTGTGCACGCCGGGGGTGGAGCATGTCGAGAAGATCGGGATCGAGCTGCGCGTGTGGCGGTTCACGCCCGAACCGCCCCGCCAGGTGCACTGAGCGGCGCGCGCAAGAACGGCCGAGGCGCGCGGCTCAGCCGGTGATCTTGTCGCCCACGTCGATCATCCGCCCGCGCGAGATGATCACCCGGTCGCCCCGGCGGGCCGCGGCGAACAGTTTCTCGGCGAACGGATCGGGCACCCCGATGCAGCCGTGGCTGGCAAAACCGTTGATGACGGGCGAGCCGTGAATGGCGATCCCGTCCCAGGTCAGCCGCAAGGTCCATGGCATCGGCGCGTTGTTGTATTTTTCCGAGATGTTGTCCTTCTCCTTGGTCAGGATCGGGAAGCTGCCGAGCGGGGTCGGGTGCCGCCGCGTACCCAACAGGGCAACTGCGGTCCCGATTTCGTGGCCATCGCGAAAGACGCTGACGACGCGCGCATCGAGATCGACCGTGACCACCAGCTTGCCGGTGTTCGGCGCGTCGCTCTCGTCCCAGTACCAGTCGCCATAGCGGAACGGGCCAGGCGGGATTTCGAGAACGCTGTTGACCCGGAAGGGATCGGGCTTGGCGAGGGCTGCGGGCGTTGGCGGGGGCACTTCCTGCACGACCGGGTTCGAGATCATCCGGGTAGCCGGGCCGCGCGGCGGCTCGCTGTCCTCGCCGGCGCCCACCGGCGGCAGCTCGGGCAGGTCGGCATCCTCGCCAAGCGGCAAGCTCGGATCGATCGCATCGATCGCGCCAGCCGCGTCATCGGCAACGAGCTGCGCGGCTTCGGCGGCGCGGACCGCTTCGGCATCTGCCGCCTGATCGGCCGCAAGCGAGGGCGCCCCGCCAAACAGGGCAAGGCTAACCGCGGCAACGAAGCGCAACGAGGTATGCGAACTGGTCATGGCGCCTATCATGCCCAATAAATCGCGCGTTCGCCACCCCCCGGTTGCCCTCGTGTCCCTTGGCGAGACGCGGCCGGGCGACAGGTTAACGCCGCCCTCGCTAACCCGTGAACACCTCGACGCGGCTGAATTCGAACTGCATCGGGGCAAAGCTCGTTGCAAACGAGACATCCGCCGCATCGCGCCCGACCCCGATCTTCACCGCATGCGGCAAGGCGGCCATCCCCGTCGCATCGATCAATTGCCAGGTCCCCCCGCCCGGCTTGGCCGGATCGGCGAGGAACACCTCGGCGACCGCGTGGAAATCCTGCGGCTTCACCCCCGGGGCATAGCACGCAACATAGCGCGCAGGGATGGTCGAGGCGCGCGCCAGCGTGATCACCAGATGCGTGTAATCGCGGCAGATGCCGACGCCCTGGTGGAAGGTGTCGGTCGCGGTCGTGCTCGGGCCGCTGACGCCCGGCGTGTATTCGAGATGCTGTCCGACCCAGTCGAGGATTGCCGCGATCCGCGCGCCGCCCTCGGTGCCCCCGAACTCGCTTTGCGTGAAGGCGAGGAATTCGCTCGCATGGCAATAGCGCGAATCGAGCAGGAACTTGACCGCGTCCCCCGGCAGCCTGTGCGGCGGCAGCGCGGCGAGGTCGCCCAGATCATGAAGCACCCGGTTGACCTCGATCTCGGCCTCGTATTCGACCGCGACCCGGGTTTCGGAGTGGAGCCAGATGCGCTCGCCGATCATGTCCTGCGCGGGCACGCGTGCAAGATCATCGTCCGGGCTGATCGCGCACGAAACGTCGATCAGCCGCTGTTCGGGCAGGTTTGCCGCCTCGAACTGGAGGAGGACCGAGGCAGGCTGGTGAAGCTCGAAGGCGAAGCTTGAGCGAATGCGGGTCGTCATGCCTTCCCTAACGCATAGACGCGCGGCGGTTCCATGACAGCGGAACAAAAAGCGATGGACCCTCGGGGCGGGGCGGCGATGCTGCTTGCGCCGGCTTTCCTACTGGCCGCGCAGGCGCGATAAGGGCGCGGCATGATTGCGCCCGCTCGGTCCCTGGCTGATCATAAATTCCAATCGCGGGGCGAAACTAGGCTGGACGGGTTTTCTTTCTTTGGACTGTGTAACAGGCGGTTCAAGCGTTCGCTGTCAGCGACGAGCCGAGTGAGCTGGGGAGCGAATCAGGCCGTGCCCGCGATGACGCCGAACAGGTCGTGCGCGTCGGCATCCTCGATCGCGACGTTGACGATGTCGCCCGGTGCAAGGCTGGCGGGCACGTTGCGCAGGAACACCGCACCGTCGATCTCGGGTGCGTCGGCCTGGCTGCGCCCCGTCGCGCCGATATCGCCGTCCTCATCGGGCTCGCCGACCTCGTCGATGATGACTGACACAGTCCTGCCCACCTTGGCGGCGAGCTTGGCGGCGCTGATGCGGCTGGTGACCTCCATCAGCCGGGCATACCGCTCCTCCTTGATCGCCTCGGGCACGGGGTCGGGCAGGTCGTTGGCCGCCGCGCCCGCGACCGGCTCGAACCGGAACGCGCCGACCCGGTCGAGCTGCGCTTCCTCGAGCCAGTCGACGAGGTATCGGAAGTCGTCCTCGGTCTCGCCCGGGAAGCCGACCACGAACGAGGAGCGGATCGCGATCTCCGGGCAGATCGCGCGCCACGAGCGCAGGCGCTCGAGCACCTTGGCCTCGTTGGCCGGGCGGCGCATCGCCTTCAAGACCTTGGGGCTGGCGTGCTGGAAGGGAATGTCGAGATACGGGGTGAGCAGCCCTTGCGCCATCAGCGGGATGACGTGGTCGACATGCGGGTAGGGATAGACGTAGTGCAGCCGCACCCACGGCGCGGCGCCCTCGGGGGTGCGCAGCTGGCCCAGCTCGCGGGCAAGGTCGGTCATGTGCGCGCGCACCTCGGTGCCGTGCCATGTGCGGGGCTCATGGCGGATGTCGACGCCATAGGCGCTGGTGTCCTGGCTGATCACGAGCAGCTCGCGCGTCCCCGCCGCGACCAGCTTCTCGGCCTCGCGCAGCACCGCGTCGATCCGCCGACTGGCGAGCTTGCCCCTGAGCTGGGGGATGATGCAGAAGGCGCAAGTGTGATTGCAGCCCTCGGAGATCTTGAGATAGCTGTAGTGCCGCGGGGTCAGCTTCACATCGGTGAAGCCCTCGTCCGCGCTACCGCTTCGCTGCTTGAGCGCGCCCGGCTGCGGGATGAGGTCGACGAACGGCCCCTGCGAGGGCGGCGCGTGGAGGTGCACCGCTTCGACCACCTGCTCGTACTGGTGCGCCCCGGTGATCGCGAGCACCTGCGGGTGCGCCGCGCGGATCGCGTCGGCCTCCTCGCCCATGCAGCCCGTGACGATGACGCGCCCGTTCTCGGCGATCGCCTCGCCGATCGCGGCCAGGCTCTCCTCCTTGGCGCTGTCGAGGAAGCCGCAGGTGTTGACGAGCACGATGTCGGCGCCCGCATAGTCGGGGCTCATGGCATAGCCATCGGCGCGCAGCCGGGTGAGGATGCGCTCGCTATCGACCAGCGCCTTGGGGCAGCCCAAGGACACCATGCCGATGCGCCGCGCTTGTGGGAGAGCCTTGGGGGGAAGGGTGGTGAGGGTGGTCATGATTGGCGCGCCCTTACACAAGCTGGCAGGCGAACACCAGCGAGACGCGCTTTCCTACCAGCCCCTCCCGCGCTACCACGTGCGCCGGGATCGCGGCGCCGGGTTCGCACTGTCAGCGCAACCCGGCAATAGTGGGGACTGAACAATGGACAACGATTTTGCCTTGTGGCCCGTGCTGGCGGGGGCGGCGGCGTTCTTCGTCGTGGGCGCGATCTGGTATGGGGTGCTGTTCGGCAAGGCTTGGCAAAAGGCGGCCGGGCTGACGGATGCGCAGGTCCAGACCGGCAACATGCCGCTGATCTTCGCGCTCACCTTTGCGTTCGAGGTGCTGATCGCGATGGTGCTGTGGCACCTCATCGCGCGCACCGGGGCTGCGCCGCATGTGGTGATGATGATGTCGCTCGGATTTGCGCTCGGGATCATGGCGCCGGCGGTGGGGATCAACTATCTCTATCAGCGCAAGAGCGGGGTGCTGTTCGCGATCGATGCGGGCCATTTTGCGGTCGGCATGGCGGCGATGGGGGGCGTCTTCCTGCTGTTCCTGTGAGGGTTCAGTCGGAAATGAGGTTCAGTCCTCGTCGTCGTCGCGCCCGCTGGGGCGAGCGCCCTCCTGGCCATCACCATGCACAACGCCCTGGTCCGAGGGAACGATCTCGACGATGATGTCGCCCTTCTGGAGGCTCTGGCATTCGTCTTCCCAGAACCCGATCGCACGGCCCTCGCGATAGACCCTGAGGCCGCGCCCCCCGCTCTTCAACTCTTCAATGGAGCAGCCGCACTCGTCCTCGGTGACGAGCCGCTCGACGAGCTGGACCCGGCCCGAGACCGAGGCGAGATCGGCGAGGTAGTCGGCGATGTGCGCGCCGTGCGCGCTGCCGGCGAGGAGCAGGCCGGTGAAGCGCACCGGGTTGATCACGTTGTTCGCGCCCGCCTGACGCGCGAGCGTCTCGTTGTCGTTGGCGCGCACGACCACGCTGATCGGGACCTTGGGCGAGAGATGGCGGACGGTCAGCACGATGAGGATCGAGGTGTCATCGCGCCCCGCCGAGACGAGCACGTTCTTGGCTTCAAGGATGCGCACGGCCTTGAGCGTCTCGTCGCGGGTCGCATCGGCGGCCATCACGTTGACGCCGAGCTTCTCGGCCTCGATGAGCTGATCCTCGTTCGTATCGACCACGACGATGCAGCGCGGATCGGTGCCGCGCTCGATCAGTTCCTCGACGCTCTGCGATCCCGAAACGCCATAGCCCAGGACAACGACGTGCTGCGAAAGCTTATCCTGAATGCGGGCCATGCGCCATTTCTCCCAAGAGCGCTGAATAAGGAAATTGTAGGCGGTGCCCACAAAGATGAACAGGACGAGCACGCGGACCGGAGTAACGATCACCGATTCGATGAGGCGCGCGCGGTCGGTCACCGGGGCGATGTCGCCAAAGCCGGTGGTGGTGACCGAAACCATCGTGAAGTAGACCACATCAAGAAAGCTGATGTGGCCATCGACATTGTCGACCAGGCCATCGCGATCCAACCAGTGGATCATGATCACGAGAAAAAGCAGCAGCAGCGCGAACCCCAGCCTCAGCCCGAGATCGCCCAACACCGGCAGCTTGACCGCGCGGCGCAGCGGCTGAAAGCGTCTTTGCCTGACGAGCCTGCCGCGCTGTGCGCCAAAAGGTCGGGGGATCACGCGCCGCGCCATGCTCACCCGGGATCAGTCCTCGAACCTTCGCGCGATGATGTCGATGCTGGAATAATGCGTCAGATCGAGCTGCAGCGGCGTGATCGCGATATAGCCCTCGTCGATCGCCTCGAGATCGGTGCCGTGATCGAGCGTGTGCTCGATCGCGTGCAGGCCGAACCAGAAATAGCGGTGTCCGCGCGGATCGGTGCCCTCGACAATGCTGCCGCGCGAATAGTCATGAAAGCCCTGCCGCACCACCCTGATCCCTTTGACTTCGGCGGCCGCGCGGGCGGGGAAGTTGATGTTGACCAGCGTGCGTTCGGCAAACGGCGCATCGAGCAGCGGCTTGATCGCCTTGGCGCCCCACTGGCTCGCCGCATCGAACACACCGGCAGCCTCGTCGGTGCGCGGACCATAGACCTGGCTCAAGGCGATCGAGCGGATGCCCGCCAGCGCGCCTTCGATCGCGGCCGAGACGGTGCCCGAATAGGTGATGTCGTCGCCAAGGTTCGCCCCGCGATTGACGCCCGAAAGGATCAGATCGGGGGGTGCATCGAGCACTTCGCGCAGCGCCATCATCACGGCATCGGTGGGCGTGCCGGTGACCGCGAACCGGCGATCGCCGAACTTCTGGAGCCGCACCGGGCGATTGAGGGTGAGCGAGTGCCCCGCCCCCGATTGCTCCTCGGACGGGGCGCACACCCAGATGTCATCCGAAAACTGCGCAGCGATCTCCTCGAGCACGGCGAGGCCGGGCGCGTGGTAGCCATCATCATTGGTGACGAGGATGCGCATTTATCCGGCTCTCTCCAGTCTGGTGATACCGCCCATGTAGGGATGCAGCGCTGCGGGGACCACGACGCTGCCATCGGCCTGCTGATAGTTCTCGATGATCGCGACGAGCGTGCGTCCGACGGCCAGCCCCGAGCCGTTGAGGGTGTGGACGAATTCGGTGCGCTTCTCGCCGTCCGGACGGTACCGCGTGTTCATCCGCCGCGCCTGAAAATCGCCGGTGTTCGAGCACGAGGAAATCTCGCGATAGGCACCCTGGCCAGGCAGCCACACTTCCAGATCATAGGTCTTGCGCGC
>DAITMG010000050.1:0-20813 GCA_036835265.1 Erythrobacter sp. | reverse complement strand
TCCTTGTCTCCGCGCCCGCACAGATTCATGAGCACGATCGCGTCCCGGGGCATCGTCGGCGCGACCTTCGCCACCGCCGCGATCGCGTGGGCGGGCTCGAGCGCGGGGATGATCCCCTCGGTGCGGCAGAGCAGCTGGAAGCCTTCTAGCGCTTCTGTATCGGTGATGGCGGTGTATTCGACCCGGCCGCTGTCCTTGAGCCAGGCGTGTTCGGGGCCGATGCCGGGATAATCGAGCCCGGCGCTGATCGAGTGGCCCTCGGTGATCTGGCCGTCCGCGTCCTGGAGCAGGTAGGTCTTGTTGCCGTGGAGCACGCCGGGCGCACCGCCGAGCAGGCTGGCGGCGTGTTCGTCGCCATCGAGCCCATGGCCCGCCGCCTCGACGCCGAGCATCTTGACGTCCGCATCATCGAGGAAGGGATGGAACAGGCCAAGCGCGTTTGACCCGCCGCCAATGCAGGCCACCAGCAAGTCGGGCAGGCGCCCGGTGCGGCTGAGCATCTGCGCGCGCGCCTCGGTGCCGATCACGCTCTGGAAGTTGCGCACCATCTCGGGGTAGGGGTGCGGGCCTGCCGCGGTGCCGATGATGTAGAAGGTGTCGTGAACGTTGGCGACCCAGTCACGCAGGGCATCGTTCATCGCGTCCTTCAAGGTGCCGCGCCCGCTGGTGACGGGGATCACTTCGGCGCCCAGCAGCTTCATCCGGAAGACATTGGGCGATTGCCGCTTCACGTCCTCGGCGCCCATGTAGATGACGCAAGGCAGGCCAAAGCGCGCGCACACGGTGGCGGTCGCCACGCCGTGCTGGCCCGCGCCCGTCTCGGCGATGATGCGGGTCTTGCCCATGCGGATCGCGAGCAGGATCTGGCCGATGCAATTGTTGATCTTGTGCGCGCCGGTGTGATTGAGCTCGTCGCGCTTGAACCACACCTGCGCGCCTCCCAACTCCTCGGTCAGCCGAGGCGCGAAATAGAGCGGCGAGGGCCGGCCGACATAATGTTCGAGCAGGTCGTCGAACTCGGCGGCGAACGCCTCATCGGCCTGCGCCTTGCGATATTCGCGCTCGAGCTCGAGCACCAGCGGCATCAGCGTTTCAGCGACATAGCGTCCGCCGAACTGGCCGAAATGGCCGCGCTCGTCGGGCTGGTTGCGGAAGGAATTGGGGGTGGTCTCGTTCATTGCGTTCTCATGCCTGGCGCGCGGCTTTGCAGAAGGCGGCGATCTTGTCCACGTCCTTGATGCCGGGCGCGCGCTCGACCCCGCTCGAGACGTCGACCAGCGGAGCCTGCGTCATCCGCACGGCATCAGCGACGTTCGAGGGGCTCAGCCCGCCGGCAAGCCCCCAGGCGGAGCGGTGCGGGTAGTCCGCGAGCACATCCCAGCCGAACGCCTCGCCGTTGCCACCCGGCAGCGCCGATCCGCGCGGCGGCGGCGCATCATAGAGCAGGCGATCGGCGATGCCATCGTAAGCCGCGCTCTCGTCGAGCGATGCGCGCTCCTTGACCGGCAGCGCCTTCCACACCTCGAGCTTCATCCGCTGCTTGACCATCGCAAGCGCGGAAGGCGGCTCCGACCCATGGAACTGGAGCACGTCCGGGCGCAGCGCAGTGACGATATTGGCGAGCGTCAACCCATCGGGATCGACCACGAGGACCACCGTCCTGACCTCGCGCGGCACCGCCTGGCGCAGGCGCGCTCCAGCCTCGAGATCGACATGGCGCGGGCTGCGCTCGAAGTGGACGAGGCCGATATGGCTCGCCCCCGCGCTCGCGGCAGCAGCGATGGTCTCGGGCGTCGAGAGGCCGCAGATCTTGACGAGGGTGCGCATGGTCAGTCGTTCTGAATCAGCCGGAGGAGCGATCCGTCAAGGTCGATGAAATAGGCGATGGTGAGGCCGCTGGCTTCGATCTGCGGCGGGTGATAGCGCGGAATGCCGACGCGCGCATCGGGCACATGGCTGGAGCGCACCTGCGCCATCATCGCGTCCAGATCATCGAGCCTCAGGCAGCAGCTGAACGCGCTCTGATAAGGGTCGAGATCGGGGTAGGGGAAGAACTCGAGCATCACGTCCCCGCGTGACAGAATCATCCAGCCAAAGTCGCGAAAGTCGCATTCAAAGCCGAGCGCTGCGTAGAATTCCTGCGTCGCGGCGAAATCGCGCGCGGGCAGGTTTGGGGTGGCGTGATCGGGCATTTCTGGCCGCTAGAGCGTTGCCTCGATCGCGCGGGCGGCGGCGACCGGGTCTTCCGCGCGGGTGATCGGGCGGCCGATCACCAGCACGCTCGCGCCGTTGTCGCGCGCGCTGCGCGGGGTGACGACCCGCTTCTGATCGCTCGTTCCGCCGCCTGCCGGACGCAGGCCGGGGACGATGAAGAACCCGTCGCGCCATGCCTTGCGTACCGCGCCCACTTCGCGGCCCGAACACACGATCCCGTCGAGCCCGGACTTGTGCGCGAGTTCGGCAAGGCGCATCACCTGAGTCTCGGCGCTGCCATAGATCCCGGTCGCGGTGAGGTCGGAAGCATCCATGCTGGTGAGCGTCGTCACGCCCACGACCTTGCAGCCTTCCGCCGCTGCCGCTTTTGCATCCTCCATCATCGCGCGCCCGCCCGAGGCATGCACGGTGACGATCGCCGGCTCGTAGACATGGACCGCCTGCATCGCGGCAGCGACCGTGTTGGGGATGTCGTGAAACTTGAGGTCGAGGAAGATCGGCAGGCCCATATGCGCGATCTCGTGGACGCCGTGCCCGCCATGCGCGCAGAAGAACTCGAGGCCCAGCTTGACCCCGCCGATATGGGCCTTGACCTTCTCGAGAAGAGCTTTGGCGGGTTCGATCTTCGGCAGGTCAAGCGCGAGATACAAAGGATTGCTCATGAAGCCTCTCAAGGAGCGGGATCGGTTCGCGTGGGCGCGAGGGTTTCAACCGGTCTTGCCGGCCCATCCCCCGATTCGTCTCCCGGCCTGTTACCCAGGTCGTCACCCAGATTGTCCACAGGCGCGGCGGTGTCGCCGGGCGCGTGTGCGGCAGGCTCATGGCGGCGTTGGAGTGCGTTTGAGCGCGCGGCGTTCTCGAGGCTGCGGATCCGGCGGTGGAGGCTCCATTTGACGCTGCGGTGATAGGCCCACATCGGCACCAGCCCCAGCAGAAAGGCGATGATGACGAGCGCGGGCACCTTCGTCTCGAGCACCACGTTCTCCCACAAGGTCACCTCAACGGGCTCCCAGTTGAAGAAGGAGAAGGCGAGCAGCGCAAACAGGATGACAACCCAGATGATGGTGCGCACGACCTGCATGGGCGTTCGTTTCCCCTTTTCTCGAGCATTGGCGCTCAGCTTGACGCCCCGACCTTAGGCGATTTGGCGCGCCTGTCCAACTCGCCCTGTCCAACCCGGGTGATTGCGATCGCTGGCGTGGCTCAGCCGAACACCCGCGCGAAGATCGTGTCGACATGGCGAAAGTGGTATTCAAGATCGAAATTTTCCGCGATTCCCTCGGCGCTCAGTGCGGCGCTGACCTCGGGATCGTGCTGCAACAGCTCCATCAACGACAGCGCGCCCGAACTCTCCCACACTTTCATCGCGTTCCTCTGGACCAGCCGGTAGGCGTCCTCGCGGCTCACCCCGGCCTGCGTCAACGCAAGCAGCACGCGCTGCGAATGGACAAGGCCGCCCATCGCATCAAGGTTCTGCTGCATGCGCTCGGGGTACACCAGCAGCTTGTCGACGACGCCGGTGAGCCGGGCAAGCGCGAAATCGAGCGTGATCGTCGCATCGGGGCCAATGAACCGCTCGACCGAGGAGTGCGAGATATCACGCTCATGCCACAGCGCGACGTTCTCGAGCGCAGGCAAAGCATAGGCGCGGATCATGCGCGCCTGCCCGGTGAGGTTCTCGGTCAGCACCGGGTTGCGCTTGTGCGGCATCGCGGAAGAGCCTTTCTGGCCGGGGGAGAAATATTCCTCCGCCTCGAGCACTTCGGTGCGCTGGAGGTGGCGGATCTCGACCGCGAGCCGCTCGATCGAGCCGGCGATTACCGCGAGCGTTGCAAAATACATCGCGTGGCGATCGCGCGGGATCACCTGCGTGCTGATCGGCTCGACCGTGAGCCCTAGCTTATCGGCCACATAGGCCTCGACGCGGGGGTCGATATTGGCAAACGTGCCGACCGCGCCCGAGATTGCGCAGGTCGCGATTTCGGCGCGCGCGGCGATCAGCCGATCACGGCAGCGGGCGAATTCGGCATAGGCCTGCGCGAGCTTGAGGCCGAAGGTGACGGGTTCGGCGTGGATCCCGTGGCTACGCCCGATCGTGGGAGTGTAGCGGTGCTCTTCGGCGCGGCGCCTGAGCGCTGCGAGGAGGTCGTCGAGATCGGCGAGGAGGATGTCCGAGGCGCGCGCGAGCTGTACGCTGAGCGTCGTGTCGAGCACATCGGACGAGGTCATGCCCTGGTGCACGAAGCGCGCCTCCTCGCCGACTTGCTCGGCAAGCCAAGTGAGGAAGGCGATCACATCGTGCCTGGTCACGGCCTCGATCGCGTCGATCGCGGCAACATCGATCGCGGGCTTCGTCGCCCACCAGTCCCACAGCGCCCGGCCGGCCGAAGCGGGGACCACGCCGAGCTCGCCCAGCTTGGTCGTCGCGTGCGCCTCGATCTCGAACCAGATCCGGAACTTTGCCTCCGGCTCCCACAGGGCGGACATTTCGGGGCGGGCATAGCGCGGGACCATTCTTGACTCCGGTGTGGCAGGTTCGAGCGGAGCGGTAGGGAAGGGGGGCGGTATAGGCAAGATCACCGCACGCGCACGGCCCCGGGCGCCTGCCTATGTTAGCGCCGCGGCAAAGCGAGGGCGATCCCGGCGATCACCCGCTACCCGTCGATTTCCGGTCGGTCGCGGCGGTCCCCGGCGTCGGGCGGTGCCCCGGGTAAGCCATCGGATGGCATCAGATCAGCCCTTTGGCGCGCAAGGACACATGCCCCTCGCGCCCCACGATCACGTGATCATGCAGCGTCACCCCGAGCAATTGGCCTGCCTCCGCGATGCGCTGGGTGATCTGGATATCGGCTCGGCTCGGCTCGGGATTGCCGCTGGGATGATTGTGCACAAGGATCAGCGCGGCAGCGCCAAGGTCCATCGCCCGGCGGATGACTTCGCGCGGGTGGATCGCGGCCTCGTCGATCGAGCCTTCGGAGAGGTGATGATCGTCGATCAGTCGGTTCCTGGTATCGAGATAGAGCACGCGCACCCGCTCCACTGTCAGGTGGGCCATATCGATGGCGAGATAGTCGATCAGCGCCTGCCAGCTTGACAGGATCGGCTTGTCCTTGAGCTCGCCGCGCGCCATGCGCCGCGCGGCGATTGCGACGATCTTCAAGGCCGCAGCGCTCGTCTCGCCCACGCCCTTGACCCGCTGCAGCGCGGCCGGATCGGCGTTGAGCACCCCTGCAAGCGAACCGAATTGCGCGATCAGCGCCTTGGCGATCGGCTTCGTGTCGCCCTGGCGGATACCGGCGAACAGGAGATATTCGAGCACCTCGTAATCCGCGAGCGCCTCTGCGCCGCCCTTGAGGAGCCGTTCGCGCAGGCGAGCGCGGTGGCCTTGCCCGGCGATCTTGCCGGCATCGCTGGCGGGCGGCACAACCGGGCCAGGGATCGGAGCGGGCGCGGCTATGGGGGCTGTGCCGAAATCGAAGCCTTGCGCGCGCGGCCCGCTTCTGTGGTCGTCCTCGACTGACACCTGTCCCCCGCTTTCCCGCGCGCTGCGCTGCTCGTTTGCTTCATTGCCTTTGCCGCTGGCCTCGCGCAAGGGTTGCGCCAATGGCGCCTTCCCCGAGCAGCCCCGAGACCCAAGCTCGCGAAGCGCCGCGTCCGTTGCGTTGGCGCCGCGCTCTCGTGAGGCTCACCGGGGCGCTGGCGATTCTCGCGCTTGGCGCGGCGCTGGTGGCCTGGCTCCAGCGCGACCAGATTGCGGGCAACCTCATCGACCAGGCGCTCGAGGAAAACGGCCTGGAGGCGCGCTACGCAATCGTCGCGATCGGCCCCCGCCTCCAGGTGATCGAGAACCTCGTGATCGGCGATCCACAGGCGCCCGATTTCAGAGCGCGGCGGATCTCGATCGCGATCGGCTATGGCTGGAACGGGGCGTTTGTCGAGCGGGTCACGGTCGCAGGCGCGCGCCTGTTCGGCTCCTACCGCGAGGGCGCCTTGAGTTTCGGCGCGCTCGATCCTGTGCTGTTTGGCGAAAGCGAGGAGGATGGTGGGCTGCCGCAGGTCAATCTCAGGCTGGTCGACGCGGGCGCGAGGATCGAAACCGAGTATGGCCTGATCGGCGCAAGCCTTTCGGGCGAGGGCGACCTCAGCGACGGCTTCAAGGGCCTCCTCGCGCTCACCGCGCCGGATCTGGGCACCGCGCAATGCAGCGCGCGGGCGCTCACCGCTTTCGGCTCGCTCACCACCACCGCAGGCGCCCCGCGTTTCGAGGGGCCGCTGCGCGTGCGCGAGCTTGACTGCGCCGGCGCCAGGCTCGCGGCGGGCGACATCGGCAGCATCGTCGCGGTGGACGCCGGCTTCGGCTCGGTCGAGGGCGAGTTCGTGGTGGAGGGCCAGCGGCTCGAGGCCGACGAGGCGAGGCTCGCAGCGTTCTCGGGCGATGTCCGGCTTGGCCTGCGCGAGGCGCAGCTGACGGTCAGCCACGAGCTTTCGGGCGAGCGGCTCACCTCGCGCTATGCAAGCCTTGCGCGCATCGCGCTCGAGGGGCGGCTGAGGAGCTCGTCCGATCTGGCGCAGGCCGATTGGTCGATGAGCTTTGCGGGCGAGGGGATCGCGGCCGGGCCGGCGCTGGACGAGGCGCTCGCGCCGCTGCGCGATGCGGGCCGCGAGACGCTGACAGCGCCGTTGCTTGCCCGGTTCGAGCGCGGACTCGCGCGCGCGCTCACCGGCGCGCGCGCGAGCGGCGAGGCGAACTGGCGGCTGCGCGCCGGCGAGCAGGCGATCGTGATCCCCGAGGCCGAGATCGAGAGCGTGCGAGGGGAGCGGGTATTGGCGCTTTCGCGCGCCAGCTGGAGCGCGCGCGGCGGCGGTGTTCCGCGTCTCGCTGGCAATTTCCTCGTCGGCGGGCCGGATCTCCCGCAGATCAACGGGCGCATGGAGCAACTGGCCGGCGGCGAACTGGGCCTGCGCCTCGCCATGGCGCCTTACCGCGCGGGCTCGGCGATGCTTGCGCTGCCGAACCTGCAGCTGCGCCAGCTGGCAAGCTCGGAGGTGCGCTTTGCCGGGCAGGTCCGAGCGAGCGGGCCGATCCCGGGCGGGTCGATCAGCGCGCTCGAAGTGCCGCTCGAAGGCGCGATCAGCCCTGCAGGCACACTCGTGATCGGGCGCTCGTGCACCACGATCCGCTTTGCCGCGCTTGCGCTGGCCGATCTCGCGCTCGACCGGCGCTCGCTGGTCTTGTGCCCGCGCACGGGCAGCGCGCTGGTGCGCTACGATGACGCGCTGGCGATCGATGCATCGACCGGGCCGCTCGAGCTGACCGGGGCGATTTCGGGCACGCGGGCAGTTCTCAAGGCCGAGGCGGCGCAGCTGCGCTATCCGGGCGCTTTTTCGCTGGCAGGGCTGTCGGCGCGGCTGGGCGAGGGCGAGGCGGCGGTCGCGCTTTCCGCGCAAACCCTCACCGGTGTGCTCGGCGATGAAATCGGCGGGCGCTACGAACAGGGCGAAGCGCGGATCGGCGCCGTGCCGCTCGATTTTTCGGGGCTAAACGGCAGCTGGACCTACGTCGATGGTGAAGCCCGGATCCGTGACGCAACGCTCAGGGTGAGCGAGCGGACCGAGGGCTTGCCCCGGTTCGAGCCGCTTGAGGCGAGCGATGCCACCCTGACGCTCAGCGACACCGCGATCCGCGCAAATGCCCCGCTGCGCCATCCGCGCACCCGCATCCCGATCGCTGCGGTCAGCGTGCGCCACGACCTCGCCGACGGCACCGGGGAGGCGCTGCTGAGGGTTGAGGGCCTTACCTTCGGTAACGGGCTTGCGCTCGAAGACCTTTCCGCGCTCACCAAGGGTGTCGTCGCCTACACCGAGGGGACGATCACAGGCGAGGGGCGCATTGCATGGACGCCCGACGATCTGACCAGCACCGGCACCTTTGCCACGCAGCGCCTCGATTTCGCCGCCGCCTTCGGCCCCGTCCGCGCGGTCAAGGGCACGATCGCGTTCAGCGACCTGCTCGGCCTCACGACCGAGCCCGATCAGGTGATCGAGATCGGGGCGATCAATCCCGGGATCGAGGTGCTCGCGGGCCGCGTCGTGTTCGCCATGCGCGAGGGCACCATGATCGATGTCGCCGGCGGGCGCTGGCCGTTCATGGGCGGCGAACTCGTCATGCGCCCGGTTGCCTTGCGCTATGGCGAGGGCGAGGAGCAGCGCTACACCTTCGAGATCATCGGGCTCGATGCGGCCAAGTTCGTTGCGCAAATGGAGCTCGGCAATATCGGCGCGACCGGCACGTTCGACGGCACCGTGCCGATCGCGTTCGACCAGAACGGCGATGGCCGGATCGAAGGCGGCCTGCTCATCTCGCGCCCGCCCGGCGGCAACGTCTCCTATGTCGGCGAGCTGAGTTACGAGGATCTCGGCGCGATCGGCAATTACGCATTCCAGTCGCTGCGCAGCCTCGACTATCGCCAGATGAGCGTCGAGCTCGGCGGTGACCTTGCGGGTGAGATCATCACCCGCTTCACCTTCGACGGGGTGCGCCAGGGCACCGGCGCTTCGCAGAATTTCATCACCCGCAGGCTTGCCGGGCTCCCGATCCGCTTTCGCGTCAATGTCCGCTCGGAAAACTTCTACGAGCTGGCGACGATGGTGCGCACCTTCTTCGATACGAGCGCGCTGCCCAATCCGCTCGACCAGGGCCTGCTGGGCGCGAGCGGCGGGCGATTCGTCCGTCCGCCACCGCCCGGCGTTCCTGCATCGCCGCCCGATCAGCCGCCCGAGCAAAGCGGGGACGACCCCGAGGCGCTGCGCCCCGATGAACCCATCGTTCAACCTCCAGAAAGCGAGGATCGCCCATCATGAGTTTCAGACCGGATACACGAATGCCGCCTCCCGCTCCGCCGAGCGTCATCACGACCCGGCGCAAGCGCGGCGGACCAGAGATTGTCACCCGCCTGAGCCTGGCGGCGCTGCTGGTTCCCTTGAGCGCCTGCATCAACGTGCGAGCGCCCGAGGCGCCGATCGTCATCGAGCTCAACATCAACATTCGCCAGGAAGTGATCTATCGGCTCGCGGAAGACGCGGCCAACACGATTGACGAAAACGCCGACATCTTCTGACCGAAGGGTCGTCTGGAACAGGAAACGAGACATGCTGAAATCTGCACAAAGGGCAGCCTTTGCCGCCAGTTTTGCCGCAATGGCGCTGCTCGCGGCGCCCGCCAGCGCCCAGCGCGATCCGGCCTATGCCTCGGCGCGGGCAGCCGGCGAGATCGGCGAGCGGGTCGACGGCTATCTCGGCATCGTCGGCAATGCGACGCTTGAGCTGCAACGGATGGTCGACGACATCAACATCAAGCGGCGCGCGCTCTACGCCGACAAGGCGCGCGAAAACAACGCGACGCTCGAGCAATATGCGATGACCGCAGGCTGCCAGGCGATCGCGCGCACCACGCCGGGCGAGAAATACCAGACGCCCGCAGGGCAATGGAAGACGCGCGACGCCTTGCCGCCCGAGCGCGACCCGCGCTGCCCGGCTTGAGCGGACCACGGCTTGATCGCGCTGTCGCTTTGGCTCTGACGTTCGCACCGGGTTTTGAGCGGGGCTTTGAGCAGGGGTTTGAGCAGCGGTTTGAGCAGGGCTGGGCGAAACCAGGCCTCGCACCAGTTGACTTGAGTTTGCCCCCCTTCTAAGGGGGCCGCGCCCTTGGCGGGTGCCTTATCGACCATACCTGGTGCTGCCTTTGATCAAAGGAGGACTTCGGGGATGAGCGATGACAAGCCCGCACAAGAACCCATCGTAGAGGATGCGCGCATCGATGCGCTCGAAGAGCGGCTCAAGGCCGCACGCGAGCGCGAAGATGAACGCAATCGGTCAAGGCACACCGGGGTCGATGCGAATTATCGCAGCGGAAACCGGGTGTTGGCCGATCTTCTAGGCGGGGTTCTCGGAGGAGTGGCGGTCGGATGGGCCATTGATTGGCTGTTCGGCACCACGCCCTGGGGTCTGCTGGTGTGCCTGTTCCTCGGAATAGGCGTTGCCTTCAGGAACATATTTCTAGCGGCGAACACGCGCCCCCAAGGATCTCCAGGCGAGCCGGATGATGGCCCCTAACAGGGTTTGAAGCTCGCTTGATCCGGCAAGGGGCGCGTTTGTTATAAGGCACCAAGGACCCGGCGTGGCAGCTCAAGAGGGCAAAGTCGATCCGATGAAGCAGTTCCAGATCGAGCCGTTGTTCGGCTCGAACTGGGATGTGGCTGGCTTCAACATCGCATTCACCAATTCGGCGCTCTGGATGGCGATCACGGTCGTCGTGCTGTGGGCGTTCGTCGCGGGCGGAATGAAGCGCGAACTCGTGCCCGGGCGCTGGCAGATGGCGGTCGAGACGATGACCGGTTTCATCGACGATATGCTCGCCGCCAATATCGGCAAGGAAGGGCGCAAATACGTCCCCTACATCTTCAGCCTGTTCATGTTCATCCTGTTCGGCAACCTGCTGGGCCTGCTGCCGATCGGTATTCTCGGCGCTCACCCGTTCACCTTCACCAGCCATTTCACGATCACCGGAGTGCTGGCGCTGCTCAGCTTCTCGATCGTGCTGCTGGTGGGCTTCTGGAAACACGGCCTGGGCTTTTTCGGCCTGTTCATCCCCCACGGCACGCCCGCTGTGATGGTGCCGCTCTTGTTCGTGATCGAGCTGTTCTCGTTCATGATCCGCCCGATCAGCCTGGCGCTGCGGCTGTTTGTCGCGATGATGGCGGGGCACGTGTTGTTGAAGATCCTGGCGACCTTCGTGATCGATGCGCTGAACGCCGGCCCCGCGCTTGGCGCGACCGTCGGCCCGGCCGCGCTGCTCTTGATGATCGCGATCAGCGCGCTCGAGATCCTCGTGGCGGGCATTCAGGCCTATGTTTTCGCGCTGCTTTCCTCGCTCTACATCAACGATGCGGAAAACCTTCACTAAACCTCTCATTTAACGAACGTTTCTCAAGGAGTATTACAATGGATATGGAAGCTGCCAAGATGATCGGTGCCGGTCTTGCGGCCGTTGGCGCGGGCCTTGCAGCGCTGGGCGTGGGCAATGTGTTCGCCTCGTTCCTCGAGGGCGCGCTGCGCAATCCGGGCGCGGCTGACAGCCAGCAGGGCCGTCTGTTCATCGGCTTTGCGGCTGCCGAACTGCTCGGCCTGCTCGCGTTCCTGGTCGCGGTCATCCTCGTTTTCGTCGCCTGATTGGCGCGATTGTTCGGCTTGGGGCGGCGCGTATCGTTGTGCGCGCTGCCCATGATGGACCAATGAACCTGAACCCGGTGGACGCTTGCAATGCCTCAGATTGATCAAATCGCCGAGACATTCTCCAGCCAGCTGTTCTGGCTGGCGGTGTTCTTCGGCATCACGTATTTCTTGATCGGCCGCGGCATGGTCCCCAAGATCATGGGCACGGTCGAAGTGCGCGACAAGCAGATCAGCGATGATCTGGCGGCCGCGCAAGCCGCGCGTGATGCGGCCAACGAGCAGGAAGATGCCTGGCGCGAGCGGGAAAAAGAGAACCGCGCCGCCGCGCAAGGGCTGATCGCGCAGGCGAAATCGAAGGCCGCGGCGAGCACTGAGGCCAGGCTCGCCGAAGCGCAAGGTGGGCTCGATACCCGGCTCGAGGAAGCCGAAACCCGGATTGCGGCCGCGCGCAACGCGGCGCTGAGCGAGATCGAGAGCGTCGCCGCCGAGGCAGCGCGCGAGATCGTCGAAAAGCTGGTCGGCAACCAGGTTGACGCAGCTGCGGCGAGCGCAGCGGTGAAGGAGGCTCTCGCCGATGCTTGATCTCTACCATAGCGCTGGGCTGCAGATCGCGGCATCCGACGTTCTCAAACCCGGCGCATCGGCGCTCGGGATCGACGATTACGGCTGGGTCGCGATCGCGATGGTGATCCTGCTTGGCGTGATGGTGTGGCAGAAAGTCCCCGCCGCGTTGATGCGCGGGCTCGATGCCAAGATCGCGGCGATCAAGGTGCAGCTCGACGAAGCCAAGGCGCTGCGCGCCGAGGCCGAGGCGCTGCGCGACGAATATGCCGCGAAGATCGCCGGCGCCGAACAGGACGCCGAGGCGATGATGGCAAATGCCAAGCGCGATGCCGACGCGATCCTCGCCAAGGCCGAGGCCGACAGCGAAGCCATGGTCGCACGGCGCGAGCGCATGGCCGAGGAGAAGATCGCCGCGGCCGAGCGCGAGGCGATCAAGCAGGTGCGCGAGCGGGCCGTGGATGCCGCAACGCGCGCCTCGCGCAGGCTGATCGCCGAGCGTCACGATGCGTCCGCCGATGCGCGGCTCGCCGACGAGGTCATCTCCTCTCTCTAGACGCGCCAAGAGTCTCACTTACCGGGCTCGAACACCACTTTGCCGACCAGCTCGCGGCGGTTCATTGCCGCAAAGCCTTCGTGCCAACGCGAGAGCGGCAGCACGCGGTCGATCACCGGCCTGATCTTCCCTTCTTGTGCAAGCGCGCTGATCGCCTGCGCGATCGCCCGGCCGCGCTCGGGAAAACGCCGGGCGTATTCGCCTGCACGCAGGCCCACGATCGAGAAGCCCTTGATCAGCGGGATGTTGGCGGGCACCTGCGCGATCCGCCCGCTGGTGAAGCCGACCACCACCAGCTTGCCGCCAAAGGCGACGCAGCGGGTCGATTCGTCGAACACATCGCCGCCGACGGGATCGAACACGATGTCCGCAAGCTTGCCGCCGGTGAGCGCGCTGACCTCCTCGCGAAAGCGCCCGTGCGCGAGGATCACCGCAGCGGGCGACACCGTGGCTGCAATCGCCGCGCGTTTGCCCTCCACCCCGGTCGCCGCGATCACGCGCGCGCCCAGCGCCCGCGCAAGGTCGCAGGCGGCAAGCCCGACGCCGCCGCTCGCGCCGTGGACGAGCACGCTCTGTCCGGCCGCAAGCCCGCCCAGTTCGACCAGCCCGGTGTAGGCGGTGGTGTAGGCTGCCCCCATCGCGGCACCTTGTGCGCAATCGAGCCCGGCGGGGACCGGCGAGAGCGCGGCTGCCGGCAGGCTCGCATATTCCGCAAAGGCGCCGGTCTTGTTCCCGCCCATCACGAGGGTGCCCGCAGCAAAGCCGCTTGCCGCGTCCGCCTCGACCACTTCGCCGGCGCATTCGAGCCCGCTCACGAACGGCGGCTCCGGCTTGAACTGGTAGGCCCCGCGCGTCATCAACAAGTCGGGATAATTGAGCGAGGCGGCCGCCACGCGCACCAGCACCTCGCCGGGGCGCCGTGCAGGCGTCGGCAGATCGACCAGCACCGTGCCCGTCAGGTCGTCCGACAGGCGTTGGACCTGGAGCGCTTTCACCGGTTCACCGCGTGCGTGCGCGACGGCGCCTTCAGAAAGCGTCCTTCGCTGCCCTGAGCGCTGCGAAAGTCTCGTGCGGCGCGTTGCCGCCCCAGCGCGCCTGCATCGCGGGATCGTCAGCGCGCAGGAACGGATTGGTCGCAAGCTCGCGCCGCAGCACCGTGGGCACGGTCGGTTCGCCGCGCGCGCGCTTCTCGGCGATCTCGGCGGCGTAGGCCTTCAGTTCGGCATTGTCGGGATCGGCATGGAGCGCGAACTTCGCGTTGGCGGCGGTGTATTCGTGCGCGCAATAGAGCGTGGTCTCGGTCGGCAGGCGGCGGATCCGGTCGAGGCTCGCCCAGAACTGCTCGGCCTCGCCCTCGAACATCCGACCGCAGCCCAGCGCGAACACCGCGTCGCCGACAAACGCGATGCCCTCCTCGACGATGTGGAAGGCGATGTGGCCGTTGGTGTGGCCGGAGACGTCGATCACGTCGGCGCGGTGTTCACCGAGGTTGACCGTGTCGCCATGCTCGATCACCCGGTCGACAGGCGAGAGCTTCTCGACTTCCATGGGGCCGAGCACCCGCGCGCCCGTCGCCGCGACGATCTCGGAGTTTCCGCCGGCGTGGTCGGGGTGCCAGTGGGTGTTCCAGATATGGCTGATCGTCCAGCCCTTGGCCTCGGCCTGCTTGAGGTATTCCTTGGCATCGGGCGTATCGATCGCGGCGGTCTCGCCGCTGACGCTGTTGTGCAGCAGGAAGCCGTAATTGTCGGTGAGGCAGGGGAACTGGTGGATATGGAGCATGGGGTCTTTTGTTGGCCTATAGCTGCGCTGCTTGAGGCCGGAGCATACGCGCGATGCCCGAGGTAGGAAAGGCCCGCTCTCCGGGTGGAGGGCGGGCCTTGACCTGTGGCTAATTCGCTTGGGCTTACTCGCCCTTCTTGAGCGCTTCGCCGAGGATGTCGCCGAGCGATGCGCCGCTGTCGGACGAGCCGAACTGCTGCACCGCTTCCTTCTCTTCGGCGATCTGACGCGCCTTGATCGAGAAGTTGGGCTTCTTCGAACGGTCGAACCCGATCACCATCGCATCGACCTTGCTGCCGACCTGGAAGCGGTCGGGACGCTGTTCGTCGCGGTCACGGCCGAGGTCGGCGCGCTTGATGAAGCCGGTGGCGCCATCATCACCGACCTGCACCTCGAGCCCGCCATCGCGCACTTCGAGGACGGTGACGGTGACGGTCTGGTTCTTGCGCAGCGAGCCGCCGGTGGATGCGCTCGCGGCGGTCGGCGCGCCCTTCTCGAGCTGCTTCATGCCAAGGCTGATGCGCTCCTTGTCGACATCGACATCGAGCACGACGGCCTTGACCATCTCGCCCTTGCGGTGGAGCGCAAGCGCATCTTCGCCCGAGATGCCCCAGGCGATGTCCGACATGTGGACCATCCCGTCGACATCGCCATCGAGACCGATGAACAGGCCGAATTCGGTCGCGTTCTTGACCTCGCCTTCGACTTCGGTGCCGACCGGGTGTTTTTCGGCGAACTCGTCCCACGGATTGCGCTGGGCCTGCTTGAGGCCCAGGCTGATGCGGCGCTTCTCGCTGTCAACTTCGAGCACCATCACGTCGACTTCCTGCGACGTGCTGACAATCTTGCCGGGATGGACGTTCTTCTTGGTCCAGCTCATCTCGGAGACGTGGACAAGGCCCTCGATCCCCGCCTCGAGCTCGACGAAGGCGCCGTATTCGGTGATGTTGGTGACCATGCCGGTGAGCTTGGCGCCGATCGGATACTTTGCCGCAACGCCGTCCCACGGATCGCTCTCGAGCTGCTTCATGCCCAGGCTGATGCGCTGCGTCTCGGCGTTGATGCGCACGATCTGGACCGTGACGGTCTGGCCGATCTCGATGATCTCGCTGGGGTGGTTGACGCGCTTGTAGCTCATGTCGGTGACATGGAGCAGGCCATCGATGCCGCCCAGATCGACGAAGGCGCCGTAATCGGTGATGTTCTTGACGACGCCGTCGATCACCTGGCCCTCGGCGAGGTCGTTGATCAGTTCGCTGCGCTGCTCGGCGCGGGTTTCCTCGAGCACCGCCCGCCGGGAGACGACGATGTTGCCGCGGCGGCGGTCCATCTTGAGGATCTGGAAGGGCTGGGGGACCTCCATCAGCGGGGTCACATCGCGCACCGGGCGGATGTCGACCTGGCTACCGGGGAGGAACGCGACCGCGCCGTCGAGGTCGACCGTGAAGCCACCTTTGACGCGGCCGAAGATGCGGCCCTCGACGCGTTTGCCTTCGCCGAACTCGCTCTCGAGCTTGTCCCACGCGGCTTCGCGGCGGGCGCGGTCGCGGCTGAGCATCGCTTCGCCATCGGCGTTCTCGACGCGGTCGACATAGACCTCGACCTCATCGCCGACCGAGAGGCCATGCGGCTCCTCGCCGCGGGCGAATTCCTTGAGCGAGACGCGGCCTTCGCTCTTGAGGCCGACATCGATCACCGCAAAGCCGTTTTCGATCACGGTGATGGTGCCCATGACGACGCGGCCTTCGAAGCCTTCTTCGCCCGCGCCGCCGAGCTGTTCGTTCAGCATCGCTTCGAAGTCGTCGCGCGTGGGCATGATCTGTTGGTCGGGTGTAGTTGCCATAAGTCAGGCGGTTCCTGTGGTTCGTTTTGCTACCGGCCACCGGTTGTTTCCGGGGTCTTTCTCCGTCTCCACGCGCACCATTGCGCGGGCTAACGGGGCAAGAGGCCGAGTCTCTGCGCGTAGCCGAGTGCCACCGCGCAGGTCCTGTCAATCCCCAAGGGGTGTTGGCGTGATTGCGAGAACGGCCGCGCGCCTAGGCGAATTGCCGCGCGATGGCAAGCCCGAAGGCGCAGGCGGGCACCGCAGTGCAGCCCCGGCATCGCCTCGGCTCGCCGCGCGCGAGGCACGCTTGAACCGCCTGTTACACAGTCCAGAAGCAAAAAGCCCGCCCTCAGACGATGCGCTGCGCCAAGGCGCTGCAAGGCCGCTTTAGAGCGAGGCGCGATCGGCGAGGAGAGGGCGCGGGGCATCGCGCATGCTCCTGCACATCGCGCGCCCTGTAGGAAAGCGCCTTCACAAGTGCTCCCGCCGGGCGCTGCGCACTTACACGGGGCACTTACCTTCGCCGGGCCGCCAGCGCCTCCTCGACCGCCTCGAGCACCGCCTCGAACGCCTGGTCGCGGTTGAACGCGGTCGTATCGATGATTAGCGCATCGGGCGCGGCCTTGAGCGGCGCATCGGCGCGGTTGATGTCGCGCGCATCGCGCGAGACGATATCGCGCTCGATCTCGATCAGGGGCATTTCCTCCTCGTGATCGATCCGCGTTTCGGTCATCTCGAGCCAGCGCCGCCGCGCGCGCGCCTGCACGCTCGCGGTGACGAACAGCTTCACATCGGCATCGGGCGCGATCACCGTCCCGATATCGCGCCCGTCGAGCACCGCGCCGCCCGGCCGGGTCGCAAACGCGCGCTGGCGCTCGTAGAGCGCATGGCGCACGCGCGGGTGGACCGAAACGCGGCTGGCAAGCGAGCCGGTCTCCTCGGTCCGCAGCATCGCATCCTCAAGCAGCGCAGCCGCAAAGTCGCAAGCCGCGAGCGCATCGTCGGGATTGTCGGGATCGCCGCCCAGGATCGCGACCTGCCGCCCGACCGCGCGATAGAGCATCCCGGTATCGAGATGCGGCACCCCGAAATGCGCCGCGAGCCGGCGCGCGATGGTGCCCTTGCCCGAGGCGGTGGGACCGTCGACCGCGATGATCATTCAGCTGTGTCCTCACGCGCGTCGATCCGCGACATCCAGTCGCGCAGGATCGCCTCGGTCACCAGCGGGCGCTCGCTCGGGAAGGCGTGCGATCCGCCGGGCACGACCGCGAGCTCGGCGCCCTCGGTAAGCTGCACGAACTCCTGCACGGTATCGAGCCGCGCTTCGTCATACTGGCCGATCATGAACAGCACGCGGCTGCCATCGAGCTCGGCGAGGAGCGGCGCGGCGTTGTAATCGATTAGCGAGCCCGAGGCGCGGAACTCGCTCGGCCCCCACATCGCGTTGTAGACCACATCGTTGCGTCCCTTGCCGCGATAGCGCTGCTGATAGGCCTTCGCCTTGGCGCTCAGGGGCGGGCGATCGGGGCGCCCGTTATAGGCGCGGTAGAACGCAGCGGTCGCGGGTTCGCACACCGCGGCGGGCGGCGGCGCGCGCCCCTCGCAGGCGATCAGCGCCGAGGCGACATCGTCGGGCAGATCGCGGATCAGGAGGTTGGTGCCGGTGATCCAGTGCGGGGTCGAGATATAGGTCCCGCTCAGCACCGCCGAGGCGGTGTGATCCGGGTAGGCGGCGGCATATTCGAGCGCGAGCGCTGCGCCCCAACTGTGGCCGACCAGGTGCCAGCGCTCGATCCCGAGCGCCTGCCGGATCGCCTCCAATTCGGCAACAAAGCGTTCGACCCGCCAGTTGGCCGGGTTTTCGGGCCGGTCGGATTTGCCGCTGTCGAGTTGATCGTAGAGAATGACGGCGCGGCTATCGGCAAGGCTGATGAGGTTGCCAAAGCCCATATGCGTGCCGCCCGGCCCGCCATGGATGAAGATCGCGGGCTCTGCGTCGGCCTTGATGTCGCCATTGACCCGCACCCAGATCTCGCCGCCCTCGACCGCAACGCGCAGCTCGCGCTCGGGCGCGGACCAGTCGAGCGGATCCTCTGCCTGCGCGGCGGCGGGGGCAGGGAGGGCAAAGGCCAGGGCGGGCGCGAAGGCGAGGGCGCAAAGCGCCGAAATCCGTGTCATCTGCTGTCTCCCTTGGCGCTGTGCGTGCGGCTTGTGCTCCATGCCTTGAACAGCCCCCCGATGGCAATCGCCGCCCAGAACCCTTCGAGCACCAGGCTGGGCCAATTGGTGTGGACGATCAGGCTGACGGTCAACAGCGCGGCACCGACGAGATTGGTGCCGTGGATGAGGTAGGGGTTGGGCGCGCTCGCGTAGGTGAGGTAGGCATAAGCTCCGATGATGCAGGCGGTGCCGACGAGGCCGACGAGGCTGTAGATGTCGAACGCGGCGGTCATGCGGTCGCCTCGTCGATCAGCGCCATGAAGCTGGGAAAGCTGGTCGCGATCGGGGCGGTGTCGTCGATCGTGACGCCCGCGCGACTGGCGAGCCCGGCTATGGCCATGCTCATGCAGATGCGGTGATCGAGCCGGGTTTCGACATGGGCACCGGCTGGCGTGCCGGGGAGCGGCTCTCCGCCGGTGCCCTCGATGGTGAGCCCGTCCTCGTGCTCCTCGACCCGCGCGCCGGCCAATGTCAGAGCGGCGGCCATCGCGGCCAGGCGGTCGCTCTCCTTGACGCGCAGCTCTTCGAGGCCGCTCGTGCGCGTCGTCCCCGAAGCGAGCGCGGCGGCGACGAACAGGATCGGGAATTCATCGATCATGCTGGGAGCAAGCGCAGGGTCGACCTCGATCCCGGTGAGCGCCGAGTGGCGCACCACAAGGTCCGCGACCGGCTCCCCGCCGACCTCGCGTGCGTCCACTTCCTCGATCGACCCGCCCATTTGGCGCAGCACCGCGATCAGCCCGGCACGCGTCGGATTGAGGCCGACATTCTCGATCCTGAGCTCGCTGCCGGGTACCAGCAGCGCAGCAGTGATGAAGAACCCGGCCGAGGAGGGATCGCCGGGGACGATCACGTCGCACGGGACGAGTTCGGCTTCGCCGTGGACGGCGATAATTCGCGCCGTAGTCCCGTTGGTGCGCTCCTCGCCGATCTCGAGCTTCGCGCCGAACCCTGCCAGCATCCGCTCGGTGTGATCGCGCGTGGCGACGGGTTCGATCACGGTGGTAATGCCGGGCGTGTTGAGCCCTGCCAGGAGCACCGCGCTTTTGACCTGCGCCGAGGCGACCGGCAGGCGGTAGGTGATCGGCACCGCCGGCGCGGCGCCGCGCATCATCAGCGGCAGCGTTCCCCCCGCGGAGGCGTGGAATTGCGCGCCCATTTCGCCGAGCGGCTCGATCACCCGGTTCATCGGGCGGGCGGAGAGGCTGGCATCGCCGATGAAGGTCGCAGGAAAATCGTGCGCCGCCAGCAGCCCCATCAGGAGCCGGGTCGACGTGCCCGAATTACCCATGTCGAGCGCGCCCGCAGGCTCGATCAGGCTGCCGAGCCCGGCGCCCTCGACCTGCCAGCTGCCATCGCCGAGGCGCGCGATCGCTGCGCCGAGCTGGCGCATGGCGGCAGCGGTCGCGAGCACATCCTCGCCTTCGAGCAGCCCGGTGATCCGGCTCGTCCCCACCGCGAGCCCCGCAAACAGCAGCGCGCGGTGGCTGATCGACTTGTCGCCGGGAACGCGTAACGCGCCCCTGAGCGGGCCATTGGCAAGGAAGGTGTGGCTGTTTGGCGAGGTGAGCATCGCGGGCGGTCTTTGACAGCGCCTCATCCTTCTGGCAAGGCGCGCCCACTTTGGCCCGGGGGACTTGGCCGGGAACATGGTCGGGGGATGGCTGCAGACGGTGCACCCGTGGCGCATCACCGCTTGATCCCAGCCCAGCCCGGACCCACACCATGCAAACTCTCACCCCTCGCGCCGCCGGCGCCAGGGCGATTGTGTAAGGACTATCGAATGGCAAAGCCTGAATGGGGGACCAAGCGGACCTGCCCCAATTGCGGAACCCGGTTTTACGACCTGGGCAATGACGATCCGGTGATCTGCATCGAATGCGGCAACAAGTGGTCGCCCGAGCCGGTGCTCAAGTCGAAGCAGCCGATCCCGTTTGAAGACGCCAAGAAGAAGGAAGTCGAAGCCGATACCGATCTTGGCGGCGATGATGATGACGATGATCTCAAGGACATCGAGAACATCGACGATGACGAGGATTCGCCCGACAACGACGTCGATCTCGGCGGCGACGATGACCTTGGCGTCACGACCGGCGGCGATGGCGACAGCGAGGATGATACCTGATCTGGTTGCGCGCTCCCATGCGGGCGCGCAACCCTCGGCGCTGTTCCCTTTCGCTTCGCTGCGGTGTGAGCGGGTAGCTTGAGCGTTTGATCATGCCAGCGCAAACCCTCTTGATTTTGGCGCCGCTGGCCTCTAAGCGGCGCGCTCCCTTGTCGGTGGGTGCGTTTGTGCTTATTTTGATGAGGATCGGATTTGACGGTGCGGGGCCTTAGCTCAGCTGGGAGAGCGCAACACTGGCAGTGTTGAGGTCAGCGGTTCGATCCCGCTAGGCTCCACCATCAAGTCCCTCAGAATTCGGA
>DAITMG010000049.1:18101-20975 GCA_036835265.1 Erythrobacter sp. | reverse complement strand
TCGAACCCGGTCTGCACCCGGCGGCCCAGCGGCTTGCCCTTGGCGATCGCGGCGCTGACCTTCTCGTTGAACGAGATGATGTTGCGCGAATTGATCGAGCTCATCATCCGGTAGCGCCGCTCCATCTCCTCGACCGCCCATTTGAGCGCGCGCACGCTCTTGTGCGGCTCGGTCACCACCGGCGAGAGCAGGTGCGGGATATCGTCGTAGGATTTGAGTTCGAGCACCTTGGGATCGATCAGGATCAGGCGGCATTCGGACGGCGTGAAGGTGTAGAGCAGGCTGAGCAGAATGCAGTTGAGCCCGACCGACTTGCCCGCGCCGGTCGTCCCCGCGACGAGCAGGTGCGGCATGGCAGCGAGATCGGCGATGATCGGCTCGCCGGCGATGTCCTTGCCAAGGATAATCGGCAGATTGCCCTTGTGCTCGGCGAAGTGCGCGCTCGCGGCAAGTTCCTTGAGCATCACCACCTGGCGATCGGCGTTGGGCAGCTCGATCCCGATCACGGTCTTGCCCGGAATGGTCGAGACGCGCGCGCTGATCGCGCTCATGTTGCGCGCGATGTCTTCGGCAAGGCCGACCACCCTGCTCGCCTTGATCCCCGGCGCAGGTTCGAGCTCGTACATCGTCACCACCGGGCCGGTGCGCACTGCGGTGATCTCGCCTTTGACGTTGAAATCACTGAGCACGTTCTCGAGCAGGCGAGCGTTGCGCTCGAGCGCTAGCCGGTCGAGCTTGGGCCCCGAATTGGCCGGTGGCTCGGCCAGCAGATCGAGGCTCGGCAGATCGAAGGTTGCAAACATGTCGCGCTGATTGGCCTTGGCGACCATCGCGCGCTTGGGCGGGGCGGAAGGATCGGTGATCTCGGGGGCGCGGCGCGCCGAGTGCTCGAGCACCGGCGCCCTGGCGGGGGCGGGGCTGTCAGCGAAGTCCTCGTCGTCATCGTCCCATTCACCCGTCCGCTCCCGGCGTCTTGTGGGAGCTGCCGTCCGCCGGGAAAAACCGGGAAGCCATGCGAACACGCCGCCCAGCCGCCCGTCTGCCAGCGCATCAGGCATGAGGAAATCGGGCAGGGTGAGAAAGGCGCGCCAGTCGATCGCGAAGACACGCGTGGCAAGGCCGATCCCGCCAGCGAACGCGGCGAGCGCCAGGGCGAGCGTCACCCACCCGGCAGCGTCTTCCCCAAACCGCGCCGCGACCGCCTGGATGGCCTGGCCACCCAGCAGCCCCGCAAGGCCGCCCACGCCCGCCGGCAATGTCCCACCGAGCGACTGGAAGGCGAGCGTTGTGACGGTCGACAGCAGCGCAATCGCCAGCAGCAACAGCGCCAGCGGGCGCCACCAGCGCGCCGCGCGTTCATCGCCGTCATGGTCCGCCTCGACCTCGCGCCACAGCTTGCGCGCCGAGACATAGAGCAGCGGCAGCAGCAGCACGCCCGGCAGGCCTGCAAAAAACAGCACTCGGTCTGCGGCCCACGCCCCGGTGCGCCCCATCCAGTTGCCGATCTCGGCCCCACTTGCCGCAGTCGAGGGGCTGGGATCGGTCTGGGTGTAGCTCACCAGCGACAGGCCGAGAAACAGCATGAGCGCAAGCAGCGCTCCCGCACCGGCCATCTGCGCTGTCCGGCGGATCGAGCGGCGCAGGCCCTGACGCCAGTCGGCAGTGGATTTGCGGGGGGTGATCGCGCGCGAGGCCATGGAAGCTCCTTGGTGAGAACACATCATGAATCCTCCTCCCGCCCGGGTCAAGCCGGGAGCGCCGGGACGAGGCTCAACTCAACCCGTCGATCGCCGCCCAGCGCGGCCAATCGAGCCTGCGCGCGCCGGCCATCGACATGCCGCCAAGCGCGATCACGGGGCTGCGCGCGAGCCGGGCGAGGAGGCGGAAGCGGACTGGACCAAGGGTCGCCGCGTCCGGATGGGAGCGTGTCGGGAAGACCGGCGAGAGCAGGATCGCATCGGCGCCCAGGCGGTTGGCCATGCCGATTTCAGCGGACGAATGCGCTGTTGCCAGCCGCACGAGCCCGTCGCGGCGCGGCCAGAGCGCGCGGGGGCTGCCATAGATCCCGTCCGCACCCCACTCGGCAGCTGTCACCGCGCTGTCGGCCAGGACGACCATGTGGCCGCCCCGGCGCGCGCGGCGCCGCAGTTCAAGAAACCGTGCGCCGCGCGCCGGATCGGGCAGGTGATAGTGCCGAAAGACGAAGCCGGAGCCGCGCGGCAGGCGCGCAAGCGCGGCTTCGAGCACGGCGTCGTTGCGCTCGTCGGAAATGAGCCACAGCGAGGGCAAAGCGGGCTGGCGGCAGACCATCGCAGCGCTATAGACTGGCCAGATGGAAAGCGCATCCCAACGGCTCGAGACCGTCCAGGCGAACATCGCCCGCATCGCGCGCCCCGCGCGGCGCAACCCGGCCGAGGTGACGCTGATCGCGGTGAGCAAGACGCAGCCTGCTGAGAAAATCACGCCGCTGCTCGAGGCCGGCCACCGGGTGTTCGGCGAAAACCGGGTGCAAGAGGCGCAAGGCAAGTGGCCCGCCTTGCGCGAAGCCTGGCCCGGTATCGAACTCCACCTGATCGGCCAGCTCCAGTCGAACAAGGCCGAGGAAGCCGTGAGCCTGTTCGATGCAATCCATTCGCTCGATCGGCCAAGCCTCCTCAAGGCGCTCGCGAAGGCGATGGACCAGGCGGGGCGGCGCGTGCCGTGTTTCGTCCAGGTCAATATCGGCGATGAGGCGCAAAAGGGCGGCTGCCCGATCGGCGAAGTGCCCGCTTTCCTCAAGGCCGTGCGCGAGGCAGGGGTGCCGCTTGCAGGGCTGATGTGCCTGCCGCCAGCAGACATCGAGCCTGCGCCGTTCTTCGCCTTTCTCGCCAAGCT
>DAITMG010000049.1:0-18001 GCA_036835265.1 Erythrobacter sp. | reverse complement strand
GTCGGCACCGCGCTGTTCGGGCCAAGGGAATAGGGCCTCGCACAAAGAGAAGGGGCGCCCCGCCAAGACGGAGCGCCCCTGCCTTTGGGTTCGGGCCGGGCTCGATCAGAACTCGAACAGCGCCTCGATCCCGATATTGCGGCCGCGTTGGAGCGGCGAGAACGTGCCCGCAGTCGGGTTTGCGCCGAAGGGCTGGCGCACGCCGGTCGAGCGCGGGCCGCCGAACGGAACCTGCGTATCGCCGCCCGCCTGCACCTCGTCGAACAGGTTGCGCCCATAGACAGACAGCGAGAAGCCATCGATCGGGGTCACCCAGGTGACGTTTGCCTCGAGGTTCGAGATGTCCTGAATCCAGCCCAGATTGTCGTCGGTATAGGCGAACTCGTCGCGATACTGGTAGTTGACGCGGGTTAGGATCTCGCTGTCGCCGAGCAGCAATTCGTGGATCAGGCCCATGCCCCAGGTGACTTGCGGAATGCGCGGGATGCGCAGGTCGAAGTCAGCGTCGTTGATGACGCCGTCGCCCGAGATGTCGAACAGGATCTCGTCATACGTATCGTTGATCAGGCCGATATTGGCGGTGAAGATGAGCGAGTCCGAAAGGCGGACACGTCCTTCGGCCTCGAAGCCCGCAATGGTCGCATCGGCGGTGTTGAGGATGTTCTGCACCACGCCCGCGCCCGGATCGGCAAGGTTCACCTCGCGCTGCATGTCCGATACCTTGGTAAGGTAACCCGCGACGTTGAGCGTGAACGTGCCGTCCATCGTCTGGAATTTGCCACCGAGTTCGAACGAATCGACCTGCTCTTCGTCGAAGAACAGGTCGCCGGTTGCAGCGAAGGCCCGGTTGAACACCGCCACGTTGGTGATGCGAAAATTGTAGCCGCCCGAACGGAAGCCCCGGCTCCAGTGGCCGTAGACCTGGCTGTTGGCGAACTCGTATTGCAGGCCGACCTTGGGGGAGAGGTTGCGGAACCGCACCTTGTCGGTGAAGCCGTCGGTCTCGGTCGCCGGGTCAAACGGCTGGGTGCCGGTCGGGCAGGTGCCCGCGACCACCGAGCAGGGCGCGCGGGGGAGAATATAGGTGACCGCAGCGTCTTTCGTCTCCTGGTTCCAGCGGACGCCGGCGATCAGCGAGAGGTTGTCGATGAATTCCCATTGTGCGTTGGCGAACACGCCGATCACTTCGTGATCCTGGCGACCGCCGCCGAAGAACACCGGCGGCTGGGCCGCCGGCGGCAGGTCGCGGCGCAGCTCGCGGCTCTCGTCATAGTCGATCGTCTGGTCGAACCAGAAGCCGCCGACGGTGAGATCGAACCGGTCGGTCGAGATCGCATAGCGCAGTTCGTTCGAATACTGCTCCTGCGTGTTGAGCGCGTTCGAATGGAACAGGAAGACGGGCGTTGCATCGATGTCGCCGCGCGTGGCGGCCGAATAGTCGCGATAGCCGAAGATGTTGGTCAGCCTGCCGGGGCCGATGTCGAGTTCGGCGGTGATCGAGCCGGTCCAGATTTCGGTGTTGTAGGAGCCCGGCTCGTCGATCGAGAAATCGAACGTCTCGCGGTCGAAGATGGCGCGGTTCTGGCCGGAGGGGCCATCGCCCTCGCTGTCGAAATAATCGATCTTGCCGCGGATCATCAGATCGCCGAAGCGCCCTTCAAGCGCGCCGCGCAGGATGTAGGTTTCCGCCGCGCCGTGGTTCGATCCGTCGAACAGATTGGTGAAATAGCCCTTGTCGTTGTTGTAATACGCGCCGAGCTTGAACAGCAGTTTGTCTTCGACGAGCGGGCCCGAGACGACCGCGCTCGCGGTGTAGTTCGCGCCGCCGCGTCCGCCATCGACCAGCGGCCCGTCGACCGCCGCGCGGATCTTGCCGGTGAACTCCTCGGTCGGGTTGCCGGTGTTGAGCACCACCGCGCCGCCGGTCACGTTGCGACCGAACAGCACGCCTTGAGGCCCGCGCAGGATCTCGACCGAATCGAGATCGAACAGGTCGAACACCACGCCGCCATTGATCCCGAGATAGACCCCGTCGACGAACACGCCGACGGTCGGGTCGATCGAGGGGATCGAGGAGTTGATGCCGAGGCCGCGGATCGAGAAGTTCGCGGTGCCGCGGCTGGTGCCGATCTGGTCGAGGCTGACATTGGGCGCCTGGAATTGCAGGCCCTGGATATCGCGGATCTTGAAGGCTTCGAGCGTGTCGGCGTTGAACGCGGTGACAGCGAGCGCGACGTCCTGCACGTTTTCGACGTTCTGCGTCTTGGTGCCGGTGACGACGATGTTGCCGATGCTGTCGAGCGAGCTCTGGCGCTCTTGGGGGGCGCTCGCTTCGTCTTCGAAAGACGGGGTGGGCTCAACCGCGCTGTCCTGCAGCGCTTCCTCGCTGGAGGCGGCTTCGACGAGCGTTTCGGCATGCGCTGCAAAGGGGGTGGAAATGGCGCAACTCGAAAGCAGCAGCGCAAGATTGCGCCGCATTGCTGTGGGGTTTCTCATTGTTTTTACCTCTCCTGACGTAGGATCCGCGCGGCTAACCAATCAGTCACGAATTTGCAACCTACTTTAGGATTCTGCGCTCCACTGTGCCCAAAATAACTCAGCTCGGAGCGCGCTCCAGCTGCCTTTGTCGCTTGTCGCTTGCGGCTGCGAGCAGGGCATCGCGGATGTCGGCGATCCTTACAGCAGAGGTGATCTTGGCGCCGGTCAGGTCGGTCACGTAGAATGTATCCGCCGCGCTCTCGCCATAGGCGGTGATATGCGCGGAGTGCACGATGGTGTTTTGCTCGAACAGCGCGTGCGCCAGGCGATTGAGCAGCGCCGGGCGATCGCGCGCGCTCACCTCGATGACGGTGAACTGGCGCGAGGCGTCATTATCGAAATTGACCGCGGGGACGACGCTGAACGCCTTCGCGCGTGAATGGCGCAGCGGCCTAGCAGCGAGCTTGGGCACAAGCGCGACCTTGGCCATCAGCGCATCGCTGATCGCAGTCTTCAGCCGTTCGATCTGCGTCGGATCACGGAACGGCGCGTCATCACGGTCCTGCACCAGGAAATTGTCGATCGCGATGCCGCTGCGCGAGGTGTGGACGCGCGCGTCGATGATGTTGGCGCCGGCCAAGTGAATCCCGCCGGCCATACGGAAGAACAATCCCGGATGGTCGGCTGCGATCACGCTGACGAGCGTTGCCCCGCGCTCTTCATCAACTTCGCAGCGGATCGAGAGGCGCTCGCTGGTTGCCTGGGCATCGCGGTATTGAACGAGGTTTCGCGCGATCACGTCTTCAGGCTCGGCGATCCAGTATGCATCGCCGAGCAGATCTCCGATGCTGGTCACGAGGTGGCCATCGCCGCCCAGCAGGGCCGTTGCTGCCTGCTTCTTCGCCTTCACGCGGTCGGCGCGGCCGTGGCGCATGTGGCCGAGCCGGATGCGCTCTTCGGCCGCGTCGTACAATTCGCCGAGCAGCTGGCCCTTCCAGCTGTTCCACACGCCTGGCCCGACCGCGCGGATATCGACCGCGGTGAGGATGGCGAGATTGCGCAGCCGGTCGATCGTCTTCACCTCGGCGGCGAAATCCTCGATCGTCTTGGGATCGGTGAGGTCGCGTTTTTGCGCGGTGCGGCTCATCAAAAGATGCTCGAGCACGAGCCAGGCGACGAGCTCGGTCTCGCGCTCGTCGAGGCCGAAGCGTGGGCACAGGCGCCGCGCGACCCCGGCGCCGAGCACCGAATGATCGCCGCCGCGCCCCTTGGCGATATCGTGGAGCAGCACGGCGACAAACAGCGCTCGGCGCGAGGAGAGCTTGTGGATGTGCTCGGTCGCGCGGGGATGATCTGCCGCCAGCAGGCCGCGCTCGATCCGGGAGAGCAGCCCGATCGCGCGGATGGTGTGCTCATCGACGGTGTAGTGATGATACATGTCGAACTGCATCTGCGCATTGACCCGCCCGAAATCGGGGACGAACCGCCCGAACACCCCGGTCTCGTTCATCCACCTCAGCACCGTCTCGGGATCGCGCCTGCCGCATAGCAGATCGAGGAACAGCGCGTTCGCGCGGCGGCTCTTGCGCACCTCTTTGTCGACCAGCCGCGCATCGCGATCAGCCAGCCGCATGGTCTGGGGATGGAGCTCGAGGCCGTTGGCCTCGGCCAGCTGGAAGATCTCGACGAGGCGGACCGGATCCTGCGCGAACCAATCGTCATCGGGCACGCTGATCATGCCCCCGGCGACTTCGTAGCCGGCAAGGTTGCGCGGCTTTTCCTGCGTCCACCGAGCGACGAGTTCGCCCGCGCGGCTGCGCCTCCGGGCGAACTCCTCCTCGAGGCTTGCAAGAAAGACCCCGGTCAGGCTGCCGACCTTCTTGGCCTGCAAAAAATAGAACTGCATGAACCGTTCGACCGCGCTCTTGCCCGGCCGATCGGCGAAATTCATGCGCGCGGCAACGTCGCGCTGGAGGTCGAAGGTGAGCCGGTCCTCGGCGCGCCCGGCGATCTCGTGCATGTGGCAGCGCACCGCGAGCAGGAAACTCTCGGCGCGGCGGAAGCTGCGATATTCGTCCGGCGTCAACAGCCCGACATCGACCAGCTCGGCGGCGGTCTGGGCACGGTGGATGTATTTGCCGATCCAGTAGAGCGTCTGGAGATCGCGCAGCCCCCCCTTGCCCTCCTTGACATTGGGCTCGACGACATAGCGGCTATCCCCCATCCGCTTGTGGCGCTCGTCGCGTTCGGCGAGCTTCTGGGTGAGGAAATCGCGCTCGCTCCCGGTGACGAGATCGCGCCAGAACCGGGTGCGGGCCTCCTCGTAGATCGCCTGATCGCCCCACACCAGCCGCGCTTCGAGCAGAGCGGTGCGGATCGTCAGGTCCTCGCGTGCCAGGCGGATCATGTCCGAGACGGTCCGGCTCGAATGGCCGACCTTGAGGCCGAGATCCCACAGCAGATAAAGGATCGCTTCGATCACCTGTTCGCACCATGGCGAACGGCGCATCGGCGTGAGGAAGGCGATGTCGATATCCGAATGCGGCGCCATCTCCGCCCGGCCATAGCCGCCGACCGCGAGCAGTGCGATGCGTTCAGCCGCGGTGCGGTTGGGCGCGGGGAAGAGATCGGTGGTCACGTGATCATAGATCACCCGCAACAGCTGATCGGTGAGAAAGGCGTGGCCGGCGGCGCATTCGTGGCCGGCCGAGGGCTTTTGCGCGAGCCGCCGGGCGAGTTCGCTGCGACCTTTCTCGATCGCATTGCGCATGGTCGCGACGATGTGCGGACGGGCGCGCTCGCCATGCGCCTCGACCAGCTTGGCGATCGTCTCGGCGATCACCCGCCGGTCGAAAATCGCCCGCTGGTGCGCGAGGCGTTGCTGCACTGGCGCGTGCGGGCGTGCGCTTTTGCTGCGCTCGAGGGGGGCGCGTTCGGCCGCCGGCCGCGCGGCGCTCATGGAACGAGTGCCGCGCGAAGGCGCGCCCACCTTGCGCGATCAGGCAGCGGCGAGCTGCCTGGCATATTGCTCGCGCAGGGTCTTTTTATCGACCTTTTGCGTGCCAAGGCGCGGAAGTGTCTCATCGACAACGAAGATATGCTCTACAAGCGGCACCTTGAAGGGGGCGATGTGCGCCAGCAGGAATTCGCGCATCGCCTGGGGCGTGATCGGCTCGCGCCCGCTCTTGGTGAGGACGACCGCTGCGGGCACTTCGCCCATGCGTTCATCGGGCAGGCCGAACACCGAGCATTCCGAGATGTCGTCAAGCGCATAGATCGCATCCTCGACCTCGATGCACGAAATGTTCTCGCCGCCGCGGATGATGATGTCCTTCTTGCGGTCGACGATGAAGAGATAGTCGTCCTCGTCGAGATAGCCCAGATCGCCTGTGCGGAAGTACAGATCCTTGGTGAAGGCGGCCTTGGTCGCCTCTTCGTTCTTCCAGTAGCCCAGGAAATTGGCGATCGTGCGGATACAAACCTCGCCGGTCATCCCCTGGGGGAGCGGTTGGCCGTCATCGTCGAGGATCGCGAGGTCGACCAGCGGCTTCGAGGCGCGGCCCGTCGAGCCCGGCTTGGCGAGATAGTTCTCGTTGAAGTTGCCGCAGCCCACCGCGTTGGTTTCCGTCAGGCCATAGCCCAAGAGCGGGAAGCCGCCCGGGAAGGCTTCCTTGATCTTGTTGACATGCTCGACCGGGCGCGGCGCGCCGCCTGCGGCAAAGCTCTTGCAGGCCGAGAGGTCGTAATTGGCGCGATCGGGATGCGTCGCGATCTCGTAGCTCATCAGCGGCACGCCGACGAAATAGGTGACGCGTTCCGCCGCCATCAACTGGATCGCATGGAGCGCATCCCACTTGGGCATCAGCACGAGCTTGCGCGCGATCGCATAGCTCTGGAGGAACAGCGGGACCTCGCCGGTGACATGGAACAGCGGCACGGCCACCAGCGCACAGGGCTGCGCGCTCAGATCCTCGCCCCGGCTCTCCAGATGGAGCTTGGCCATCGCGCTCTGGGCAACATAGCTCATCACGCCCGCAACGACGCCGCGATGATCCGAATACGCGCCTTTCGACTGCCCGGTCGAACCCGAGGTGTAGAGGATGGTCGCCAGATCGTCAGGCCCGAGCTGGCCCAGCATCTGCATCGCCACCGAAGAGGGCTGGTCCGTCGGCGCGCGCCACACCTGCGCCAAGCCCTGCTGCGGCGCAGCATGCTCGATCATCACCAGCTTGGCGCCGTGCTCGTGCCCTTCGAGCCGCGCGGCGCGCCCACCGTCGGCCAGCACCAGCTTGCATTCGGCCAGGCGGACGCCATAGGCGAGTTCCTCGCCCGACCAGAAGCCGTTCAGCAGCGTTGCACAGCCGCCTGCCATGATGACGCCCATGTAGGCGACCATCCAATTGGCCGAATTGCGCGCGGCGATCCCGATGCGATCACCCTTGGCGATCCCGTGATCCTTCACCAGGCTCTCGGCCACGCACATCGCTGCTGCATAGGCCTGCCCGAAGGTCAGGCGTACATCGCCATCGACGATGAAGTCGACATCCTTGTGCTGGTTGCAGAAATGCGCGAAATAATGCGCCAGCGTCGGCGGGGCCATGGTGAAGGCCGGCATCACCACGCCGTCACGCTCTAGGGGCGAGGTGTGGAACGGCTGGCCTTGTTTGGTCAGCTCGGTGATGATTGCTTCAAGGGCATTGTCCAACTGGGTGGGCATCGGGTCTCTCTCTCCTCAAACATTATCTCGATCACGCCAGATGGCTCACCCGGGCTTTCCCTCGGATGAAGCGCTGGCCAAGCGCTGCGACACGGCGATGCTGCGTCCCGAACAGCGAAGCGTTGCGTTGACGCGAAACGCTTCGGACTGCCTGGCTGCCAGCCAGACTCCATTCCAGGCTCGCCATTTTGCCAAGCGGCGCTCTTTCCCCAGGCCACATCGTGTGCCAAAAGCCGCGCGGCAACCTGCCGACACGGCGTATCAAACCTACTAAGGGGTTCGCACCTTGCTGTCACTACTTGCCGCGAGCGTTGAAGCCGCCGCTGCCGCTTCGCCGCTTTATTGGGAGGATCTCGGCCTGGTACCGGGGATCGAGCTGGGCCCTTTCACCTTACGGTTCTATTCGCTCGCCTATCTGATCGGTGTCCTGTTTGCCTATTGGCACCTCTCGCGCATGATCAAGCAGCCCGGCGCTCCTTTGGCGCAGCGCCATGCCGACGATCTGTTCTTCTATTGCACGCTTGGCGTGATCGTAGGCGGCAGGCTCGGCTATGCCGCGTTCTACACCGGCGGGGCTACCGACATCCCATCGGCGTTCACCGATTTCTCGGGCGATGGCTTGGTCAGCTGGAAGCTGCTGCGGGTGTGGGATGGCGGGATGAGCTTTCACGGCGGGCTGATCGGCGTGCTCCTGGCGATCGCGTGGGTTTCCTGGCGCGACAAGCTCTCGTTCCTGCGCATCTGCGACTATATCAGCGTCAATGTCCCGCTGGGGATGATGCTCGGACGGCTTGCCAATTTCAACAATGGCGAACTCTATGGCCGGGCGAGCGATGTCTCCTGGGCGATGATCTTTCCGTCCGACCCTGCGCAGCTGCCGCGCCATCCCAGCCAGCTTTATCAGGCGGGGCTCGAAGGGCTGGCCTTGCTCATCATTCTCATGCTCCTATTTTGGCAGACACGCGCGCGCTATCGCCCCGGGTTGCTGGTGGGCATTTTCACGCTGGGGATGGGTCTTGCACGGTTTGTTAATGAGTTTTTCCGTGAACCGGATACACAATTGTCGCAGTTCACGGCGGAAACTGGTCTTTCGATGGGACAATGGCTGACAATTCCACTGATACTGGTTGGGTTGATTGTCACGATCTTCGCCGTGATCCGCAAACCGGTGGGAGCCGGGCGCGCAAACCAGACCGCGGCGGCCTGACGCGCGACGCGGACGCGGACGCGGACGCGGACGGGGGTCCTGGCCCGGACGCTGACGCGATTGACGCCTCGAGCTGGCGCGAACTCGGCGATGGCGAGGATGCGCTGAGCTCAGTCACGCTGATCGATCCCGAAAGCGGAGAGGGCGAGGCGCCCGACATCGTCTCGCTTTCGCGAGAAGCTGCCGAAGAGCCGGTCGATCTCCTCGACAAGGCGGATGATGAAGACCTCCTCGTCAGTCTCTCGAGCGAGCCCGAACCCGGGCTCGGCTCGCGGTTTGACGATGATGCGGTGATCCTCCTCGATCCCGCTGACGAGGCGGAAGATGAGGAAGCAGCACTCGCGGCCGCACGCGAGGAGGCAGCGCTAGCGGAGCGCGCGCAGGCTGAAGCACAGGCGCGCGCGCAGGCTCTGGCAGAAGCGCGCGAGAAAGCTGCGGCAGAAGCACGCGCCGAGGCTGAAGCACAGGCGGAGGCCCGCAGGAAAGCGCTCGCCGAAGCGAAGGCCAGGGCTGAAGCCGAGGCAAGGAAGCGCGCCGAACTCAAGGCCAAAGCAGAAGCGCGCGCCAAGGCCGAAGCGCAGGCGCGAGCGCGCGAGGAGGCCGAGGCCCGCGAGGCCGAGGAAGCCCGCCGGGCCGCCGAAGCCAAGGCGCGCGAGAAAGCGCGGGCCAAGGCATTGAAGGCGGCACAGGAAAAGGCAAAGGCCGAGGCAGAGGCGAAAGCCAGGGCAGAAGAGGAAGCGCGCCGGAAGACAGAGGAAGCGGCGAGAAAGAAGGCTGAGGCGGAGGCACGGGCAAAGGCTGAGGCAGAGGCCAGGCGCAAGGCTGAGGAAGCGGCGAAGGCCAAGGCGGCGTCCGAGGCCAAGAAGAAGGCCGAGGAAGCAGCGAGAGCAAAAGCTGAGGCGGAGGCAGAGGCAAAGGCCGAAGCCCAGGCCAAGGCGGAGGCAGAGGCAGAGGCAGAGGTCAAACGCAAGGCCGAGGAAGCAGCAGAGGCCAAAGCGGCCGCTGAGGCTAAGCTCAAGGCAGAAGCCGAGGCAAAGGCGAAAGCCGAAAAGGCCGCTCGCGCGCTAGCCAAGGCCGAAGCCAAGGCGGTGAAGGAAGCCGAGCAGAAGGCACGAGCAGAAGCCGCGGCGCAGGCAGAGGCAGAGGCAGAGGCCAAGCGCAAGGCCGAAGCACAGGCCGCGCTCGCGGCTGACGAAAGCGCGGCAACCAAAGCGAGCGAAACCGCGCACGCCCCATCCAAGGACACGCCTCCTGCCGCCAAGCGCAAGGCCGGGCCCAAGGCGAAACCGCCAAGACCGGAAAGCCCCGCATCACCCCCGCACGAGCCCGCGCACAGGCCCGCGCACGAGCCCGCGCACGAGCCCATCCATGAAGCGTCCCCCGGAGCCCCGGCCGATCTCGGCGAGAGCTTCCGCCGTCTGATCCGGACGGCCGGGCCCATCAGCCTTGCGCAATTCATGGCCGAGAGCAACGCGCGCTACTACAATTCGCGCGATCCCCTGGGCGGCGACGGGGCAGGTGGCGAGACTGGCAGCGGGGCCAATGTCGGCGATTTCATCACCGCGCCCGAAGTCAGCCAGATGTTCGGCGAACTAATCGGGCTGTGGCTGGCAGACCTGTGGGTGCGCATGGGCGGGTCCGACCGGGTGCAATATGTCGAACTCGGCCCCGGAAAAGGCACGCTCGCGACCGATGCCCTGCGCGCTGCGGGTCGCTACGGGTTCGATCCGCCCGTCCACTTCGTCGAGGGCTCGCAAGCGCTGCGCAAGGTGCAGCTCGAAGCCTTTCCCAGGGCGATCCACCACCACGACCTGACCACGCTTCCCGATGACCGGCCGCTGTTGATCGTCGCCAACGAATTCTTCGATGCGTTGCCGATCCACCAATTGGTGTGCGCCGCGCAAGGCTGGCACGAGAAGCTGGTGGGCCTCGAGCAGGATCAGTTCGTGTTCGTCGCCGGTTCCGAGCCGATGGACGCGCTCGTGCCCGAAACCTGGCGCAGCGCCCCGCAGGGCACGCTGATCGAGACCAGCCCTGCGGCCTGCGCGCTGATGGCCGAGATCGCGGCCCGGCTCGCCCGGCAGGGCGGCGCGGCGCTCATCATCGATTATGGCCCGTTCGAACTGCGCTCGGGCTCGACCCTCCAGGCGATCAGGCGCCACCGGCATGTCGATCCGTTCACCCATCCGGGCGAGGCTGATCTCACCGCGCATGTCGATTTCGAATTGCTCCAGTCGGTTGCCATCGCGCATGGCGCCGAGGTCATGGGGATCGAGATGCAGGGCGACTGGCTGCGCAATCTCGGCATTGATATCCGGCTCGAGGCGTTGCAGCGGCGCGAGCCCGGCAAGGCCGATGTGGCCAAGCGGCAATATGACCGGCTGGTGGCCGACGACCAGATGGGGACGTTGTTCAAGGTTCTGGGGATTTGCGGGCGGCGCTGGCCGATCGGGGTTGGATTCGCTCCGCGATAGGTCGTTTTGAGGGTAACCGATCGCTCCTGTTTGTCGTATCAAGCGATATCGGTCCGCAACAAGGGAAGTGATCTCGACATGCCAATGCGAATCTTCATGCTGGGCGGGTGCGCCGCGCTGAGCGCGCTGATGGCGGCCCCGGCCGCTGCAGCCGACCCGATCACCGGGCGCTGGATCACCGCCGAGAAGGATGCGATTGTGACGATCGACACTTGCGGCAAAACGCTGTGCGGCAAGATCGCCCGGTTTCTCACCCCCCCGCCGCAAGGTCCCGATCAGCGCGACGTCAACAATCCCGATCCCAAGCTCAAACAGCGCAAGCTATTGGGAATGCCGGTGTTGACGGAGGTTGCGCCGGATGCCGATCTGTGGCGCGGGAAGATCTACGATCCCAAGACCGGCAAGACCTATCGTTCGGTCGTGCGGCGCAAGGGGCCGAGCACGCTCGAGGTGCAGGGCTGCATCGGCATCTTCTGTCAGAGCCAGATCTGGCGGCGCGCCAGCTAAGCACCATCTGAGCAGGACCGAGGCGCCCTAGCGTGAGATCCGCTGTTCCAACCGGGCAGCCGCATCGCGCGGCGAAAGCTTGCCTTCATCCTCGCGATCAACCGCGAAATTCGCCTCGCGCATCGCTTCCGCCGAAATCGCGCCGATCAGTGGTTCGAGCGCGGTCTTGAGCCGCTCGTCGTCGGCCACGCGCGGGCTCAGCATGATCATCGCATCATAGGAAGGAAAGGCCTCGCGCGGGTCCTCGAGCACGATCAGCCGGTCCGCCGCGATCCGCCCGTCGCTGGTATAGGCGCTGATCACATCGGCCTCGCCCGAGCGCAGGGCGTTGTACATGAAGGTGGTGGTGAAGTTGCGCTGATTGCCGAAGCGCAGGCCATAGGCGTCGCGCACCGCGATATATTCGGGCCGTTCGAAGAATTCGGGATCGCCGCCGATCGTCAGATCGGGCGCGGCCGCTGCCAAATCCTCGATCGTGGCGATGCCGAGCGCTGCGGCGCGGTCTTGCCGCATCGCCAGCGCATAGGCGTTCTCGAAGCCGAGCCTGCCCAGGATCTCAATCCCGGTATTTGCCTTCTCCCAGAACACGATCTCCTCGTACATCGCATCGCGGCCCGGATTGTCGCTCCGGCCGATCTCGTTGGTCCAGATCGTGCCGGTGTAGTCGACCGAGATGTCGATGCTCGAATTGGCGAGCGCGCTGTGCACCACCGCCGAGCCCAGCCCGTCGCGATATTCGACCGCGTAGCCCGCATCCTCGAGCCGCGCGCCGATCAGCTTGGCAAGGATGTATTGCTCGGAGAACTGTTTCGAGCCGATCACGATCGCGTCTGCGTTCGAGCGCTCGATCTGAGCGAACAGCGCCGCGCCAAGGCCGAGCGCAACCGCAGCGAGCCCGCCGAGATACTGGAGGCGCGAACGGGCGGCGAGGCCACGCTCGATCAGCCCGAGCAGCGCATCGGTCACCAGCGCGAGCCCGGCGCTCGCAAAGCATCCGGCCAGAACCAGCGCCCAGTTCTGCGTCTGGAGCCCGGCGAAGATCGGATCCCCCAGGCTCGGCTGGCCGATCGTGGTTGCAAGGGTCGCCGCCCCGATGGTCCAGACGCTCGCGGTGCGGATCCCGGCCATGATGAACGGCGCGGCGAGCGGCGCTTCGACGAGGGTGAGCTTTTGCCAGCTCGTCATCCCCACCCCGTCAGCGGCCTCGAGCACGCCGGGATCGAGATTGGCCTGCGCGGTGACAGCGTTGCGCAGGATCGGCAGCAGCGCATAGAGCGCAAGCGCAAGCAGGGCAGGGAGAAAGCCGAGCGTTGGCAGCCCCTCGCCGAACACCGCGCGCAAGCTGAGCAGGATCGGGAAGAACAGCGCGAGGAGCGCGAGCGCCGGGATCGTCTGAACGAGGCTCGCAAATCCGAGCGTGACGCGCGCCACGTTCTGCGAGCGGCTCGCCCAGACCGCGAGCGGCAGCGCGACCGCGATCCCCAGCCCGATCGCGCTTGCCGCGAGCACGACATGCGCGGTCAGCTTGTCGCCGAGCCCCGCGAGGATTTCGAGAAAATCGTTCATTGAGGCCCGCTGCTGTCCGGCGCCCGAGCTGACCCTGCGACCTTTCGCGCGATGCTTTCTTCCATGCGGGCGAGCTTCTCCGCCTGTTCGCGCGGCACCGCGACAAGGCTCTGCGCAATCTCGCCGCCAGCCCCCGAGAGGAGCGCGCTCGGGGTTTCGTCCGCGACCAGCAGCCCGGCATCCATCACCAGCACCCGGTCGGCGAGCAGCAGCGCCTCGGTCATGTCGTGGGTCACCATGATCGTGGTGAGCCCGAGTTCCTCGTGCAGTTCGCGCACCCGCCCGCCGAGCGCCGCGCGCGTGATCGGATCGAGCGCGCCGAACGGCTCGTCCATCAACAACAGTTCCGGATCACCCGCCAGCGCGCGCGCCACGCCGACGCGCTGGCGCTGGCCGCCGGAAAGCTCGTCCGGCATGCGCGCGGCCATCGCGGGCTCGAGCTCGACCAACGTGAGCAGCTGCGCGATCCGCTCGCGCGTCAGTTGCTCGCCCGCAAGCCGCGGGCCGATCGCGATATTCTCCGCAACGCGGAAATGCGGGAACAGCCCGATCCCCTGGAAGACATAGCCGACGCGCCGCCGCAGGGTTGCAGGCTTGAGCCCGGCCACATCTTCCCCGTGAAACAGGACCCTCCCGGCGGTGGGCTCGACGAGTGTGTTGACCATCTTGAGGAGGGTCGATTTGCCCGAGCCCGATGCGCCGACCAGCGCGACGAAGCTCGCTTGCGCAATCTCGCAGGAGAGCCCTCCGACAGCCACGGTTTCGCCGCGCGGACCATAGCGCCGCTCAACCGCCTCGAATTGCAACAGTGCCCTGTCCCCGGCGGGCGCAGGGTCGCGTTCAGGCTCCATCAGCTGGCCCCATCAGGTCGCCCCATCAGCTAGCCTCGTCCGCGCTGGCTTCGTCGCCTTCGTCGGCCTCGTCGGCTTGCGCCGGAAGGGTGTAGGTGACGCGCCGCAGGAGCACCTCGCCGCCGTCCTCGTCGGCGACGCGCAGCGTGCCATCGGGTTGCAGACCGCTCAGGCCCCAACATTCCCCCGCGCCCTCGTCAGGCGCGAAACACAGCTCGCGCTCCCGGTTTTCGCGCCAATCGCCGGTGTAGACGAGCGTGCCGTCGCGATAATCGCGATAACGGCCATCGGCATCGATGAAGGTGATGTAGGCGAAGCCCTCCCTGCTGACAGTGAGCCACGCGGTGCCGGACCACGAAATGCGCTCCTGCTCGCGCCCTTCCTCCTCGCTTGTCGCCTCGCCCGGCGTATCGAAGCCGTTCGAACCTTGCGTCTCGCCCCCCGCCTCGCAGCCGGCAAGAACGAGCGCCGCGCTCACGAGGAAGGCGCGGAACAGCGATGATCCTGTGCTCATCCGTTCGAACCTAGAGCCCTCGGAAGGCTTCGCCAAGGCCCGATGCGCCGCAGGCGTCATCGGCCCATAAGGTGTTCGAGCGGCAGCATGATTACCGTGCGCAGGCCTTCGCGTTCCCAGTGATGGATCATCTCGCCTGCCAGCTGGCGCGAGATCGCGAAGGTGACGAGGCGCGAGCCGAAGCCTTTGCTTTGGGGCGCCGTGGCTGCGGGGCCGCCGCGCTCGCGCCACACGATCAGAGCCTGGTCCTGCTGGCGCTCGATCTCGATCGTGACCGTCCCGCCCGAGACGCTGAGCGCGCCATACTTGGCAGAATTCGTCGCGAGTTCATGGAACACCAGCGCGAGCGGGGTCGCCGCGCGCGGGCCGAATTCGACCGCATCGCCCGCGATCCGCACCGATTTGGCGCCCTGGACACGGTAGGGCTCCATCAGCATCTCGATCAGGGACGCCAGATCATCGGCCGCGATCCGGTCCAACTCCAGCGCGTATTCCTGCGCCCGCGAGAGCGCCCGGATGCTGTCGGCGAGGATCTCGGCAAACGCCTCGCGCGAGGCATCGCCGCGCGCGTTGAGCGAGATCAGGCCGATCACCACCGAGAAGATGTTCTTGATCCGGTGCGCGAGCTCTCCGGCGAGCATCTCGCGCTCCTCGCGCACGCGGCGGCTCTCGTCGATATCGGTCAGCGTGCCGAACCAGCGTGCGGACGTGCGATCTTCGCTCGAGGGGACCGCGCGGCTCAGCACCCAGCGATAGCTGCCATCGGCTTGCTTGAGGCGCCATTCGTCCTCGAACAGGCGCGGTGCAAGGAGCGCCTCCCTGAAGCGCGCCTCGCTTGCATCGTAGTCGTCGGGATGGATCACCTCGCGCCAGCCGTCGATGGTCTGCGGTGCAGGCGCACCGGTCGTCTCGCCGAACCGCGCGTTGAAAAAGTCGAACACCGGGCCGGGCGCGGCCGACCAGGCGATATCGGGCACGCTGTCGAGCATGAATTGCAGGCGCTGGGCGCTCATCCGCAGCTCTGCATCGGCCTTGCTGGCCGAGCGATGCGCCAGCAGGCGCCGCTTGACCGCGTCGGCGAGCACCAGCAGGCCTTCGCGCTGAACCGGGCTCAGCCCTGCGGGGCGCGGCTCGGTGTCGAACGCGCACAGCGCGCCAAGCGGCACGCCCTCGGGCGTAATCAGCGGAACGCCCGCATAGAAGCGCACATGCGCCTCGCCCGTTACCAGCGCAAAATCGGCAAACCGCGGGTCCGCAGCCGCATCGCGCACTTCGAGGATTTCGCCCGTCAGCATCGCCTGTGCGCAAAAGCTGGTCGAGCGCGGGGTATACGCGCGCTTGAGCCCTGCGCTCGCAAGGAACACCTGCCGCTCGGCTTCGACCAGGCTGACTGCGGCACTGGGCGTTTCGCACAGGAAGGCTGCGAACCGGGCGATGCGCGATAGTTCGGGGTCGCCGGTCAGTTCATTCGCGTTGTAAGCAGCGAGCGCTGCAAGCCGGTCGTCCTCGCTGCAATGGTCTGCGCAAGGATCGGTGCCGTTCGGCCATAAATGGGGCTGTGTCTGGTCCAAGGCGCAGGTGCTTTCGAGATCGCCCATACAGTAACGGCGGGTGCCGTCAAAAGGCTTCGCGTGCAGGCTCATCGGGGCGCTGGCGTGCGCGAGGTGCGTTGGCGTTTGCGCCAGGGGTTGCTAAGGCGCGGGGCAACACCACAGACATTCCCTCTCGCGTCGTTTTCCAGCGAGTGCAGCGGGGGCCAGCGAAAGAGAGAGCGATGCGCGCCACCCCCGATTTCGATTTCCACCTCGGCGAAAGCGGCGAGATGATCCGCGAAACCGTCAGCCGCTTCGCCGACGAGCAGATCGCCCCGCTCGCCGAGAAGATCGACCGGGAGGACTGGTTTCCGCGCGAATTGTGGGAGAAGATGGGGGCGCTCGGCCTGCATGGCATCACCGTCAGCGAGGAAGATGGCGGGCTTGGCCTTGGCTATCTCGAGCATGTCCTCGCGGTCGAGGAGGTCAGCCGGGCGAGCGCTTCGGTTGGCCTGAGCTATGGCGCGCATTCGAACCTGTGCATCAACCAACTGCGCCGCTGGGGCAATCCGGAGCAGAAGGCGAAATATCTGCCCAAGCTCATCAGCGGCGAGCATGTCGGCAGCCTCGCCATGTCCGAGGCCGGCGCGGGCTCTGATGTCGTCTCGATGAAGCTCAAGGCCGATGCGGTGCAGGGCGGCTATGTGCTCAATGGCACCAAATTCTGGATCACCAACGCGCCCGAGGCCGATGTGCTGGTGGTCTATGCCAAGACCGCGCCCGAGGCGGGATCGCGCGGGATCACCACCTTCCTCATCGAGAAGGGCATGAAGGGCTTCTCGATCGGCCAGAAGATCGCAAAGATGGGCAATCGCGGCAGCCCCACCGCCGAACTCGTGTTCGAGGATTGCGAAGTGCCCGAGGAGAACGTGATGGGCCCGTTGCACGGCGGGGTCGGCGTGCTGATGAGCGGGCTCGATTATGAGCGCGTGGTGCTGGCAGGCGGACCGATCGGGCTGATGCAGGCATGCATGGATGTCGTCATGCCCTATGTCCGCGAGCGCAAGCAGTTCGGCCAGCCGATCGGATCGTTCCAGCTGATGCAGGCCAAGGTCGCCGACATGTATGTCGCGCTGCAAAGCTGCCGCAGCTATGTCTACAATGTCGCGCGCGCGTGCGATGCCGACCAGACGACGCGGTTCGATGCGGCGGGCTGCCTGCTCAAAGCGTCGGAAAGCGCGGTCGAGGTTTCCAACCAGGCGATCCAGGCGCTGGGCGGCGCGGGCTACACCACCGACTGGCCGGTCGAGCGGTTCTACCGCGACGCCAAGCTGCTGGATATCGGCGCGGGGACGAACGAGATCAGGCGGATGCTGATCGGGCGCGAATTGATCGGGGCGGCGGGGTGATCCGCCCGGCGCGCAAGGAGGACTGGGTGGATATCGCGCGTTTCGACCCGGACGCGACACAGCGCAGCGAAGAAATTGCGCTGGAATGCATGCTCGTCGCTCAAGCCAATGATCGAACGGTTGGCTATGTTTCGTGGAAGCCCAAGGGTTTCGTTGAGTTCGACTACATCACATATCTTTATGTCGACCCGACCGCGCGGCGCGGCGGCGTCGCGACACGTCTGCTTGACGCCGCTCTGGCACAGCTTGACCGTCGCCGGGTGTTTACCTCTACCCAACCGGACAATGACATAATGCGCGCCCTTTTGCCGAAACTAGGGTGGCAAGAGGCGGGAACTGTTCGGATGGCGAATGAAGACGACTCGTCCGAGATCTTCTTCTTCAAGGAGCATCGGCCATGATCGCTCCAACACTCGATCCCTCCATAGCGCAGCACCGGAGTAACTCTCAATGACCACCGACGAAGACTATGTCTATGACGAGTCCAGCGGCGAGTGGCTCCCCGCGTCCGACCTCGCCGCCAAGCACATGGCAGAGGACACGGTAGAGGTGCGCGACGCGGTCGGCAATCTGCTGGCCGATGGCGATGCGGTGACGCTGATCAAGGATCTCGAGGTCAAGGGCGCAGGGCAAACGCTCAAGCAAGGCACGCTGATCAAATCGATCCGCTTGACCGGCGACATGCAGGAGATCGACTGCAAATATCCCGGCATCAAGGGTCTCGTCCTGCGCGCCGAGTTTGTGCG
>DAITMG010000048.1:0-21726 GCA_036835265.1 Erythrobacter sp. | reverse complement strand
CCACCCACTTTCGGTCATTCGGCAACCGTTCGGATCCGCCCAAAACCCGCCATCCAGACGGTGCCGGATTGTCGCTGCGGTGGGCTCGGCTCACCGATCGCCACTAACCAACCGAATTCGATACGTAGACCGAATTCAGCACAGTGATCTCATTCTTGCAGCATTACGCCAATCCGGCGCTGTGATCCGCGCCAGGCGCGCGCCTGGCGTTAACAAGCACTTGAAATGCCGCGCTCGGGCGCATAAGCCGTGCGCCGTCTTATGCGCCTAACACAGCACGTCGACGATGCTGGACCTCGAGAGGAACAACTCATGACCCGCCCCGCTTTCCCCCGCATGCTGGCAGCAAGCGCGCTCGCGCTCGCCTGCGCGCTTCCGCACAGCGCCTTCGCTGATGCATCCGCCCAGACCCAATCCAGCCAGACCGGAACGCAAATGACCAAGCCGCTTGCCGATGCCCCTCTGATCCCGCGCGATGCGCTGTTCGGCAATCCGACCAAGGCGGGAGGGCAGATCAGCCCCGACGGCAAATGGCTGAGCTGGCTTGCGCCCAAGGACGGCGTGCTCAACATCTGGCTCGCGCCGAGCGATGACATGGATGCCGCAAAGGCCATCACCAGCGCGGCCGATCGCCCGATCCGCAGCCACTTCTGGTCGCCCGATGGCACCAGCGTCATGTATATCCAGGACAAGGGCGGCGACGAGAATTTCCTGCTCTACCGGGTTGATGTCGCAAGCGGCGCTGAAACCACGCTGACCCCGTTCGAGGACACCCGCGTCCAGATCGTCGGCGCGTCCGAGACGATCAAGGACAAGCTCTTGGTCGGCCTCAACAATCGCAATCCGCAGTTTCACGATGTCCACATGCTCGATCTCGCTACAGGCGAGCTCGAGCTCGTTTACGAGAACAACGCCTTTGCCGGTTTCATGGCGGATGACAGCCTGAGCTTGCGCATGGCGCTGCGCCAGAACGAGGCGGGCGGGATGGATTATTTCAACATCGTCGATGGCGAAGTCGAGGAGGCGCCCTTCGAGACCACCGCGATGGAGGATTCGCTCTCCACCAGACCCGCAGGCTACACCACCGACGGCTCGATCCTCTACTGGCTCGACAGCCGCGATCGCAACACCGCCGCGCTGTATGCGCAGGATACCGCGACCGGTGAGCGCACGCTGATTGCCGAGGACGACAAGGCCGATCTCGGCGGCACGATCCGCGACAACAAAACGGGCGAAGTGCTGGCTTATTCAGTCAACTACCTCAAGAACGAATGGACCGCGCTCGATCCCGCCATCAAGGCCTCGCTCGACTGGCTGGGTGAGCGGTTGGAGGGCGAATTCGGCATCTCCAGCCGGACGGATGACGATATGACGTGGATCGTCTGGAACGATCCGCTGACCACGCCCACCACGACCTACATCTACGATCGCGCGGCCCAGACGCTCGAGCCGTTCTACACCTCGCGGCCCGAACTCAAAGATATGCCGCTGCAAAAGATGCACCCGGTCGAGATCGCCAGCCGCGACGGGCTCACCCTGCCCTCCTACCTGACGCTGCCGCCCGGCTCCGACCCCGACGGCGATGGCCGCCCCGAACAGGCGGTGCCGATGGTGCTGCTCGTCCATGGCGGGCCGTGGGCGCGCGATGGCTATGGCTTTGCCAGCACCGTCCAGTGGCTCGCCAATCGCGGCTACGGCGTGTTGCAGGTCAATTTCCGCGGTTCGACCGGCTTCGGGAAGGACTTCCTCAACGCCGGCAACATGGAATGGGGCCTCAAGATGCACGATGACCTGATCGATGCGACCCAGTGGGCGATCGACCAGGGCATCACGGCCAAGGATCAGGTCGCGATCATGGGCGGCTCGTATGGCGGCTATGCGACGCTGGCGGGACTCGCCTTCACGCCCGAAACCTTCGCCTGCGGTGTCGACATCGTCGGCCCGTCCAATCTCGAAACCCTGCTGTCGACGATCCCGCCTTATTGGGCGCCGTTGGTCAAGCAGTTCCACACCCGGATGGGCGATCCCACCACCGAAGAGGGCCTCGCGCTGCTCAAGGCGGCCAGCCCGCTCTACAAAGCGGGCGAGATCACCAAGCCGCTCCTGATCCTCCAGGGCGCCAACGATCCGCGCGTCAAGCAGGCCGAGAGCGACCAGATCGTGGGCGCGATGAAGGAGGCCGGGATCCCCGTCACCTATGTGCTTTATCCCGATGAGGGCCACGGCTTCGCCAAGCCCACCAACAACCTCGCCTACACCGCGATCACCGAGAATTTCCTCGCCTCGTGCCTTGGCGGACGCAGCGAGCCGATCGGCGACGATGTGGCGCAAAGCACCGCGCAGATCCTCGAAGGCGCCGAGCATGTCAGGGGGCTTGAAGCCGCGCTCGGCGGTTAACGCCGCTTTGTGCTTGGCGGCGATCAACGCCGCTTTGTGCTTGCGGGCAGCGTTGGTGCGTGTCAGTTCGGCTCCCGATCCGGTTGCAAACAGCAATCGGCGGGAGTTGAGCTGAGGCGAAGGGGATCGCATGAGCGCCGAGAACAAGCGCGCCATTTTCATCAGCGGCGGGGCATCCGGGATCGGCCGCGCGATCGCGCGCCATTTCGCCGAGCGCGGCTGGTTCGTGGGCATCGGCGATGTCAATGTCGCAGGGATGGAGGACACGCTCGGGCTCATGCCCATCGGCTTCACGTATATGCATCCGCTCGACGTGCGCGACCGTGCGGCATGGGACGAGGCGCTGGCGGCGTTCTCGCTGGCGGCCGGCGCGCGGATTGACGTGGTGGTCAACAATGCCGGGATCGGCACCGGCGGGCCGCTCGCAGAGCTCGATACCGACGAGATCGAGCGCTGCCTTGATATCAATTTGAAGGGCGTGCTCTTCGGCGCGCAGGCCGCCTACCCGCACCTCAAGCGGACCGCGCCCGGCTCGTGCCTCATCAACATTGCGAGCGCCGCCGGGATCACCGGCGGCTCGGGTATGAGCGTCTATTCCGCAACCAAGTTCGGCGTGCGAGGGATTGCCGAAAGCCTCGATGCCGAATGGGCGCCGGACGGGATCGCGGTCTGCTCGATCTGCCCCAGTTTCATCGAGACCCCGCTGCTCGACGGGACCGGCAACCGCAAGTCGAACGAGGCTGTGCGCAGCCGGGTGATCGCGGCGGGGCTCGAGATCACTCCGGTCGAGGAGGTGGCGGAAACAACCTGGCGCGCGGTCCACGGCGGCCGGGAGTTGCATTATCTCGTCGGCAAAACGGCACGCCAGCTGAACTTCGCGAAGCGCTGGATGCCGGGCAAGGTGCGCAAGCAGAACCGCGAGCAGGCCGGGCTGCTCGGGCGCTAGCCGGGCGCAAACGTCACGGGGCGGAGGCGTTCACCCGGATCGGCAAACCCGGTCAAACGATCTCCTCGATCGCGCGGGCCATGTTCGCGTCGCGCTGCGAAAGACCGCCCGCATCGTGCGTCGTCAGCGTAATCTCGACCGTGTTGTAGACGTTGAACCATTCGGGGTGATGGTCGTGCGCCTCGGCGATCAGCGCGGCCCGGCTCATGAAGCCCCACGCCTGCGAGAAGTCCTTGAAGCGGAACGTGCGGGTGATTGCCTTGCCTTCGCGCGCGAGGCTCCATGCAGGATGCTCCTCGAGCAGGTGGGCGATTTCGTCCTCGGTAAGTTCGGGGATGGTGGACATCGGCAGCGTGCTCCTTTGCGTGTATTGAGAGTTGCGCTCGCTTTGCCTAACGCAAGGATCGATGCAAGGTTCTGCCTCTCCCGCAATTTACGCGCGCAATCTCGCCTGTCGGCGGGGCGACCGGCTGCTGTTCCGGCGGCTCGATCTGGCGCTTGGCGCAGGCGAGGCGTGTCATGTGACGGGCGCCAACGGCGCGGGCAAGACGACGCTGCTGCGCACGCTGGCCGGGCTTGCAGAACCCTATGCGGGCGAGGCAGGGATCACCGGGGCCGCAGCGTTGATCGACGAACGGCTTGGCCTCGAGCCCGATTGGCCGCTGGCGCGCGCGCTCGGCTTCTGGTTCGCGCTCGATCGGACCGCTGATGCGCCCGCGATCCTTGCGCGGCTGCGGCTGACCGAGCTTGCCGAAGTCCCCGTGCGGTTCCTCTCGACCGGGCAGAAGAAGCGCGCCGCGCTCGCCCGGCTGCTCGGCCAGGGCGCGGCCGTGTGGTTGCTCGACGAGCCGCTCTCGGGGCTCGACACCGCCGCGCAAGGACTGGTGAGCGCGCTGGTTGCCGAGCATTGCGCGCGCGGCGGCACCGCGCTGGTCGCATCGCACCAGCCGTTGGATGTGCCGGGGCTGGCGAACTTCGCGATCGAGGATTTTGCGCCTCCTTCCCTCGCAGAGCCAGATTCCGAGGACACGCCATGATCGCGCGCCTGCTGCGCCGTGACCTCGCGCTGTTCTTTCCCTTCGCCGGATCGGGCGCGGCGGGCGGGGCGGCGCTGCCGGTGGTGTTTTTCGTCGCGGTCGCGATGCTCTATCCCTTCGCGGTCGGCCCCGATGCGCCCTTGCTTGCGCGCACGGGCGGCGGGGTGATCTGGATCGCGGCGCTCTTGGCCAGCATCCTCCCATTGGACCGGCTGGTGGCGCGCGATATCGAGCTTGGCACGTTCGATCAGCTCGCCTTGCGCGGGATCACCGAGGAGGTGATGATGGCGGTGCGGCTGCTGGCGCATTGGCTCAGCTTTGGCCCGCCGCTCCTGATCGCGTGTCTGCCTGCGGCCGCGCTGCTCCAGCTCGAGGGCGAGGGCTTGCAATTGGTGCTGCTTGGCCTCGTCGCGGGCACGCCGGGGCTGGCTGCGATCGGGCTCATCATTGCAAGCCTCACCGCCAGCCTGAGGGCAGGCGCCGCACTATCGGGGCTGCTGCTGATCCCGCTTGCGTTGCCGATCCTGATTTTCGGCGCGGGCGCGCTCGCGCGGCAAGATGCAGCGAGCCTCGGCTTTGTCGCCGCGATCAGCCTGGGGCTCGTCGCGCTGGCGCCCTTCGCTGCGGGAGCCGCAATCCGCGCGGTGCGTTGAGGGGCGATGCACGCAAACCTTGATCATCCCTCCGCCCGCGCACAAGCGCCGCTGCCAGGCGCGCGCGGGGCCAATCGCTGGCTCGGCCATATCGCGATTACCCTCCTCGCCTTTGCCATCTTTGCCTTCACCTTGAAGGCCGTGGCAACGCCCGAGGTCCAGGCCCGCTACAGCCCGATTGTGATCGTTCACGCGGGCGCCATGCTCGCCTGGTTCGCGCTGCTCGCGGCGCAGGCCTATCTGATCGCGGGCCGGCGGTTTGCCATCCACCGGCGGCTGGGTGTGGCTTCGATCTCGCTGGTGGCGGTGATGACCCTCACCGGCGCGATCATCTCGTTCAATATCGGCGCGGAGCTGGGGCGGCCCGAAGTGACCATCGTCAATCTTGCCGCTTTCGCTGTGTTCCTCCCGCTTTACCTTGCGGCGCTGCGCTTTGCGGCCAAGCGGCGGGTTCACGAACACCGCCTCGCCATGCTGATCGCCAGCCTTGCGCTGATGACGCCGGCCTATGCCCGCGTGGTGCAGGTGCTGGGGTTGTGGGATCCGCTCGCGATCGCGCTCGACTTTGCGCTTACCGGCCTGATCGCGGCGGCCTACGACCTTGCGGTGAGCGGCCGGTTTACGCGGGCGCTCGTGTGGATGCTGGGCTTTGGCTATGCGGTGCGCGGGGCCATGATCGCGGTGCTTGCGGTGTGGTTCCTATAGGCCGCGCAGCCAGGACCGCGCAATCTGGGGCCGCGCGGGCGCAGCCGGCGATCACATGCCTTCGCGTGACAATTCAAGCTGGACAAAAGCCGGTGGGCGGGTCGAGTGCTTCTGCATCCGGTGAAACGGATAGGACCCGCCGTCGAGTGCTGCCAGCGGCATCCCCGCCTCGGCCAGCGCATAGGGCGAGATCCGGTGCCGCGTCACCAGCGCGCCGTGCCCATCGCTGATCAGCGGGATCTCGAATTGGAGGCCCTGGCGCCCTTCGCGCGAGTGCATCACCTTGCCGACCACCAGCTGACCGCCGCCCAGATCAAGCACCACCGCTTCGCCCACCGGCACCCCGGCGAGCCCGTCGATCGACGCCCCGGTCTTCGAGATGTTGCGCAGGATGACGTTATAATAGTGATCCTCGTGGATGAGGCCGATCTTGCGGAGCACCGAGATGCGGTCGGCGCGGTGGCGCGGCGGCCCCTTGGCGCGGAAGATCGGCTCGCCCTGTTCGAATTGCGCGAGAACCTGAGCTTGGCTCAGCGGCCGTGAAAATATGTAGCCCTGCACCTGATCCGCGCCGCGCTCGGTCACGAGGGTTAGCTCATCCATCGCCTCGACGCCTTCGGCCACTGTCTCCATCCCCAGCGCCTTGGCAAGCGCGACGATCGCGGTGATGATCGCCGGGTTGGTGTCACCCGAGAGGGTGCAGCCGCGCACGAAGCTCTGGTCAATCTTGATCTTGTCAAACGGGGCGCGCTTGAGATAGCCGAGCGAGGAATAACCGGTCCCGAAATCATCCATCGACAGGCGCACACCCAGCTTCTTGAGCGAGGCGAAAGTCTTGTCGACATTCTCGTCATTGCCGATGAACACCGTCTCGGTGATCTCGAGTTCGAGGCGGCGCGGCGACAGCCGGCTCGCGGCGAGCGCGGAGGCGACGGACTTGCGGAAATCCGGGCTGTTGAAGTGTTTTGTCGAGATGTTGACCGCGACGGTTTTGTCGTTGGGCCATTGAACCGCGTCCATGCAGGCTTGGCGCAGTGCCCATTCACCCAGCTTGATGATGAGATCGGTCTGCTCGGCGATCGGGATGAACTGGGCGGGGGAGATAAAGCCCTCTTCCGGGTGCTCCCAGCGCATCAGCGCCTCGAACCCGCGCACCCGGTTTTCACGCGGATCGACCAGCGGCTGATAGACCAGGCTGATTTCGCCCTTTACGAGCGCATCGCGCAGATCCCCCTCGATCCGCGCCCCGCGTGAGGCGGCATCCTTGAGCTCGGAAGTGTAGAAACGATAGGTTCCCTTGCCGCAAGCTTTGGCGGAATAGAGCGCCATATCGACCGCGGCATTGAGCTCGGCGGCATCGATCCCGTCATACGGCGCAATCGCGATCCCGACCGAGGCGCCGATCATGACCCGGCGCCCGGCGAGCATGTAGGGCTGCGAGACGAGCTGGATGATCCGCGTCGCGGTTTCGCCAAGCAAGCCGCGATCATCGACATCGGGCATGATGATCTGGAATTCATCGCCGCCCAGCCGGCCCACTTCGCCGGTGTCCTTGACGATCGACCGCAGGCGCTCGGCGACGAGCTTGAGCAGTTCGTCGCCGCACGGATGGCCCATCGTGTCGTTGACCTGCTTGAAGCGATCGAGATCGAGCATCAGCAACGCGCAGCTGCGCCTGCTGGTCTTGAACGCGCCCAGCATCGCTGAAAGCTTGCGGTTGATCCGCCGACGATTGGCCAGCCCGGTCAATTCGTCATATTGCGATTGGCGCGCGAGCATCTGCTGGTGGGTGAAATCGCGGGTGATGTCGGTGGCGACGCCGCGATAGCCCAGGAAGCGGTTGTCGGGGCCGAAATAGGGGCGGGCCGAGATCTTCCACCACAGGGTTTTCGCCTTGTCCCCGCCGTCCTTGCCACTCGCGTCCTTGCCGCCGCCGTCCCTGCTGCCCCCGTCCTGGCCGCCTTCCACTCTGTCGAGCTCGATCTGGACGATCTGTTCCTCGATCTTGCCTTGCGAGCGCAGCTTGAGATTGAGCGAGCGAGCGGCGACCGCCTCGCCGTCGCTGTCGGCTGGCAGGAACACCGAGGTGAGCGGCTTGCCGACCAGCGCCGCGCCGCTTTTGCCCAGCGCGGTCAGCGCGGTTTCGGAGAGATAGGCGATCTCGCCTTGCGCATTGGTCGCCCAGAACGAGCCGACGCCAACCTCTTCGATCTCGGAAAGGAAGTCCGAGCGTGTGCGCGGCACCCTCGCTTCATCGCGCGGCGGCGGCGCATCGCCCTGTCCGAGGGATCGTCGAAGAAGCCGCATGCTCAAACCGTTTGTCGCTCCACCAGCCTGCATCTTGCATGGCCATTGCCCGCCGCCCGGTCGGCGCGGCCCGCAAGGCGGATCGAAACAGGCCCGAATGCAAAAGGCAGCATAGCCGGACATGTGTTAGAAAAACGCTAAGTAAGCACCAAGATTTGGTTAACCCTGCGCTCATTCCCGGTCATTGGGCGGCAATCAAGCGAAGGCGGCAAGCGGGCCTTGCCGCGCAAAGGATGTGGCCCCGCATGCATTGAACCGGTTAGTCGAGCACACTAACGCAGCAACCCCGACCGAACGCATCGGGCCAGGCGGACCTAGTAGGGCGGCTTGTCGCGCCCGGTCGGGCTCTTGGTGAAGATCTCGTTGCCGTCCTCGGTGATCGCGATCGAGTGCTCGAACTGCGCCGAGAGCGATTTGTCGCGCGTCACCGCGGTCCAGCCGTCGCCCAGAACCTTCGCCCACGGCTTGCCCAGATTGATCATCGGCTCGATCGTGAAGAACATGCCGGGCCTCAGCTCCGGCCCGGTCCCCGCCTTGGCCGCGTGGACCACTTCGGGCGCATCGTGGAACAGCCGGCCAAGCCCGTGCCCGCAGAATTCGCGCACCACACCGTAGCGGAACTGGCGCGCATGCGCCTCGATCGCGGCGCCGATATCGCCCAGCCGCGCGCCGGGTTTGGCGGCCTCGATCCCCAGCATCAGGCACTCATAGGTCACCTCGACCAGCCGCTTGGCCTTGATCGAAGGCTCGCCTGCGAAATACATCCGGCTGGTATCGCCGTGCCAGCCATCGAGCAGCGGGGTGACATCGACATTGACGATATCGCCCTCCTTGAGCACCTTGTCGCTCGGAATGCCATGACAGATCACATGGTTGATCGAGATGCACGAGGAATGGGTGTAGCCGCGATAGCCGAGCGTTGCGGGGACCGCGCCTGCATCGAGCATCATCTCGCGCACGGCGGTGTCGATGCTTTCGGTCGTCACCCCCGGCTGCACGAGTTCGGCGACCTCGTCGAGGATGGTGGCCGCGAGGCGCCCGGCGGCGCGCATGCCTTCAAAGCCTTCGGCGGTGTGAAGCTTGATGGTCCCGTCCCGATAGACGGAGTCGGTGCTTGCGACGGTCTGATATTCGGTCATGCGCGCCGATATAGCGAGCGCTTCGCCGGAAAGCGAGCCTTGCTGCAACCGGCGCGCTTCACGAGCCTGCGGCGAAAGCGGCGCGGTAATGCGGCTTCACCGCGGCGAGGATTGCAGGGCTGATCGGCACGGTGAACTCGAAATCGCCCTCGGCATAGGGCCCGGCAACATAGGGCCCATAATAGACCCCGATCCGATCGAATGTCTTGCCCTTGGCCGAGCCAAGGAAGATCACGGTGTCCTCCATTACCGGGCACTGGTGGGGCCATTGGGTCGATCCCTCGGGCACCGGCTCGCCGCGCCGCTGCTCGCGCTCGCGATCGAGCAGGCGACAGACCGGTGGGCGGATCGCCTCGCCCAGCGCATCGAGAGAGGTGAACAGCGCCGCCGGATCGAGCGCCTCGCCCGCCTCGCGGTCCCACACCAACGAGGAGCGCCCATAACTGCCGTGTGCTCCGCCCGCATAGGTGTAGACGCTGGAGGAGAGGCTCAGGAAGCGCTTCGTATCGGCGACTATCTGCCACGACAGCTCGAAGCTGTTGTTCTGGCAGGCGCCGGCCTCTGGCGGACAATTGGCGCGCTGATCCGCCCACTCGCTCTTCTGCTCGGCCAGCCGCTCATCGCGCTCGGCTCCGAGCATCTGCGCCAGCGCCGGGATCGCCGAGACCGCCGCAGGCCAATTGTAGGTGAAGCTGCGCTCGGCCATCTCCTCGCCGTCGCCCGCGCGCTCTGAATCGTCCATCGCAAAGGCGCGCGGCGTGGCGGCGGGCGTGCCGCCCTGCGCCGCCTGCGCCGCCGCGACCGCGCCGACCGCCTCGCTCATCTCCTCGGGCGAGGAACATCCCGCGCCCAGCAGCGCCGCCCCGGCCATCGCGCCCGCCCAGATCCGTTTCATCAACCCGCCCCCACTTCCGGCCCGCTTTTGCACGTGACAAGCCATAAGGCTCGATTATGGACATGCCATGACCGATTTGACGAGCCTCATCCAGCCCGATCGCGGCGAGACCGCGACGCCGATCCACCTGGTCAACCAGCAGAGCTTCGAGGCTTTGGCCAAAGGGCTCTCCGCCGGCCAGCGTGCGATCCTTGCCGCGCAGAAATTCGATGGTGGCGGATACCAGACCGGGATCGTGCCCGATGGGGACGGGTTTTTCGTGGTCGGCGGGGTCGCCAATCCGGCCAAGCTTTCGAGCTGGTGCCTGGCCGCGCTGGCCGAAGCGCTGCCGGGGGGCACCTATCGGCTCGCGGGCGAGGCGGGAGAGGCAGGTGCTGGTCCCGCGATGCTCGGCTGGCAAACCGCGCAATATCGCTTCACGCGCTACAAGCAGGAGGAAAAGCCCGTCGGCCCGCGTATCCTGCTCGTCAAGGACGTCGCCCGGATCGAGGCGGCAAGAGCCGAGGCGCGCGCGGAATGCCTCGTGCGCGATCTGGTCAACACGCCCGCCGAGGACATGGGGCCCGCCGCGCTCGAGGCCGAATGCGAGCGGCTCGCCAAGGCGCATGGCGGCGAGCTTGCGGTGATCAGGGGCGATGCGCTCGAACAGGGCTATCCGATGATCCACGCGGTCGGCCGCGCGGCGGCGCGCGAGCATGCGCCGCGCCTGATGCACCTCACCTGGGGCAAGCCCGATCACCCCGTTCTCGCGGTGGTGGGCAAGGGAGTGTGTTTCGATTCGGGCGGGCTCGACATCAAGACCGCAACCGGCATGCGCCTGATGAAGAAGGACATGGGCGGCGCAGCGCACGCGATCGCGCTCGCCCAGCTGATCATGGATGCAGCGCTGCCGGTGCGGCTCCATTTGCTCGTCCCCGCGACCGAAAACGCGATCGCGGGCAATTCCTTTCGCCCCGGCGATGTGCTCTCCAGCCGCCAGGGGTTGACTGTCGAGATCCACAACACCGATGCCGAAGGGCGCCTGATCCTGGGCGATGCGCTGACCCGCGCGAGCGAGGAGCAGCCCGATCTCATGATCGACTTCGCCACGCTGACGGGCGCAGCGCGCGTTGCGCTCGGCCCCGATTATGCCGCGATGATGGCGCGGCGCGATGAAACCGCCGAGACGTTGATCGCTGCGGGCCGCGCGAATGACGACGAACCCTGGCGGCTCCCGCTGCCCGAGGCTTACCGCGAATATCTCGCCAGCGACATCGCCGATCTCGCCAACTCGCACTCCAACGGCTTTGCCGGCGCGAGCGTGGCCGGGCTGTTCCTCGACAAGTTCGTCGGTGAAGGGATCGACTGGGTCCATTTCGACACCTATGCGTGGCGCCCCTTCGCCAAGCCCGGCCGCGCCAAGGGAGGGACCGCTTACGGCCTTCGCGCCAGCTGGCACATGCTCAGGGAGCGCTATGGCCGCTGAGGCGGCCCAGCTTGCCGTTGGCGCAACTTGGAGCTAGGGGCGCGTTCATACAAAGGGGCGATGAGGAACAGGTTCAAATGAGCAGCGCTGGCAGCGATGCCTCCCCTTATTGCGTACCCGCCGGCGATCTCGGGCTCAAAGGCCCCGTCGAAAAGCCCGCGCCCGGCACCCTCCCGCTGCGCGGCGACTTGGCGCATATCGCACTCGCGGGGACGCATCTGGCTGCGCATTATGTCATTCCCGGAAGCGCGCTGGTCCGCAGCGAAGAGACTGCCATGCACTCTCTCGCGCGCGACGACAGCGAAGTGACGCTCATCCTCGATCGCGGCGCAGCGCTCGAGGTGCTCGATGCGGGCGAGGAATGGACATGGTGTTGCCTTGGCCCCGCTGGGCCGAGCGGATATGTTCTCACCCGAGCGCTCGATCTGGGCGCGCCTCCGCTCCGGTGATGGTGCGCTGATGCCGACGAAGGTGTTCATCGACGGCGCTGCGGGCACGACCGGGCTCGAAATCCGCGAACGGCTCGAAGGCCGGCCCGAGTTCGAGCTGATTGCGCTTAGCGAAGCCGGCCGCAAGGACTTGGGCAAGCGCCGCGATGCGCTCCACGCAGCCGACATCGCGATCCTGTGCCTTCCCGACGAGGCGGCGCGCGAGGCGGTCGCGCTGGCGCAAGGGTCGGGCACACGGATCATCGATGCCTCGTCCGCTCACCGCGTGGCCGAGGGTTGGACCTATGGCTTTCCCGAGCTCATCGGACGCGAGGAGATCGCCAATGCCCGCTTCGTGAGCAATCCGGGATGCTATCCCACGGGATTTCTATCCTTCATGGGGCCTTTGACCGCAAAGGAGGGGCGAGTTTTTCGTCTGTCCCAAACCTTGCTCCCGCTCGATTGGGCTTATTGCGTGAACGCGGTCAGTGGCTATTCGGGCGGCGGGAATGCGCTGATCGCGAGGTTCGAGAACGATCCTGACGTGGCATTTCGAACCTACGGCCTGACGCTCGACCACAAGCATATCCCGGAGATGATGCAATATGCCCGGCTCCAATATGCGCCGGTGTTTGCCCCAAGTGTTGTGCCAGCCTTTCGTGGGATGCTGGTTGAAGTGCCACTAAATCTGGCTGCCATCAGCAAGCACCGGGGCAGGAAGCTTGACGTAAGCGGGATTTATCAAGAACTCTCTGCTTGGTATGAATATAGCGACGTCGTGACGGTCGATGAAGACCCTACGACTCCTGAGCTGCTTGTTCGAAAGAATGCAGCGGCATGGGATGGGATCGAGATTTTCGTTTGCCATTCCGCCGACCAAACGCAAGCCCGCCTGATCGCCCGGCTCGACAACCTCGGCAAGGGCGCGAGCGGCGCGGCGATCCAGAACCTCAACCTTATGTGCGGCCTCCCCGAAACCGCGGGCCTCAGGCTGTGATCGCGGGTGGCTGCTCAAAAAATGGGCAGCGCCAACAATCCTTGCGCTGCACCGCACAATATTGCTAACTGATTAGGCAACAGGATTGTGCGTTACAAGATTCTGGCGCAAGATTGGTCTGCAGGGGCCGACTGACGCGACAGCGGGACGCTCTTGGTTCTGATACTTATTGCAAGGCTCCAGCGGCCTTCGGGGAACGGACAATTCAGTGAAGAAGATCGAGGCGATCATCAAACCCTTCAAGCTCGACGAGGTGAAGGAAGCGCTCCACGAGATCGGCGTCTCGGGGATCACGGTGACCGAGGCGCGCGGCTTCGGCCGCCAGAAGGGCCACACCGAGCTTTATCGCGGCGCGGAATATGTGGTCGATTTCCTCCCCAAGGTGAAGCTCGAAGTCGTCGTCGAGGATGACCAGGCCGAGCGCGTGATCGAGGCGATCGCGAGCGCTGCGCAGACCGGGCGGATCGGCGATGGCAAGATCTTCGTCACCGCGATCGAAAGCGCGATCCGCATCCGCACCGGCGAAACCGGCGAGGACGCGCTCTGATCCGCTCAGGCGAATATCCCGGCATTGTTTCAATTCAACAGGTGGAGGAACTACCAATATGGCAAGCGTGAAAGACGTCCTCAAGCAGATCAAGGACGAGGAAATCGAATGGGTCGACCTGCGCTTCACCGATCCCAAGGGCAAGTGGCAGCACCTCACCATGTCGGCGAGCGTGATGGACGAGGACGCGCTTGAGGATGGCCTGATGTTCGATGGCTCCTCGATCGAGGGCTGGAAGGCGATCAACGAATCCGACATGATCCTGCGCCCCGATATGAACGCGGTCTACACCGATCCGTTCTCGGCCACCCCGATGCTGGCGATCTTCTGCGACATCGTCGAGCCTTCCGATGGTCAGGACTATGTGCGCGATCCGCGCACCACCGCCAAGCGCGCCGAGGCCTATCTCGCCTCCACCGGGATCGGCGACACCATCTATGTCGGGCCCGAGCCCGAATTCTTCATGTTCGACGATGTCCGCTTCGAGGATGGCTATGCCGGCTCGGGCTATGCGATCGACGATATCGAATTGCCGACCAACACCGGCAAGGAATACGAGATGGGCAATATGGGCCACCGCCCGCGCGCCAAGGGCGGCTATTTCCCGGTCGCCCCGGTCGATGCCTGCATGGACATTCGCGGCGAAATGGTCGCGACCATGCTCGAGATGGGCCTCAACATGGACAAGCACCACCACGAGGTCGCCGCCGCGCAGCACGAGCTTGGCATCACCTATTCGACGCTGACCAGAGCGGCCGATCAGGTGCAGATCTACAAGTATGTCGTCCAGCAGGTCGCGCACGCCTATGGCAAGACCGCGACCTTCATGCCCAAGCCGATCAAGGCTGACAACGGCTCGGGCATGCACAGCCACATGTCGATCTGGAAGGACGGCAAGCCGACCTTCGCGGGCAACGAATATGCCGGGCTTTCGGAAACCTGCCTGTATTACATCGGCGGCGTGATCAAGCACGCCAAGGCGATCAACGCCTTCACCAATCCCACCACCAACAGCTACAAGCGGCTGGTGCCGGGCTTCGAGGCGCCGGTGCTGCTCGCCTATTCGGCGCGCAACCGCTCGGCCTCGTGCCGGATCCCCTATGGCGCGGGCGAGAAGGCCAAGCGGGTCGAGTTCCGCTTCCCCGATCCGCTCGCCAATCCCTATCTCGGCTTCTCGGCGCTGCTCATGGCGGGGATCGACGGGATCGAGAACAAGATCCACCCGGGCGAGGCGATGGACAAGAACCTCTACGACCTGCCCCCGGCCGAACTCGCCAACGTGCCGACCGTGTGCGGCTCCTTGCGCGAGGCGCTCGAGGCGCTCGAAGCGGATCACGAGTTCCTGCTCAAGGGGGATGTGTTCAGCAAGGATCAGATCGATGCCTATGCCGAGCTCAAGTGGGCCGAGCAATCGCGCCTCGAGACGACCCCGTGCCCGGTCGAATTCGACATGTATTACAGCAGCTAAGCTCGCGCAAGACAGCGCAATACAAAGGCCCGCCCGGAGCGATCCGGGCGGGCTTTTTGCAGGCGCGACAAGGGCGATCGAGAAAAGCGCTCCGTCCTGCCTGCCCTATTCGCCGTCCGCCTCCGGATCGCTCGGATCGCGCGGGGCGAACCAGGGCCGCTTGTATTTCTGCTCGATATCCTTGGGCAGGATGCCATCCAGCAGCAGGTTGGCGATGACCGGGCCTTCCTTGGTCATGGTGATCCACAAGAAGTGATCGAATTCGCCGTAATCCACCCCGCGCAGGCCCGAGACGCCCCCGGTCGAGGCGAGCGTGATGCGGTGCTGGTGGGGCACGCCCTTGGTTTCCTCGTAATCGTAGACGTGTTCGTGTCCGGCAAAGTAGGTGTAAGGGCGCCGCCCGAGCATTTCCTCGACCTTGGCCCATTCGGGCGGGCGCACCTCGTGCTGCTCCCACGGACCCGACGCAGGGAGCGCCGGGCGCTCGCCGGTTGCGGGGTCGGGCTCGGGGCGAACCCAGGTCGGTTTCCAGTAGGGGCGGTGCATGAACATGAAGGTCCAGGCGGCATCCTCATTGGCTTTGAGCGTCACATCGAGCCAGGCGAGCTGCGCAGCCTGCTCCGCCGCCCAGTCGCCGCCGCGCGTGCCATAGCCCTCGATCCCTTCGCGATCGAACAGCGCGGAATTGAGCACGATGAACAGCGCGCCCTTGTAGGTGAAGCTGTAATAGCTCGGCCCGAGCCGCTCGGCCCAGACCTGCGCCATCACCTCGTTCGAGTAATCGTGATTGCCCGAGACATAGAAGAACGGCGCATCGAGCTCGCCGATCATCCGGTCGATCTCGTCCCATTCGCGGGTGAGCTGGCGGCGATCCTCGGAATAGCCCTCGATCAGATCGCCGACGCTGACGACGAAGGCGGGCTGGACGAGATTGATCTTGCCCATCGCCTCTTCCCACACGCCCGGACGGTGGCCGCCGGTCCGGTCGGAGACGACCACGAAATGGAACCGCGCCTCGGCATCGAGCGCCTCGAGGCTGGTCCACGGGCGCTTCTCTCCCTCGCTACCAAGCTGGGCAGGGATCTGGGCGGTTATGGCGGGATGCTCGTGGCTGGGAGCCTGCTGGGCTTCGGGCTGGGCCTTCTTCGAGTTGCCATGGCCCGGATGAGACAGGGCAGGCCCGGCGTTCACGGCGCATAGGCTGAACATCAGAGCGAACATCAGGGTATAGGGCGCGGCAAAGCGGTGTTCGATCATGGGAAAAGCGGCCTCCTTGCCGCTCTCATGCGCGCTCAATCTTACCCGCGCTTGTCAGCGCATGGCATCAAACCATTTTCCTACTCGCCGCCCTTGTGCCTAATCGTTGGGCCTTCGTTCATCATTGAGGAGGCCCGTTCGATGTCCAAATTCGATCAAGAAGCAAACAATCCGCAAACCCCGAAGCCCTTCTTGAGTGCGGTGCGCGCGATGCTCGCGCGCTCGCGCCCGCAGTCGGGGGGCGAAGTGATCGATGAAACGATCCATGCGGGGAAACCGCAGGCTGCGCCGGTGCAGGGTTTTTCTTCTCTGGACAGTGTAACAGGCGGTTCAGGCGTTCCGCTCATACGACGAGCCGAGCGCGGATCGGGGCGTCAGCCGCGCGCGATCAGCGAGGCGGGCAAGGCGCTGATCAAGCGCTTCGAGGGCTGCGCGCGGCTGCGGCCGGGCGGGCTGATCGAGGCCTATCCCGATCCCGGCACCGGCGGAGAGCCGTGGACGATCGGCTGGGGCGCGACCGGCGAGGGGCTCAAGCGCGGCGAGCGCATTGGTCCTGGCACCGTGTGGACCCAGAAGCAGTGCGACGAACGGCTGGCGAAGGACCTCAAGCGCTATGCCCGCGAGGTGGCGCAGGCGATCGGGTCGGCGCCAACCACGCAAGCCCAGTTCGATGCGCTGGTGAGCTTCCACTACAACACCGGCGCGATCGCGCGCGCCACCCTGACGCGGCATCACATCGCGGGCGAGCATGAGCTGGCCGCGGCCGAGTTCAAGCGCTGGAACAAGGCCGGCGGGCGCGTGCTCAAGGGCCTGGTGCGCAGGCGCGCAGCAGAAGAGCGGCTCTATCGCGGCGAGGGCTGAGAGGATGCGCCAAAGACACACCCCCCTCTCCCAAGAACCACTACCTAACCAGCTGCAAGGCAGCTGCAAGCGCGACCGCGCGCCCGCAGGTGCCCCGCAGCGCGCCGCGGGCGCGCGGAGGGAATAGCACCGAGGAGCAGCCCCGGATGGGGCTGCACACTCAATCAGTAATCTCGACTGATCCGTGCCGAGACGTTGTCGCGTCCGATCGTGGTCACTGTGCCGAGCAAAGCGAGCCAGCGTGTGACCCGGTATTCGACCTGCGTTGCGGAGTAGCCGCGCCCATCGGTGATGATCTCGACATAGACGCGTTTGCCCAGGTTCTTGCCCAGCGCGACGCCGGTGCCGCGGCCGATCGCGGGATCGGCGCTGACGATGCGCAGCTGGTCCAGCCCGATCGAGCGGCGCAGCTCGCCGATCGGATCGAGCCCGCCCCCGCCGCCGCGCAAGGCGGCGAGCGCTGCGCCCAGTTGCACAGCGTCGGTCGCGGAAAGCGAAGTGACCGAGCCGCCGAACAGGAGCTGGGCGAGGATCTCCTCCTCGGGCAAGGCCGGCTCGGAGGCGAACGCGATCTCGGGGGTCTGGCTGTTGCCGGTGATCGCGATGGTGACGTTGGTGTCGCCTGTGGCGGTCTCGGCGGCGATGTCGAGGCGCGGGTCGATCGGCGCGCCCGCATCGAACCGGATGCGCCCGCGAGTGAGATCGAACCGGGTGCCGGCGAAGGTGTAGCTGCCGCGCACGAGGAAGGCCTCGCCCCCGATGCGCGGATCATCGACCGTGCCGCGCAGCTGGATGTTGGCGCCCCACTCGCTGTCAAGCCCGAGCCCGTCGACCGCGATCTGGCTGACCGCGCGCGCATCGACGAGGTAGCGCCACGAGCCCGCCGGCTCGGTGACGGCGCGGCCTGTGCCGTTGGCGGGGAGGTTGATCTCGCGGGTGGCAATCTGGGGCAGGCTGAGGTCCTCGTCGGCATAGCCCAGCCGCCAGCTGGCGCGCTCGATCGTGACGCGCCCGGCGATGGTGCCGCCGCGGCCCGAGCTGACGATCCGCAGCGGGCCGGTGAGGGTTGCATCGAGCCCGGCGGCGTTCAGCAGGCGGGCGTTGCGCGCAGCGGCGCGCAGGTCGAGGCGCGGGCCGAGCCCGTCGCTGAGCGGCGCGAGGTCGACCGTGCCGCTGCCGCTGATCGTGCCGCCGCCGCGGGTCTCGCCGGCGAAGCGGGTGAGCTCGAGGCGCGATCCGGCGAACCGGCCGCGCGCGCTCACCCCGCTGATGTCGGTGCCCGAGACCGCGCTCTTAAGGCCGAGATTGTCGCTGGCGACATTGCCGGTGATGAGCGGATCGGCGAGCGTCCCGGTGGCGCGCGCTGCAACGCTGATCGGGCCGGTGAGATCGAAGGTCTCGATCGCGGCCAGTCGCCACAGCGATTCGGCCGCGCCCTCGTAGGAGAGGCTCGCTTCGAGCCGGCCTTGCCGCAGCCCCGCGGCAAGATCGCCGGGGACGCGGTCGATCCCGGTGATGCGCCCATCGACCCGGCCGAGCTGGCCGCTCTCGCCATCGAGCCGGGCGGCAAAGCGCGCGGCGCTGGGGCCGAGATCGCCGGCGATGACGAGGTCGATCGGCCTGGAGGAGAGAACGAGCCCGGAGCGTGCGAAGTCGTCGACCATCAGCCGCGCCTCGCCGGTCGGCGCGCCATCGCCGCGCTGCTCGTAGGCGAGCGTGCCCGAGAGCCGGCCCGACAGGCCAAGCCCTGCGCCGGCAAGGTCAGCCAGCCGCAGCGGCATCCGGGCGAGCCTGGCGCTGAGCACCGTGGCGGCGCCGCCGAGCTGACCCTCGAGGATGGCATAGCCGCGGGCAAAGCCGATCTGGGTGGGCGCGAGCGCATAGCCCCCGCCGTCGAGCGCGGTCAGCACGGCGCGGCGCGGCATGGTGATCGCCCCGCCGCCATACTCGCCGCCGGCGAGAAGCGCGATGCGCTCGGGCGTGATGTCGCCGTTGAGCTTGAGCGAGAAGCGGTCCGCCCGCCGCCCGGCGATTGCGGCGGTGACGCGGCCGCGGCCGTCCTCGATGTCGGCGTTGGCGGCGAAGCGCGCGATCGTGAGCTGGCCATACTGGAAGCCCTGCCCGCTGATGCTGGCCTCGATCTCGGTCGACGTGCCGCCGCCGAACCGGCCGCTCGCGTTGATCTGCGCAGCCGCGAGTGCGATCGTCGTCTCCCCGCCGAAACGCGCGCCGTTGGCGACGAGGTCCGCATCGAACCGGGTCGCCCCGCTTTCGCCCGCGAACAGCGAGACGGTGCCATCGAGCCCGCCGCCAGCAAGCGAGAGGTCGCCCGCGAGCCCGGCATCGCCGAAGGTGAGCGTGCCGCGCGCGGTGGTGCGATAGACCCGCAGCGCCGCGATATCGAGCCGGGTCGGGCCGCCTTCGGGCAAGACCAGCCCGAGCGTGCCCTCGAACGGCCCGAGCAGCGATCCTCCCGCGACGTCGAGCGCGAAGCCATCCTCGCTCGGTTCGATGCCGATGCGCACATCGACCAGCCCGGCGGCGGGGTATGGGTCGGCGAGCACGATGTCGGCCGAGAGCGCATCGCCTGCAAGCTGCGCGGAAACCTCGAACGGGCCATACTCGGCCTGCCGCCCGCTGCCGGCAAGCGTGGTGCGCCCGCCCTGCACGCGGCTGTCGAAGCGCGCGGTCAGCCGGTCGCTTTCAAGCACGACATCGCGCATGATGATCGGCCGGTCCGCCCCGAGGCTGACCGAGCCGCGAAACCGCAGCGGATCGCCCGCGATGTTGGCGATCGAAGCGTTGGAGACTTGGGCGAGACGCCCGGCGGCATTGGCGTTGAGCGACCAGGGGATCTGCGTCCCGAACTGCGCGAGCACCTTGGCTGTGCCCGAAACCTCGCCGACATCGGGGACCGTCACCCCTTGCGCATTGACCGGCCCCGCGATCGCGAAGGCGCCCGTATCGAGATTGCCGCGCAGGCTCGCCACCGCGTTCAGCCCCGGAAAGTCGAGCCGCACACGGTCTGCATCGAGCCGCGCATCGCGATAGGTCAGCCGCCCGCGCAGCGTGCCTCCGACGAGGCGCGGATCGACCAGATCCTGCCCGGTGGTGACGCGCGCCGCGGTGACATCGAGCGGCAGCGCGAAAGCGCCGTCGATGTAGGTTGCCGTGCCGCTCTGCGCGAGTTGCTCGATCCGGGCGGCACCGGTGTCGAGCGCGCTGGCGGTGAACGTGTGGTTGATCGAGAGCGCGTCGAACCGGCCGGTAAGCCGCGCGGCAAGCTCGGCATTCTCGAGCCGGACGCTGTCGCCGAACAGTTCGGGATCGCGCAAGGTCAGCCGCGCCTCGAAACCATCGGCGGCGTTGTCCGCCAGATCGAGCACGCCCCCGCCGCGCACGAACAGCGCCTCGGTCACCAGCGCGAGCGAGCCATCGAACACGCTGTCTTCAAGTGTTCCGGCAAGCGACACCGCCGCGCCGTCGCCGAGCGCGCGAGCGAGGATGCCCTCGGCCGCGATCACCGGCGAGACTTCGCCCAGCAGCCCATAGCGCCCGGCGCGATTGGTGAGGCGGAAGGCTGCAACGCGGGTGCTCTGGGCCGCTTCGCCCTCGGCAGCTGCGCGAGGCGTGCGCTCGACCAGCGCGTGCCCCGTCCAGCGGCTCCAGCTGCCATCGCCCTTGATCTGTGCACGATAGGCTGCCTCCAGCCCGGCCATGGCCGCGATCGGGCCGTCGGCGGCAGCGCTGTAATCAAGCGCCAGATCGAACCGGTCGCCGTCGGGCATGGCATCGAGCAGAAAAGCGAGCCGGTCCTCCCGGCCAAAGCGGCCTTGCGCGTCGACCAGCGCGCGCCCGCTCCTGATATCGATCTCGGCCTCGAGATCGGCGCGCTGCTCCAACTCGCCCGCAATGCCGGGAGCAACGCGCATGTCCTCGATCGCGAGCCGCCCGACGCGGATGTCGAAATCGGGCAGCAGTGGCGCATCGGGATCGCCCGGCAAGAGTTCGGGGAGACGCTCGAGCCGCGCGCGCTCGACAACCAGTTCCTCAACGTGGAGCCCGCTCCACAGCCAGACCAGGGGGCGCCAGTCGAGCGTGACCTGCGGCGCGGTGAGGAAGGTGCCTTGCGGGTCCTTGGCGACGACATCATACAGCACCGCGCGCGAAAAGACGTCGCCCTCAATCCGGCCCACTTCGAAGCGCAGCCCCGATGCGGGCGCAACCGCGGCGATCTGATCGGCGATGAAGCGCTTGCCGATGGGGCTTGCGAAAAAGGCGCCTGCGAGCAGGATCGGCGCGAGCAGGATCGCCAGAACCCAGCCGATGCGCTTGCCCCAGATGCGCCCTCGCCCGGCTGTCGGCTCGCTTTCCCGAGGCACCTCGTCGCTCATCAGAAGGCCTGCCCGATGCTCACATAGACCGCTACCGGACTGTCGAACTGATCCGGATTGAGCGGCACGCCGACATCGACGCGGATCGGGCCGAAGCTGGTCTTGTAGCGCACGCCGATGCCTGCGCCGACCCGGATCACGCCGAAATCGGGAGTGGTGCCGATCGAAACCGAGCCCGCATCGACGAACGGCACGACTTCGATCGCGCCATCGAACAAGCCGGTCTGGAT
>DAITMG010000047.1:0-20000 GCA_036835265.1 Erythrobacter sp. | reverse complement strand
TGATCCACACCTGGCGCGCGGGCAGCAGCGTCCACCCGTCGGCGCGCGCGGCTTCGAGGAGGCGCGGCGAGGTGACCTCGTCAAGCGTGCGAAGGATGATCAGCCGGTCCTCAAACGCCCCGCATAACGCGCGGCGGATGGGGCCGAGTTCCTCGCCGCTCCACTCACCGTGCAGGCTTGTCGACAGCAGCCAGTTATCGAGCTGCACCGCGCGGTTGATCCGGATCGCCCGCAGCGCCCGGTCAAGCGACCATAGCCCCGCATCGGCCGCCAAGCGGCGTGCGCCCCGCACCCCCATGATGTCGAGCTCGTCGCGCGCATAAAGCACATAGGCGCTGTGCGGCGCGGTCATGTAGGTGTCGCCATAGGTGCCGCTGTGCGCCAGGACGGGGAGCCGGAGACGGCCATGCCTCAGCAGCATGAGCTGCGCGCTGGCATTCTCTACATGCCTGCCAAGACCCTCGTCGCTCAGCGCGGCCATGAACCGGCCGGCGAGCGAGCCATCCGCCGCCATGGCTGCGGGGCTGGTCAACAGGCGAGGGCCGGGGGCTGCATTGAAAGCGGGCTGAAACGTCACGAGCTTCCCCGGCAGCGGCGCGGATGAACATCCAGGTTTGCGTCAAGCGATCAGGCAAAACGCAATGCCGCACGGCAACGATCATAATTAGGCCCAATTCTTTGCAGGGGCGTGACACACCGCCTCAGACCGGAGCCAGCGCCCCGTTTGAGATCAACCCTGGCGCACCTGTGCAAGGAAGCCCTCCGCCTGCCGGCTCAGCGTCATCGCCTGCTGTTTGAGCTCATCGGCGCTCGAAAGGACCTGCCTGGCCGCCGCCCCGGTCGAGAGCGAGAGCTCGCGCACACCATCGATGTGCCCGGCGACCTTTTGCGTCCCGCTCGCGGCGAGATCGATGCTGCGGGCAAGTTCCTGCCCGGCAACCGATTGCTGGTCGACCGCGCTGGCGATCGAGACCGCAGTCGTTTCGAGCTCTTTGACCTGCGCAGCGATCGATTGCAGCGCCTTGACGCTGGCGCCGGTGGTCTCCTGCATCGCGCGGATCTGGCCAGCCACCTGCTGGGTCGCGCGGCTCGTCTGCGTCGCAAGCTCCTTGACCTCGCTCGCGACCACCGCAAAGCCCCGGCCCGCCTCGCCGCCGCGCGCAGCCTCGATCGAGGCGTTGAGCGCCAGCAGGTTCGTGCGCTGGGCGATGCTCTGGATGAGTTCGACGATCTGGCCGACTTGCTCGGCCGAAGACGCGAGCGCCGAGATCGTCTCGTCGGCCTCGACGGTCGCATCGGTCGCGAGCCGCGCAAGTTCGCTTGACGAGGTCGCCTGGCGACTGATCTCGGTGATCGAGAGCGCGAATTCATCGCTCGCCGCTGCGGCCGAGGTGGCGCCCGTGGAGGCGGTTGCCATGTGCTCGGTCAGCGCCTGTGTCCCCGAGGCCGCGCCCTCGGCGGTTTCGGCCATGCGCTTGGCGGTCGTCTGAAGTTCGCTCGATGCCGCGGCGACCTTTTGGGTGACTTCGCCCACGGTGCGCTCGAATTGCTGGGCGACATTGGCGAGGAGCGCTGCGCGTTTGCGCTCCTGTTCGGCGCGCTCGCGCTCGCGTTCCTGCTGGCCGCGCACCTCTGCCTCCGCCCGCTCGGTTCGCTCGCGTGCCCACATCTCGAGCTGGTGGTTTGCACGCTTGAACATGGCGAGCGCGCGCAGCATCTCCCCGATCTCGTCCTTGCGCTCGCGCCCTTCGATGCTGAACGATCGGTCGCCATTGGCGAGCCGCGTCATCCCTTGAGTGATGTTGCTGATCTTGGCCACCAGATCGCGCGAAAGATAGCCGAAGCCGGCAAGCAGGAACAACCCGGCGAGGACGGCGAGCGCCCCGGCCCAGGCCATGATCGAGAGGAAGTATTCGATCCCTTTCACTTCGAGCGCTTCGGAATGCTCGGTCACCTCGTTGATCAGGGTCTGGGTATCGGCAAACAGTTCATCGCCGCGATCGGCAATCTCGTATGCAAGCGCTTCGGCCCGCGCGGTGCGCCCGGCGACCCGGAATTCGGCCATGGTTGCATCGAAAGTGTCATTGTATTCGACAAGCTCGCGCCGCAGCTGGTCGATATCCTCGCCGAACTGAGGGACATGCGGGCGCAGGCCCTGGTCCATCGCATCGATCTCCTCGCGAGCCTTGGCATAGGCCGCGCGCTGGCGATCGAGCACCTCGCGCTCCTGTTCGAACAGGAACCGCGAGGTGCTGTAGCGCAATTCCCCGATTGTCCCGCGCAGGCTGCCCGCGGTGACGAGCGATTGCTTGATGTCGGCCGAGACGTGATAGCGCCCCCAGATATCGCTCATGCCAACGCCGAGCACGAGCACGATCGCCGCGCCGAGCGTGCCGAATACGGCGAAGACAGTGTTGATCTTGGCGGCGATGCGCTGGTTCTGGAACCAGGTGAAGCCGTCGAACAGGCTGGTTGCTTGGGGCGCGGGTGCGCCTTCCTCGTAGCCCTGCCCGTCCCACGCGGAATCGCCCGGGCCCGGCGCATCGGCGAATGCCGGCACCGATTGCTCCTCGAGCGCATCCTGAACCTTCGACATCTCCAAGACGGTTGTCCCCTGCCGGCGTTGTGTTGGTGTCGCCTAGCTCTGAATGAAAGTCCTTAACATCGCCTTTCGCAGGGCCCCTGATGCGCGCTCGGCGCGGCTATCCTGCCCGGACCTTGGCGATGAAGGCGTTGACCTGGCTGCGCAGGATCGAGGCCTGTTGCTCGAGATTGGTCGCGCTGGCGAGCACCTCGCCGGCCGCGCTTCCGGTTGATTGCGAGAGGTCGCGGACCTCTTCGATGTGGCCACTGACCTGCTCGGTCTCGCGCGCGGCAAGATCGATGCTCCGCGCAAGGTCGTGGCCGGCGACCGATTGCTGATCGACCGCAGCGGCGATCGAGACGGCGGTGGTTTCGAGCTGCTCGATCTGGCCCGCTATTTCCTTGAGCGCGGTGACGCTCGCCCCGGTCGTCTCTTGCATCGTGCGGATCTGCTCGGCGATCTGCTGGGTCGCGCGGCTGGTCTGGTTTGCCAGCTCCTTGACCTCGCTCGCGACCACGGCAAAGCCGCGCCCGGCCTCGCCGCCGCGGGCGGCCTCGATCGAGGCGTTGAGCGCGAGCAAATTGGTGCGCTGGGCGATCGACTGGATCAGCGCGACGATCTGGCCGACCTGGTCGGCCGATTGCGAGAGCGCCGAAATCGTCCCGTCCGCCCGCTCTGCCGAGCGGGTGGCGGCGCGCGCGAGCTGCGCCGAGGACGCGGCCTGGCGACTGATCTCGCCGATCGAGAGCGCGAATTCATCGCTCGCCGCCGCAGCCGCGGTCGCGCCTGAATTGGCTTGTTCCATCGAAACGGTCACCTGCCGTGCCCGCTCGCTCGATTGATCGGCGGTGCTCGCCATCCTGGTCGAGGTGGTGCGCAGCTGGCTCGAGGCTTCCGCGACCGTGCTGACCACGTCGCCAACCGTCCGCTCGAACTGGTCGGCGACATCGCGCAGCATGCGCTCGCGCTCGCTCCGCGCCTCTTCCTGCTGCGCTTGCAGGCGGGTCCGCTCGGCGAGCGCGGCCTTGGCCTTTTCGGTGCGCTCGATGCTGAGCCGCTCAAGCCGCATCCCGGCGCGGTGGAACACTTCCATCGCGCGCGCCATCGCGCCGATCTCGTCGCGTCGATCGCGGCCCGGAATGGCGATGTCCTTCGCGCCGGCAGCAAGCCGGGTCATCTCGGCGGTCATCGCTTTCAAAACCTGGCCGACAGAGCGGTCGAGATAGCGCTGGGCAATGAGGGTGAGGAGAATGAGGATGCCGGCAAAGGCGATCCACGAGGTCATGAGGGTGACGATGAGTGCGCTGTTCGCCTCGGAGACTGACACCGCATCGCGCTTGAGGATCTCGGCGAGGTCGCGGGTCGCCTCGAGCGCGTAGGCGCCGCTCGCCTCGACTTCGCTCGCCTGGCTCTCGCGCCGCAAGGGGTCGTCCTGAGCGGCTTCGAGCCCGGCGATCTGATCGCGAAAATCGCTCACCACTGCCTCGATCGCCGAGAGCCGATCGAATGCCGCGATGTTGCTCCCTTCCACCGCCACGCGCAAGTCATCGATCCGGGTGTCGGCGAGGTTGAGCTGATCCAGCGCGGCGCGTGCCCGGCTGGCGTCAGCGCTGGCGACGAGCATCTCGGCGTGCCGCTGGGCCTCGCTCATCACGGCGACGAGGCCTTCAGCGGCTAGCGCATATTCGAGCTCGCTGGTGACCTTCTCGGCGCGGTCGGCGAGCTTGAGATAGCCATAGACGACGAACAGCCCCGCGATCAGCGCAATCACGAGATTGGCGCCGAAAAAGGCCTCGATCTTGCGCCCGACCGACAACCCGCCGAACCAGTGCATCAGACCGCTAGCCCGGCCGGAGCGCTGCATCTCGGCTGCGCTGCGGGCGTCGTCTCCTTCGCTGCCCACCGCGCGCTCGGCGGCGAGGTCCACGGCGATTTCCTGGAGGGCGCTCATGCCACTTTATCCTTCGTGCCCGGGCCTTGAAGTCGACGGAGAGCGGGTTCGCTCTGGGCGATCTGCGCCGCATAGAGCCGGTCGATCTCGGCGGCGGGCAGCGCGCGGTAGAACAGCCAGCCCTGGATGTGATCGGCGCCTGCGGTGCGCACGAGGTCCGCCTGTTCGCGCGTTTCAACGCCCTCGGCGGTCACTTCCATGTTGAGCGCGCGGGCCATCGCGATGCTCGAGATGATCATTGCGCGGCTGCCATCGTCGCAGCTCGCCGTGTTGACGAGGCTGCGATCAAGCTTGAGCTTGTGAAAGCGGAACTGGCGCAGGAAGCCGATCGAGGCATAGCCGGTGCCAAAATCGTCAAGCGAGATCTGGACCCCGAAGGCGCGGAGCATGGCGAGGCTGCGCTCGGCGACGACGGGATCGAGCACGAGGCAGGTCTCGGTGATCTCGAGCTCGAGCCGCTGTGCGGGAAAGCCGGTCTGCTCGAGCAATTCGCCAAGCTTGACCGGAAACTCGGGATTGCGCAGCTGCGCTGCCGAAATGTTGACCGAAAGGGTTATCTCATCCCACTTGGCAGCATCGCGCATCGCCTGCTCGAGCACCCAAACGCCGATCGGGTTGATCAGCCCCGATTGCTCGGCAATGGGCACGAAAGTCGCCGGGCCGATCTCTCGCCCGTCGGGCCGGTGCCATCGCAAGAGCGCTTCGACCGCCACGATCCGGCCGCTTCCGGCAGCGATCAGCGGCTGGTAGAGGAGGCCGAATTCCTCGCGCTCCAGGCCCTTGCGCAAATCATCCTCGATCTCGCGCACGCGCTCGCGGCGCTCGTCGAAGGCGGGGCTGAACCAGGTGCAGCGCATCTTGCCCCCGCGCTTCGACATGTCCATCGCGACGTCCGCCCGGCGCAGCAGCTCACGCGATGAGCTGGGGTCATCCTGTCGGTTGCAAGCCAGCCCGATGCTTGCCCCGACCACGATCTCGTGTCGGCCGGCGCGCAGCGGGCGCGCGAGCTGCTCTAGCAGCATCCGGCACATGCCTTCGAGGATAGTTCCTGCCGCATGACCGTTCATCACCACTGCAAACTCGTCTCCGCCCAGACGATAGCAGCGCGCTTCTTCGCCGCAGGTCTGGCGCAGCAGCTCGGCGCAGGCTTCGAGCACCATGTCGCCGACCGCTTGGCCGAAATGATCGTTGATCGCCTTGAACCCGTCGAGATCGATCAGGGCGATCGCGAGCTCATCGCGCCCGCGCGCCAGCCGGGCGATATCCTCGAGCAGCGCGCGGCGATCGGGAAGACCGCCGAGCGCGTCGATCAAGCGATCGGCCTCGCGCGCGCCCGGACCGGAGAATGATTGGGAAAGTGACTGGGTGGTTGATCGGGCGATCGACTGGGCGATCGACTGGGCGATCGACTGGGCGAGCGCGATCAACAGGGCCGAATAGAGCGCGAGGCAGGCGATGAAGAGGAGCCCGGGGGCGGACGCCGTGATCAGATCGCCGGCGATGAACAGCATCCCCGCAAGCGCGCCGGCAAGCCCGATGACACCAACAGCGAAGCAGACAGCGCCAAGGTGCGTCGGGCGCGTCGGCTTGGCGGGGTTTGGCACCGGTATCCCTTTGGTGAGAGCGTGCGAAAGGCGACTGCTGGGTTGAGCAATTGTCTAAAGACAAAGGGATAACGAAGCGTAAAGCCGAGCGCCCGATCAGGTGTCCGGGACGGGCTAACGGTGCCGGGGCAAGGGCGCTTCGCGGGTAAGCGCTCCGCCGGCAGCGATCAGGCCGGTTCCATGCCGATGAAGCTCGATTGCGGCTCGTCCCTCCAGGGGCGCTTCGTCAAGGCATACATGCTGGCGCGCTGCGCGACCGGTTCGAACGCGGTGGTCTGACCGATCACGGTCTCGCCCGCGCCAAGCATCATGAAACCGTCATGCGCCATCGAACTCGCGAGGCGCTTGAACGCGCGCTCGCGCGTCTCGCGATCGAAATACAGGAGGACATTGCGGCACAAGACGAGGTCGAAGGTATGGCGCGCAGGCGGTTCGCCCAGCACGTTGTGCTTCTGGAAGCGAGCAGGGGCGCGCGTTGCGTCGGCGATCTTCCAGCCTTGCGGGGTCTCGGAGAAATGCTGCAGCATCTGGGCCACGCTGAGCCCGCGCTGCACCTCGAACTGCGAATAGACCCCGCCGCGCGCGGCATCGATCGCGCGGGCCGAGATGTCGGTGCCCAGGATGTCGATGGTCCAGCCGCGCCAGCGCGCGGGGTCATCGGCAAACATCATGGCGAGCGAATAGACCTCCTGGCCGGTTGAACACCCTGCGCACCAGATCGAGATCCGCCTGGCCGCGCTGCGGCGCTCGGCCAGATCGGGCAGGACATGGGCCGGGAGCTGGTCGAAGGTCGGCTTGTCGCGGAAGAAATAGGTCTCGTTGTTGAGCAGCGCCTCGACGATCCGCTGCGCAAGGGCGCGTTTGGCCGCGTTCGTCGCCTGCTCGTGCAGCAGGCAGACGAGCTGGTCGACATTGCTGATGCCGCACTCGCGAAAGACGCCGGACAAGGCGCTCGCAACCCGCCAGCGGCGATTTTCGCTCAGTTGTTGCCCGGTCTGTTCGGCAAGAAGATCCGCGATGATCTGGATAGAGGCTTGGCTGTATTCCATAAACTCAAATGCTGCGACGCCGGGCCTTTCAGGCCTGCCTCAAGGCGATATTCTCGCTGCGCTCCTGGTCCTTATGGTTGGTAATCTGCGACACCAGCGCTGCGGCGAGCGCGGCGGGCGGCGCGATGAAACTGGCAAGACCAGCCTTGCTGACGGCCCCCGGCATCCCCCAGACCGCGCTCGATTGCGCATCCTGTGCAAACACGGTGCCGCCGAGTTCGACCAGCTCGGCTGCCCCTTCGGTCCCGTCGCGCCCCATGCCCGAGAGGATGACCGCGAGCACTCGCCCGTTGCACGCTTTGGCAGCGCTCGCCAGCATCGGATCGACGGAGGGCAGGCAGCCGCTTCGCGCGGGCTCGGCGGAGATGCCGGCCACCAGCCGGTTGCCGACCCGGCGCACGATCATGTGGCCGTGCCCGGTCGCGATCGCGACCTCGCCGCGCCTGATCTCGGTGCCCTCCTCTGCGATCACCGCCGAACGCGCGCAGGCGATCTCGATCTGCCGCGCGAAGACGGGGATGAAGGACGGGGGGAGATGCTGGGTGATGAGGATGGGAAGGTCGAACTCGGGCGGCAGCGCGCGCAGCAAGATGTTGAGCGCGTGGATGCCGCCGGTCGATGCGCCGATCGCGACAAGCTCGGGCGCGCGCGCGCAGATCGGCGCAGCGCCGGGATAGGGGGAACGTTCGGCGCCGCTCGCGGCGGCCGATCCGGCCGTGGTGCGCGCGGCAGTCGCAGTGGTCTCGGGAGCGCTTTCGCCAGCGCCGCCCTGATCGTCCGAACTCCCGCCGAGCGCGCGGATCTTGCCGAGCAATTGCGCGCGATATTCCTCGTTGAACCCGCCGGGCCGCGGCTTGAGCATGGTATCGGCTGCGCCCATCGAAAGCGCCGAGACGGTGTGCTCGGCGCCGTCCTGGGTCAGCGAGGAGACGACCAGCACCTGCGCGCCGGCGCCCGCTGCAAGGATTGCCGGCAACGCTTCGAGCCCGCCCATGCCGGGCATTTCAAGATCGAGCAGGACCACGTGCGCGCGCGAGGATTTGAGCAGCGCGATCGCCCGCTCTGCGCTGCTGGCGGTTCCGGTGACCTCCATGTTCTCGCCGCTTTCGACCATCCGCTTCAGGATGGTGCGCACCGTCAGCGAATCGTCGACGATCACGACCTGCGTGGTCGCGCGGCCTTTCGCGGACGCGCCACCCGGCTCGGCGCGGCGGGAGGATGGAAGGGCCGGCCCGGACACGTCTCAGACAAAGCCGACGAGTTGCAGCTTGATCTGGAGCGTCTCGTGATCGAACGGTTTCATGACATATTCGTCCGCGCCGGCCGAGATCGCTTCGCGGATGTGGGAGACATCGTTTTCGGTTGTGCAGAAGACGACCTTGGGCTTGTCACCCCCCTCGCGCTTGCGCAGGTGGGTGATGAACTCGATCCCGGTCATCACCGGCATGTTCCAGTCGAGCAGGATGACATCGGGCATGTTGTCCGCGCACGCATCGAGCGCTTCCTTGCCGTTTTCAGCCTCGGTCACGGAGAAATCGAGCGTTTCGAGAATATGCCTCGAGATCTTCCGGATGACGCGGGAATCGTCAACGATCAAACAGGTTTTCATGCGTGATGACCTTCCAGGCTGCAGCACCGGAAATGCTAATGGCATTCGGTAAGTTTTGTCTTAAGCCGCCGCTCCAAGCGCTACCGGTCCGCGGATCAAGGCGGCAAGATCGATCAGCAGGGCAGGGCCGATGGCCGTCTCCACCATGCCGGTTGCGACCCGCGACCATTCCGGGCCGAACCCGCCCGGCACCTCTTCGGGCGCGCTTTGGGCGGTGGTGATATCCTCGATCGCATCCACCATCAGGGCATAGGAATGGCCCTCGATCGCGACCACCGCCGCGCGGTGATCGGTCGCCCAGACGATCTCGGGAAAGCCGAGCGAGTGGCGGCATTCGATCACGGTGAGCGCCTGGCTGCGCAGCGCGGTTATCCCGGCGATATAGGCGGGCGCGCGCGGGACGGGCGTGATCGCGCCGAGTTCGATCACGGATTTGACGTCATTGGCATTGAGCGCGCAGCGTCGCCCGGCGATCTGCGTCATGACGAGCAACTGCGCCATCAGGCGGCTCCTTTCTCGAGGTTGCGCTCGGCCAGCAGTGCATCGCCGCGCGCGCGGCGCAGCGCGGTGAGCAGGCCCTCGCGGTCGTAGCGATAGATCGTCGAGCAATCCTGCGGGCCATCGGGTTGATTGCGCAAGCGGAGGACCGGGCCCCTTATGTTCATGCCCAGCTCGGAGGCGACCTCGAACTCCTCCTCGAACCAGATCCCGAGCGTCCGCTCGTCCGCCTCGTTGTCGGCGACGATCTCGTAGCCCGCCTCGCGCACGAGCGGCGCGAGAATCGTGCTCGACCAATCGTTGCTGGGCAGCCGGCACTTAGGCTTTTCGAGGTCTTCGGGCGGTTCGCCATGGAGCGAGAACAGCTTGTGGCCGTCGAGCAGCGCGACGGTCTGGCCGTCAACCAGCGTGATCGCCTCGACCAGCGGATCATCGCTCACCCGCTTCAGGGCATCGTTGAGCTCGGCTGCATCGTCGACTTCGCGCACCGAATAGAGGAGTTCGCAAGCGCCGTCGCTGAGGCGCAGGAGCCGCAGCTTGTCGGCGGGCAGCGGGCCTTCGGGAAGGCCGACAATCGGCAGGATCACCCCGTCGATCACCGCGCGCGCGGTGCCCGCGCTGCGATCGACGCTCGCGGCTGGCGCGGTCTCGATCCGCTGGACGAGTTCGAGCCGGATCGCGCAGCGGCGACCCCACCAGTCGGTGAACACCATCGCCCGGTTGATATCCTGCGCGCGCGCCTGCCCCTCATCCTCGGGCCCGAGCCGCATCCGCGCCCGTGCGCGGGTTTCGGACATGAGGTGATGCTGCGCGGCAATATTGGCGATATCGAGCAGCAGCACCGGCTGGCCATCATCGAGCAGGGTCGAGCCGGCATACAGGCCCGAGCGTATCACGGCCGGCGCGATGGGTTTGACCACCAGATCGCCGTGATTGTGGATGCCTTCCACCGCGAGCGCGAACAGATCGCCGCTGGCAAGCCGCAGCATCACCAAGGTGGGTTCGCTATCGCCAATCTCGCCCGCGGTCACACCGAGCACCTCGCCCAGCATCAGGCACGGCACGCGGGTGCCGCGGAAGGTGACCAGCGCGGTTTCGCCCATCCGGGTGAATTCGAGCGCACGGGCGCTGGCCTGCACGATTTCCTCGACATAGGATTGCGGAATGGCAAAGCGGTGCCCGCCGACTTCGACTGTCAGCCCGGCGATGATGCTGAGCGTCAGCGGAATCTGCATCTTGAAGAGCGCGGCCTCACCGGGGTGACTGCGCACGGCGATGCTGCCGCCGACTTTTTCGAGGTTCTGGCGCACCACATCGAGCCCGACCCCCCGGCCCGAGACGTTGCTGACCGTCTCCGCAGTGGAAAAGCCGGGCTCGAAAATCAGATTGAGCAGCTTGTCGCTGGGCATGGTGGCGCGTTCGGCTTCGGTGATCAGGCCGGTGGCGATGGCCTTTGCGGCGATGCGTTCCTCGTCCAGCCCCCGACCGTCGTCGGAGATGACGATGCTGATGGTGTTGCCCGATTGGCGTGCGGCGATGGTGAGCAAGCCGATCTCGCGCTTGCCGACCGCGAGACGGGCCGAGGGAGTCTCGATCCCGTGGTCGATGGCGTTGCGGATGAGGTGGGTGAGCGGATCGCGGATCATCTCGATCATCTCGCGGTCGAGCTCAACGTCGCCGCCGTCGAGATCGACCATCACCTGCTTGCCAAGCTCGGCCGACAAATCGCGGACGAGGCGGGGGAGCGCGCCGAACAGAGTTTCAATCCGCTGCATCCGCATTCGGGTGATCGCATCGCGCACATCGGTGAGGATGGTGCTGAGCCGCTCGAACGGGCCGTCGATGGTCGGCTGATTGCCGGCCTGGCGCAGGCGGTGCGCCAGATCGTTGCGGGCGAGCACCATATCCGAGACGCCGCTCATCACCCGGTCGAGGAGCTCGACGGGCAAGCGGATCGTGCGCTGCACCGGCATCGCGAGTTCGTGCCCCTTTTCGACCTCGATCCGAGGTTCGAGCCCGGCTCCGGGCGCGAATGCCGGTTCGTAAACGACATCCTGCTGGTCGGCGGCAGAGGGCGCATCGAGCCCGAGCGCTGCGATCAGCGCGCTGTCATCGCCCGTGGGGCAAATCCCCTCGCGCTCGATCGCGTCGACCATCTCGACGATCCGGTCGATGATCGCGAGCACCGCGGAAACGAGTACGCTGTCAGGGTGGCGGCGCCCGGCGCGCACATCGGCCAGCGCGTCTTCGGCGGCGTGGCTGAGGCCGGCCAAGCGGGGAAAATCGAAGAAGCCGCAATTGCCCTTGACCGTGTGGACAAAGCGGAAGATCGCATCCAGCCGCGAGCCATCGGCCGGATTGGCCTCCCAAGCGATGATCTCGCTTGCGCTGGCCTCCAGCATCTCGCGTGTTTCTGCGACGAAATCCGTCAGCAGATCATCCATGCGCCTTGCGCCCCCTAAACGGCCAAATGAGAGAAAGCTCGATGCTGGGCTTATGGACCGCGATGGTTAACGAAGCGCTACGCAGCGCTTGTCTTTTGGCCGGCATTCGCCGGGTTCAGCCGCGCGAGGGCCGCCACAGCACCAGCCGCACCAGCAGCAGCGCGGTCACTCCGCCAAACACGTTGGCGGCAAGCTCCGCGCCGTAGACCGCGCCGCTCCCCCAGTCCTGCAGGAAAACCCACGCGAACGGGAGCATGACGAGGAAGACCCGCGCGATCGACTGCACCAGCGCAAGCGCGGCCTTGTCGACCGCGTTGAGGATGCCGTTGCCCACGATCAGCAGCCCGAAGCCGGCATAGCCCCAGGCCGCGATGTTGAGATAAAGGTCGAATTCGCGCGCGACGGCGGGATCATCGGTGAAGATCTGGGCAAACCAGCCGCCTGTCGAGAACAGGAGGAGCGCGATCCCAAGGCCCCAGATGCAGCAGAATCCGCCCGCATAGAGCGCTGCATCGCGCGCCCGGCCATACTGGCGCGCGCCCCAGTTCTGCCCAACGATCGCGCCGATCGATCCACTGAGCGCCAGCAACGGCACGTTGGCAAAGCTCTGCAATCGCCCGGCCGCGCCGAACCCTGCGACCGCGGCCCCGCCATCGAGCGCGATCAGCGCGGTGAGGACGGCCAGGCCAAGCGGGTTGATGGCGTTCGAAAAGGCGGCCGGCAGCCCGACCTTGAGGATCGCCTTGGCCGGATCGAGCAGCTTGCCGGCAAACACCAGCGCCGGGTCGAGCGGGATCGCGGTCGAACGCATCAGCGCCAGCGCCATGATCGCGCCCATTATCCAGCCGATGATCGTTGCATAGGCAGCCCCGGCGATCCCGAACCCCTCGAAGCCAAAAGCGCCGGTGATGAGGAGCGGATCGAGCACCCAGTTGGCCGTGGCATAGGTGAGCGAGACATAGCTTGTCTTGCGCGCCTCGCCCTGGCCGCGCAGCACGCCGTTGAACCCCATGATCGCGAGGATCAGCGGGAAGCCGAGCGCGAACGGCTCCATGTAGAGCCGGATCAGCGGGCGCAAGCTCGCATCGGCGTTCATCAGGGTAAACAGCGGATCGATCAGCAGATAGAGCGCGGCGCCCAGCGCCAGCCCGGTGAGGACCGCGAAGGCGATGCCGAAATTGGCGCGGCGCGCAGCCTTGTCCAGGTCCTCTTCGCCCAGCGCGCGCGCGACCACCGAATTGATGCCGACCATCACGCCCACCCCCAGCGAGGTGAGCGCGACCGAGATCGGGAAGATGAACGCGATCGCGGCGAGTTCGGCGCTGCCCAGCTGGCCGATGAAATAGGCATCGACGAGCCCGATCGACATGACCGCCGCGACCCCGATGATCGCGGGCAATGTCTGTCCGACGAGGTGCTGCGGGATCGAGCCGCGGGTGAGTTTGGCGCTCGAGACTGCCGACGGGGCCTTCTCGACCATCGAGGTTTCACGACTTGCCATGCGACACTCGCGCGCTACCCCGGCGCACGGTGCTTGGCAAAGCGAAACCGCTTGGCGAGGGCAAAGCAGCGCTTGTGCTGTCCCATGGCCTCATGCGATAGCCGAAGGTGACCGCCAGGACGGAAAAAAGCGACGGAAAAGAGGATCCTCACCATGGCCACCCAGCTCAAGCCCGACGATGGTCTCAAGGAGAAAGCGAGCCTTGAAGGCAAGGTCAGCAAGGAAGAATGGCAGGCGCGGCTCGATCTTGCCGCCTGCTACCGCATCTTCGACCATCTCGGATGGTCGGAATCGATCTACAACCACATCTCGTTGAAAGTGCCGGGCGAGGACAACACCTTCCTCATCAACCCCTTCGGCCTGCTCTATGACGAGGTGACCGCGTCCAACCTCGTCAAGATCGATGTCGAGGGCAACAATGTCGGCGGCTCGCCCTATATGGTGAACAAGGCCGGCTTCACCCAGCACGCCTATTTTCATAAGCATCTGGGGACGCGCGCTGCGGCGATCTGCCATGTCCACACGACCGCGACCATGGCGGTGTGCAGCCACCGGCAAGGGCTTTTGCCGACCAATTTCTACGCCTGCAATTTCCAGGACCAGATCGGCTATCACGATTTCGAAGGCGTGACGGTGCGCGCCGAAGAGGGCGAGCGGTTGCTGGCCAATCTTGGCAACCACTCGATCCTGATGCTGCGCAATCATGGCCCGGTGGTGATGGACCGGACGATCCAGGGCATGTTCGTCAAGATGTGGGCGCTCCAGCGCGCCTGCGAAATCCAGGTGGCAACGCTCGGCATGGGCGATCCCGCCGTCGTGCCGCAGGAGGTGGTCGAGGTCCACCAGCGCGACATTTCAGTGATGCAGGGCCAGGGCGGCGCGGGCGTGTTCGATTTCGAGGCGTGGAAGCGCCGCGTCTCGCGGATCGACGACAGCTGGCGCGCCTGATCATAGCCACGCCGCGCTTGATTGAAGGCCCGCGCCGATGTCGCGCATGACGGTCAACGGCAATCCGGTCGAGTTCGATCTCGATCCGCGCATGCCGCTGCTTTACGCGCTGCGCGAGGCGATGAACCTCACCGGCACCAAGGCGGGCGGCGGGGGCGATTGTTCGTGCGGGGCGTGCATGGTGATCGTCGATGGAACTGCGCTGCGCTCCTGCCGGATCACGCTGGCCGAAGCCGAGGGGCGGCTGATCACCACGATCGAGGGGCTGAGCCGCGATCGCTCGCACCCGGTGCAACAGGCGATGGTGGCCGAGCAGGCGATCCAGTGCGGCTTTTGCACGCCGGGGATTGTGATGAGCGCCGCCGCGCTGCTCGATCGCAATCCCGAGCCCAGCGCTGAAGAGATCGTCGAGGCGATCCCCAATCTGTGCCGCTGCGGCACCTATCCCCGGCTGGTGCAGGCGATCCAGCGCGCCGGCCGCGTTGCGCAGCGCCGCGAGAACATCAGCGCCGCGCCCGCGCCCGGCATCAGCAGCGAGGATGCGGGCAGGGCCGTCCCGGCGCTGCGCGGTGCCCCGTCCGACCGCGACGAGGGCGCGCGCTGAGGCGCGCAGCCTGCTGCGCTGTGGACCTGTTCGTTGTGGCAAAGCCGGTGCGGCGCGGATACAAGCGGCCAGCTCAGCGAACCGGGACCAAAACGCATGAAAGTCACGATCTGGCACAATCCCGCTTGCGGGACGTCGCGCAAAGCGCTTGCCATCCTCGAGAGCCTCAGCCGCGTTGAATTGACGGTGATCGAATATCTCAAGCATCCGCCCAGCCGCGAAAAGCTCGTCCAGCTCTATTCCGATGCCGGGATCACGCCTGCGCAAGGGCTGCGCCTCAGGGGCACCGATGCGCAGGAGCGCGGGCTGCCCGAAGCCGATGCCGAGACGATCCTCGATGCGATGATGGCCGATCCGATCCTCATCAACCGCCCGCTGGTCGAGACGCAGAAGGGCGTGCGGCTGTGCCGGCCGCAGGATGTGGTGCTCGAGATCCTCTAGCCTTGGCCGATGAGCGCGCTGTCTGCCTGGAGCGCGCGCCAGCCGACCGCAGTCACGAGGAAGCACAAGGCGACAACGAGGCCGACGCCGAGCCAGTCGCTCTGGTTGTAGAGCCACACGCCCAGCGGCGGCGCATAGATGAAGCTCGCGCCTGCTGTGCTGGCGACGATGCCCGAGGCCTGCCCCTGTTCGGCGCGACTGACCGCGAGCGAGGTGCCCGCGGTGGTCCCCGGGCGAAACAGGCCGAAGCCGAGCGAGGCGATCGCATAGCCGAGCGCGAGGGTGAAAAGATCGTCCGATGCGCCAAGGATGAGGCTGCCCAGCCCGGCGACCGCCATCCCCCACACGGTCGCTGCGCGCGGCCCGATGTTGAAGCGCGGGATGAGGCCCCATTGCGCCAGCAGGGTCGCGATCGCGCCGAACACCAGCACCAGGCTCACCATCGAAGCGCCCTCTCCCGGCGCATCGCGCAGGCCCAGCCGGTCGAGCGTGAGAAATCCGACGATCCCCATCAGCATCGCCTGCGCGTGCCCACCGATCAGCATCGCGATCACCCACGGGCGCACCCGCGCATCGCTCCACTTGAGCCGCGCGTCGCTCTCGGCACCTTCATCAGGTGCATGATCAGCGGGCGCCTGAGTGGCCCCCTCGTTGTGCGAGCCGTCGCCATAGGGCGCGCCATAGGCCTGCCCGCGCGCGGCAAAGCGCGGTTCGTCGTCAGGCAGCCGCAGCCGCAGGACGATCAGCGCGGCAATGCCGATCAACGCATAGCAGATGAACGGACCGGTGAGCCCGATCCCGAAGAACGGGAGCACCATCAGCGGGGCAAGCACCGGGCCGAACACGGTGCCCAGCCCGAAGCTCGAGGCCACGAGGCTGAGCGCCTGGGTGCGCTCGGCAGGCGCAGTGCGCGAGGCGACATAGGCCTGGACGGCGGGCGGGGCGGCGCTGCCGAACCCGCCATAGAGACTGCGCGCCGCAGCAAAGGCGATCAGCGCCGGGACCGCGCCGAGCACGCCCGAAAGCCCTGCCCACAGCGCGAGGCCACACAGCGCCATCGAGACGATGAAGCCGATCAGCCCCAGCGCCATCATCGCCTTGCGCCCGCGCCGATCCGATCGCCGCGCCCAGATCGGCGCGCACACGACCCACAGCAGTGCCGACCAACTGTAGGCCAGGCTGATCCAGAAATCCTCGAGCGCCAGCGCCGTGCCGATCGAGGGCATCACCGATTGCATCGCGGTGTTGCCGGCTGCAGTCACCAGCATGACGGTGAACAGGAGCGCCATGCGGCCGGTCGAGATCTTGTCCGTGCCGGTTTCGGTGCCGGGATCGGTGCCGGTGTCCGCCTCCAGCTCGGCGGGCTCAGGGGGAAGGGTGGACTGGACCATGCGGCACGATCATGCGGGCAGGGCTGCGCCGGGCGCGGGCCGCCGGCTCACGCCTCGGGGCCGCGCATCGCGCTGCGCGCCGCGCTGCTCGGGGCAAGCTGACCCAGCATCGCGGCCGCCGAGGCGCAGATCACGATCCCGCTGCAAAGCGCGAAGACGCCGGTGAAGATGCCAAGGATGAGCGAGGAGGTCGTCTCGCTTGCTGGAATTGCGGCGACCAGCCCGCCGATCCCGGAGAAGAGTATGAAGATGACGGTGTAGGCGATGAGAAACATCAGCCAGAAGCCGAACACGCTGCGCTTGGCCGCCGCGGTCAGCCGCCACGACCTCAGCAGTGCCGCGAAGGGATTGTAGACCTGCTCGATCGCCATCACCGGCAGCGTCAGGCAAAGCCGTGCGACGAGGAAGAGGCCGAGGAGAAAGCCGATGATCGTGCCGATGAACGTCGCTGCCGCCACGCCCAGCGGAAACAGCGCAAGCTGGACGAGGAACACCGCGAGGATCCAAACGAGCAGGAACGCGATCACCGCAAGGATCAGCGGCAGGATCGCCTTGATCCCCGCCCAGATCGCCTGCCCCACGGTCGGACGGGCGGGGCCGAGCAGCGCGAGCATCGCGCCGTAGCCGACATGCTGCAGCGCGCTGACGAGCGCGACCCAGCCGATCACGGGCTGCATCGCTGCAGCCACCGCCAGCGATGCGCGCTCGATCGCCGCCTCGCTCGAGGTGGGATCGGCCAGGACGTTCATCGGCCCCTGCAGCTGGGCAGCCGGAGGAAGCGCGAGATAAACCATCACGTTGGGCAACAGGATGAACACCCCCGCGATCACCGCGAGGAGCTGGAGGTTCTCGCGCATCAGCATGACCGCGCGCGCCCACGCTGCGTTCAGGTCGAGCCGCGGGGGTCCTCCCTTGTCCTTGCCTTGAGCTTTTGCCAAAATCTGCGCCTCTTCGTGCCTGCCGGCTCTTGATCTCGCCTGCCAATGCCTCCACGCAGGTCGTATGGCAAGCAATGCATCGCTCCTGATTGGGCACGAAGAATGCCTTGGCGACAGCGTCGAATGGCAGCGCTCGGCGGAGCCCGTCCCCTATCGCGAAGCGCTTGGCCTGATGGAGGCGCGCGCCGAGGCGATCGGCAGCGGGACGCAAGCCGAGCTGATCTGGCTGCTCGAACACCCGCCGGTCTACACTGCGGGCACCAGCGCGGACCCGGCCGAGCTCGTCGATCCGCGCTTCGAGGTCGTCAAGGCCGGGCGCGGCGGGCGCTACACCTATCACGGGCCCGGCCAACGGGTCGGCTATCTCATGATCGACCTAGGCGCGCGCTGCCGCGATGTGCGCTGCTTCGTGCACGCAATCGAGGACTGGGTGATCGCGACGCTTGGCGATTTCGGGGTCGAGGCGCGGCGCGCCGAGGGGCGCGTCGGCATCTGGACCACGGGCCCGGGCGGGGACGAAGCCAAGATCGGCGCGATCGGCGTGCGGGTCAAACGCTGGGTCACGTTTCATGGGTTCTCGGTCAATCTCGATCCCGACCTTGCGCACTTTTCAGGGATAGTGCCGTGCGGCATTTCGGAATATGGCGTAACCAGCCTCGCCGAGCTTGGGCGCAAGGTTGACGCCGCGCAATGGGACGAAGCCCTGATCGCGCGCGCGCCGCGCTTTTTCGAGGATCTGGCAGGAAAGGGACAAGTCCGGTGCGGGTGATTTTCGGTGTGAGCCTCGCGCTGCTGCTTGGCGCGTGCGAGCAGGCGAGCGAGCCGGGCGATACGGCGGTGAGCGAGGAAGGCGGCAAGGCGGCAGGCGAGACCCTGGGCGGCACGATCAGCGATGACATGCTGCCTTTGGCAGAGCTCAGATCGCAATCGCCGCCCCGCGCGCCGGTCGCCGAGCCGGGCGCGGCGAGCGGGCCGGGCGGACCGGGCGCGCCGGGGGGGTCTGGCGAGACCGCGGGCGGCAGAGCGACCGAAGCCTCAGAACCATCAGCCGAACCTGAAGATCAGCCCGAGGCGCCAGCCGCCGAGCCGCGCTGACTCCGCTCGCTTCAGGCCGCCTGCTCTTCGGCGAGCGTCGGATAATCGATATAGCCCTCCGGAATTGGGAAATACCAGCTCTTGGGCGCGTCCTTGTTGGGGTTGAGATGCGCACCGTGCCGGATCCGCTCGACGAGGTCCGGGTTCGAGATATAGGGCCGGCCAAAGCTGATCGCATCGGCGCGCCTGCTCGAGATATCGCGCACGGCTTCCTCGGGGCCGTAATCCGAATTGAGGATCAGCGCGCCCGAATAGAGCGAGCGGATCAGCGCATCCTGCTGGGGAACCTCGGTTCGGCCGAACGTGCCCTCGGGGCCGGGCTGGCGCAGCTCGAGAAAGGCGAGGCCCAGTTCCTCGATCACCCGCGCCGCTGCGCCGAAGGTTGCGGGCGGATCGCTGTCGTCGCAGCCTTGCGTCTCGCCGTTGGGCGAGAGACGGATGCCGACCCGCTCAGCGCCCCACACATCGACCAGCGCCTCGAGCACTTCCTTCATGAAACGGGTGCGGTTTTCAGGGCTGCCGCCGTAATAGTCCTCGCGCAGATTGGTGCCGTCGCGCAGGAACTGGTCGATGAGATAGCCGTTCGCGCCGTGCAGCTGGACCCCGTCGAAGCCCGCTTTCCTCGCGTTTTGCGCCGCATGGCGGTAATCCTCGATCGTGCGCGCTATATCGTCCGTGGTCATCGCGCGGGCGGTGTCGTAGGAATGGCGGCCCGTGGGCGTGTGCGCCTCGCCCGGCGCCTGGGTCGCGCTGGCCGAAACCGGCATGTTGCCATCCAGAAAGCTCGAATGGACCAGCCGGCCCATGTGCCACAGCTGCATCGCGATCAGCCCGCCCGCTTCGTGCACGCCCTCGACGATCGGCTTCCACGCTTCCACCTGTTCGTCCGACCAGATGCCGGGCGCCGAAGGCCAGCCAAGCCCTTCGCGGCTGATGCCCGTAGCCTCGGTCAGGATCAGGCCGGCATTGGCGCGCTGGCGATAATAGGTCGCCATCAGCGCATTGGGCGTGAACATCGGATCGGCCGCGCGCCCGCGGGTGAGCGGGGCCATGAAAATGCGGTTCTTCGCTTCGAGCGCGCCCATGGTGAGCGGCTGGAACAAGGCTGCGTGCATCGGTGAATCCTCCTGTTGGGCCGAGTTGGGATTGCACTTGGCGCGTCGGCGGGTAGGGCGCAAGCATGGAAACGGTGCAGGTCGGTAAAGCGGATATCGTGCGCAAGGGGCTGCTCGTCGCTGCTTTGCTAGGCGGCAATGTCGCGCTGGCTCTGGGTCCGTGGTTCGTGCGAATGGCGGATACCGGGCCGGTCGCCGCCGGGTTCTGGCGGCTGTTCCTTGCGCTCC
>DAITMG010000046.1:0-22057 GCA_036835265.1 Erythrobacter sp. | reverse complement strand
CGGGGCGCCTGCGGGCGCGCGGTCGCGCTTGCGGCCGCTGAGCGGCCGGAGCTGGCTCTCGTCCGGCTGAACTCCTCGGCGCTGTTCCCTTCGCTATGCTACGGGGCGCCTGCGGGCGCGCGGTCGCGCTTGCGGCCGCTGAGCGGCCGGAGCTGGGTCCCTTCCGGGCGAACTCCTCGGCGCTGTTCCCTTCGCTTTGCTGCGGGGCGCCTGCGGGCGGCCGGTCGGCCTTGCGGTCGCCTTGCGACCGATAAGGTTGGGGCAGGGCGGCCGTCGCGCGCGGCTGACAGCGCTACCGGATCACCTGCATTGCAATCAGCGCTGCGGCGGCGGCCAGGCCGAGCTGCGCAAACAGCGTGACCATCGTCCCGATCATCCGTCCCTGCTGCCACTTGCCGCCATCCATGCCGAAGCCATGCGCGATCCGCGCAAGGAAATAGAGCCCGGCCACGATCTGCAACCACCAGCCGCCCTGGCCCGACAATTCGATCACGAAGATCAGCGCCAGCACGAACGGGGTGTTCTCGACGAAATTCATCTGCGCGCGCATCCGCCGGTGGAGCTGCTCGCTTCCTCCGTCGCCGATGCTGATGCCGGCCGCCTGCCGGATCGCGCCGATCCGCAAGGCGAGCCAGATGTTGATGATGGCCGCCGCAGCGGCTGCGGCGAGCGTGACTGGAAGCATGATCATGCGTGTATCGACCCCGTTGATGGACAGTCCCCGGCCCTAGGGGCGCAGCGTTTTGCTTGCAACGCCCGAAATATTCGCTATGTCGCCCGCTTTCCGCCACTCTTGGCTGACCGGGCTGCGCGCACACCTTGCGTGTCGCGGCGGCCGGGCCTAAAGGCGGCTCGCGAAAGTTCGCGCCAAGCGGCGCTCAAGCAACACACGTTTTTGAGGAATTGGTCTCGCCATGGCTGTCCCTAAGAGAAAAGTATCGCCGCATCGCCGTGGCAATCGTCGCTCGCATGATTCGCTCAAGGTCGAGGCGTTCCACGAATGCACCAATTGCGGCGAACTCAAGCGCCCGCACAACCTGTGCTCGCATTGCGGCTATTACAACGGTCGCGAGGTCATCGCAGTCGGGCTTTGAGTAAGCCACGGGCGATGCAATCGGGAAACACGCTGACATGAGCCTGCCGCGTATCGCGATCGATGCGATGGGCGGCGATGAAGGCGTGCGCACCATGATCGAGGGGGCCGCGCTGGCCCGCCGCGAACACGAGGAATTCCAGTTCCTCCTGGTCGGCGATGGTAAGGCGATCGAGCAGGCGCTCGAGCGCTACCCCAACATGCGCGAAGCCTCCGAAATCCTCCATTGCGAGGATGTGATCAGCGGCGACGAATTGCCCAGCAAGGCGGTGCGCCGCGCCAAGACGAGCTCGATGGGGCTCGCGGTCAATGCGGTCAAGGTCGGCGCCGCGGGCGCGGCCGTCAGTGCGGGCAACACCGGCGCGCTGATGGCGATGAGCAAGATCGCGCTGCGAACCATGCCCGGGATCGACCGGCCCGCGCTCGCCGCGCTGCTGCCCACGCTCGAAGCGCACGATGTCGTCATGCTCGATCTGGGCGCCAACACCGAAGCCGATGCGCGCAACCTCGTCCAGTTCTCGGTGATGGGCGCGGCCTATTCGCGGATCGTCAACGGGTTCGAGCGGCCGCGCGTGCGCCTGCTCAATATCGGCACCGAGGAGATCAAGGGCACCGATGCCCTGCGCGAAGCGGCGGCGTGGCTCCAGGCGGCGACCGCAGACCGCGACAGCGGGCTGGCGCTCGAGTTCGACGGGTTCGTCGAATCCGACAAGATCAATCGCGGCGAAACCCATGTCGTGGTGACCGACGGGTTCTCCGGCAATATCGCGTTGAAGGCGATCGAGGGCTCGGCCCGCTTCGTGACCGATCTGCTCAAGCAGGCTTTCACCAGTTCGCTGCGCTCTAAATTCGGCTTCCTCGTTTCGCGTCCGGCGACCGAGCTCCTGCGCCACCACCTCGATCCCAACAATCACAACGGCGCGGTGTTTCTCGGGCTCAATGGCGTGATCGTCAAAAGCCATGGCAGCGCCAATGCCAAGGGGGTCGCCAATGCGGTCGCGGTGACCGCGAGCCTGCTGGTCAACAAGCTGACCGAGCGCATCGCGCATGATCTCGCCGAACTCGGCCCCGAGTTGGGCGGGCGCGCCGAGGCGAACGGCGAGGCGCCGCGCGAGCAACCGGCTGCGGATCAGACTGGCGATCAGGCGGCCGGCTGCGAGGCGAGCGCGTGAGCGCACGAACCCCCGGGTCCCGCGTGCTCGGGACCGGGTCAGCCTTGCCCGAACGGATCGTCACCAACGCCGAGCTCGCCGATCGGCTCGATACCTCGGACGAATGGATCACCGAGCGCACCGGCATCCGCCAGCGCCATATTGCGGGCGAGGGCGAAACCACCGCCACCCTCGCGACCAAGGCGGCGCGCGCCGCGCTCGCGGATGCAGGGCTTGGCCCACGCGATATCGACCTCATCGTGCTCGCCACCGCCACGCCCGACAACACCTTCCCCGCCAGCGCGGTCAAGGTCCAGCACGCGCTCGGCTGCGGCCCGGGTGCCGCGTTCGATGTCGCGGCGGTGTGTTCGGGCTTTCTCTATGCGCTCAGCGTTGCCGATTCGATGCTGCGCACCGGCATGGGACTGCGCGCGCTCGTGATCGGCGCTGAAACCTTCAGCCGGATCCTCGATTGGGAGGACCGTTCGACCTGCGTCCTGTTCGGCGATGGCGCAGGCGCGCTCGTCCTTGCCGCGCCCGAGGGCGAGAGCGCGCCCGGCGGCGGCGATCCCGCCCGCGCGGGCATCCTTGCAACCCGGCTCCATTCCGATGGCGCGCACCACGATCTGCTCTATGTCGATGGCGGCCCCTCGACCACGCAAACCGTCGGGCACCTCAGGATGAAAGGCCGCGAGGTGTTTCGCCACGCGGTCGTCAACCTTGCGCAAGTCCTTGAGCAAGTAATTGAAGACGCTGGTCTTTCGGTCATCGAGATAGACTGGGTGGTGCCGCATCAGGCGAATCGGCGGATCCTCGATGCGACCGCGAAGAAGCTCTCGATCGCGCCCGAAAAGGTCATCGTCACGGTCGATCGCCACGCCAACACCTCGGCCGCTTCGGTTCCGCTCGCGCTCGATGTGGCGCGGCGCGATGGCCGCATCAAACCGGGCGATCTGGTCATGCTGGAGGCGATGGGCGGAGGCTTCACCTGGGGGGCGAGCCTCATTCGGATGTGACGCCGCGTCCACAGGGGCACGGAATTTTGCATAAATTGCAATAAAAATAGCGCGACGCGTTGCAGCTGGCCGCTGATTTCTCTACATTCCTTGGCATTCGCTATGGGTCGCACCAAGGAGGAGACATGCGTATGATGCGTTCTGTGGGTACGCTCACTCGCGCCGACCTGGCTGAGACAATCAATCGCAAGATGGGGCTGAGCCGGGCTGAATCGCTGGATCTGGTCGAGGCTATTCTCGAACGGATGTGCGATGAGTTGGCCGGGGGCGAAAATGTGAAGATTTCAGGCTTTGGCAGTTTCATCCTGCGCGACAAGAACGAGCGGGTCGGGCGCAATCCCAAGACCGGGATCGAGGTGCCGATCACGCCGCGCCGGGTGATGACCTTCCGCGCAAGCCAGCGCCTCAAGGAACGGATCGCCAAGGGCGAATGACACCTTGATGGGTTCAGGATCACCCGATGGCTGAGTTCGACGACGGCAAGGACGAGGCTGCCTTGCGCACGATCGGCGAGGTGAGCGATGGCCTCGGGATCAAGCCGCACGTGCTGCGCTATTGGGAACAGCAATTCTCGTTGCTCAATCCGCTCAAGCGCAGCGGCGGTCGGCGCTATTACCGCGCGGCGGACATCGCGCTGGTCGAAGAGATCAACCGGCTGGTGAACGAGCAGGGCTATACACTCAAAGGCGCCGAGGGTGTGCTGCGCTCGCAGGCCCGCTCGGGAGTGGACCGCCGCACGAGCGAGCGCCGCACCGACGAGCGGCGGCGCGAGGAAGCGGGGCGTGGGGGAGCGCCTGAGCCTGCACCGGAGACCGCGACCGCCGAGAGCCCGCCGCCGGCAGCGCAAAGCGCTGCGATGCCGTTCGAAAGAGACGAGGCTCTCGTCAAGCTCAAGGCGATCCGCCAGCGGCTGGCGAGCGCGATCGACCTTTAAGCCTGCCGCGCACCCGCGCGCTCACTCAGCCGCCATCAATTCCGCTTCACTGAGATCGACGCTGACCAGCCGCGAGATGCCTTGCTCGGCCATCGTCACCCCGAACAGGCGGTGCATCCGGCTCATCGTGACGGCGTTGTGGGTGACGATGAGGTAGCGCGTCGCGGTGGTGCGGACCATCGAATCGAGCAGATCGCAAAAGCGCTCGACATTGGCATCGTCGAGCGGCGCATCGACCTCGTCGAGCACGCAGATCGGCGCAGGGTTGGTCAGAAACAGCGCGAAGATCAGCGCGGTCGCTGTGAGCGCCTGCTCGCCGCCCGAGAGCAGCGAGAGCGATTGCAGCCGCTTGCCCGGCGGCTGCGCGTAGATCTCGAGCCCGGCCTCGAGCGGATCGTCGCTGTCGACCAGCGCGAGATGCGCGTGTCCGCCCTGGAACAGCCGCGGATACAGCACCTGGAAATGGCCGTTGACCTCCTCGAACGCCGCGCGCAGCCGCTCGCGGCCCTCGCGGTTGAGGTTGCCGATCGAACCGCGCAGCCGCGCAACCGCCTCGGTCAGTTCGGCCTGTTCGGAAGCGCTGGCGCCCTGCGCTTCCTCGATGCGCTTCAATTCCTCGGCGGCGACCAGATTGACCGGGCCGATCCGCTCGCGGGCAGCGGTGAGCTTGTCGAGCTCCTCGCTTTCGCCCTGCGCATGCGCGATGTCGCTCTGCGCAAAGCCGAAGCGCTCGGCCAGCAGCGGCGGGGGGCACTGGAACCGCTCGCCCGAAATGCGCGCAAGCTCGCTGCGGCGTGCTTCCTGGCTCTCGGCGCGCGCGACGAGAGTGGCGCGGCCCTCGCGCGCCTGCGCGAGCCGTTCGGTCGCGTCGGACAGCGCCTGGCCCGCGAGGCGGGCGCGGGTCTCGCAATCGTCGAGCCGCAGCTGGGCTTCCTCGAGCTCGCGCGTCAGCCGTTCGCGCACTGTATCGCCCTGTTCGATCTCGGCCATCAGCGCGGCGGGCTTGGCGGCGATGATCGCGCTCTCCTCCTCGATCTCGGCGAGCCGCACGCCCGCCTGCGCCACGCGCTGCGCCGCTTCGCCCGAGCGCGCTTGCCAGTTAGCATGATCGGCCGATTGCGCAGCGAGCCGCTCGCGCGCGACCGCGAAGCCCTGATCGTGCGCAGCGAGCGCCGCGATGCCTGATTGGACCATGCTGCGCGCCGCCTCGTGGTGTGCCCGGGCGGCCTCGAGCGCGGCGCGGCCGGCATCGGGGGCGGGCAGCGAGCTGCGCTTGTCCGTGGCGGCGTCGAGTTCGGAGCGGGCGGAAGCGAGCTGCTCGGCAAGGTCGCCCGTGGTCGCGGCGAGCTCCTCGAGCCGGGCCGCGAGGCGATCGCGCGCGCCTTGCGCGGCATCGAGCTGGCGCAGCGCGGCGCGTTCGGCCTCGATCGCCTGCGAGAGCCTGCGCTCCTGCGCGATCAGCGCGGTCTGGAGCGCGGCCAGCTCCTCGCGCGTTTCGGCTTCGGCGCGGGAGGCATGCTCGGCGGCAGTGCGCAGGGGCGGAAGGTCCGCTTCGAGCTGCGCCAACCGGTTTGCCGCTTCAAGCTGCGCCGCCTCGGCCGAGCCCTCCCCGCGCGCGACAAACCCGTCCCAGCGGCGCAAGTGCCCTGCGCGGGTGACGAGCCATTCGCCCGGCGCCAGCGCGCGGCCATCGTCCGCCGCGAGGCAGTGGACGAGCGCGAGGCGCGCGCGCAGTTCCTCGGGGCAATCGGTGATGTGCGCGAGCAGGCTCTCGCTGACGGGCGAGGGTGATCCGGCTGCACCAGTCCAGAACCGCCCGTCGCCTCCCTCGGGCGCGGCGCCTAGCGGCGATTTCGCATCGCGCCCGAGCACCGCTGCCAGCGCGCGCTCATAGCCCGGGGCAACGCTGATCCGGTCAAGCGCGTTCGCGCGCCCCGCGCGGCTTTGCTCGCGTTTGGCGCGCGCCTCGCGGTCGCGCGCGAGCGCTGCGTGTTCGCGCTCGATCCCGGCAAGCTCGGCGCGCGCGGCGGCGAGCGCGGCGGCGGCATCGTCGCGCGCGGTCTGGAGCTCGCTCTTGCGCGCCTGCTCGGCGGCAAGCGCGGCGCGCAGGCGGCTGACTTCGCTCGCGGCATCTTCGGCCGCCTCGCGCGCGGCGATCACCGCGCTTTGCGCCTCATCGCCGCTGGTGAGATCGTCGCGCAGCTGGGCGAGCCGCGTTTCCTCGCGCTCCAGCCGATCGAGCCGGCTGCGGGCTTGCGCGATCGCGGCCTCGGCCACTCGCCATTCCGCCTCGACCCCGGCCTGATCCGCGGTCGCCTTGGCGAGCGCCATCTCGGCCGAGCGACTGGCATGCTCGGCCCGCTCGCTCTGCGCAGCGATGGCGGGGCGCGCGGCCTCGGCCTCGCCGACGCGCGCGCGGCTGGCCTTGAGATCGGCCTCGAGCTTGGCGAGCGCGGCGACCGCGTCGCGGGTCAGCTGGTCAGCGGCGCTGCGATCCTCTTCGAGCCGGGTGCGCTGGCGGGCAAGATCGGCAAGCCGCGTTTCGGCGGCCTCGAGCTTTTCGGACAGCGTCGCCATGCGGTGGCCATGCGCGCGCGCATCGTCACGCCGATCCGCAAGCTCGTCGCGCGCCTCGGCCAGCTCGGCAGCGAGCGCGGCCTGCTCGCGTTCGGCCTCGCGCGCGGCATCCTGCGCCTCGCGAACGGTGCTCTCGGCCGTCTCGGCCGCCGTGCGCGCTTCCTTGGCGGCATGCGCCGCCTCGCGCCAGCGCGCGAAGATCAGCCGCGCCTCGGCCCGCTGGATTTCCTCGGTAAGCTTGGTGTAGCGCTCGGCCTGCTTGGCCTGACGCCTGAGCGAGGCGATCTGCGCATCGAGCCCGGCCATCAGGTCCTCGAGCCGCGCAAGGTTGGTCTCGACCCCGCGCAGCTTGCTCTCGGCATCCTTGCGGCGCACGTGCAGCCCGGCGATCCCGGCGGCTTCCTCGAGCATCTGGCGCCGCTCGGCGGGCTTTGCCGCGATCACAGCTGCGATCTTGCCCTGGCTCACCAGCGCGGGCGAATGCGCGCCGGTCGCGGCATCGGCGAAGGTGAGCGCGACATCCTTGGCGCGCACGTCGCGCCCGTTGACGCGGTAGGCCGAGCCTGCGCCGCGCTCGATCCGGCGGGTGACGATCAACTCCTCGCCTTCATCGTCCTGCGCGTGCAAGACAACCTCGGCAAAGCCGCGCTCGGGCCGGGTCGAGGTGCCCGCGAAGATCACGTCCTCCATGCCGCCAGAGCGCATCGACTTGGCGCTGGTCTCGCCCATCACCCAGCGGATCGCTTCCAAGAGGTTGGACTTGCCGCAGCCATTGGGGCCGACCACCCCGGTCAGTCCGGGCTCGATCCGCAGCTCGGCAGGCTCGACGAAGCTTTTGAAGCCGGAAAGCTTGAGCTTGCTGATCTGCATGAGCCGCGCCGTTCTCCGAGCCTGGCGCGCTTAGCGGGCGCCCGCGCGCTGGAGGGCGGGCTCGACCCCGTTCCACTGGGTTGCATCGACCTTCTGCCCGTTGAGCACGAAGGTCGGCGTGCCGGTGACGCCGGCGGCTTGCGCCTCGCGTTCGGCCTGGCTCACCATCTCCTCGATCGCGGCTGAATCGGAGAGACATTCGCGCGCCTGATCGGCCGAAAGGCCGCGCGCGGCGAAGAAATCGATCAGCCCGGTCGCCTGCGCGACGCCGGCAAAGCGCTGTTCGAGCGGCAATTGCGACGCCGCGTTCATCGCTTCGGGATTGGCCTGGATGCCGTTCATCACTCCCTCGAGATTGCGCCAGACCTCGTCCGAGAGCGGCTGCATCTGCTCCTTGGGGCCGCACCGCGCGAGCACCGCAATCACGACATCGAAGGTGTTGAGGAAGACCTCGCGCTGTTCGAAGCTGACGCGGCCGGTGGCGATGTAGTCTGCCTTGAGCTCATCCTTTCCGTTGACCGCGAACATCGCGCACGCGCCGCAGGTGTGCGAGGCGTATTCGACCAGCTTGATCGGCGCATCGGGATTGCCCACGAGATAGCCGCCTTCCGGGGTGACGGCGACCGTGTCGAGCCAGCTCGTGCCTTCGGGCGCGGGGACCTCCGCGATCGGTTCACCGTCTGCGCCGCCGGCGGCATCGTCGGTTTCGCTGCAGCCGGCCATTGCGAGGCTGAGCGCTGTGCCAAGCGCGAGAACAAGGGGGCGGAGGGCAAAGCGAGAAGTCATGAAGCGGATCCTTGATGCAAGTGTGTGTCGATAGAGCGAGGCTGCTCGGCTGGTAAAGCACATGGGCACGTGGGCTTGTGCACAATTCGCGAGGTGCGTGTGCATAAACCGGCGCCCCCGCCATTTGAACAGGGGCTATTCGCGATCAGCGGGCGGCGGCGGCGCGGCCGAGACCTGCTCCTGCAGGACCAGCGAGAGCTGCTCCCAGGAGTAGACGCCTTCGAGCGTCTCGCCATTAAGCGCGAAGGTCGGCGTGCCGCGCACGTTGAACTCGGTCCGGTCAGCCTCGCCCGCAGCGAGGATCGCCTTGGCCGCGGCATCGTCCGAGAGGCAATCGTTGATCTGGGGCAGGGTCAGCCCGCGCTGGGCGACCATGTCGTCCAGATCGAGCGCGCGCGCGGCGTTGAGCCGGCCGGCCGCATCGCCGCGCAGCCAGATCGCCTGCTGCGAGGCGGGCGCGCTCGCGGCCTTGGGCAGCCAGGTGTCTTGCGTGTAGAGGAACATCGCGTGCAGATCCTTGAACATCTCCGCCCCCCCGCAGCGCGCGAGCTGGGTGATCGCGAGATCGATCCCGTTGCGGATCACCGGGCGCACCTCGAGCGCGAGGTGGCCAGGCGCGATCGCCACCAGATCGAGCGTCGGCCCGCTTTCGCGCACGAACTCCGCGCAGTGACCGCAGGTGTAGCTGATGAACTCGATGAGCTGGCCGCCCGCGTCGGGATTGCCGATGCGAAAGCCGCGCTCGGTCGCTTCGACTTCCCCAATCCACACGCGCTGCGGGGCCTCTTCGAAGGATTGGCGGGGCGGCTGGCTCGAGGCCTGCGATTGCCCCTGCGCAGCCAATGGTGCAGCCAATGGCGCGGCGGCGAGGAGTGCAGTTGCGGTGAGACGGTTGAAGAGCTTTGAGTGCTTCACGGGTCGTTGCGGTCCTTCTTGCGGTTGTCGGCATTTTCGAGCGAGCGCGCGAGCGATTCGAGCACGGTGCGCAGCTCCGGATCGCCGATATCGCGCAGGCTCTCGCCCAGTTCCATCGGGATCGGCCTGAGCGAAGGCGGCGGCTTGGCGGGAGCGGCGTCGCGCGGCGGCGTCACCTTGCCCTGGCGCAGCTTGATCCTTGCCACCGCCTTGTAGCCGAAGAAGCGGTTCACCCGCTCGATGATTTCCGGTGTCACCTGGCTGATTAACGGCGCCTGTGCGCTCGCCACCACCAGTTCGAGGACGCCTTCCGATTTCTCGCCGGGGGGAAACCGGATCGCCTCGGGGCTGCACACCCGCGCATGGACTGGGCCGACGATTTCGGGCCAGCGGGTGACGACCGAGCTCTGGACAAAGCCGAACCGGCGAAAGGCGGTGCGCCCGACTTGCGGTGTAAGTTCGCCGATCGGGCGCGCCGCGCCGCCGCGCGCACGGGTGTAAGGGCGCGCGCCCTTCTGGGGTGTCGTTCGGCTCTTCTGGCCCGGTTTGTCGCTGTCGCTTCCCATATGAAGCCCGGCCATGCCATAGACGCCGCGTGACCGCCACCGTCTCGGACATTCTGCTCAGCTGGTATGACGCTCATGCGCGCTCGCTGCCCTGGCGCAATCCGCCGGGCAAGTCCCGCCCGCGCGATTCGGCCTGGCCCTACCGGGTGTGGCTGTCCGAGGTGATGCTGCAACAAACGACCACCGCCGCGGTCAAACCCTATTTCGCGAAGTTCATCGCAACCTGGCCCGATGTGGAGGCGCTGGCCGCCGCGAGCGAGGACGAGGTGATGGCGGCGTGGGCGGGGCTGGGCTATTACTCGCGCGCGCGCAACCTCGTCAAATGCGCGCGCGCGGTGGCGCAGCGCGGCGGGTTTCCGCAAAGCGAGGCGGGTTTGCGCGAGCTGCCCGGGCTTGGCGCTTACACCGCCGCTGCGATCGCCGCGATCGCCTTCGGCGAGCGCGCGGTTGTGGTCGATGCCAATGTCGAGCGGGTGGTGGCGCGGCTGTTCGCCATCGAGCAGCCGTTGCCGCGCGCGCGCGCGTCGATCCGTCGCCACGCCGAGGCGATCACGCCCGATGAGCGCGCAGGCGATTTCGCGCAAGGCATGATGGATCTGGGAGCAGGGGTCTGCACCAGCAAGGCGCCGCGCTGCATGCTCTGCCCGCTGCGGAGCGAATGCGCGGGACTTCGCGCAGGGGCGCCCGAGCGCCTGCCGGTCAAGCCGCCCAAGAAAGCCAAGCCCGAGCGGAGCGGGACCGCCTTCTGGATCGAGCGCGGCGGCAAGGTCTGGCTCGTCAGCCGCCCGCCCAAAGGCATGCTCGGCGGGATGCGCGCGCTGCCCGACGATGGTTGGAGCGCACGCGTCGATGGCTCGGGCGTGGTGCCGGTGGAGGCGGATTGGGTCGATCTGGGCGCAGTGCGGCACACCTTCACCCATGCTCACCTTACCTTGCGGGTCGAGCGCGCCGAGGCCGAGGCCGATCCACCGGGGGAGGGCGCGTGGTGGCCGATCGCGGGGCTGAACGAGGCGGGTCTGCCGACCCTGTTCGCCAAGGCCGCCGCGCTCGCGCTGGCGCAAAAATCAGATGATCCCGCCGCCGATTGACAGGCGCACCGCTGAGATCAGCAGCACGACAAGGCAGAAATTGCGCCCGCTATTCGACGACGAAAGCGCGCCGACGATCACCCCGAGAACGATCACCGGCAAGGCCAGCCAGTTGCCCCAGCCAAGCAGCGGGATCGTCGAGGGGATGACGATGACAAGCGAGATCAGGCCAAGCAGCCAGGAGATGAGATTGAGCATGTGTGTTATATGCTTACTACACTCGCCGAAAGCAAGCGCTATTTGGTCCCGGATAGCCAGCGCGGCGTGCAAGCAGTGCAATTGACCCTCGCGCCCATCTGCCGCATCACGCGTCAAGACATTCCGGGAGAATCTTCAGCATGGCCTTTCGCACTTTCGAGCCAGCAGCGCTCGGCTCCGACCTCTCGCGCCGCGCGCTCATCCGCACAGGGGGCTATCTCGCTGTCGGCGCTGCGCTTTCGCAATTGCCGCTGGGGCGCGCGGCGCTGGCGCACAATGTCGATGAAAGCTGGCCCAATGTCGCCGCGATGGCCAATCGCTATGTCTCGGAGCGCAAGGTCGCCAACATGATGCTGACCTTCGGCTGGGGGCAGGAGGATCACGCGCACACGGTGGGCGGCGGCAAGCTCAGCCTCGCGGGCGGCTTCGAGGTCGATGAAGATTCGCTCTACCGGATCTATTCGATGACCAAGCCGATCACCGGCATGGCAACGATGATGCTGGTCGATGAAGGCAAGCTCGGGCTCGACATGCCGGTTCACGAAGTGTTGCCCGCGTTTCGCGACATGCAGGTGCTGGTCGATCCGGAGGGCCCGCTCGAGAACACCGTGCCCGCGATCCGGCCGATCACGATCCGCCAATTGCTCACCCACACCGCCGGGCTCGGCTATGTCATCACCAGCAAGGGCCCGCTGCTCGAAGCCTATGTCGAGGCGGGCATCAACGGCGGGCGGGTCAGCCGTTTCCCGATCCCGGGCGTGCCCACAGCGAATGATGCACCCAGCCTCGAGGTCTGGGCCGACCGCCTCGCTGACCTTCCGCTGATGTATCAGCCCGCGACCAAGTGGAGCTATTCGTGCTCGATCGATCTCTTGGGCCGCGTCATCGAGGTTGCCTCGGGGATGGAATTCGAGGCTTTCCTCAAGGCCCGCCTGTTCGATCCGCTCGGCATGACCAGCACCTGGATGACCGTGCCGCAAACCGAAAAGGACCGCCTGACCGACAATTACGGCGTGCTTGGCGGGCAATTGCTCCCGCTCGATCCGGCCGCCAATTCGATCTATCTTGATCGGCCAAGCGTTCCATCGGGCGGCGGCGGGCTTGTCTCGAGTCCCAGGGATTACGACCGGTTCCTGCGCATGATCCTGGGCTATGGCATGCTTGGCAACGAGCGCGTGATGAATGAACTTGCGGTGCGCGTGGGCACCTCGAACCTCATTCCCGCGACGGTCGAGACCGCCGGCTCGTGGGCCGAGGGCGAGGGGCATGGCGCAGGTGGGCGCTCGCTCGGCAGCACGTTCGGCTGGGGCGGCGCGGCGGGCACGCTGGGCGCGGTCGATTTCAAGCTGGGCCTGCGCACCGGGCTGTGGACGCAATACATGCCGCCCGAAGCCTATCCGGTGCGCGCGGAATTTCTTGCCGCGATGGAGGCGGACATGCGGGCGATGCAGGATGCGCAGGCGATCAAGGCCGCCAAAGCCGCGTAATGGCGGATAGCACGTCCCCCGTCCCCCTCGCGCGGCTCGGCTCGGCGGGGCCGATCGCCTTTGCCGGCTCGCCGATCGACCGCGCGGATCATCTAAGGTGCGATCCGGCAGCGCTCGGCAATCTGATGAACTGGCGCGCGCGGGTGATGAACCTCGACGCGATGCTGCCCGAGTTCGACGATGACGGGCGGCTGCTCTGGCACACGCTCGCCGATGTCGCGCCCGATGCAGAGCTGGTGTTCCTCGGGATGATGGATGACCGGGCGCATTTCGCCCCCGTGCCCGATCACGGCGGCGCCGGCCCGGCCATGCCGCGCGCCTGGCAGGTGATGCAGCTGCTCCAGCCTGAGGATCTGGCGATCTATGGCGGCGCGAAGAGCCTGATCGACTGGCATGCGCGCCACCGGTTCTGCGCCAATTGCGGCGCGCCGACCAAGCTCATCAAGGGCGGCTGGCAGCGGCACTGCGACGCCTGCGGCGCTGACCACTTTCCGCGCACCGATCCCGTTACGATCATGCTGGTCGAGCATGAAGACACGTTGCTGCTCGGCCGCCAGCCGCGCTTTCCGCCGCGGATGTATTCGGCGCTCGCGGGCTTCGTCGAACCGGGCGAGACGATCGAGGAAGCGGTCGGGCGCGAAATTCACGAGGAAGCCGGCGTGCGCGTGCGCGATGTGCGCTATATCGCCAGCCAGCCCTGGCCTTTCCCCAGCCAGCTGATGATCGGCTGCACCTCGCAGGCGGTGACCGCCGAGATCACCGTCGACCGAACCGAACTCGATGATGCCCGCTGGTTCACCCGCGCCGAGCTCGAGGAAGCGCGTGCGGCGGGCGAGCACGGCACCGAAAGCCTGATCTTCCCGCGCCCCTTCGCGATCGCATATCATCTCATCACATGGTGGCTCGACCAATGACCGCCGCCACGCCCCGCCGCCTCACCATCGACATCTACTCCGATGTCGTGTGCCCGTGGTGCCTGATCGGCTACGGCCAGTTGACCAGAGCGTTGGCGCAGCTCGACGGCGAGATCGCGGCGCAGGTGCGCTGGCGCCCGTTCGAGCTGAACCCCGCCATGCCGCACGAGGGCGAGGAGCAGGAAGCCCATCTGCAGCGTAAATATGGCCGCTCGGCGCAAGAAGGCGCGGCGATGCGAGGCCGGATGAAGGCGATTGCGCAGGAGGCTGGTGTGTCGCTGTCCTACGAGGGAGCCATTGCCGAAGGGGCCGAAGCTCCGCCTGCGATGCTGTGGAACACCAGACTGTGCCACAAGCTGCTCGCCTTCGCGCTCGAGGAGGCGGGGCCGCAGGTGCAGACCGCGCTCAAGCTCGCGCTGTTCCGCGCCCATTTCAACCACCGCGTGCCGCTCAATGATCGCGCGGCGCTGCTCGACATTGCAGCCGAAGCCGGGCTCCACCGCGAGGCGGCCAAGGCCGCGCTCGATGATCCAGTGCTCGAAGCCCGCGTCCTCGCCGAGGAGCAGCAGGCGTGGGATCTCAACATCACCGGGGTGCCTGCGATGATTATCGAGCAAAAGTTCATGATCCCGGGCGCGCAAACCCCCGAGACCTATGTCAGTGCGCTGCGGCGGGTCGTGGAGCGCGCGCAGGGTCAGCACTAGCGGCGCGCATCCGACAAGCGCAACGCTGCGTAAAATCAACAGGGAGCAAAATGCAGAGCATCATCACCACGCTCATCGCAGCAGCAATCGCGATTGGCTTTGGCTATCTCGCCGGGGCAAACAGCGTGGAATTCGCAGGCGTTTCCGCCTTCTTCGCGTGCGCCTGTCTGGCGATGGCGATCAACTGGCTGGTGTTCATCCCCTCCGCCATCGCCAAGGCCGACACCTTTTACGACACCACTGGCGCGATCACCTATGCCACGATCACGCTGTTCGCCTGCTATGCCGCCTACAGTGCGCAAGGTGGGCTCGATACGCGCAGCACGATCATGGCGGCGATGGTGATCGTATGGTGCCTGCGGCTGGGCACCTTCCTGTTCATCCGCATCCACGCGATGGGCGGGACCGATTCGCGCTTCGAGAAGATCAAGGTGAACCCCGCACGCTTCCTCGCCGCGTGGACGCTGCAGGGGCTGTGGGTGGTGCTCACCGCGTCTGCCGCCCTCGCCGCGATCACCGCGAGCGAGAAGGCGCCGATCGGGGCGTTGTTCTGGGCGGGGGCGCTGGTCTGGCTTGGCGGGATCGTGATCGAGACCCTCGCCGATGCCCAGAAAAGCCGGTTCAAGGCCAATCCTGCCAACAAAGGCCGGTTCATCGATGTCGGCCTGTGGCGCTGGTCGCGCCATCCCAATTATTTCGGCGAGATCACGCTGTGGACCGGGATGCTGATAATGGCGATGCCGGTGCTGAGCGGCTGGTCGTGGCTCGTGGTGATCTCTCCCGTTTTCGTGGCCCTGCTGCTCACCAAGGTCTCGGGGATAAACCTGCAGGACAAGCAGGGGAAGCAGCGCTGGGGGGATGATCCCGCATATCAGCGCTACCGCGCGAACACGCCCGCGCTGATCCCGCGTCCGCCCAAGGAGGCAAGCTCGTCCAAGGTTACCGGATAAACCGGAACGCGCGCTCGATCGCGTGCTTGGCACCGCTCTCGAAACACCGCCCGTGCGCCAGGATGACGCGCTCGGGCTCAAAGGCGAGCATCGCAGCGATGCCGGACCCGAGCGCGGCGCGATGGCTCCGCAACGCCCAGCGCATGTCGATCGAAGGCTGGCCGTCCGGCCCGGCGGCGCCGCCTGCTGTCAGGAGCAGGCGGATCAGCGGGCTCGTGATCCGCTCGGCCTCGAAGCGCTGCATCAGGTCGGTGACGATCAGCGTTCGGCTCGCGTGATGGAAAAACACGCATTCGCTGAACGCGCCGAGCGCGAGCGGGAGCGTGGCGACCGCCGCGCTCCACGCTTCGTCGTCCACCGCATCAAGGTCGCTCCAGCGCTCCAGCGCGAGTTTCTCGGCAAGCGCGGGCAGGGCGAAGACCCGCGCCTCGGGATAGCGCTCCTGCCACTGCGCCAGATGGGTGTAATGGTGCAGGTTGGGCGCGATCAGATAGGCAACGCGGCCAAGATCGGCGAGCGCGGCGGCGAGGTTAGGCGAATGCGCGACGGGGGAATGGACCCACAGCTCGCCATTGCCGAGCCGCACCACCGTCATCCGGGTGGGGCAGGGGATGGCAAGCCCGATGAAGCCATAGCCGATCTCGGGGCCGTCAACGGTCCAGATGTCTTCGGCCCATGGCTTGGGCACGAGCAGCGGGGCATAGGGCCGATATCGCGCCGCCGCGTTCACCTCACACCAGTCCCAGCCGCTCAAGCCGCGCTGCAAGCTTGCCTGGCAGCGCATCGCCGATATCCTCGCCGGGCGCCAAATCGCGCGGGGGATCGCCCTTGAGGTAGCGCCAGCCCTGGTGCGCGCGCTTGGGGCGCGGGTGGACGCGGACGAGTTCGGGCTTGAGATCGATGTCCCAGCGCCCGTCCGCCGTTTCCGAAAAGCCGAGGATCTGCGAGCGCGCGACGATCGCGTGGTTGAGGATCCAGTAGAGCGAGCCGCCGACGAGCTCTTCGTGTCGCTTGGGGCAATAGCGCGTGGTCAGCGCAATGCGCGCGCGGTTCTGATACCAGCCGGCAAGGTCGTCATAGCTTTTGGCGCCGAACGCGATCTTGGTCATGTGAAGGGGCATGCGGCAAAGGTAGGGCGAGAGCGCGCGCGCCTCAAGCCATCGGCACAAGCCCGCTCACAACCGCGAGCCCGAGAAAGGCGAAAAAGCCCATCGAATCGGTGATCATCGTGACGAACACCGAGGAAGCGAGCGCCGGATCCTGCCCCATCCGCTCGAAGATGACCGGGACGAGCACGCCGGCGAGCCCCGCGATCGCGATGTTGATCACCATCGCCGCTGCAATCACCGCGCCCATCATCGGCTCGTAGATCAGACCCGTCGCGACCCCAATCAGCACCGCGATGGTCACCCCGTTCAGGATCGCCACGCGCAATTCGCGCAGCACGATCTTCCACGTGTTCGCGCGGGTCAGCTGGTTGGTCGCGATCGCGCGGACCGCCACCGCCATCGTTTGCGTGCCTGCATTGCCGCCGATGCTGGCGACGATCGGCATGAGCACGGCGAGCGCGACGAGTGCCTCGATCGCCGCGCCGAACGCGGCGATGATCAGGCTGGCAACCACCGCAGTGCCGAGATTGGCGATCAGCCAGCGCACCCGGCTCGAATAGGCCTCGCGGATCGGCTCGTTGATATCGCCATCGCCCGCGCCCGAGAGCAGCAGCGCATCCTCGCCAGCCTCCTCGGAGATGATGTGAACGATATCGTCGACCGTCATCTGGCCCACCAGCCGCCCGCTCTCGTCCACCACCGCAGCCGAGATCAGCGCGTATTTCTGAAACATCAGCGCGACCTCTTCCTGGTCCATCGCCGCCGGGATCAACGTCTGGTCGCGCTTCATCACGTCGGTCAGATTGATGTGGCGCGGGCTGGTGAGGATCCAGTTCAAGGCGCAGGTGCCGACCGGGTGGAACGCTGTGTTCACCACGAACACCTCGTGGAAATCGTGGACGAGATCGCCCTGATCGCGCAGGTAATCGATCAGATCGCCCACCCGCATGTGTTCGGGCGCGGCCATCACGTGGCGGCTCATCAGGCGCCCGGCGGTCTCCTCGGGATAGGCGAGCGCGGAATTGACCGCGGCGCGCGTCTCGGGATCGAGTTCGGCGATGATCGCGCGCTGGTCGTCCTCGTCGAGATCCTCGAGCAGTTGCACCGCATCGTCGGTCTCGAGCTGCCCGGTGATCGCGGCGACCGCCTCGAGCGGCAGCGCCTGCATCATCTCCTCGCGCACGAAATCGTTGAGCTCGGCAACGACCTCGCTGGTCATCAGATCGGTGATCGAGGCGGCAAGCCGCGCGCGCTCATCGCGGTCGACCAGTTCGAGCAAATCAGCGACGTCGGCGTAGTGGAGCGGTTCGACCAGATCGTAGAGCCGGCCCTTGTCGCCCTCCTCGAGCGCCTCGCGCACGCTCGCCAGATAGCTCGGCTTCAGCCGATTTTCCTCGTCGTGGCGGGCATCGTCGATGCGGTCGTCGGGGCACGCATCTTCGGGCGGACGGTCATCCGCCGTCAGCGTATCGTCGAGAGCCGGATCCTGCGCCATGGCTCGCGGGTTTACGTGCGCGCCTACGAAAAGCAAGCCGCACAAAAGCCAGCGCCGCCCGCGCCTTGCTGGTGACAGCGCCGCGCAATCCGGCTAGGCGATGGGCGAACATATTCAAGGGAGTTTACCAATGGCCGACAGCACGCTCACGCTCACTCTGGACACCGGCGACGGGGAGAGCCGCGATGTCGTCATCACGCTGCGCCCCGATCTCGCGCCCGGCCATGTCGAGCGGATCACCGAGCTGGCAGCTGAGGGCTTTTATGATGGCGTCGTGTTCCACCGGGTGATCCCCGGCTTCATGGCGCAGGGCGGCGATCCCACCGGCACCGGGATGGGTGGTTCGGACCGGCCTGACCTGAAAGCTGAGTTCAACCCCCAGCCGCACGTGCGCGGCACCTGCTCGATGGCGCGCACCCAGGTGCCCGACAGCGCCAATTCGCAATTCTTCATCTGCTTCGATGATGCCGGCTTCCTCGATGGGCAATACACCGTGTGGGGCGAGGTCCAGAGCGGCATGGAGCACATCGACGCGCTGCCCAAGGGCGAGCCGCCGCAAAAGCCGGGCAAGATCGTCAAGGCTGTGGTGGGCTGAGCGCGCTCAGCGGCCGCGCCGCTGAACGATCTGGCCGAGCACCTTCGTCACCGGCAGGTGAAACGGCAGGCGGGTGTTGGTGTGGTGCCAGGCGCCGGGCACGCTGACATCGACCGGGATGTCGGGCCGCGAATTGAGCGCGCCGAAGGTGTCGAGTTCGCCCATCACGTCGATCACCCGCTTGAGCTCGCGCGGCATCGCGATGCGCGCGCTGAAGGTCACGACGCAGACATCCGCGGCGAGCTTGCCGAACGCCGCGCGGTCGGTCTCGCGCAGGGCGTAGAGCGCTTCGGACAGCACCAGATTGCCCTTCGAGTGGCCGACCAGGCAGGGCACCTTGACCCCGCCGCCGAGCAATTCGCGGATCGCGCGCACATCGGCGCTATCGCGCGCCATGCGGAAGGTGTGCCCCGGATCGCGCGGGCGCCAGGCGGGCGGGGCGAGCCAATGCCACGCCTCGAACGGGGTTCCGGCATGGCGGATCGCGTTCAATCCGCCGAACAGGAAAAACCCGCCCATCGCCTCCGAGCCAAGGTCAGCCAAGCCCAGCCCCGAGACGACGCCGAGCACCGGGCCATCGAGCGCATCGGCGACATTGCGCGCGAGCGCTGCAGCGCCCACCGCCGAGCTGCCGACGCCCGCGACGCTGAGTGCGGCATAATCGGTGCGCAAGGCCTCGCACGCCTCGATCCCCGGCCAGATCCGCAGCGAGGGCGCATAGGACGGGCCAACCTCGAGGATCATCCCCTCGGTCCGATCCTGCGCGGCCAGCTGGCGGCGCTCGGCGCTCGTCAATGCGTCGACATCGTAGAACAGGCTGTCGAGCGCGGTGTTGTCCTTGATCGGCCATCCGGTCAGCCCGCCGGCTAGCGTGCTGGCGAGAGCGTTGCTCGAAAAGGGAGTGGCAAACCGATTCATCCGCGGATGGCTCTAGCGGCGATTTTGCGTTTGTGCACCCGTGATTGAACGCGCGCATCATTGGCGCTATGGGCGCGGACCTCATGAAAGTGCAAACCCCGCCCAGAACCTACCGGGTCAAGTCGTTCGGCTGCCAGATGAACGTCTATGACGGCGAACGCATGGCCGAGCTCCTCGCCGAGCAGGGCATCGCGCCTGCGCCTGAAGGCGAGGAAGCCGATCTGGTGGTGCTCAACACCTGCCACATCCGCGAAAAGGCCGCCGAGAAGGTCTATTCGGATATCGGCCGGCTGGTGAAGCGGGGCGCGGAGGCGGGCATGCAGCCGCTGATCGCGGTGGCGGGGTGCGTTGCGCAAGCCGAGGGCGAAGAGATCATGGCCCGCGCTCCGGCGGTCTCGATGGTGGTCGGCCCGCAGGCTTATCACCGCCTGCCCGAGATGCTCGAGCGCGCCGTGAAGGGCGAACGCGCCACCGACACCGACATGCCCGCGATCGCCAAGTTTAGCGCCTTGCCGCAGCGCAGGCGGCGCGCGCCCAGCGCCTTCCTGACGGTGCAGGAAGGGTGCGACAAGTTCTGCACCTATTGTGTCGTCCCCTATACGCGGGGCGCGGAAATCTCGCGGCCGTTCAGCGATCTGGTCGATGAAGCGCGCAGGCTGATCGAGGCGGGCGCGCGCGAGATCACGCTGCTGGGGCAGAACGTCAATGCCTGGGCGGGCGAGGATACTGCGGGCCGGGCGATCGGGCTCGCCGGGTTGATCCGGGCGCTGGCGCGGCTCGAGGGGCTGGCGCGCATCCGTTACACCACCTCGCACCCCAACGACATGGACGACGATCTCATCGCCGCGCACGGCGAGATCGACAAGCTCATGCCCTATCTCCACCTGCCGGTGCAGTCGGGCAATGACCGGGTGTTGAAGGCGATGAACCGGGCGCACACCGCGCAAAGCTATCTCCGCCTGCTCGAGCGCGTTCGCGCAGCGCGGCCCGACATCGCGCTGTCGGGCGATTTCATCGTCGGCTTTCCGGGCGAGACCGAGGCCGAGTTCGCGGACACGCTCGCGCTGGTCGACGCAGTTGGCTACGCGCACGCCTACAGCTTCAAGTATTCGCCCCGCCCCGGCACGCCAGCCGCGACCATGCCGGGCCAGATCACGGCCGAAGTGATGGACGATCGCCTCCAGCGCCTGCAGGCCCGGCTGGGCCGCGACCAGCTCGCATTCAACCAGGCCAGCGTGGGCAAGAGCTGCGCCGTGCTGGTCGAGCGGCGCGGCAAGCACGAGGGGCAATGGCTCGGCAAGTCGCCGTGGCTGCAGAGCGTGTGGTTTGAGGGCGACTATCGGATCGGCGACATCGTCGAAGCGAGGCTGGCCGAAGCGGGGCCGAATTCGCTCAGGGGCGAACTGCACCACCACCTCGCCGACCCGGCGCAAGCGCGCGGCTGATAAGCCCCGCACCAGCTCACTCTCGCCTCCTGCGCTGACGGCAGCGTCGCCGCGCGGCGATTGTGGCGGGCGGATGACTTTCCACGGCCATGCGAAGGCCCAGCGCTTGCTTTGCGCTGGATCGCGCTTACCCTTTCGATTCGAAGGCGGGTCGATGTCCGCCTCCTCGAAAGGAACCCATGGGCCGCAGACCATCCCGCACCGCCAATCCCGCGCTCTCGCCCGATCCCGTCCGCCCCGCCGGTGTCCGCCGTGCGCAGGCCGAACTGACCTTCGAGAACCAGTCGCTCTTAGGTGCCCTGTTCGGACAATTCGATGCCAACCTGGTGCAGGTCGAAAACCGGCTTGGCGTGTTCATCCATGCGCGCGGCGACCGGATCGTGATCGAGGGGCCTGACGATGCGGTCGCGCGCGCGCGCGACACGCTCAACACGATGTATGACCGGCTCGCGATGGGGCAGGACCTCGATGCGGGCGCGGTCGAATCGCTGATCGCGATGTCAAACGAGCCCACGCTCGAGGGGATTATCCTGGGCGAGCAAAACGAGCCGCCGATCATGATCCGCACGCGGCGCAAGACGATCGTGCCGCGCTCGGCCACGCAGATCGACTATATGCGCAGCCTCGCGCGTGACGATATCATCTTCGCGCTTGGCCCGGCGGGGACCGGCAAGACCTATATCGCGGTCGCGCAGGCGGTCGCGCAGCTCATCACCGGCAGCGTGCAGCGCCTGATCCTGTCGCGCCCCGCGGTCGAGGCGGGGGAGAAACTGGGCTTTCTGCCCGGCGACATGAAGGACAAGGTCGATCCCTATCTGCGCCCGCTTTATGATGCGCTCAACGATTGCATGCCGCCCGAACAGGTCGAGCGGCGGATCGCGAGCGGCGAGATCGAGATCGCGCCGATCGCCTTCATGCGCGGGCGCACGCTCGCCGATGCCTTCGTCATCCTCGACGAGGCGCAGAACACCACCAAGGAGCAGATGAAGATGTTCCTCACCCGGTTCGGCCAGAACAGCCGGATGGTGGTGTGCGGCGATCCCCGGCAGATCGACATTCCCGGCGGCGAACGGATGAGCGGGCTGGCCGATGCGGTCAACAAGCTCGAGGGCGTCGAAGGCTTCGGCACGATCCGCTTCACCCGCGCTGACGTGGTGCGCCACCCGATCGTGGGCCGGATCGTCGAGGCTTATGAGGGCCCCGACGAAGAGGGTTAGGTCTGCTTCCTCACGGCTTTTTCTCGGAA
>DAITMG010000045.1:0-23858 GCA_036835265.1 Erythrobacter sp. | reverse complement strand
CTCGGTTCGATCCGGACCATCGATCTCTCGGGCTACCACGGCACCTTCACCGGTGAAGTTGTGCAGACCGTGATTGCGGACGGCGGTGATCTGGACAGCGCCAACGTGGACCGTGAGTTCATCATCGGCGACGATGATGTGTTCATCACGCTGCAGGAACTGACTGGTGCAGGTGATGCAGAGTCGATCGACACCAACACGATCTTCCGCTTCACCGATGGCACGGCCACCAGCGGCGACGCTGATGGGGTTGCCACCTGGACGATCACGAACTTCGTGGCCGGTAACTTCGCAAACGCCGACATCGGTAACTACTCGGTTCTGAACTTCGCGGGCCTCGGTCTGACGAACTTCACGCAGCTGACCGTGGTCGCCGATGGGACGGATACCGTGATCACTGACGGAAGCGGCGATTGGGAAATCATTCTGGTCGACGTCGCCCCGGCTGATCTTCTCGAATCCGAGAACTTCAACTTCAGCGCTGCTGGGGATGCCGGTTCGGACATCGCGATTGCTCCGGCGATCGAACCAGCGATGGACATGATGATGATCGACAGCTTCGCCTTCGCGTAAGCAAGGTGATCCGCCCGCTCGCGGGCAGAACGAAAAGATCGGGGCCGCCTCCTGTAGGGGAGGCGGCCCTTGTCTTTCGGCCTCTATGCTTCGGCCCCCATCCCTAGGTCCTCCTTCTTTTGGACCCTGTATGACGGCCCTTGGCCTTCGGGATATTTGAACAACGGGCGCGATTCGCAGCGGCATCCATCAAGGCGGTCGCTGGAAGACAAGAGCCGGAGCCCTCAATTCATGAGCAACAGACGACTGGTGCGCTCAGCCCCGCAAAACCGCCGGGCCTGTGAAGCGATGACAATCGGCTTGCGAGCCGCTCGTCGCCGTGCAGCCAATCTGGCGCTTCAATGCCCGCAACCCTTGCGCAGGGATGAGCAACGCCGCGGGGCCGAAAAGGCCGATCACGCGCGCAGCCTACTTGGCTACAATGAGCGATTGAGTTCACTTCGCGATCAGAGTAAGGCTCCGACGCGTGTTTGCTCGTGGGCGAGCGTTCATACCGCCAGCCGCTGCTTCGGCGACAATCGGTTTGCGGGCGCGTGTTTTCGCAGTGCGCAGCGAGCATGGGTTCGTAAGTTCAGCGGTGCGGCGAACCATTGGTCGGTGCGCCAGGCGGTGATGCTGACACGAACAACCGATCCCCAGAGCCGGTTCAACCTGCACTCATGGTGCAAATGCGAAATCCGGGTTAACAACAAGCAATCCGCATCCTAATAGGCGACGGGCCGCGCAAGGCAGCCCAAGGCCGCTAATCAACAAGAGGAATGGCGAAACCCATGAAACCCCCCGTCGACATGCAAAAGACCGAGCCGGCTCAGCCGGCGAATATCCCACCCTTCGCGATCACCGGGAAGAAGAGCGGTACGCCGTTCGATGTGCGCGTCGCCACGCGCGAGGAGGCCGAAGAGATCGCCGCGGATTTTCGCAAGCAGGGCGCCCAAGATATCACCATCACCGAAATCGGCTGACGGCCAAGCCCGCCTCATGAAGCGTCTGAAACACGAGATGGAACCCCGGCCGACCCACCGGTGGAGCGCGGTGCGACGCTCTGCCCTGCTTACCTGCGCGGCGGGCGCGCTGCTTGGTGCAGCGGCGCATGGCATGGCGCAGGTTCGTGAGGATGCGGCGGGCGCGTCGGCGAGCACGCAGTCCAGGCCCGAACAGCGCCCCGACCAACCGGGCGAGAATGCCGCCCAGGGGCAAGTGGCCGATCCCGCGACTGGGGCTGCGCCGCTGGGCGAAGCTGGGCAAGCAGCGCAGGCTGCGCCAGTCGATACGGCCAGCCAGGTCTACGGCCCTCCGAGCGACGAGGTCGTGATCGAATATCCGACAGGCGTGCCCGAAGAGCTCGCGCTGGGTGTCGCCTATGCGCTGAACGATTATCCGGCGATCAGGGCCTCGCGGCTCGAGGAAGATGCAGCCTACCAGGAGGTGCGGGCCGCAAGGGGGCAGCGCTTCCCGACGGTGACCGTCGATGGACAGGGGCTCACCGGCGGCAACGACATCGTGGCCAACCAGAACCTCGCGCTCAACCTGATCGTGCAGCAGCCGCTGTGGTCGGGCGGCCGGATCGGTGCCGCGATCGACCGCGCCCAGGCCGCCCAAGCCGTGACTGAGGCATCGACGCTCGAGACAGGCGAGAGCATCGCGATCCAGGTGGTCAACGCCTACTACGAGGCGCAATCGGGTCGCCGCCGCATGGTGGCTCTTGATGAAGGCAACACCCTGCTGATCGATCTCGTCAACTCGATCCAGCGCCGGGTGGACCAAGAGGTCAGCCCGGTGGCCGATCTCACGTTGGTCCAGTCGCGGCAGGCCGATATTCAGCGGCAGTATCAGGTTGCTCAGGCGACATACTATTCCGCACGCGAAACCTACCGCCAGCTGACGGGGCTGTTCCAGGAGGAGCTGGATGAGATCCCGCCTTATCCGGGCGAGGCGGCGCATCCGCAGTTCACCGATGCTGTCCAGGAGGCGGCGCAGTGCAATCCGCTCCTCAAGCGCCTGGCAGCCGAAGTGGATCTCGCCGATGCTGCGGTCGAAGTCGCCAAGAAGGAGCTCTATCCCCAGGTGAGCGCGCAGTTCAGCCAGAACGAGATAACGGGCACGCGCTTTGGCCTGGTGGTTCGCTCGCAGCTGAGCAATGGCCTCTCGCAATTTCGCTTGATCGATGCGTCGCAAGCGCGGCGGCTGCAGGCGAGCACCAACATCCAGACCGCGGCGCGCGAAACAAGAGTCCGCTTGACGAACGACATCCTTCTTAACTACTCGACACGGGAACAGATTCCGATCGTCCGCAAAGCGGTCGAGGCGTCGTCCGAATTGACCGAGTCCTATCGCCGGCAGTTTGTCGCCGGCCGCCGCTCATGGCTTGATGTCGTCAACGCCGTTCGCGAGGAAATCTCGGCCGACCTCAACCTTGCCGATGCCGAAGTTTCCGCGATGGCAACGGGCGCCAGGATTTTGATATATACGTGTCGGTGGACCCCGACCATTGGGAGCTGACCCTTGAAGATCGTGCAAATTCTGGAAGAGCTGGCGCGCCTGCGCTCAGTCAGCCTGGCACCCGGGTGGAATGACGGGCTCCCTGACCGGGCGAACCAGGCGTCGAACGAAGCCGCAGCGAAGGCCAGTTGGAACGACGGCCTGCAGACGCAAAGCGCCTCGACCCAGACCTTGGTCGTGCCTCCCTACGAGGCAAGCCGCCAGGCGCTGATCGACGTCAGCGCCGACCTGGGATGGCAAGCCCCGATCATCCGGGAAGATGTCCCCAAGCCGGAAGATTTCCCGCAACTTGCGCTGGTCAAGGGCGAGGGTTGGCTCATCGCCCTCCACCCGGCAGCCGCAGACTACATCGAGGCGACCGGACTTGTCGGCGGCAGCCGGCCGGTCCACGTATCGGATATCGAGTGTTTCGGTTTTCCGATCTTCCCGATCGCCTCTGCCCAGAAGATGGACCTGGACGAGAAAGATCCTTCCGCTGCATCGATCTTCATCAAATCGCTTCTGCGGCGCAAGCACATCTTCGTCAGCGCGATCATCGCGACGATCTTTGCCAACTTCCTCGCACTCATCACCTCGCTCTATTCGATGCAGATCTATGATCGCGTCATTCCCCGCAGCGGCTATTCGACGCTGATCGCCCTCACGGTGGGCGCTGCGCTCGGCCTCCTGTTCGACTTCGTCCTGCGCGCCACCCGTGCGCTGATGATGGAGCGCGAAGCGGCCCGGGTGGATGAGGAAGTCTCGGAATTCTTCTTCTCGCGGGTCCAGAGCATCCGCCTTGATGCGCGGCCGCCGCAAATCGGAACGCTCGCCTCGCAGTTGCGCGGCATCGATCAGATCCGGGGCCTGATGAGCTCGTCCTTCCTGTTCCTCGTCGCCGACCTTCCGTTTGCGCTATTCTTTATCTACGTAATCTTCCTGATCGGCGGCGCAGTTGCGTACGTGCCGCTCGCAGCGTTCCCGATCAGTATCGGCCTTGCCTTCCTCTTCGCATGGCTCATCAAGTCCGATACCGACAAGGCCCAGGTCAGCGGCAACCGCAAAAATGGCTTGCTGGTCGAATCGCTGGATGCCGCCGAAACCGTCAAGGCCAATGGCGGCGACTGGCTCATGATGGGCAAGTGGAACCGCCTGATCCGCGAAGTTCATGATTACGAAGACCCGATCAAGCGGACGACCGCGACGGCCGGCAGCATCTTCAGCTCGATCCAGCAGATGACCTATATCGGCATGATTGCCTTCGGGGCTTATCTCGTCACCGTGGGTGAGATGACGATCGGGGGGCTGATTGCGTGCGGCATCCTTGGCGGGCGCGTCAACGGGCCGCTGATCGCGATGCTGCCGAACTTCATCGTCCAGGCAGGCTATGCACGCTCATCCTTGCGAGCGCTCAACAGCATTCTGCGCCTGCCCAACGAGGAGACTACGAGCGATCGCTTCATGCGCCCCGGTTCGATCGAGGCCACGATCGAGTGCAACAACCTGTCCTTCGCCTATGGGGAGGATTCGCCGGCGCTCGAAGTCGGACGGCTCAAGATCGAGCCGGGCGAACGCGTGGTCGTGATCGGCGGAATTGGCTCGGGCAAAAGCACGCTTCTGCGCATGCTCGCCGGGCTCTATCGTCCGCAGCAGGGCCAGGTGCTCCTGAGCGGGCTCGAAGCTTCGCAGATTGCGCCGGACATCCTGCGCCGCAATGTCGGCTACGTCCAGCAAGACCCCCGCCTCGTCAACGGCACGCTGCGCGAGAACCTTATCCTGGGTCTGCGCGATCCGGGTGATGAGGCGATCATCGAGGCCGCCAGCAAGACCGGCCTTTCGCGCATGATCGCCGCCAATCCGCGCGGCCTTGGCTTGGAAATCGCCGAGGGCGGGCGGGGTCTTTCGGGCGGGCAGCGCATGCTGACCTTGCTGACCAGGCTCTTGCTGCTCGATCCCAAGATCCTGCTGCTTGACGAACCGACCTCCAATCTCGATCAGAACACCGAAGCCGTTGTGCTGCAACAGATCATCGATATGGTCGGGAAAGACCGCACGATGGTGCTGGTGACCCACAAGCTGCCGCTGGTCCGCCTTGGAACGCGGGCCATCATCATGGCAAACGGCAAGATCGTCCACGACGATACCCCCGAAAAGACCCTCAGCAAATTGCAGGTGCGCACGAATGCGCGCGAAGAAATCAAGAAAGCTGCCCAGCAATGAACGATGAAACCCACGCCAGACGCTCGAACATGTCGAGGGTCATCATCATGGCGGTGGCCCTCGTAATCGTCACCGCCGTGGTATGGTCCCTGTTTGCCCCGCTCGACCAGATCGCGCGCGCCGAGGGACAGGTGATCCCGACCGCCCGCGTTCAGGTCATCCAGAGCCTCGATGGCGGCCAGATCACCGAGATCAGGGTGCGCGAGGGCGATCGGGTCAAGGCGGGCCAATTGCTCGTGGTGCTCGACAAGGTGAAACTTGGCGCCGCTGTTGAGGAATCGCGCGCGCGGGTGGCCGCGTTGACCGCGACCATGTCACGCATCGAGGCAGAGCTGTTCAACCGGCCGTTGCGCTTCGAGCGGGTCTCGCTCGAATATCCCGAATTCGTCCAGAACCAGCGCTCGCTCTATGCCCGGCGCAAGCAGGCGCTCGCGAGCCAGATGAACAGCCTCGACCGGCTCTACGTGATGGCCGGCGACGAGCTTGATCTCAACCGTCCGCTGGTGGGCACAGGCGACGTCGCGCGCGCCGAGATCATCCGGATGGAACGCAGCCAGGAAGACATCCGGCGCCAGCAGGCCTCGATCGAGGACCGCTATGTCCAGGACCTGCAAACCGAGTTCACCCGCACCCAGGAAGAACTGGTGACTGCCGAGCAGACGCTGACCCAGCGCCAGGATGCGCTCAAAAACGCGGAAATCTTCTCTCCCGTCAACGGCATCGTCAAGAATGTCCGCCTCACGACCGTCGGCGGGGTGTTGGGGCCGGGCGAGGAGGTGCTGACCATTGTCCCGCTTGGTGACGACCTGATCGTCGAGGCGAAAGTCAAGCCGTCCGACATCGCCGAGGTCAAGGTCGGGCAGCCGGCCGAAGTCAAGTTCGGCGCCTATGATGCGACGATCTATGGCGGGGCAACAGGCGAGGTCATCCTCGTCAGCCCGGATACGTTGGTCGATCAGACGTCCGATGGTGCGGGCGATCCCTATTACCGGGTGCAGGTGCGCAGCGACATCTCGAGCATGCGCCCGCGTCCCGGCGAGGTGATCGAGATCCAGCCCGGCATGATCGCCACGGCCGAGATCAAGATCGGCACCCAGACCGTGTTCGAATATCTTGCCAAACCGATCCTGAAGACAGCCGATCAGGCGATGACCGAGCCCTGAGGCGGGGCCTTGCGGTTGTCCTTGCCGCTGCGGCCTCCACAGCGGCCAGCGGCGCGCGCTCCGATCAGGGGCGTTCGTCGTCCCAGGCAGCCTGGCGATCGCGCAAACGCTAGTCGAGCAGGCGCGCGTCCTGCAGGTTAGTCCCTTCGGTCCATACTATTGCAATTCGTTTGCAATAACGTATCACCTTGGCATGCGCGACTCCGCGCAACGCACAAGGGACCATCACTCATGCAGCGCCTCCTCGCTCTCCTTCTGACTGTGCTGCTATCCGCCTGCGCGGCGCAGCAGCCGGAGGAACCGACCGGCCGGATCGTGACGATCGGCGGCGACATGACTGAAATCGTCTTCGCGCTGGGAGCGGGCGACCGGATCGTTGCCGCTGATGATCGCAGCTTCTATCCCGGCGAGGTCGAAGCCATCCCCAAGGTGGGCTATCTGCGGCGCCTGTCGGCCGAGGGGGTGCTCGCGACCGACCCCGATCTCATCCTCATCAGCGGCGCGGCCGGCCCCGAAGAGGCGCTCGAACAGATCAGGGCAGTCGGGGTCCAGATCGTCGAAATGCCTGAGGTCTATTCGCTCGAGGGATTGATCGAGAAAGTCCGGCTTGTCGCCAGGGCGATCGGCAAGGTCGAGGCGGGCGAGGAACTCGTCTCGAAAATCGAGGCCGACTGGCAGGCGGCCACGACCGAGATCGAGCAATTTGACGCGCCGCCGCGCGCGCTGTTCTTCACCATGCTGCGCGAAGGCGTGCCGCAGGCCGCCGGGACCGAGACCGCCGCGCATGGTGTGATCGAACTCTTGGGCGGCACCAACCTGTTCGCCAGCCAATCGGGCTACACTCCGATCTCGACCGAAGCCGCAGTCGCCGCTAATCCCGATATCATTCTCGTGATGACGCACGATGCGGGCGAGAACGGCGGCCTGGAGAGCATCACCTCCAACCCCGCCATCCGCCTCACCGACGCGGTGCGCTCGGAGCGGGTGTTCCTCGTCGACTCGGTGCAGATCATGCAGTTCGGCCCGCGCCTGCCACAGGCGATGGCGCAACTGGCGAAAGCGATCAACGAGGGACGCCAGGCGTTCGAGATACCGCGCGATGCATCGCCCGATAACGCCAGCTGAGCGGAGCTTTTCGTTGCCTGGGGCGGCCAGCGCCGCCGGTCTTCAGGCGACTCGCGAAAGGCGCGGGCGGCTCACCGTCCTGGCTTGCGCCGTGCTCGCGCTCGCCGGCATGATCGCCTCCATCATGCTCGGACCACTCGCGATCGGTCCGTTCGACGTGATCCGCATTGGCCTTGGTGCGACGGGTTTTGATACGACCGGCGATCTCTCGCGGGTCGAGATCGGGGTGGTCGAAAACATCCGGGGGCCGCGCGCCCTGGTCGGCGCGCTGGCGGGTGCAGCGCTCGGCGGCGCAGGGGCTGCCATGCAGGGGTTCTTCCGCAACCCGCTCGCGGATCCCGGCCTGATCGGCGTTTCGGCCGGCGCCGCGCTGGCGGCGGTCGCGGTGATCGTTCTTGGCGGGGCAACGCTTGCATCGCTCACCGCAGCGCTCGGCGCTTTCGCGCTCCCCGTTGCGGCTTTCGCCGGGGCGCTGGCAACCGTGGTGGCGATCTACCTGCTCTCGATGCTCGATGGGCGCGTGATCGTTGCCACGATGCTGCTGGCAGGCGTGGCCGCTAATGCCCTCGCTTTCTCGGGCATCGGCTATCTCACCTTCCTGGCAGACGATCAGCAATTGCGCGACCTGACCTTCTGGACGCTGGGGAGCCTCGGAGGCTCGACCTGGGAGCGCGTTTTGCCCGCGAGCCTTGGCATGGGCGCGGGGCTCGCGCTGCTGCTGACGCTCGCCCGCCCGCTCAACGCGCTGCTGCTGGGCGAAGGGGATGCCTTTGCGCTCGGGGTCGATGTCGAGCGCGCCAAGCGGCGCGCCGCGATCGGGACCGCGCTGGGAGTTGGCGCTGCGACGGCGGTGTGCGGGATCGTCAATTTCGTCGGCCTCGTCGTGCCGCATCTGGTGCGCCTCATCACCGGGCCGGATCATCGTTATGTCCTGCCCGGCTCGTGCTTTCTGGGCGCGGCCCTGGTGCTGCTCGCCGATATCGTGGCGCGTCTGGCGGTCGTCCCGGCGGAGTTGCCCTTGGGCGTGGTGACAGCGGCGATCGGTGCGCCGTTCTTTTTCTGGCTGCTGGTGCGCGACAAACGGCGGAGCACGCTGGGATGAGCCTCGCCTTGCGCGATGCCTCGGTGTTCCGCTCGGGCCGGGCGATCCTCGATCGGGCCAGCCTCACCTGCGCGCCTGGCCGGTTCACCGCCTTCTGCGGGCCCAACGGCGCTGGCAAGACCACGGCGCTTTCGCTGCTGGGCGGCTCGCTCGCGCCCGATGCGGGAGAGGTCATGATCGCTGAAGCGCCGCTTGCAAAGCTCAAGCCACTCGAGCTTGCCCGCATGCGCGCCGTGGTGGCGCAAGGATCGGCTTTGAGCTTCCCGTTCCACGTCCACGAAGTCGTCGAGATGGGGCGCACGCCGCACGCTGCCTCGAGCACGCGCGCGCGCGATAGCGAGGCGGTTGCCGGCGCGATGGAAGCGCTGGAGATCGGCGAGCTTGGTGCGCGCAATTACCTCACGCTGTCGGGCGGTGAGCAGCAGCGCGTCAATATCGCGCGCGCGCTCGCGCAATTGTGGGAGCCGCGTAGACCAGGGGCAGAGATCGGCGGGCAGCGCTGGCTGCTGCTCGACGAGCCGACCGCGGCGCTTGACCTGCGCCACCAGATCGCGCTGTTTGCGCTGCTGCGGCGGCTGGCGGGCGAGGGCTGGGGGATCGTCGCCGTGCTGCACGATCTTCATCTCGTGCTCGAACATGTCGATGATGTCGTGCTGTTTCGCAGCGCGCGGGTGTTCGCGGCGGGCTCTGCGCGCGATGTGCTCAAGCCTTCGATCATTCAGGAAGCCTATGGGCTCGACCAGCCTTACGCACTTGCCGCGCGCTAGCGCAGGCGCGCATGAGAAAAGGCCCGCACCTCCGGCAGGGAGGTACGGGCCTTAGTGCAATGCGCGGCAGCAATGCGCGCATCGCGGGGGGCTGGTGGGGGCTCAGCCGCCGCTGCGCGCTGTGCCCGTTTCGATCAGCGCGAGAGCCTTGGCGGTCGCTTCGTCCGAGGCGGTTTCACCATCCTTGATCGCATCGGCGAGCTTCAGCAGCTCAGCCGCGATATCGGTCCCGTAATTGGCTTCCTGCGACACGCGGATACCGCCGGTCGTGGTCGCAACCTGGTCCCACTTCGCGCGCACTGCATCCCAATAGGAGCCAGTCTTTTCCCAATAGGTGTCGGCCGCAGCGACGTTGTAATCGTCGAACCGTTCATAGGTGTTGAGCACGTATTCCTGCACCACCGGCACGAGCTTGCCGCTGCCGTCTCCCGCGCTATCCGGGGCGGGCATCATCTTGGTGTTGTCCTGCCAATGGATCCAGCCGGTCGGGGTCAGCTGATGGCGGTTGACGCTTTCGTATCGGTCGTAGATCGGGCCGCGCGTAGCATCGCGGCGGGCGAGCGGGCGGGTGGTCGAATTGGAGACCCACGTGGTCACGCCATTGTGGCTTTCCCAGGTGCCGATCCCGGCATAGCGCGGGCTGTCGTCGACCTGATAAACCGTCTGCGACCAGGCGCCCTTGCGCTCCTCGGCGGGCACTGCGGTCATCGTCCAGGTGTCGCCGCCTTCATAGGCAAGGATCGCGGCGGGCTCGTACTGCCAGTCCTGCCGCCAGTGCTTGACGACATAGGGGGCCTCGTCCGATCCGACGACCAGCAGATGCTGGAGGACGATGCGCGTGCCGGTGTCCTCGATCACGCGGACGCTCTCGTAGCCGCCCGACTTCTTGGGCTCGAGCGGCTCGTAGCCAGCGAGCCACGCAGTACCCTCCTGCATGTCGAAGGTGACTTTGTGATCGCCCGCCATCGAGAGGATGATCTGACGCTCGGCTTCGAATTCGGCCTGCTGGGCCGGGGACATCGCGGCGAGCGCGACAGGTGCTCCCGCATGAGCATCGGCGAGCGCGGGGGCGTGAGCAGCGATCAGCGCGGTCGCGGCGAGCCCGGAAGCGAGAAGGGTCTTGGTCAGTCGAATCATGATTTAACTCCGCCACCGTAAATGAGAATGATATACATTACCAATCGAGGGTTTAAAAGCCCTTCGCCCAGGTCACCGCCGCCTTGAGGTTGCGACCCGGCTGGCTCACACCTGCAAACACCACCTCGAAATCCGCATCGCCGACATTGTCGATGCCAAGATCGATCCGGAAGTCCCTCAGCGGCCCTCGGTCGGGCTGGTAGACAAGGTAGGCATCGGCCACGAGGAAGCCGTCGCGCGCATCGAGCGGGTCATTCACCTCGTCGAAGTCGGTCGCATAGGTCACACGGCTGCCGAGCCTGAGCCCGGTCTCGCCGATGCGCGTGCCGAAATCGATGAACACCTTATCGGGCTGGAACGGACCTTCGAGGAATGCGCCGGTATCGGCGTCGATGCCGTCGATCCCCGAGAAGTAGCCGCGCGCGTAGAAATGCCGGCTGTCGTAGGAGAACTCGATCTCGATCCCGTCGATCTCGGCGTTGGCGATGTTGATGTTCTGGCTGGTGTTGCCGAAAGTGAGCCCGGAGCCGCAGGGCGGGGCGAACGGGCTTGGGCTGAAGCAACCCGGCGGGATATTGACATCGAGGCCGATCAGATTGTCGACATCGCTCTTGTAGTATGACCCCTTGATGCGCAGACGGTCGCCATCCATCAGCAGAGTCTCGAAATTGAGGCCGGCGCCGATCTCCCACGTCTCCGATTCCTCGGATTGAAGGCCCGGATTGCCGATGAACAGATTCGAGACGAACACCGGCCCCATCGGCCCCGGAGGTGCGCCGAGATTGGGGATCACGAAGTGCACCCCGTCGGCAAAAGCCTCGTTGAAGTTGGGCGCGCGAAAGCCGCGGCCGTAATTGCCGAACAGCAACAGCTCGGGGATCGGCTGGTAGGATATGCCGAGCTTGGGCGAGAAACGATCGTCGTCGATCGCGAACACTTCGCCCTCGGCGCTCGATTTGAACGAGTCCCAGCGAATGCCCGGAATGATCAGAAGCTCACCCGGGATCGGGCCCATGTTCGCAAGCGTCAGTTCGGCCTGCGCGAACAGCCCAGTGAACTCGGTCTCGGCATCGGGCACGCCGCCGCGCGTGCCATCTTGCGTGCGCGTGTCGAGCCCGCGCTGCTCGTCGCGGTAATATTCGCCGCCGTAGGTGAGGACCAGCGCGGAGCCGCCACCCAGATCGAAGCGCGAGCGGTTGTCGAGAAGAAAGCCATAGGTTTCGACCGCGCGATCGACCGTTCGCGGATTGGCGACCTCGTCTTCCTCGACGGCGTTCCTGCTGTAATACCCCACCAGGTTGAGATCGACCGCGGTGCTCGGGTTCCAGTTGAGGCCGAATTGCGCGGTGTCGTTGACTGCATCGCGGAAGACGAGCTCGTTGCCAGGCCCGGCCTGATTGACCCCTTGCGGATTTTGCGGGTCGGTCGAATCGAGCTCGAAGCGCGCGTATGACGCATAGAACTCGACTGTATCCGACGGGCGTAGCGTGAGCTTCAGAAGCGAGGAATTGATCTTGTCGTCCGCTGGCAGCAGCGCGTCACTGCCAAGCTCGATGCTGCCCGCCTCGCGATAGGTGTAGTGCCCCAGCACGTCCCACACGCCGTCCGACGACTGGCCCGCTCCGGTTACGCCTGCGCGAAACTCGTCATTGACCGACTGGTAGCCTGAAGTGAGGCGGACGGCGAAGCGTTCGCCCTCGTCGAGAAGGTCGCGCGCGGTTACGGTGCGCGTGGCGATGACGCCGCCGAGCGCGCCCGAACCATACAGCGCCGAGCTCGGCCCGCGCACGACTTCGACGGTCTGGACCAATTCGGGATCGATGAAGAACCGGCCGTCGTGGCCCGACAGGAAGCTCTGGCGCGCACCATCCTGGAAGATCAGCACGCCCGCGCCCGAGAGCCCGCGCACGCTCGGCACGTCGCCCGTGCGGCGTGGGCCCGAATCGAAGGTGGCGCCGGGGATCGCCTGGAACACGTCCTGCAGGGTCGATGCATTGAAGTCCTCGATCACCTCGCGATCGATCACCGTCACCTGTCCGGGGAAGGAGAATGCCTCTGTCGGATTGCGGGTCGCGATGACGGTGATGTCGCCGTCATAATTGCGTTGCTCGGCGGATTCCTCCTCCATTTCCGGAGCTTCTGCCAGGGCTGGTTGGCTGGTGACGCACACCAGTGCGGCACTCAGCACCGACAGGGAAACTTGGCGTGGACGCATTCGGGCGCGCTCCTTGTTGCGAGCTGTTCTCATGAGCGAGGCTTTGCCCTCGGTGCAATTGCGAGTCAATACTAATTGCAATGCGAGTGAGAAGAGTTCGCAGATGGGTGCGGCCGGAGCCTGACGCGCTAAGGAGAAAGTGAATGTACAACGCCAACCAGCATGGTGACCCAGGCGAGGAACTGGCATTCGCGCCAACCTGGGCTCAACGGGATTCCCGGCTCAACGAGCCATGCCTGTATTCATGCGGCAGGACTGCTATCACCCATCCGACTGGCAGCCGAACGCAAGGCATGGGGAGAAGCAATGCAATCGAGGGCGCAATCATTGGTCCTGTTCGGGGCCACCGGAGACCTCTCGCAGCGCATGCTCCTGCCGAGCCTGTGCGCGCTCGCGGCCGAGGATCTGCTCCCGCATGATCTGCAGATCATTGGCACCGCGCGCTCGGGGCTGGACGATGCCGCCTTTCGCGCGCTTGTGCAGACAGCGCTCGAGAAGTTCCTCCCCGCCGAGCGACATGGCAATATCGAGGATTTCTTCAGCCGGCTGAGCTATCAGCAGCTCGATGTGACGACCCCTGCCGGATTTGCCGAGCTCGCCAAGCGGATCGGCCCCGAGCGCGAGATCGCGATCTTTCTCTCCACCGCGCCCAGCCTGTTTCAATCCACGATCGAGGGGCTTGCCGCGGTCGGCCTTGCCAATGCCCGCTCGCGCATCTGCCTCGAAAAGCCGCTCGGTAGCGATTTTGCAAGTTCGGCGATGATCAACGATGCGGTCGCCGAGGCCTTTGCCGAGCGCCGCATTTTCCGGATCGATCACTATCTCGGCAAGGAGACGGTGCAGAACCTGATCGCGCTGCGCTTTGGCAACATCCTGTTTGAACCCCTGTGGAACGCGCAATCGATCGAGCATGTCCAGATCACGGTGGCGGAAACTGTCGGACTTGAGAGCCGGATCGACTTTTACGACGGCACCGGCGCCTTGCGCGATATGGTCCAGAACCATATGCTCCAATTGCTCGCGCTGGTCGCGATGGAACCGCCGACGAGCTTTGATCCAACAGCGGTGCGCGATGAGAAGGTCAAGGTCCTGCGGGCCTTGCGCGCCGTGGGCGAAGAAGAAAGCGTCACCGGGCAATATCGCGCTGGCGCCGTCGGGGGCGAAGTTGTTCCCGCTTATGAGGAGGAGCTCGGCCGTGCGAGCGACACCGAGACATACGTTGCCATCAAGGCCCATATCGACAACTGGCGCTGGCGCGGCGTGCCGTTCTACCTGCGCACCGGCAAGCGGCTGCACCAGCGCACGACCGAGATCCTCGTCCAGTTCCGCCCCGTCCCGCATTCGATCTTCCCGGACGCCCGGCTTCACTCCAATCGCATGGTGATCAGCATTCAGCCCGAGGAAAACGTCTCGCTCTCGATGATGGCCAAGGTGCCCGGGATCGAGCACCAGGGGATGACGCTGCGAGAAATGCCGCTCGATATTGCGATGCCCGATGCCTTCACCGGCAAGTTCAAGCGGATCGCCTATGAGCGGCTGCTGCTCGATCTCATCAATGGCGACCAGACGCTGTTCGTGCGCCGCGACGAGGTCGAGGCGCAGTGGCAGTGGATCGATGCGATCCGGGCCGGGTGGGCGAAATCGGGCAAGCAACCGCGCGCCTACAGCGCGGGATCATGGGGGCCGAGCGCGGCGATTGCGCTCGCCGAGCGTGACGGGGTCACGTGGCATGAATGATGGGAACTGGGCATGATGGAACTGCATCCGGTGGTCGCGCGCGTCACCCAGCGCGTGATCGAAAACTCGCGAATGAGCCGCCGCGCCTATCTCGATCTGATTGCGCACGAGGCAGACAACCAGCCCGACCGCTCGCAGGTCTCCTGCTCCAACCTGGCGCATGCCTTTGCCGGCGCGCTCGAGGATCAGGCCGCGCTCAAGGCGATGGCCGGGCCCAATATCGGCATCGTCACCGCCTACAACGACATGCTGAGCGCGCATCAGCCCTATGGCCGCTACCCTGATCGGCTGAAGATCTATGCCCGCGAAATCGGCGCAACCGCGCAGGTTGCAGGCGGCACCCCGGCGATGTGCGACGGGGTGACGCAGGGTGAGACGGGGATGGAGCTCAGCCTCTTCAGTCGCGACGTGATCGCGCTCAGCACCGCGGTCGCGCTCAGCCACGCGATGTATGACGGGATGCTGCTGCTCGGCATCTGCGACAAGATCGTGCCCGGCCTCCTCATCGGGGCGCTGCGCTTCGGGCATCTGCCCGCAGTGTTCGTCCCCGGCGGCCCCATGCCCTCGGGCGTTTCGAACCGGCAGAAGCAGCAGGTCCGCCAGCTCTATGCCGAGGGCAAGGCGAGCCGCGCCGAGCTGCTCGAAAGCGAGCTTGGCAGCTATCATTCACCGGGCACCTGCACCTTCTATGGCACCGCCAATTCCAACCAGATGATGATGGAGCTGATGGGCCTTCACGTTCCCGGCTCGGCCTTCTTTCAGCCGGGCACCAAAATGCGCCAGGCGCTTGATCGGGCGGCGGTCCACCGGGTTGCCGGGCTGGCGCGCTCGAGCAACGATTATCGCCCGCTCGGCCACTGCGTCGATGAAAAGGCGATCGTCAACGCCGCGGTCGGCCTGCTCGCGACCGGGGGCTCGACCAATCATGCGATCCACATCCCCGCCTTCGCCCGCGCCGCTGGCGTGATCATCGACTGGGACGATCTCTCCGAACTCTCGAGCGTCGTGCCGCTGCTGGCGCGGGTCTATCCCAACGGCGCGGGCGATGTGAACCACTTCCACGATGCGGGCGGAATGGGCTTCGTGATCCGCGAGCTGCTGGGCGCAGGGCTTGCCCATGGTGATGTGCTGGGCGTGGGCGACCAGCGCGGCCTTGCGCAATATGCGCAGGAACCATGGCTCGATGATGAGATGCTCGCATGGCGCGAGGTCGGCCCCTCGGGCGATGACACCATGCTGCGCACCGCAAGCGATCCGTTCCAGCGCGATGGCGGGATGAAGCTGGTTCAGGGCAATCTCGGCCGCGCCTGTTTCAAATCCTCGGCGGTGCCAGAGGATCGCTTGTCGATCGAGGCGCCGTGCCGGGTCTTTGCCAGCCAGCACGATGTGCTCGAAGCGTTCAAGGCGGGCGAGCTGACAAGCGATGTCGTCGTGGTCGTGCGCTTCCAGGGGCCGCGCGCCAACGGGATGCCCGAACTGCACTCGCTCACCCCGCCGCTCGGCGTGCTGCAGGATCGCGGTCACCGGGTTGCGCTGGTGACCGATGGGCGGATGTCGGGCGCGAGCGGCAAGGTGCCCGCGGCCATTCACTGTTCGCCCGAGGCGCTGGGCGGCGGGCCGCTCTCGTTGCTGCGCGATGGCGACGTGGTGAAGGTCTGCGCGCTAACGGGCGAGCTTTCGACACGTGCCGATCTCGCCGCACGCGAGCCTGCGCCCGCGCCCGCACCCCGGAGCGGCACCGGGCGCGAGCTTTTCGCGATGTTTCGCGCCCACGCGGATGATGCCGAGAAAGGGGGCAGCGCGATGCTCGCCGCAGCGCAGCTGTGAGCGCGCCGGATAATAATCTGGTCAGCGTGGATATCGGCGGCACTCATGCCCGGTTCGCGCTCGCTGCGCGCAGCGAAGCTGGCGCAATCGTGCTCGATGAGCCGATCACGCTCAACACTGCGGATCATGCGAGCTTTCAGACCGCGTGGGAGACCTACCGGGCGCGCAAGGGGGGCGAGCTTCCCCAGGCCGTGAGCATGGCGATCGCGGGGCAGGTCGCCGGCGAGGTGATCCGCTTCACCAACAATCCCTGGATCATCCAGCTCGCCCAGATGAAACAAAAGCTGGGCGCATCGAGCTTGACCATCGTCAACGATTTCGAAGCGGTGGCGCATGCGGCGGCGCTCGCCCCGGATCACCAGTTCGCCCATCTCACCGGGCCAGAAGGCCCGCTGCCGCGCACCGGAGGCCTGACCGTCATGGGGCCGGGGACCGGTCTTGGCGTCGCGCAACTCTACCGCGAGGCAGGTGGCCGCTACCGTGTTTCGCCAACCGAGGGCGGCCACGTGGATTTCGCCCCGCTCGATCCAATCGAGGATGCGATCCTCGCCCGGCTGCGCGCGCGCCACACGCGCGTCTCGGTCGAGCGCGTCGTCGCCGGACCGGCGATCACCGATATCTACCAGACGCTCGCTGCGCTGGAGCACAGGAGCCTCCCGGAACTCGGCGATATCGAGATCTGGGCCAGCGGCATCAGCGGCGTGGACAGTCTCGCCGCCGCCGCGGTCGACCGGTTCTGCCTGTCGCTCGGCTCGGTCGCGGGCGACATGGCGCTGGCGCATGGCTCCGACGGGGTCGTGATCGCCGGTGGGCTGGGCTTGCGGCTCAAGGACATCCTGCCGCCATCGGACTTTGCCACCCGCTTTTGCGCCAAGGGCCGGTTCTCGGGCCGCATGGCGGCGATCCCCGTAAAACTCTTCACTCACCCGCAGCCCGGCCTGTTCGGTGCCGCGGCCGCCCATTACCAGAGCCAGGGAGGCACAGCATGAGCGACACCAGGGCGTACGAGCCCACCGAGATCGAGCGCGTTATGAAGGCCGCGCCCGTGATCCCAGTGCTGGTAGTGGAGGATGTCGGGCGAGCGCGCGAGCAGGCCGAGGCGCTGGTGGAGGGCGGGCTCACGGTGCTCGAGGTCACCTTGCGCACGGCCGATGCGCTCGAGGCGATCAAGCGCATGAATCTCGTGCCCGGCGCAATCGTCGGCGCGGGTACCGTCACCAATGCTCGCCAGCTTGGCGAGGCGCTTGGCGTCGGCGCGGAGTTCATCGTCTCGCCCGGGCTGACCGAGCCGCTCGGCAGGGCGGCGCTGGCCACGGGCGCTCCCTTCCTGCCCGGCATCGCCACGGCGGGTGACATCATGCGCGGGCTCGACCTTGGACTTCGGCACTTCAAGTTTTTCCCGGCGATGGCGGCGGGCGGTATACCGGCGCTGCGCGCGCTCTCGGGCCCGTTCGCGCAAGTCCGCTTCTGCCCCACCGGAGGCATCACGCCCGATAATGCGCGCGATTGGCTGGCCTTGGAGAATGTCCTGTGCGTGGGCGGCAGCTGGGTCGTTCCCAAGGGTGCAACGCCTCAAGCGATCAACGCGCTTGCGCGCGCGGCGGCGCAGCTGGGGGATTGATCCGACGGACGGCGCGCCGCCGGGGAGGCTTTGGGCCACAAATTCCTCCTGCTTGGTGACGACAGCGCGGCAACAGGAGCGACCGGAACGGTGCGGTCACCGAGGCTTCATTCAGCGAATTGGCAAAGCCCTCACTTGAGTGGGGCGCCTTTTGGTTGGAGGCTGGCGCTCAATCGGGCTGGTGCGGATAGGTTGCGAATGTCGTGGAGATCGAGCGCAGCAGCCGCAGCGATTCCTTCATGCGCTTCTCGGATTCGCCCGTCCGCTCCGCCAACTCGGTCTTCACCTCACAGGTCGTCTGAATGACCGAAAGCGCAGCTTCAAGCGAAATCGTTTCGGTTTCCACCAGCGCGTGCAGGATCGCCTCGGCCAGCAGCAAGGCCGCCTGGCCGTGAGCGTCCGGCTCGATTACCTCGTCGAGGATCAAGCTTCTGCTGGTTTCTGGAACAACGTCATTCATGGTGCGGCCAATCGCGAAGCAGGCGAGAGCAGATTGTGGCTCCCGGCTGCTGGCGCCTGCGAAAAAGAACCAGCAGTCCGCTCATGATAGACGGATGATCTACCTCAAGCACAATTTAAGTTATGCTGTGTTGCGCTGCGGTGAGGTAAGGACGGACTGAGGAGCGTCTATGACCAATGCTTTTATTGAGCGATTGCGAGGGCACGGTCCCTTAAGGACGGACGAGGTCGCGTTGCTTGCCGGAGCATGCAGCAATGTCCGGGATTTGCCGGCAGGCTATCATCTGATCCGCGAGGGCGGTGAGCCCGATCCGGTGTTCGTCATGGTAGAGGGCTGGGCGTTCGGATACAAGATGCTGCCCGATGGCGGGCGCCAGATTGTGTCGTTTATGCTGCCGGGTGATTTCTGCGATATTCACATCGCCCTGATGGAAACGATTGATCACAGCATCACGACCCTGACCAAATCGCGCGTGGCCTCGTTGCCGCGAATCCAGATGGAGCAGCTCGTCCAGTCGACGCCTGCGATCACCCGCGCCTTCTGGTGGTCTCAACTGGTCGACAAAAGCATCTCGCGAGCCTGGATCGTGAGCATGGGCCGGCGCAAGGGCGTGGAACGCGTCGCTCACCTGATGTGCGAATTGTATATCAGGATGCGCCACATCGGACTTGCCACAGATGACCGCTGCGAAATGCCGCTGACCCAGCTTGTGCTGTCTGACGCGGTCGGTCTGACACCGGTGCATGTGAACCGGGTGCTGAAGGTTTTGCGGATCTCGAATGTCATGGAGTTGCGCGATGGTTCCCTCAAGATCAACGATCCGCTGATGCTGGCCCATATCGCCGGCTTTGATGGCGATTACCTCCACGAGCGAATGCGCAAGATCGCATGACCACCGGCTAGCGCAGCCGCACAAGCCCGATCATCCGGTTCGCGCCCTTCATTCGGACCTTGAGCCTACCTGGGCACGATCCCGAAAGCCGCCATTGGCAGAAAGTGATTTTGCCGAAGCAAATCTTTGCTTCCTTGCGATGTGAACCGAGATTTCCATTGGGCAGATTGCGACAGGCTGATAGGGCGCCGCGCATGTTAACGATCGACGGTGTCACTGTGCGGCTTGGCGGCCGGGTCATTCTCGAACGCGCCAGCGCGACTGTTCCGGTTGGCGCGCGCGTCGGGCTGATCGGGCGCAATGGCGCGGGCAAGTCGACCTTGATGAAAACCTTGATCGGCGAGATCGAGCCCGATGACGGCGAAATCTCCCGGCCCACGCGCGCGCGCATCGGCTATATCGCCCAGGAAGCGCCCAGTGGATCGATGACGCCCGAAGAGGTGGTGCTTGCCTCCGCCACCGAACGCGCAGCCCTGCTGGCGGAGCTCGAAACCTGCACCAACATGGACCGTATGGGCGATGTCCACGAACGACTGCTCGCGATCGATGCCTATAGTGCGCCTGCACGCGCAGCAAAGATCCTGAGCGGTCTCGGCTTTGACGAGGAAATGCAGCAGCGCCCCGTCGACAGCTTCTCCGGCGGTTGGAAGATGCGCATCGCCTTGGGCGCGCTGCTGTTCTCCGAGCCTGACATCCTGCTGCTCGACGAGCCTTCCAACCACCTCGATCTCGAAGCGACATTGTGGCTGGAGAATTTCCTCAAATCCTATCCCGCCACGCTGGTGGTGATCAGCCATGAACGCGACCTCCTCAATAAAGTGGTCGATCACATCCTGCACCTGCAGGGCGGGCAGTTGACCCTGTATCCCGGCGGGTATGACGCGTTCGAGAAGCAGCGGGCCGAACGCGCGGCGCAGCTCGCCTCGGCCAAGGCATCGCAGGATGCGCAAGCCGCGCGGTTGCGGGATTATGTGGCGCGCAACAGCGCGCGCGCCTCGACCGCCAAACAGGCACAATCGCGCGCCAAGATGCTCGCCAAGATGCAGCCGATTGCAGCGCTGATGGAAGATCCCACGCTAAGCTTCGATTTTCCCGATCCCGCCGAGCTCAAATCGCCGATGATCACGCTCGAACAGGCGGCGGTCGGCTATGGCGATGCGCCGCCGATCCTCAAGCGATTGAATTTCCGGATCGAGGCCGATGATCGCATCGCGCTCTTGGGCCGCAACGGTAACGGCAAGACGACGCTCGCGCGGCTGCTGGCCTCGCAGCTTGCGCCCGCGGAAGGCGAGATGAACGCGCCGGGCAAGCTCAAGGTCGGCTATTTCACGCAGTATCAGGTCGAGGAACTGGCGGGCGAGGACACCCCGCTCGATTTGATGAACCGCGCGATGGAAGGGCAATCGCAAGGCGCGGTGCGCGCGCAATTGGGTCGGTTCGGCTTTTCGGGGCCGCGCGCAGGGCAGCGGGTGGACAAGCTTTCAGGCGGAGAGCGGGCGCGCCTCGCATTGGCGCTGATCACCCGCGATGCGCCGCATCTGCTGATCCTTGACGAGCCGACCAACCACCTCGATGTCGACGCGCGCGAGGCGCTGATCCAGGCGCTCAACACCTACACCGGCGCGGTGATCCTGATCAGCCACGATCGCCACATGGTCGAACTGACCGCCGACCGGCTGGTTTTGGTCGATGGCGGGACAGCGCGCGACTACGACGGCAGCATGGATGACTACATCGATTTCATCCTCGGCCGCAATCAGCCCAAACACGGGCGCGGGGGTAAATCACCAAAGGCCCGCAGCGCGAGTGCCGCCACAGACATCCGCTCGGCCAGATCGGAACTGAGCAAGGCAGAAGCGGACATCGTCCGCTTGACCGCCGAGGTCGAGACAATCGATCAACGGATTGCTGCCTTGAGTGGTGAGAGGGACGGACAGATGGGCCCGGCGATGCAGAGCCTCCTGACCGAGCGGGCCGAGATCGCCGACGCCTTGGCAAAGGCGGAAGAGACGTGGCTTACCACCGGAGCCGCACTTGAAGCTATCGAGGCGGCCTGAGGCGCACTCGCGCGCCGATAACCCGAATTGCAAAAGTTCGTCTCGGTCCAATCCCGGGGTGGTTCACCCGCCAGTCTTGCTCCAACCGGCATACCCGCGAGGAAGCCTGCATAACAGGATCGCCGCAATCAGCAGCGCCGCCGCGCCGAAAAGCAACCCGGGTTGATAGCCGCCAAGCTCGTCCGTGCTCAATCCGAACAGGACTGGCGAGATCGCGGTCCCCGCCGCGCACAGCATGTAAAGCAGTCCATATATGCTGCCATACGAGCGCATGCCGTAATAATGTCCGGTCAGGTAGCCGATCACGTCCAGTTCGGCGCCGATGCACAGGCCGATCGCGAGCGCGCCGATAAACGCAAGTTCAACATCACCCAGCGCCAACACTGTCAGTCCGACCGCACTGGCGAGCATCATTCCTGCGCCGACCAAGCTTGCCTCGAACCTGTCCATCAACCATCCGGTCAGCAGCCGACCGCCGATCAGGCCAAACCCTATCAAGCTGGCGTTCGCGGTGGCGCTGGCGATGTCCGCACCCGAATCGAGGAGGAAGGGGATCAGGTGTACTACCATCCCGGTGGTCGCCGCCGTGCCGAGGAAGAATGCGACGCCCATCACCCAAAATGGCACCCCCCGGCTTGCCTCGGCAAACCCGACACCAGAGACTTCCGAGGACACGTTTGCGCCGGAAGCGTCTTGCTGAACGCGGTGCGGTGCCTTGTTTGGGCGGATGCCGTTGGCTGAGCGCAACAAAAGCAAGATGACCGGCGTTGTCACGAGAATGACCAGCGCCAGAGCGAGGTATCCGGTTCGCCATCCATCGTCTTCTATCAATCGACCCAGCAGCACCGGACTAAGGATTGCGGTGAACCCGTTCCCGGTCATCACGATCCCCAGCGCGAGGCCGCGGCACTCGCGGAAATTGGCCCAAACCACGCGGGCGAAGACTACGGTCGATGCTCCCGAGCCAAGCACGGCCATGAACGTGCAAATCGCAAAATAGCCACTGATCGCTGGCCCCATGCGCGCCAGCATAAGAAAGGCGATCGCCACCGCCACCATGGAGAAGGCGACAATCGCGAGCGACGATATACGATCGGCCAAGTAACCCACAACCGGCGCCAGCAAGGCAACCAGGGCGAACACGATCGTGGGGCCGAACGACAGTTGCGTGCGGCTCCAGCCGAACTCTTGCGTGAGGGAAGGAATAAACAGGCCTGCGGTGGAATAGGGAAGGGCCATGATGCCGATGGCGATACCCATCGCGCATCCGAGAATTATGCGCCAGCCTGATCGGATTTCCGCGAGCGCGCCGCTTGCCTCATCGGCCCCGCCTTCCACCTCAGTCTTCGTTTTCAAAGGATGCGAGCAAGTCGTCGTCGAAGATGGCAACGGCTCGAGTGAAGCCGGCCGACGCACCGCGAATCTTGAACGGGAAGCAGGAGACGGTAAAGCCCGTTGGCGGAAGCGCCTCCAGATTGTGCAGCTTCTCGAGGTGACAATAGCCGACTTCGAGTCCGGCCTTGTGTCCTTCCCAGATCAGGCTCGCGTCACCGGTCTCCTTGTATTGCTCGGCGGTCTTGTCGAACGGTGCGTCCCAGCTCCACCCGTCCGTTCCCGTTAGCCGCACACCTGCGTGAAGCAGGCGCAATGTCGCCTCGCGCCCCATGCCGCAACCGGCCGAGACATAATGATCGGAGCCATAGGCGGCGCCGGCGCGGGTGTTGATCAGGACAATATCGAGCGGCTGCAATTCGTGACCAATCCGGTCAAGCTCCTCCTCGACATCCGCGGCCTGTACCACGTAACCGTCAGCAAAGTGCCTGAAATCGAGCTTCACGCCAGGCCGGAAGCACCATTCCAGGGGCACCTCGTCTATCGTGATCGCACGCTTGCCCCCGTCCATCGTTGAGGCATAGTGATAGGGGGCATCGAGATGCGTCCCATTATGGGTGATGAGGTTGATGCGTTCGATCGCCCAAGCCTCTTCCTGCGGCAAGTCTTCGGGCTTCAGGCCGGGGAAGAATTTCACCACGTCTTCAAGGGTCGAACGGTGATCGATGTACTCGATCTGCGGACGATAAGGTTCGGGATCGGAAATCACATCGTTTTCGAGGAAGATCGAAATATCTACAAATCTGCGTTTCATGTGCTGGCCTTCACTTGCCTTCCGGGAGGGCTTCGTGGTCTCTGGCCGACGATGCCGGGCGACCACGAATGCACCATGTCGTACCTGCCGCGCAACGCGCCGGGCCAGATCGAAGCCGGCGGTCACAAGTCTGCCATTGTATCCTTCCGACTTGCGGCAGCATCCGCGCTGCTGAACGCGAACCCTCGATAATCATTGTCGTTCACGTCGGAAAGATAATCACAGTAGGCGGGGAAACCGCCGAGATAAAGCTGCATTACTCGCGGCTTGCCATCGATATTGGCACCGATAAACCAGTTGTCGGAGTTCCAGAACAAAGTGGGCTGGGCGACCGTGCG
>DAITMG010000044.1:0-24318 GCA_036835265.1 Erythrobacter sp. | reverse complement strand
TTGGCGGACAGGGTGGGATTCGAACCCACGAAGGGCTTGCACCCTTGCCGGTTTTCAAGACCGGTGCATTCAACCGCTCTGCCACCTGTCCGCTCGAGCGAAGGCCCGAACAAGCCGGAGCCGATAGCGGGGCAGGGCTGGGCTGTCACGCTCCTTTCGAACAGCTTCTTCACACGCCCTGTCTGATGGCCATTGGCTGTTAAGGTGAAGTGTGAAATGGGGATTGCCATGCAGATCAGATGGCTTGGCGCTGCATTCGCGCTGCTTTTCACCTTTACCGCCTTGGCTCCTGCTCACGCGCAGGTCCGTGCGCGCGACGGGATCGATTTCTATGCCTACATGGAGCTTCTGAAGGCGCGGGCGCGGGCCGAAGGTGTGAGCGAGGCGACGCTCCAGCGGATGGCTTCCGATCTCACCCCGAACCCGCGCGTGATCAGCCTTGATCAGGGCCAGCCGGGCAGCGGCACCGCTCGCGGCTATCCCGATCTTGCGCCCTATATTGCAACGCACGTCAATTCGGCGCGCATCGCCGGAGGCCGGGAAGTTTATCGCGCACACCGTGCCGAACTTGCCGCGCTCGAGCGCGAAACGGGCGTGCCCGGATCGATCATCGTTGCGATCTTCGGACACGAGACCAGCTATGGCCGGGTGAAGGGGAACTTCGATCTCTCGCGCAGCCTCGCGACACTTGCCTGGGAAGGGCGCCGCCGCGAACTGTTCGCGGACGAATGGGTTGCCCTCATGAAAGTTGCCGAGCGCGGCTTCTCGCGCCAGCAATTGGTGGGGAGCTATGCCGGGGCCTTTGGCAATCCGCAGTTTCTGCCCTCGGTCTATTTGCGCCTCGCAACCGACGGCGACGGCGATGGCCGGGCCGACATCTTCACCAATCGCACCGACACTTTCGCATCGATCGCTGCCTATCTGCGCGATGCCGGCTGGCGGCCAGGCCAACCTTGGGGGGTACGCGCGGCTGTTCCCGCAGGCTTCGATGTCGATGCTTACAAGACGAGGCTTACCGCCCCGGTCTGCCCGCGGGTGCATGAACGCCACAGCCAGTGGAAGACGGTGCGCGAATGGCGCGAGCTCGGCGTTCAGCCGCAGCGGCCGCTCCCCGAGACCGCTCTGGCCTCGCTGTTCCGGCCCGATGGGCCTGGCCGGCCCGCATGGCTGCTCACCGGTAATTACCGGGTGATCCTCGAATACAATTGCTCGAACTATTACGCGATGAGCGTTGGCTTGCTGGCGGATGAAATCGTGAACTAACGCCGCGGCTCGCTCGCAAATGCGCACGCGCGACCCTATAGCGGCGCGATGACCTTTATCGAGCTTATCCGCAAGGTTGTGCGCTTGGGAGCGCCGAGCCTCGCAGCGATCCTCCTGGCCGCCCTCGCACCGGCAGCACTGGCGCAGGACGCGCGCCTTCCGACCGAACGCGAAGCACCCATCGCCTATCTCGTCGACATCTCGAGTGGCCAGGTGCTGTTTGCCCGTCACGCCGACCGCCGGTTCGTCCCCGCATCGGTCACCAAGGTGATGACCTTGATGCTCGCCTTCGACATGATCGAGGAGGGCAGGCTTGCCCCGGCGCAGGTGATCACGGTTTCGGAAGAAACGGCCGAGGAGTGGGGCGGCGTGGGCTCGAGCATGGGGGTCGAGGCGGGCGACCGGATAAGCGTGCACGATCTGCTGATTGGCATCGCGACGGTCTCTGCGAACGATGGCTCGGTGATCCTGGCCGAGGCGGCAGCCGGATCGGTCGAGAACTGGACCAGGCAGATGACCGCCAGAGCGCGCGAACTGGGCCTCACTCAAAGCCACTTCGCAACGCCTAATGGCTGGCCCGATGAGGGCCGCACCTTCGTGACGGCGCGCGATCTGGTCACGCTGGCCGACGCGATGATCGAGCGCCACCCCCAGCGTTTCAAGACCTATATCGGTCGTCAATCAATGAGCTATGGCGGTTATACTCGAACCAATCGCGATCCCATGATTGGCCGATTGGAGGGTGCTGACGGGATCAAGACCGGCTTTACCAACGAGGCCGGTTTCGGGTTCCTCGGTACCGCCAAGCGCGGTGATCAGCGCCTCGTCGTGGTGATCGCTGGTTCGTATCGCGGCGACGAGCGCGCCGCGGCCGCGCGAGGGCTCATCGAATGGGGCTTTTCGCGGTTTGGGCGCCGCGCGCTTTATGGAAAGTCCGCAAGGGTGGGGGAGGCGCGGGTCCAGAACGGCAGGCGGCGCTTGGTCGACCTCGTCACCGACCGGCCCGTGTTCGTCAATGTCCCGCAAGGCGCATCTCAAGAGCTCAACCTCACGATCCGCTATGATGGCCCGGTGCGCGCGCCCATCGGTGCGGGCGAACAGATCGCAACGCTCGAAATCACCGCCCCCGGCATGTCCAGCGCGCGCGTTCCGCTGCTGGCGCGCGAGCCGGTGGAGAAAGCCGGGTTGTTGGAGCGGATCGCCAACGGTATCGCGGGGTGGTTCACGTGAAGGGGCGTTTCATCGCGCTCGAGGGCGGCGAAGGGGCGGGTAAATCGACCCAGGCGCGCCTGCTGGCCGATTGGCTCGAGGGCCGCGGCATGAGCGTCCTGGCGACGCGCGAGCCGGGTGGAACGCCGGGCGCTGAAGCGATCAGGAAATTATTGCTCGCTCCGCCGCATTCGCAAGGCTGGACTATCAAGGCCGAGGCCCTGCTCTTCGCCGCAGCGCGCGCCGAGCATGTCGCGCACACGATCCGGCCGGCGCTTCTCGCGGGGACCTGGGTGGTGTGCGATCGCTTCGTCGCTTCGAGCAGGGCTTACCAGGGCGGGGCAGGGGAGCTCGGCGATGAGGCGATCCTGGCGCTGCACCGGTTCGGCAGCGATGGGTTGATGCCCGATCTCACCATCCTGCTCGAAGCGAGCGAAGCGCGCATTGCCGAGCGTCTGGCGCTGCGCGACTGCGGACGGGCCGATGCGATCGGCGGCCGCAGCGCGCCCTATCATCGCGCGGTCGCTCAGCATTTTCGCAAGATTGCCGAGGCGGACCCCGGAGCCTTTGCCATCCTCGATGCCGATGGCACCGCCGAACAGGTTCACGCGCAGATCCGGGCGCTGGTCGAACCGCTCGCTAAGGCGACGCAATCATGAGCGAGCTTTGGCCCAATCACGACGCAGTGTGGCGCGAATGGCGCGCAGCGCTCGGCGGCGCGCGGATGCACCATGCGTGGCTGCTCGCGGGAAAACAGGGGCTGGGCAAGGGCGACTTCGCCCTCGCTGCCGCTCGCGAGCTGGTGGCCGAGGCGGGGGTTCGCCAACCCGAGGGTCACCCCGACATCCACCAACTCACCCATCTGCCCAAGGACGACAAGGAATCCAAAAAGCGCGCGGAGGGAAAGCCCTTTCAGACGAAGCGCAACATCGCGGTCGACCAGATCCGCGAGATGCAGCGCCGGCTCACCACCCGTCCGACGCTCGGCAATCGCCGGGCGATCATCATCGATCCCGCCGACGACCTTGAGAAAGGCGCATCCAATGCGCTCCTCAAGAGCCTCGAGGAGCCTCCGGTGGGAACCTATTTCCTGCTGGTCGCGCATTGCCCGTCGCGGCTGTTGCCGACCATCCGCTCGCGCTGCCGGATCCTGCGGTTCCTCCCGCTGGGCGACGAAGCGCTGATGGATCTGCTGACCCAGCGCGGGCATCCGAGCGATCCCGATGCCTTGCGCGCAGCGGGTGGCTCGTTTGGTGCAGCGCGCCAGTTCATCGAGCAGGATTTGGGCAAGGCGGCGCGTCTGATTGACGGTCTCTTGACCGGCGGGGACCGGGGCTCGGTTGCGCGCAGCGAGCTTGCGCGCGAGATTGGCGCGCGCGCCGATCGCCAGCGTCTGAAGGCCATTCTCGACCTTGCGCAAACGCTCGTTGCCGCCCGCGCGCGCAGCACCGAGGATGGAGCTTGGCGGGCAAGGCTGATCGAGTGCCATGCGCGGCTCGTCAGGCTCGCCGCCGAGGCTGTCACCTACAACTTCGATACGGGGCTCCTCGGCCTCGAGATCGGCACCTTGCTTGTCGCGGCAAGCGCGGCTAGCGAGCAGCCCCATGGCGCACAGTGATCAGGCGGGCAGCAACGCCCCCTTCTACATAACCACGGCGATCTCCTATCCCAACGGTCGCCCCCATATCGGTCACGCCTACGAGGCGATCGCCGCAGACGTGATCGCGCGCTTTCAACGCCTGCGCGGACGCCGAGTGAGGTTTCAGACGGGGACCGACGAGCACGGCCTCAAAATGGCCCGCAAGGCCGCCGAACAGGGCCGCACCGCGCGCGATCTTGCCGATGAAATGTCGTCCTATTTCATTGAGATGTGCGACACGCTTGATGTGTCTTATGATCGTTTCATCCGGACAGTCGAGGATGCCCATCACACCGCGAGCCAGGCAATCTGGCAGCGCATGGAGGCAGCCGGCGACCTCTATCTTGATCGCTATGAGGGCTGGTACTCGGTTCGCGATGAAGCTTATTATGACGATAGCGAACTCGTCGAAGCCGAAAACGGCACCAAACTTTCGCCGCAGGGCACGCCGGTCGAATGGACCATCGAGGAGAGCTGGTTCTTCCGGCTTTCGAAATACCAAGATCTCCTGCTCGAGCTTCTGCGCAGCCCAGGCTTCCTAGAGCCGGCGAGCCGCCGCAACGAGATGATCGCGTTTGTCGAACAGGGCCTGCGCGATCTCTCGGTCAGCCGGACGAGCTTTGACTGGGGGGTCAAGGTGCCGGGCTCTGATGAGCATGTGATGTATGTCTGGGTCGATGCGCTCACGAACTACCTGACCGGGCTCGGCTTTCCCGATGAGACGGCTGACATGGTCGATTTCTGGCCGGCTGATCTTCACCTGATCGGCAAAGATATCGTCCGGTTTCACACGGTCTACTGGCCCGCTTTCCTGATGAGCGCCGACCTGCCGCTGCCGCGCAAGGTCTTCGGCCATGGCTTTTTGCTCGCGCGCGGCGGCGAAAAGATCAGCAAGAGCCTTGGCAACGTGATCGACCCGCTCGAGCTTGCCGAGGCGTTCGGGGTGGACAATCTGCGCTATTTCCTGATGCGCGAAGTCGCCTTCGGGCAGGACGGAAGTTATTCGCCCGAGGCAATTGTTCAGCGGGCCAATGGCGAACTCGGCAATGCCTTCGGCAACCTCGCGCAGCGCACATTGGGCTTCATCGCCAAGAACCTCGATGGTTACCTCCCTGCGATCCATGGTCACGCCGAGGCGGATGCGACGATATTTTCAGCGGTGGACCGTGTGATTGCCAAGGACATTCCCGAAGCCTTTGAAAACCTTGCACTCCATCAGGGGGTCGAGGCTTGGCTGCAGGCGGTCTTTGCCTGCAATGCCTATATCGACAGTGAAGCCCCCTGGACCCTGCGCAAGACCGATCCCGAGCGGATGGAGACGGTGCTGGCAACGCTCTACATCTGCATCGCGCAGCTTGCCGTGGCGATCAGCCCGGTGATCCCGTCCAGCAGCGCCAAGCTGCTCGATACGCTGGGAATTCCCGAAGGCTTGCGCGACCTGACCGGAATTCGCAGCCACTGGTATTCGCCGCTTGCCGAGAGCGACTACCGCATCATCGCGCCCACGCCGCTGTTCCCCCGGCTCGAACTGCCCGCCGATGAGGCGACGGACGCCTGATGCTGATCGATAGCCATTGCCACCTTGAATACAAAGGCCTCGTCGAAGACCAGCCCGCCGTCCTCGAGCGCGCGCGCAAGGCGGGGGTCGGCGCGTTTCTCAACATCTCGACCAAGCAGTCCGAGTGGGACCAGGTGGTCGGCACAGCCATGCGCGAGAGCGATGTCTTCGCGAGCGTCGGCATCCACCCGCACGAGGCCGATCAGCACGCCGATCTTGGCCGCGCGGTGCTGCTGGCTGCGACCGATAATCCGCGGGTGATCGCGATCGGGGAAACCGGGCTCGATTACTATTACGACCATTCCGACCGCGAAACCCAGCAGCGCCTGTTCCGCATGCATGTCGATGTCGCGCGCGAAACCGGCCTGCCGCTCATCATCCACACCCGCGATGCCGAAGACGACACTCACCGGATCCTCGAGGACGAGATGGGGAAGGGCGCCTTCCCGGCGCTCATCCACTGCTTCACCTCGTCGGACGAGTTCGCCAGCAAGGTGCTCGACCTCGGCCTGACCATCTCGCTCTCCGGCATCGTCACGTTCAAGAATGCAAAGTCGCTGCAGGCGACCGCGCGCCGCTTGCCGGCCGATCGTCTGCTGGTCGAGACCGACAGCCCGTTCCTTGCGCCCGTTCCGCACCGTGGCCGCCCGTGCGAGCCGGCGTTTGTTGCCGACACCGCGCGATTTGTCGCCGATCTGCGCGGCGTGGATCCGCAGTTGCTCGCCGAGGAGACGACGCGCAACTTCGCCAGGCTCTTCAGCAAGGCGATGCTGTGAGCGGAGCGGCGCGGTGAAGGTCATTGTCTTGGGCTCGGGCACCTCGACCGGTGTGCCGCGGATCGGTGGGCCGGACGGGTCGGGCGATTGGGGCGAGTGCGATCCTGCAGAGCCGCGCAACCGTCGCTCGCGCGTATCGGTGCTGATCGAGAGCAAGGATGGGGCAAGGGTGCTGGTTGACACCTCGTCGGACTGCCGCGCGCAACTGATCGCTGCGCGCGTGACGCGGCTCGATGGCGTGTTCTGGACGCACGACCATGCCGATCACTGTCACGGCATCGATGACCTGCGCCCGCTGCGCTATGGCAGGAGCGGGCCGATTCCCGGCTTCGCCGCGCCCGACACCGTGCGCAGGCTGCGCAATCGCTTCGGCTATGTCTTTGCCGGCCAGGATGGCTATGCCACCATCGTCAACCTCGATACGCTCGAGCGATTGAAGATGATCGCAGGCTTCGCAGTGGCATCCTGCCAGATGCCCCACGGCAGCGGCGAGACCACCGGATATCGTTTCGAAGCCGATGGCAAGGCGATCGCCTATTGCACCGATTACAGCGCGATCACCGACGACATGGTCGCGCTGTGCCGCGATGTCGATGTGCTGGTGAGCGATTGCCTCCGCCGCGAACCGCATCCGACCCACGCGCACCTGGCGCTTGCGCTCGAGCTTGCGCAGCGCAGCGCTGCGAGCAAGCTCGTCCTCACTCATCTTGATCGCAGCTTGGACTACCACACGTTGACGCGCGAAGTGCCCGATCATGTTATCGTCGGCTATGACGGACTTGAGGTGATCGCATGAACGATATGGCATGGGTTTCGATTATCGCGCTGCTGGGTTGGCTCGTGCTCGCGGGCAGCGCGTTCGCGTCCTACCGGCTGAGCTGGAGCAAGGCGGCGCAAATAGCGCTGCTGTGGCTGGCGATTTTCGGGGGGCTGTACCTGCTGGTGCAGTTGGCCGGGCTGTCGATGTAGGGGAAGCGGGCTTGCGTGCGGGCAGCATCGACCGGCCGGTTGACATTTAACATAATACATATTATCCATCTGAGGTTGACAACTCGATGACTGAAACGACCATGACGCTGCGAGCGATTGACCGCCTCCTCTCGATCATGGCGCGCCTGCGTGATCCCTTACGCGGCTGCGAATGGGATCTTGCGCAGGATTTCACGTCCATCGCACCCTATACGATCGAGGAAGCCTACGAAGTCGCCGATGCGATCGCGCGCGGTGACATGGACGAGCTGCGCGATGAACTTGGCGATCTGCTACTGCAAGTCGTGTTTCATGCCCGCATGGCTGAGGAAGCCGATCTGTTTTCATTCGAGGATGTCGCTTGCGCCATCTGCGACAAGATGGAAGCGCGTCACCCGCACATCTTCGCCGCAGCCGGCGGGACTATGGGCGAAACCCGCTGGGAAAACCTCAAGGCAAGCGAACGCGTCGATAAGGGACAGACAAGCGCGATGGACGGGGTCGCGCTGGCCTTGCCTGCGCTGATGCGTGCGCACAAGCTCCAGAAGCGCGCCGCGCGCACCGGTTTCGATTGGCCCGACCCGGCGGGTTCAGAAGAGAAGATTATCGAAGAGATCGAAGAGCTTAATGAGGCAATCTGCGAATCTCAGCGAATTGAGGAGGCAGGCGATCTGCTGTTTGCTGCGGTCAATTTCGTGCGCGCGCATGGCGTGAGTGCGGAAGATGCCTTGCGCTCGGCCAATGCGAAGTTCGAGCGGCGCTTTCGCGCGATGGAGGCGCTTGCCGACGGGCGTTTTTCCGAACTGTCGCTCGAACAGCAAGAGGAGCTCTGGCAGACAATCAAGAGCGAGGAATAACTCTCACAATTCGTTCACAAAGTCTGATACTGTCCGAGCTCTTTCGGGTTCAGCCGCACGGTCAGCCGCCGCAGCGGCCCTTGCTCGCTTTCGCCCGCATCCTGTTCATCGAGAACCTCGCCATGCGCATGGAGCCAGGCGATGCGTCGACCGTCGGCGAGCGGAAGCGTCACCGTGAGATCGCGGGCCTTCGCGGTCAGCAGCGTGGCAAGCCGGTCGGCTAGAGCATCGATGCCCTCCCCGGTTTCGGCCGAGATCAGAGCCGCTTCGTGCACATCGGCGGCTTCCGCCAGCTCTTTTAGGCGTTCTTTGGTCAACAGATCGGCCTTGTTCCACACCTCGAGGATCGGGATGGCGCTGGTCCCGGTGTCCGGATCGACCACGCCGAGATCGCCGAGCACCCCCATCACCTGTTTCTTCTGCGCGGCGTGGCTGGGATTGGCCATGTCGCGCACGTGGCAGATGAGATCGGCCGCGGTCACCTCTTCTAGGGTTGCGCGAAAGGCGGCGACAAGCTGGGTGGGAAGATCGGAGATGAACCCCACCGTATCGGACAGGATCGCCTTTTCGACCCCCGGCAGGCTGATCGCACGCATGGTCGGATCGAGCGTTGCGAACAACAGATCTTCGGCCATGACATCGGCGCCCGTCAAGCGGTTGAACATGGTGGACTTGCCCGCATTGGTATAGCCGACCAGCGCGATCACTGGCCAGGGCGCCCTTCCCCGCCGATCCCGGTGCAACCCGCGGGTCTTGCGCACCTGCTCGAGTTCGCGGCGCAGGCGGCTCATGCGCGAGCGGATCATCCGGCGGTCCGCCTCGATCTGCGTCTCGCCCGGACCACCGAGAAAGCCGAAACCGCCGCGCTGACGCTCAAGGTGGGTCCAGCTCCGCACCAGCCGGCTCTGCTGGTAATCGAGATGCGCCAGCTCGACCTGCAGCCGCCCTTCAGCCGTTGCGGCGCGCTCGCCGAAGATCTCCAGGATCAGCCCGGTGCGATCGATCACCTTGCGCTTCAGCTTGTCCTCGAGATTGCGCTGCTGGATCGGCGTGAGCGCGCCATCGACGATGACGAGTTCGGCATCGTGCTGTTCGCACATGATCCCGATATTCTCGACCTGGCCCGAGCCGAACAGCGTGTTGGGCTGCATCTGCCTGATCGGCAGAACCTCGGAATGCGCAATGATCACTCCGATCGCCAGCGCCAGCCCCTCAGCTTCGCGCAGTCTCTCTTCATTATCAAGATCATAGCGCTGACTCTTGATGTCGGGACACAACACGAGAGCCCGCGCACCGCGGGTCACCTCGTCCATCAGATCATCATCGAAACTCAGTCTTCGTCTTCTTCTTCGTCATAGCCCGCATCGGTCAGATCGACGGGAGTTGCCGGCTGAATCGTCGACACCGCATGCTTATAGGCCAATTGCACGGCGCCATCGCGCTCAAGCAGCATGCAAAACATATCATAGGCAGCGATCCGGCCCTGCAACATCACTCCATTGACAAGAAACATGGTCACTTGCACGCCCGCATCGGAAACCTTGCTGAGAAACACGTCCTGGAGGAGGCGCTGCTTCTTGCTCCCGGCGCGATTGTCGAATTGCTCGGCGTCGATCGCGCTGCCGGGCATGATGGTGGAGATCGCATGCTTGTAGACCAGCTGCGATTGCCCGTCACGCCGCAGCAGGATCGAGAAATTGTCAAACCAGGTGACGATGCCCTGAAGTTTGACCCCTTTCACGAGAAACATGGTTACAGGCGTCTTGTTCTTGCGCAGCAGGTTGAGAAATGCGTCTTGAAGATTGCCTTGCGAGCCTGAGCGCCCCTGCCCCGAGCCACTGCTCGAGGAGGTGCTTTCAGCGACAGGGCGCGAAATGGGACGCGGAGAGAGAGTACGCCCGTTCGACATGGCCAATAAGCTCCTGTTCTTGGCGGCCGTCATTACGGTCCGCTTTGGTCGACAAGAACGCTCTATCAGCCGGCGCCCCGTCGGCGAGCGCCATAATGCCTGTTGCTCCGGTCCGGGGCAATGCTTGAGTTTGTGTCAAGATTGACCCGCGAGACGCGTCATTCCTTGCGCGCAACATCGCGCCGCTCTGCCATGCCTAGCAGCTTGAGCTTGCGATGAAGCGCGCTTCGTTCCATGCCGATGAAGGATGCGGTCTTCGAGATGTTGCCGGAAAAGCGCCGGATCTGAATCGTCAGATATTCGCGCTCAAAGCTCTCGCGCGCTTCGCGCAAGGGCGCGCCCATAATCGCGGTCAATCCATGGCCCGAAGCGGCAAGGCGGCCACCCGTGATCTCGGCCGGCAGCATGTCGGGCTCGATGCAGGTAAGCCGTTCGCGCGGGGTCATGATGATCGTGCGCTCGACGACATTGCGCAATTGGCGCACATTGCCCGGCCAATCATAGGCCTGCAGCGCCGCCATCGCCTCTTCGCAAACCTCGGGCGCGGTAATTCCCTGTTCGGCGGCATAGCGCGTGAAGAAATGCTCCGCGAGTGCCGGGATGTCATCGCGCCGGTCAGCCAGTGAAGGCAGTTCGACGGGGACAACATTGAGCCTGTAGAAGAGGTCTTCGCGGAAGCGCTTTTCCTCCATCTCGAGCGAAAGATCGCGCGAAGTCGATGAGACGACCCGCACGTCAACGCCGATCTGGCGGGTTCCGCCGACGCGCACGAAGCTCTGCTCGGTGAGGACGCGCAGGATCCGGGCCTGGGTCGACAGCGGCATATCGGCAACCTCGTCGAGATAGAGCGTCCCGCCATCGGCCATCTCGAGCAGGCCCGGGCGAACCTGTTTGCCATCGGCTTCCTCGCCGAACAGCTCCTGCTCGAACCGCTCGGGCGTGATGCGTGCGGAATTGACGATGACGAACGCGTTTTCCGCGCGCGTGCTCCATGCGTGGAGCAGCCGGGCCGCGACCTCCTTGCCCGCCCCGGCCGGGCCGAAAATGAGCACCCGGCTCCCGGTGTTGGCAACCCGCTTCAAGGTGGCGCGCACGGCATTGATCGCGCTCGAATTGCCAGTGAACTCGCCCGCCTCGCCGATGTCGGAGCGCAGCCGGGTGTTCTCGCGGCGCAGGCGCTCGGTTTCGGTCGCGCGTTCCACCAGCAGCAACAGGCGCTCGGCCTCGAACGGCTTCTCGATGAAGTCCATCGCGCCGCGCCCAACCGCCGAGACCGCAGTGTCGATATTGCCGTGACCCGAAAAGATGATCACCGGGAGCGCGGGTTCGCGCAGCTTGATCGCATCGAGCAGCTCAAGTCCGTCCATCTCGCTGCCATGCAGCCAGACGTCGAGCAGCACGAGACTGGGCCGGCGTTCGTCGATTGCCGCCAGCGCACTCGTGCTGTCGGCGGCGGTGCGGCATTCGTAGCCCTCGTCGCCCAACACGCCCGCCACGAGCTCGCGAATATCGCGCTCATCATCGACGATCAGTATCTCAAGCGCCACTTGGGCCTCCTATAGCTAATCTGGAATATGCCGCCATCAGGCTGGCTCCGCATGTTCATGCTGAGGATCGCGCGAGAAGCGCAGCGTCACCCGCGTGCCTCCGCTGGCGCCTGGGGCAAAGGCCATGTCACCGCCATGCTCGTCGACGATCTTGTTGACGATGGCGAGACCGAGCCCGGTGCCTTTCTCACGGGTTGTGACATAGGGTTCGGTGAGACGCTCACGATCCATGGTGAGGCCGATCCCGTTATCCTCAATGGCGATCCGCAGGTGCGCCTCTTCGCCGGTCAGCGTTACCTTGATTGCCCCGGCATAGGCCCCCTTCGCCTCGCCGCTGCGGGCCTCGATGGCTTCTACCGCGTTTTTGAGCACATTGGTCATGGCTTGGCCGAGCTGATGGCGATCGCAGCGGATCTCGCGGTTTTCAACGGCACTCACATCGACCTCGAACTCGATCCCGGCATGCGCGACTTCCTGCAGGAACACAGCCTGGCGAACCAGATCGACCGCATCCTCGGTGCGAAAGACGGGTTTGGGGAGCCGTGCGAACGAGGAGAACTCGTCGACCATTTTCCTGAGGTCACCGACCTGGCGCACGATCGTGCTGGTCAGCTCGTCGAACAGCTGGGTGTCCTCATCGCCGAGCAACTTGCGATAGCGCCGCTTGAGGCGCTCAGTTGCAAGCTGAATAGGCGTTAGCGGATTCTTTATCTCGTGCGCGATCCGCCGCGCCACATCGGACCAGGCGGCCTGGCGCTGATCGAGCAACTGGCGCGTGATGTCTTCAAAAGTAATGACATGACCCTCATTGCCGGGCGCGACCTTGACCGCAAGGGTCAGGAGTTCGTTGTCCCTTGCATGCGTCACGATCCCGCGGGTCTTGCCCTCGCGCACGAGCTTGCAGATCTCGGGCGAAAGCGAGGCAAGCTCGGCCCCTTCGAGGTCTGCCCCCGGCTCGCAGGCGGCAGCATCCTCAAGCAACGACTGGGCGGAAGAATTGGCGAGCATGATGCGCGCTTGCTTGTCGACCGAGATGACCCCGGCGCTGACCGATTCGAGCACCGCCTCCATGAAGGCGCGGCGATCATCGATCTGGCGGTTCGCCGAAACGAGCGCTTGGGTCTGCTTTTCGAGCTGGCGCGTCATGCGATTGAAGGCGCGGTTGAGGAGGCCGATCTCATCGGCGCCGGTCCGCCCTTCGACCCGCATCGCGAAATTGCCTTGCCCCACCTTGCGCGCCGCGCCGATCAGGTCGGTCAGCGGTTCGACCTGGCGATCCGCAAAGCGCAGCGCGAACAGCACAGCGAGGCTCACCAGAAACAGGCTGACAATCACCAGCGCGAGATTGAAGCGCAATTGCAGGTTTCGTGCGTCCTCATTGAGGCGACGGTAAGCGGTGACGATCGCCTGCGCGCTTGCCCAGGAGTTGAACAGGCTCTCCTCGGTGTTGCGCGCGTTGTAGAGATAGATTCCGGTCTCCCGGTCGATCGGCGCGAGCGCGGCGATGCGCTCGGGACTGCCTTCCACGACGACGAACTCGCCCGCATCGAGCCTTGGCAGCGCCCTCTGGCTGAAATCGAGCGGCTGATTGTCTTCCATGAGATTGAAGATCGCGGCGGTTCGCAAACTGTCGTCGCTGAGACGCTGGAGGATTAGGCTCTCGGATATTTTGCGCGATTGCGCCTGGTACGCGTAGAAATCGGCAAAATTACTGTCGCGCAAGTTGAAGCGATCGAGGATGACGCGCATGTCGCTTGCCATCGTGATGGTCTCGTCCTGCACGTCGCGCTGGTTTCCGTTGTAATAGGATTGGGCGAGCAGGTTCGCATTTTCCATCAGCCCGCGCGAATTGTCGGAGAACCAGAAATTCACTCCTGTCTGAAACAGGAAGGCCGCAAAGCCCGCGACCAGCAAGGTCGGAATAGCAGCGACGATCGAGAAGAAGAACACCAGCCGCACATGCAGCCGTGCGGTGCTCCCCGCCGCGCGTCGCAAGGCGAGGCGCCTGCCACCGAGCACCAGAATCGACATCGCTGGCAGGAGCACCGCGAGGAGCAACAGCGAGACCTGCATCGCCGGAAGCACTTCGCTTGGTCCCGCTTCGCGCGAATATGCCAGATAATTCGCCCCGATCGCCACGATCAAGGAGAAACCAGCGAGTATCTCGAACCAGAGGAACAGGTTTGCCCGCCGCGAAAGCAAAGCAACCCGGCGCCACCACCTCGGCACGCGCGTTGCAGGGCTGCGCGCTGCGGTCCCTGTCGCTTGACGGAGTGAAGATGTCCTGCTGGGCTGCATCGTGACCAAAACACAACCCCTGGTGTTGCCAATTTGCAAGTGGGATCGGTTCGGTCGGCTCGTTTATGCGTCAAACCGGTCTAACGTAGCGATCAGAGCCCAGCTCAAGGTCCGTGATTCGCTTGCGAAGAGTGTTGCGATTTATCCCCAGCAGCTTTGCTGCACGCAGCTGGTTGCCGCCAGTCTGCGTGAGCGCGTGGACGATCAGGGGCCGCTCGAACGCCGCAAGCGCGCTGTGATAGAGCGTGCCCGGGCTGGGCTTTTCCCGCAGCAGCCAATCCTCGACCGCAGCTTCGAATGTGACCGGCTCAGCTGCTGCAACAGGAAATACAGGCTCAGGCTGCTCGTTCAGGATGTCCTGTAGGGCGGCCTTGTCGATCAAGTCATCGCGCGCCATCAGGGCGAGACGGTAAACGACATTGCGCAATTCTCGCACATTGCCGCGCCACGGCCGGCGTTCGAGCTCCTCGATCGCCTCCCGCGTCAGCTGGCGGCGCGGAAGGCCTTCTGCTGCGGCTTCAGCGAGGAAATGCAGTGTGAGTACCTCGATATCCTCACGCCGCTCGCGCAGCGCCGGCAGCTCGATCGGCACGACATTCAGCCGGTAGAACAAATCTTCGCGAAACCCCCCGGCCTGGATGAGCGGCCCGAGGTCGCGGTTGGTCGCCGCGATAATGCGAACATTGACCTCGATTTCCTGCCGCCCGCCGACCCGGCGGATCCGCCCGGACTGAAGCGCGCGCAGCAGCCTGATCTGCGCCTCGGCCGGCATATCGCCGATTTCGTCGAGAAACAGCGTGCCGCCATGGGCCTGCTCGAATTTGCCGATCGCCTGGGCAATCGCCCCGGTGAACGCCCCCTTCTCGTGACCGAACAACTCGCTTTCGACGAGCGAGGGAGGGATTGCGGCGGTGTTGACGGCGATAAACGGTCCTGTCCGGCGAGCGCCGAGCTGGTGAATGGCATCGGCAACGAGTTCCTTGCCCGTCCCGCTCTCGCCCGTGATGAGCACTGTCAGGTCGTTGCGCAAAACCCGTGCGATCATGCGGTAGACGCTCTGCATCGCCGGGCTGCGTCCGACGAGCGGCATGTCATCGCCGGGTTCGGGCTCGCGCACCGGTTCATCCGATCGCCTACCGCCCAGCGCCTGCCGGACCGCTTCGACCAGTTCCTCGAGATCGAACGGCTTGGGAAAATACTCGAACACGCCGCTGTCGCTCGCGCGAACCGCGGTGTCGAGCGTGTTTTGCGCCGAGAGCACGATGATCGGCATCGTGGGCGCCCGGGATTTGACCGCGCTGAGACTGGCAAGCCCGTCGCCATCCTCGAGCAGGACATCGGTTACCATGACGCCGAAGGCCGTCGCTTCGAGCGCTTCGTCGCGCGCGGCGATCGAGCTCACGTGGCGGATGGCAAAGCCTTCATCCTCAAGCGCGGCCCTGATCACCGTCGCGATGGCGCCGTCATCCTCGACGAGAAGCACCTCGCAATCGGCATCCCCGCTCACTTGACGACCGGCAGGTGCAAGCGGAAATGGGTGAGGCCTTGGCGAACATCGCGTTCATGGCTGATCGAGCCATCCATGTCGCGCATCAGTTTCTGGACGAGCGCGAGGCCAAGCCCCTGGCCGTTCTGTTTCGAGGTGACGAACGGTTCGAACAGCCGGTCGCGCACGCTCGGATCGATCCCGGGCCCGTTGTCGCTCACGGTGACCTCGATCGGCAAGCGCACCGCGCGGCCCAACCGCATCGCGCTGAACACCAGTCCGCTGACATAGCGGGTCCGGATCGTGACGAGCCCGGGCTCGCTTGCACCCGCGCAGGCTGCATCGCGCGCGTTGGAGATGAGGTTGATAAGCACCTGCTCGAGCGCATCGCGATTGGCCAGGACGGGCGGAAGCGAGGGGTCGAACTCTTCGGTGATCCTGAGCGCCCTTGCATCGGCCGCGCGCACGGTCGCGATCGCGGCGCGCACGGCTTCGTGCAGGTTGCAGGGCACCGGTTTCTCGCGCATCTGGCTGCCCAATTGCTGCATCCGATCGATCAGCCGGGCGATGCGATCGACCTCGTCTGTAATCATGCGGGCGAGTTTCTTGTCGGCCAGCGGCAGCTTGCGCGCGGCGAGCTGTGCTGCGCCCTTGATCGCTGCAAGCGGGTTCTTGATCTCATGCGCGAGGATCGAAGGTGTCCTGGCAGCGCCTTCGTCGTGGAGCACGTTGGGCATTTCCTCGGCGCTGGTGTGCGAAATGGTGACCACGCGCCAGCCCGGATGGCCGGCCAACGGCGACAGGGTGAGGTTGATCTGCCGCTCGCTTTCGCCCAGGCGAACGAAGACATCGCGCGCGACCAACGCAGCATCCGCCAGCTCCATCCGGTGCGACACGCGTGGATCGAGCGGCGCCACCATCTCGAAGAGTGGGGTTCCGATGAGGCGCTTGGCGCTCACCCCGAGCAAATCCTCGGTCGCATGATTGACCTGCACGATCCGGCCTGCGGGATCGATCAGCAACAGGGCAAAGATCAGCCCGGAGATCTGGGCGCGCGCATCCGGAGGATTGAGCAGCAAACCATCGGGGCTGAGCGGGGCGTGCGTTGCCATGAGCGGGATACCTTGCGCCTAGGCTCAGGCCGCCGCGGCGCGGCGATGCAGGAACGGCTCGTAGAACCGCGCGATCTCGCCCATTACCACGCGCGGATCATCGATCGTGTTGACGAAGTGCCGGAACTCGGCAGATCCGTGCATGCCCTTGGTATACCAGCCGAGATGCTTGCGCGCGATCTTGACGCCCACTGCCGCGCCGTAATGATCGAGCATGCGTTCGTAATGCTCGACGAGCACGGCATATTGTTCGTCGAAAGCGGGCGCCGGGATACGCTCGCCGGTGCGCCACCAGTGCATCACCTGCCCCAGCAGCCAGGGTTTGCCATAGGCGCCCCGCCCGATCATGAGCCCATCCGCCCCTGATTGCTCGAGGGCGTTTGCTGCATCCTCGATCGTGCAGATGTCGCCGTTGACGATGACGGGGATCTCGACCGCTTCCTTGACCCGGCGGATGAACGACCAGTCGGCGTTGCCCTTATACATCTGGTTGCGGGTGCGGCCGTGGACCGTGATCATCTTGACGCCAAGATCCTGCGCGATGCGCGCCATTTCGGGAGCGTTGAGGCTCTGGTGATCCCAGCCCATGCGCATCTTGACCGTGACCGGCACCTTCACCGCCTTGACGGTCGCCTCCATCAGCCTTGTTGCCAGCGGCACTTCGCGCATCAGCGCGCTGCCGGCATACTGGCCGACGACCTTCCTCACCGGGCAGCCGAAATTGATATCGATGATCGCGGCGCCGTTGCCCTCCTGGAGCTTCGCGGCCTCCGCCATGCTGGTGGGATCGCAGCCGACGAGTTGCATCGAGACCGGCTCTTCGGTGGCGTCCCATTCAGCCTTCTGGATCGATTGCCGGGTTTCGCGAATGGCCGCTTCGCTGGCGATCATCTCGGTGACGTTGAGGCCCGAGCCGTAGCGCCGCACAAGCACGCGAAAAGGCTTGTCCGTCACGCCTGTCATGGGAGCGAGCAGCACAGGCTCGGCAATCGTGACTGAACCGATCTCGATCGGCTTCACGGGAGGGGGCATCGGGCTCGGGTTCATGGAATTCGCAAATGTGAATGCCTAAAATTTGTGCATCCGCTTAGTGGATTGCGCAAATCGCGTCCAGTCCTTAAGCGCTTTTCTCGCAATGGCCGCAGCCCCTCCCCTCCCCGCCTTTGCTGCCGTGATCGTGGCGGCGGGAAAGGGTTTGAGGGTCGGCGGCGATACGCCCAAGCAATTCCGTCAGTTTCGCGGGAAACCGGTGCTGGAGCACTCGGCACAGGCGCTGCTCGGCGCCGGGTGCAATCCGCTGGTGATCGTCGCTCCTGCCGGGCTTCACGCTGAAACCAGAGCGGCTGCGGGCAATCCTGCGGACGCGATCACGGTGAGCGGCGCCGAAACCCGGCAGGGCTCGGTGCGCTCGGGGCTCGAGGCACTGGTCGACCATGCGCCCAGCTTCGTCCTGATCCACGATGCGGCCCGGCCGGATCTCCCGCGCAAGGTGATCGAGGATCTGCTGGGCGCGCTGGGCGATCACCCCGGCGCCATCCCTACCTTGCCGGTGGTCGACAGTCTCGCGGTGGCCAGCAGCGACAACACCATGGCCGGCAAGGCCGATCGCGAGAGCCTGCGCCGGGTCCAGACCCCGCAGGCGTTTCGCTTTGCCGACATTTTAACCGCGCACCGCGCCTGGCACGGTGCGCCCGATGCCGGCGATGATGCGCAGGTTCTGGCGGCCCATGGCGGCCAGGTGGCGCTGGTCGAGGGAAGCGAGCGCCTCGCGAAGATCACCTTCGCCGCCGATCTCGAGGACAGTACAATGACGCCAGCGTTCCGCATTGGTCAGGGCTATGATGTCCATCGGCTCGAGGCGGGCGAAGAGCTCTGGCTGTGCGGCGTCCTGCTCGATCATACCCACGGGCTCGCGGGGCACTCCGATGCTGACGTCGCGCTCCACGCGATCACCGATGCGGTGCTCGGCGCGATCGGCGAGGGCGATATCGGCACGCATTTTCCGCCGAGCGATCCGCAATGGAAGGGCGCGCGTTCAGGAAAGTTTCTGGAGCACGCTGTTACTCTCGCGCGCAAGGCGGGTTATGAGATCGGCAACGTGGATCTGACAATCATCTGCGAGGCGCCCAAGATCGGGCCGCACCGCCCGGCCATGCGGGCGCAGGTTGCGCAAGTTCTGGGCGTTGGCGAGCACGCGGTGAGCATCAAGGCGACCACGACCGAGCGTCTTGGGTTCACCGGGCGCCGCGAAGGGATTGCAGCGCAAGCGATTGTCGGCCTTGTCCGCCAAGACACCACGCAGGAGACCTGAATGATGAAACGCGCGTTTATCCTCGCCCCGATCGCCGTCCTCGCCCTCGCCAGCGGGCAGGCCGCTGCAGCGCAGCAATCGTGCGTCGCGGCAAAGGATCTGACCGACACGATCACCTATGCGATGCCGCTCGCCTATGATGCCACGCGCACCGCCTGCGATGCGCGCCTCAGGTCCGATGGCTTCCTCAAGACCGGCGGCGTGACCTTCGTCAATCGCTTCCGCGCAAAGCAGGATACGGCCTGGCCCGGGGCAAGGCGCGTCCTCACCCAGTTCGCAATGGGCGGCGCGGGCAACGAGGAGGCCTCCGACCCTGCCATGATCGACGCGATGACCAAGATGCCCGATGATGCGCTGCGCCCGTTCGTCGATGCGCTCGCCTCGCAAAAGCTCAGCGAAGAGATCAAGCCCGAGACATGCTCGAAGATCGAGCGCGTGATGGCGTTGATCAGCCCGCTGCCGGTCGAGAACGTGTCAGGGCTGGCAACGCTGCTGTTCGAACTGACCGGGGTCGAAAACCCGTCGATCTGTGCTGCGCCCGGCGCTGGCGGCGCGGCGCGCCCGGCCGCGAAGGCAAAACCGAAGTGACGTCATTCCTGCTTCCCGCCGATATCGCCGAACTTGCCACCCGCGTGGTCGCGGAAAATCGCGCGGCTGGGCGGATGATCACCACGGCGGAAAGCTGCACAGGCGGGCTGGTCGCGGGCGCGCTAACCGAGATCGCCGGCTCGTCATCCGTGCTCGATCGGGCGTTCGTGACCTATTCGAACGAGGCCAAGATGGAGATGCTGGGGGTTGCATCGGACATCATCGAGACGTTCGGTGCGGTCTCGATCGCGTGCGTGTGGGCCATGGCTCAAGGCGCCTTGAAGCACTCGCGGGCGGATGTCGCGGTGGCGATCAGCGGGATCGCGGGGCCCGAGGGGGGGACGCAGCTGAAACCCGTCGGGACAGTCGTCTTCGCCCGGGCCTATCGCAACCAGACCGGCGAGCCCGAGGGCGAACTCAAGCGCTTCGAGGGGGGGGATGATCCAGCGCAAGTGCGCGCCTCGATCCGCCACCAGGCAACCTTGTGCGCGCTCGACCTCCTCTTGCCCGTAGGCGCGAAATAGGATCGAGCGACAGGTCTAGACCCCTGAGGCGTTTTCAGCGCCATAGAGCTGCGATGCGCGCTCCTCGAAGGCTGCGACCATCTTGCGAAAGGCGCGGTCGAAATACTGCCCGGCGATGCGTTCGAAAATGCGGTTCTTGAAGGTGAAATCGACGAAGAACTCGATCTCGCAGCTCTCGAGCCCATAGGGGCGAAACAGCCAGCGATTGTCGAGATCGGACAGCGGCCCGTCGATATAGTGGACGAGAATCTCGTGCGGGCGGTCCTTGGTCACGCGCGAGGTGAAGCTCTCGCGGATCGACTTGAAGCCGACCACCATATCGGCCAGCATCTCGGTCTCGCTGTCGCTACGCACCCGCGTCGCGATCACCCAGGGGAGGAATTCGCGATAGCGGGCCACATCGGCGACCAGATCGAACATCTGTTCCGGACTGTAGGGCAGTTGCCGCACTTCATGGATGCCGGGCATTGGCGAGGCTTACGCGATCGCCCTGCCGCGGCTTAGCGCGAGCTTTTCCTCCCGCGCCGCGCGCATGGCGGCAAAATCATCGCCGGCATGATAGCTTGACCGGGTGAGCGGGCTCGAGGCCACCTGCAGGAAACCCTTGGCGCGGGCGATCGAGCCGAAGGCGTCGAACGCCTTGGGTGTCACGAAATCGGCAACGTTGGCGTGGCGCGGTGTGGGCTGGAGATATTGTCCCATGGTGATGAAATCGACCTCGGCGCAGCGCATGTCGTCCATCACCTGGTGCACTTCGAGCCGCTCTTCGCCCAGCCCGAGCATGATGCCCGACTTGGTGAAGATCATCGGGTTGTGCGCCTTGACCTCCTCGAGCAAGCGCAGCGAGGCGTAATAGCGCGCGCCCGGGCGGATCGTGGGATAAAGCCGCGGCACGGTTTCCAGATTGTGGTTGTAGACATCCGGCCCCGCCGCGCAGATCGCCTCGACAGCAGCGCGCATCTTGCCGCGAAAATCGGGGGTGAGGATCTCGATCGTGGTGTCGGGCGTGTTGCGACGCAACGCCTCGATCACCTTGACGAACTGCCCTGCCCCGCCATCGGGCAGATCGTCCCGGTCGACGCTGGTGACGACGATGTGCTCGAGCCCCATCCTGGCCGCCGCGATCGCGGTGTGCTCGGGCTCCAGCGGATCGACGCTGCGCGGCATGCCGGTCTTCACATTGCAGAAAGCGCAGGCCCTTGTGCAGACATCGCCCAGGATCATCACGGTTGCATGCTTTTTGGTCCAGCACTCCCCGATGTTGGGACAGGCCGCTTCCTCGCACACCGTGTTGAGTTTGAGCTCGCGCATCAGCTTGCGCGTTTCGTGATAGCCTTTGCTGACAGGCGCTCGAACCCGGATCCAGTCAGGCTTGCGCTGGCGCACCGGGCGCTCTCCATCCGACGGGGCGCCGGGCATATTGGTCAGATCGTTCATCTGAGCCCATCTAGGACTGCTGTCGCCCGCTCGCAAGCACGCCAGGCACAAGGAATTCGCGGGCGGAGCAAAGTGGCCGAGCGCAAAGCCCTTCTCGACAACAGGGTTGCCCCTGACCGCGCTCTCGCCCATCAAGGAGCGGATGCCCAACCGCAAGTCCGACAACATCGCGCTTCTGATCGACGCCGATAACGCCAGCCACGCCGCGATCGACCCGGTGCTGACGGTGCTCGCCGAACTCGGCCAGGTGAACATCAGGCGCGCTTACGGCAACTGGCGCAAGACCGCGCTGAAGGGCTGGATCGACAAGATGCATCGCTATGGCATCGAGCCGCAGCAGCAATTCGATCTCACCAAGGGCAAGAACGCGACCGACATGAAGATGACCATCGACGCGCTCGATCTGCTCTACAGCGGCCGGGTGCACGGCTTTGGCATCATGAGTTCGGACAGCGATTTCATGCCGCTCGCGATGCGGATCAGGCAGGATGGCTGGCCGGTCTACGGCTTTGGCGGGGCCAAGACACCCGAAGCCTTTCGCCAAGCGTGCTCGCGCTTCATCGATGTCAACAATCTCATCAAGGCTGACCGGCTCGAGACCGAGCGCAGCCGGTCGATCAAGCAGGCCTTGCCGCCAGCAATCGGTCCGACCGCGGGCGAGCAGATTGACGATGATCTCCTCAACCTGCTGGTCGATGCCTACAATGCGAGCAAGCGCGACGAGAACGGCTATGCCAAGCTCTCCGAAGTCGGTCAGCTCGCGGGCAACCGGTCAAGCTTCGACACCCGCAATTATGGGCACACGCGCCTCTCCGATCTGATCCAGACGATCCCCAATTTCGGGATCGACCGCCGCGGCAATGGCGAGATGTGGATCAAGCGCCTGCGCTGAACGAAACGGGCGCGAGGAGCGAATCAACGCTCCCCGCGCCCGGTCTCAACAGATCACGCGTTTGTCACAGACCCGGGACGGTTGCCGCACGCGCAGTCGAAGCGCTCGCGCCGCTCACCTGCGCATCGGCATACGCCGCCCAGAGCCTGGCGATCGGCAAGCGATTGCCCGTCACCTTCGCAAAGGTCTCCTGCGCTGCAGCATAATTGCCCGTCCCGACTTGCGCGATGCCAAGGCGGGTCAGGACTTCATTGGTCTCGACCCCTGGCATCCCGAGCGATTTCTGGAAGAAGCGCACGGCCTTTTCGTGTTCGCCATAGCTCAGGAAGGCATTGCCCGCCGCGACTACGGTGCGAAGCCCGGCATCCGCCGCTCCTGCGTCGCGCTCGAGCGCTGGCAGGTCTGCCCGGTCGGCCGAAATGCGGCTGGAGGCGATTGAGAGGGATTCTGCGACATAGGTGTCGTCACGCCCCACGGCCCCGGACTCATACCCCTCTTCGATCACTTCCTTGACCTCGAGCGGAAGCCGGCGTGCATCGGCAGCCTCAATGTAGTAGATGTAGTCGTTCTTCTCGCTCAAGGCGTCGAGCTCGCGGCTGAGACGCAACAGGTCGAGTATCTCCTGAGGCTGGAAGTCGTTGAGATTGCGGGCCAGATTGATCGCATCGCGCCAATTGTCCGGGGACGGGAACTCCCCGATCCAGTCGATCGCAACGTCATAGATCTGCGGCACGATCTCGTTCTGATAGGCGACCGTGATCCCGCGGCGATACCAGCGTTCATCGACCGCGAGACCCTGCGCCTTGCGGCTCTCGATCGCGCGGTTGAGATAATCGAGCCCTTCGACATATTCCTCGTTCGAGAAATAGCTCTCGGCCATCGCGATCTGCAGATCGTCGACGCTGACCGACTCGCTGGTAAAATTGGCATCGATCGCCGCCTGAAGATAGGTGCGGGCCTCTCCGAACTGGTTGAGCGCCGCGGCCAACTGGTAGGCGATGAAATTGTATTGCCCGACCTCTGCGGCGGGCAGGTTGCCGCTTGAGAGCATGATCTGCATGCCTTCAAGCTGGGCCGCGCGGTCCGCGGCCTTGAGCCCTGCATTGTAGATAAGGCCACCACTTGCGAGCTTCTCGTCGGGCGAAGTGGCGAGCGGGATCACGCTGCGCGCCTGCGGCAGAAGCGCTGCTGCATCCGCGCCTTCGGCAGCCAAAGCGGTGTTCACAGGCTGATAGGCCTCGATGAACTCCTTGGAATATTGCGGCTGACTGGCGCTCTGCGCTTCCTTGTCCTTTTCTTTCTTCTTGCGCTGGGCATGTGCCTCGGCGGGGAACAGGGCTCCCGCCACAACTGCAGTTCCCGTAGCCAGCGCGACTGCAAGGGCAAGATGATGGGCTTGCTTGCGCAAGGTGATGGTCGTCATGAATCTGTGTCTCCCGTGGGTCGTTGTTCAAGGCCAGGATGGTCATCGCCGCCCTCGCCGCTCAAACTTGCGTGCGGCGGCGTTTTAGGACGAGCACTCCCCAATATGCAAACCTTCCTGACAGCCTCGCGCTGAACAGGCTTTGAATGAGGCTTCACGGCTGGGCGCTCGGATAAATCCGCTCGCGGGGCGGCAAATGTGGAAAAAGCGCGCTTTGTGCCCGCTCTGTTCCGCAGGTTCAGTGGCGCTTGGCCTTGGGCGGACCTACATAAGGTGTTCCCGGAATTCCGAGCGCGATCGCCAATGCCGGCGCCATCGCCCACACCGCAACAGGCAGACTGCTTTTGAGCGACGACACCGATATTCTCGATTCTGCAAGTCCCTCGCCTTTGGGCAATTTCGAACGCATCGACATCGTCGACGAGATGAAGGCGAGCTATCTCGATTACGCGATGAGCGTGATCGTGAGCCGCGCGCTGCCCGATGTGCGTGACGGTCTCAAGCCGGTCCATCGCCGGAT
>DAITMG010000043.1:0-24466 GCA_036835265.1 Erythrobacter sp. | reverse complement strand
TTGGCGCGCACCGGATCGCCCACCATCAGCGGCACGATATGCGTGGTCGAATCCATCACCGGCAGGCCCGCTTCGGCAAACTTGAGCTTGAGCATCGCGGCTGCGGTCTGCTGCGCGTTGCGCTCAAAGCTCGATTGCTTGAGGTGCCGCACCGAGGCGAGCACTCCGGCGACCAGCACCGGCGAGAGCGAGGTCGTAAAGATGAAGCCGGGCGCATAGGAGCGAACGCAGTCGATCACGCGCTTGTCGGCCGCGATATAGCCGCCCATCACGCCGAAAGCCTTGCCCAGTGTGCCCTCGATGATGTCGATCCGGTCCGCCGCGCCGTCACGCTCCGAGATCCCGCCGCCGCGCGCGCCATACATGCCGACCGCGTGGACCTCGTCGATATAGGTCAGCGCGTTGTATTTCTGCGCAAGGTCGCAGATCGCATGGATCGGGGCGACATCGCCTTCCATCGAATAGACGCTCTCGAACGCGATCAGCTTGGGCGTCTCGGGATCCTCGGCGGCGAGCAGTTCCTCGAGATGCCTGAGATCGTTGTGGCGGAAAACGCGCTTCTCGCAGCCCGAATTGCGGATCCCGGCGATCATGCTGGCATGGTTGAGCGCATCCGAGAAGATCACGCAGCCGGGCAGCAGCTTGCCGAGCGTCGAGAGCGTTGCATCGTTGGAGACGTATCCGCTCGTGAACAGGAGCGCGCCGTCCTTGCCGTGAAGATCCGCGAGTTCGTTCTCGAGCTGGACATGGAGGTGCGTGTTGCCGCCGATATTGCGCGTGCCGCCGCTGCCCGCGCCGACATCGTGCAGCGCCTCTTCCATCGCTGCGATCACCTTGTCGTGCTGGCCCATCGCGAGATAGTCGTTCGAGCACCACACCGTGATCGGCTTGGGGCCGTTGTGCCCGTGGAAACAGCGCGCATTGGGATAGGCGCCCTTGTTGCGCAGGATGTCGATGAAGACGCGGTAGCGCCCCTCTTCGTGAAGCCGGTCAATCGCAGCGTCGAAAATCTGATCGTAATTCACGTCAATCGCCGTTTCGCTCGTCTGGTGCCGGACCGGCCAAAGGCCTGCCGCAGCGCTAAGCCCGCAGCGATCGATCACCGGGGGCCAGGTTTGAAGAAGGTGCCATGCGGGAATGCACGGCCATCGCGTTGGTTTCATCGTGGAATTAGGTCAACTCATTCGGTTTTTCCACCTTCATCTTTGCGATCCGTTCGCAACGCAGCGTCAGGGCACCGTCGAGGCATCGGGGCGGCTCAGAACGGCTCGGGTCCCACCAGTCCACGCGCCGCGAGCGCCGCCTCGAGCCCGTGCGCGGCGCTTAGTGGTCCGGTCACCACGAACCGGCTCGGCGTGTCTTGCGCGAACGTCTGGCCCTCCAGCAGCGCCGCAATCCGCCGGGCGATGCCGCTTGCGCCGTCGACGAAATCGGGAATTTCTCGCATGCCAAGTTCGACCCTCGCGATTTCGATCAGCTCCTCGCGCAGCAACGGGAAATGGGTGCAGCCGAGCACCACCTGGTCGATCCGCGCGCTGCCCGTGTTGCACAACCCCGCGAGCGCTTCGGCCAACACCGCTCGGTTGACGTCGCGCCCGCGCATCTTCCCCTCGGCCTCATCGACGAGCGCCGGGGCGGCGTGGCGTATCAGCGTGTTTCCCGCAGCAAATTCGCGCTCGAGTTCGTCGACATAAAGCTGGCGGATCGTCGCCTGCGTGCCAAGGAGCCCGATCGCGCCTGTGCGCGTTGCAAGTGCGGCCGGCTTGATCGCGGGCACCGTGCCCACGATCGGGATCTCGAGCACGTCGCGCACCATGCCAAGCGCGATCGTCGAGGCAGTGTTGCAGGCGATGCAGGCGAGCCGCGGGCGATAACGCTCGCTCATCCGCCCGAGCAGCCCGGCGACGCGCGCGGCGACTTCGGCCTCGGTCTTGGTGCCATAGGGGATGCCGGCATAATCGGCCGCGTAGATGATCGGCGCGTCGGGCAGCACTTCGCGCAAGGCGTCGAACACGCTGAGCCCGCCAATGCCCGAATCGAACAGCAGGATTGGATCAGCAGGCTCGGCCATCAGCGCTAGGGCAGATGGCCGAGCCGCGGCGCGGGGTCAACTGCGCGGCGTCGGCACAACGCCGATGATGCTGGTGATTTCAACCCCGAGTTGATCCAGCCGGGCCTGATGCCAGGAATAGAATTCGCGGAACGAGACGCGGCCATCTCCATCGCTATCAGCGGTGCTGTAGAACTCGGCGATGTGTTCAGGATCGGCGCCGTTGCCAAGCCCCGCGACGCCTTTGCGGTTCTCTTCGCTCAGGCCCTCAGCGGGATCGGCGAGGAAGGCTAGCTCGACGAAGGGCGATTCGGGGCTTTCGAGATAGCCGCTGCCGTCCTTGTCGAGCATTTCGAAGATCGGCTCGATGTTGGGGTTCAACTCGATCGCTCCGGCCTTTTCGGACAATGCGATCTTTTGATCGGGCTGGGGAGCGGCAACGAGGACAAGGGCGATGATAGACGCAAGGACCATGGCAATACCTCCAAAGATGATGGCTTGGTGTTGCCTAGATTTGCGCGGTTTGCTCGTCGGATGAAGGTCCGGCGGATGGGGTACGGCTTGACCGTACCCTGCCGCCTCCACCACCGCGCCCGCTTCGGCCTCGGCCTGCGCCAGCGCGCGCGCCGCTTCGAGCGAGCTTGCCGCGCCCAGCTTGATCCGCGCCATCTTCAGCCGCTTTTCGACTGCGTGATGCGAGATCCCGAGATCGAGCGCGATTTCCTTGGCCGTGCGGTGTTCGAGCCAGCGGCGCAAGACCTCCTTCTCGCGCTCGGTCAGTTTATCGAGGTGGGCGGCCGCGTTCATCCCCCACGTCTAGCAAGCCGCTTTGCGATCCTGAAGTACGATCGGACCGTATCTCGCCAGCGATCGCCAATCGCTCCAGCCAGCACCGGAGAAATCGAAGCTCCAGCCATATCGGGGGCTTAGACAAAGCGCATCGGCAGGCTATGAGAGCGCGATGGACGCGATCTTAGCACTTGTGACCGGGTTCGGGCTTGGCTCGATCCCGTTCGGACTTCTCCTCACGCGCGCAGCAGGGCTGGGCGATGTGCGCCAGATCGGCAGCGGCTCGATCGGGGCGACCAATGTGCTGCGCACCGGCAACAAGGCGCTGGCGCTGGCGACCGTGCTGCTCGATGCGGGCAAGGGGGTGGCCGCAGTGCTGATCGCGCGCGCGTTCTTCCCCGGCATGGAGGGTCTGGCGGGGGTCGCGGCGGTCGCTGGCCATTGCTATCCTCCGTGGCTCGGCTTCAAGGGCGGCAAGGGCTTTGCCACCGCCGTAGGGGTGTGCGGCGCGCTTGCCTGGCCGATCATGCTCGCCTGCGCCGCCGTCTGGGCAAGCGCGGTCGCTATCACGCGGACTTCCTCGATCGGCTCGCTCGCCGCCGTCAGCGCCGCGCCGGTGTTCGCCTTCATCGCGCCCTTGGTCGGCTATCCCGAGCTTGGCGCGGCCTTCCTCGCGCTGCTTGCGATCCAGGTCATCGTCTACATCAAGCACGGGCCCAATATCAGGCGGATCATCGCAGGCCAGGAACCCAAGATCGGCGGCAAACGGTGAGCCTTGCGCCGGCGTGCGAGCGCCCGGGGCCTTCGCAAAAGGAAGCCTTCGCGCGCATCCGATTGCTGCGCTCGCCCAATATCGGGCCGGTCAGCTTTCACCAGTTGATCGCGCGGTTCGGCAGCGCCGAGGCGGCGCTCGAGGTGCTGCCTGAGCTGGCCGCGCGGGGCAAGCGCACCTACAGCCCTGCACCCGCCGAGCGGATCGAGTGGGAGGTGGCCGCTGTGCGCAAGGCGGGCGCGCGCTACGTGTTTCACGATCAGCCCGAATACCCGGCGCTCCTCGCGGAGATCGAAAGCGCTCCCCCGATCCTCACCGCACGCGGCGATCTCGCGCTGGCAAGCAGACCCGCCATCGCGATGGTGGGCGCGCGCAATGCGTCGGCCGCCTCGGTGAAGCTTGCGCGCGATTGGTCGGCAAGGCTCGCCGAGGCGGGGTTTACCATCGTCTCGGGGCTGGCACGCGGGATCGACGGGGCGAGCCACCAGGGCGCCTTCCCGACGACGATCGGCGTGATCGCGAGCGGGATCGACATCGCCTATCCGCCCGAACACGCGCGCCTCCAGGAAGAGATCGCGCAAGAGGCGCTGCTGATCGCCGAACAGCCGATCGGGACCGAGCCGCGCGGGCGCCATTTTCCCAGCCGCAACCGGATCATCGCCGGACTTGCCAGCGGCACGCTGGTGGTCGAGGCGGCGCCGCGCTCGGGCACGCTGATCACCGCGCGGCTTGCCGGCGAAGCGGGGCGCGAGGTGATGGCGATCCCGGGCTCCCCGCTCGACACCCGCGCGCAAGGCTGCAACCAGTTGATCCGCGATGGCGCCGTGCTGGTCCAGTCTCCCGAGGACGTGATCGAACTGGTCGCGGATTTCACGGGAGCGCCGCGCTCGACCTTCCGGGTCGCGGAAAGCGGCTCTCCGTTCGATTACTCCGAACTGCGCAGCCTCGAATGGGGCGAGGCGCGGGCGCGCGAGGCCGAGATCGGCGAAGCGATCGCGCGGCTGCTCACCAAGGCGCCCGTCAGCGTTGATGAACTCATCCGCCAGTCGGGCGCTGGCAGCGCCGAGGTTCACATGGCGCTGCTCGAGCTTGAGCTGGCAGGCGAGCTCGAGCGGCATTCGGGCGGGGCAGTCAGCCGCCTCCAGCACTAGGGCCGGATCACTCCATCGGCGCGAACACGACCCCGCAGGCTTCGCGCCCGCCGGCCGAATCCATCGACCGGTAATCGTCGGCCTTGGCGTGGATCATGATCGCCGAGCCGTCCGAATCGCGCAAGGTGAAGGGATAGCGGCCGTTATCGGGGCCGCTCAGCGTCACTTGCTGCACGAATACATCGCCGCGCGCGGTGCCATCCGCGCCCACGTGGATGTTGGGCAAGTCGCCGACGTGATAGCCGCCTTCGCTGGCGAAGCCATGCGCGGCGCCCAGCGGATCGTAATGACCACCCGCCGCCTCGAAATCGGGTGTGCAGGCGCCGGTCTCGTGGATGTGCAGGCCGTGCGGGCCGGGGGTCAGGTTCTCGAGATCGAGCGAGATGATCACGCCGTGGCGCACCTGCTTGAACTCGGCCGTGCCCGCGGCCTCGCCGTCGGCGTTGCTGAGGCGGACGGACTGCGTATCGCGGCTCTCGCTGTTTTGGGCCGCGACGGCGCCGGTGATGGCGGCGGGGCTCGTGCAGAGCGCGGCCGCAAGCATGAATGCCGATCGTGTTGCGATCATCTCGAATTTCCTTTCGCGAAAAGGGCTTGGCCTTTACCTCGATCAAGCCCGCGAGAACCCTGCAAGTTCCCCGAATGCAGGGGTCTCGTGCCCCCGTTGCGGCGAGACGCGCTTGCCGCGGGGCTCAAGCCCAACTACTTGACGCCCGCTCCGAACTCCCGCCACCCTCGCGCGTACACACGCACGTAAGGACATCCGAACAAATCCATGCACCTCGTCATCGTTGAATCCCCCGCCAAGGCGAAGACCATCGAGAAATATCTCGGCAAGGATTACAAGGTCCTCGCATCCTACGGCCACGTCCGCGATCTGCCGGCCAAGGACGGGAGCGTGCGGCCCGACGAAGATTTCGCGATGGACTGGGAGGTCTATTCCGACAAGCGCAACCGCGACCAGGTCAAAGCCATCGCCGATGCGGCCAAGAAGGCCGAGCGGCTCGTGCTGGCGACCGACCCCGACCGCGAGGGCGAGGCGATCAGCTGGCATGTGATGGACCTGCTGCGGAAGCGCCGCGCGCTGCCCGCCAAGGTCGAGCGGGTGACGTTCAACTCGATCACCAAGCAGGCGGTGACAGACGCGATGAAGCGCCCGCGCGAGCTCGACCAGCCATTGATCGACGCCTATCTCGGGCGGCGCGCGCTCGATTACCTGTTCGGCTTCACGCTCTCGCCGGTGCTCTGGCGCAAACTGCCCGGCGCGAAATCGGCCGGCCGCGTGCAATCGGTCGCGCTGCGCCTCATCGTCGAGCGCGAGCGCGAGATCGAGGCGTTCCGGCCCGACGAATACTGGTCGGTCGTCGCCAAGCTCGAGCATGACGGGAGCGAATTTGCAGCGCGCCTCGTGCGCTTTGCCGGGGCCAAGCTCGACAAGCTCTCGCTTGGGCACAAGGGCATCGCGATGGAAGCGAAGGCTGCGGTTGAGGCAGGGCGCTTCACGGTCGAAGCGGTCGAGACCAAACCGCTGAAGCGCAATCCCGCGCCGCCCTTCACCACCTCGACCCTCCAGCAGGAAGCTGCGCGCAAGCTGGGCTTTTCCGCCAGCCACACCATGCGCTGCGCGCAATACCTCTACGAGGCGGGCGCGATCACCTATATGCGCACCGACGGGGTGCAGATGGACCCGGGCGCGATCACGGCGCTGCGCGAGGCGATCGCGGCCCGCTATGATAGCGCCTACCTTCCCGAAAAGCCCCGGTTTTACAGCACCAAGGCGAAGAATGCTCAGGAAGCGCACGAAGCGATCCGGCCGACCGATTTCACGCAGGAGAAGGCGGGCAGCGGCGACGAGGCCAAGCTCTATTCGCTGATCTTCAAGCGCGCGATGGCAAGCCAGATGGCGACCGCGCAGCTCGAACGCACCAGCGTCACTCTGCGCGATGCGACCGGGCAACACGAGCTGCGCGCCACCGGCCAGGTGGTGAAATTCCCCGGTTATTTCGCGGTTTACCAGGAGGGTTTCGACGATAAGGAAGACGACGAGGAGGGCCTCCTCCCGCTCCTCAGGAACGGCGATTGCCCCGCCAAGCGCGGCGTCGAGGCGAACCAGCATTTCACCCAGCCGCCGCCGCGCTTTTCCGAGGCCAGCCTGGTCAAGCGGCTCGAGGAGCTGGGCATCGGCCGCCCCTCGACCTATGCCTCGACCATCCAGACCCTGCGCGATCGCGCCTATGTCCGGATGGAGGCCAAGCGCTTCTTCGCCGAGGAGAGCGGGCGCCTCCTCACCGCCTTCCTCGAGCGCTACTTCCCGACTTATGTCGCCTACGATTTCACCGCCGAGCTCGAAGACGAGCTCGACACCGTCTCGGATGGGCGCGAGAATTACAAGGAGCTGCTCGCCAAGTTCTGGCGCGATTTCAAGCCCAAGACCGAAGAGATCATGGAGAAGCTGCCGAGCGAGGTGACCGAGGCGCTCGACGAATACCTGTCCGATTATCTCTTCCCGCCGCGGGATGACGGCAAGGACCCGCGCCACTGCCCGCTGTGCGAACAGGACGGGCGCCCGGGCGGCGAACTCCATCTTCGCGGCGGGCGGTTCGGCGCGTTCATCGCCTGCGTCAACTATCCCGATTGCAAATACACCCGCCGGTTCGCGCAGCCGGGCGCGGATGGCGCTGACGCGGCCGAAGAGGGGCTGATGGGCACCCATCCCGAAACCGGCGCCGAGATCCACCGCAAGTCCGGGCGGTTCGGCCCCTATGTCGAGATGGAAGTTGACGAGGCCAAGAAGCGCGCTTCGATCCCCAAGGATCTCGATGATTTCGACCTCGATTGGGCAGTCAGGCTGCTGGGTCTGCCGCGCATCATCGGCGCGCATCCCGAAACCGGGCAGGAAATCGAAGCGGCGATCGGGCGCTATGGGCCTTACCTCAGGCACGATGGCAAATACGCCAAGCTCTCCTCGACGCGCGATGTGTTCGAGACCGGCATGAACGCCGCGGTGACACTGCTCGCCGAAGCGGCCAATCGCAAGGGCGGCGCGCGCGGCGCGGCGCGTGAGCCGATCGCGACGCTGGGCGCTCATCCTACGAGCGGGGGCGAAATCAAGGTGATGGAAGGGCGCTATGGCCCCTATGTCACCGACGGCACCACCAACGCGACGATCCCCAAGGGCACCAGCCCCGAAGCGGTGACCGCCGAACAGGCGATCGCGCTGATCGACGAGCGCGCGACCAAGGCGCCCGCCAAGAAAAAGGGCCGCAGCAAGGCAACTGCAAAGAAACCCGCGGCGAAGAAGGCTCCGGCAAAGAAAGCGCCTCCCAAGAAAGCGCCTCCCAAGAAAGCGGCGGCCAAGAAGGCGGCTCCCGGGAAAGCGGTCGCGAAGCCTTAACCGACGACCGGCTGATCCGCTGAGAAAGCGGAGCCGCACGGGCTGTCGCTGCGCCAGCGCTTCCGGTCATAGGAGGCTGCGAATGCGCAGAGATACGCCCGCAGGCGGAGTTCGCGTTGGTAAATCCTTTAGTATTGTCCCTTAGACATGCCGGTCAGACCAGGGACAAAGGCCGTGATTGAGATCGAAGTCCAGAACGAGACCCATCAGACCCAGTCGCGCATCCGCTTTGCCGCGGTGCCGCGCATCGGTGAGGGTATTCGTCTGCGCGAGCCAGACGGGATGTGGGCGAGCTACGATGTGCTCGATGTGTGGTTCCAGAAAGCCGAGTTCGGCGATGTCTGGATGCCCTATCTGCATATCCGCATGACACCCGGCGAACTGGGCGGCGAAATGGGCGACGAGGTCGACGAGGGCGGCGAATACGGATCGCTCGAACCCGACGGTTTTGCCGCCACCCACGCAACCGCGCCGAATCGCGTGTTCGGAGCCATTGGAGGGGAGGCCGAGCCATTCAAAATCTGATCAAGCGAACGCCCGGCAGAGGCAATGGCAATGGCACCGGCAAGGGCAGTGGCACCGGCTCGCAGGGCGCGATGCACGGCAAGACGCTGGCTGAGCGGCTTGCCGAAGCGCCCGACAACGCGCGGCCGATCGAGCCGCCCGAGGATGTGCGGGACGTGATCGATGCACGCGAGGCCGAAGCGCAGCCCAGTTCCTCGAGCGCGGTGCGCGAGGTCGATGCGATCGTCGCTGCGGCCAAGGCGATGCGCGATGGCAGCGCGCCCGACGAGGTACGCCAGTCACAGGCGCGGGTGTGCCTGATCGTCGATGACAGCCGGGTGATCCGCAAGGTCTCGGGCAAGATCGCGAGGTCGCTGGGCTTCGTCCCGCTCGAGGCGCAGGACGGGACCGAGGCGCTCGCGCGGTGCAAGCAGGCGATGCCGCATCTGGTGCTGACCGACTGGAACATGCCCGAGATGGACGGGATCGAATTCGTGCGCCTATTGCGCGCGATCCCGACGCCCAAGCCGCCGATCGTGGTGTTCTGCACTTCCAAGGGCGATGCGCAGGACATCCACGAGGGCATCAAGGCGGGCGCGGACGATTACCTCGTCAAGCCGTTCGAGGAGAAGGACCTGCGCGCCAAGCTGGAGAAGCTCGGGCGGGGGTGACCTTCTTGTGCGGCTGCGGTTCCTCCCGTTAGTCCTTAGCCAGCCGAAGGACTGCACTTCGGCGGCGGCTTCGCAGGAAGCGCTGGACAGCCTTTTGACAAGCGCACCGCGAATGCACGTTGGTCAAGCGCGTGTCCGCTTTCGGCATTTGGCCGCTGTGTCCCTTAGCTTTTGCTGGGTGCGAATCTGAATGGCGGTAGTCGGTCTTTGTGGTCGAGGTTGGACTTCGCCCAGGGTAGCAGGTCGACGGTCGCTCTGATGCCCCGTGTGCCGCCCGCGCTCGTCAGGCACCGGAGCAATCAACGCGCCGCGGCAATCTCATGACCGTCATCCAGAACATCTGATGCTGACGCCGAGACGCTGTAGCTAAAGCCACTGGCTTCAAACAGGGCTTCCACGGCGGCGTTCAGGGCATAGCCGGGCTGATCGATGATGATCGCCGATCCGAAGCCCTTTGCGCGCGGCTTGACCACCGGTGGCCCACCGCGCTCCGTCCAGCCGAAGTGGAACATCCGCCCCTCGTCTTCCAGCGACCAGCCTATCGCCACCGTTCCGCGATCATTGGCGAGGGCGCCGTATTTGAGCGCGTTCGTGGCGAGCTCGTGGATTGCCATGCCGAGCACCTGCGCAGCGCCGGCATTCAAGCGCAGATCCGGCCCCTCGATCACGATCCGCTCGCCGATCAGGTGTTTGAGGAAGCCGAGCTGCGACATCACGAGATCGCGGGTCGGGATGTCATGCCAGGCATTATGGACCAGAATATCCTGATTGGCGGCCAGCGCCGCAAGCCGCCGCCCCAGCCGCTCCGGCATATCTTCCGGATTTCCGGCAGCCGTCTGCGCCGCAATCGACTGAACGATGCTGAGAAGGTTTTTCGACCGGTGGTTGACCTCGTTGATCAGGATCTTCTCGCGCCGTTCCGCCTCCTTGCGGTGCGTGACGTCGTTCAGCGACGCGAAAAACAGGTTGTCGGGGCCAGGGAAATACTGGATCCGCACGCTCACATCGTATCGGGACCCGTCCTTGCGGCGATGCTGGGTTTCCAGTTGCATGCTTTCGACCTCACCCCTCAGCAGCGGCTCGACGAATGTGCGAAACGCCTGCTCGTCATAATCGGGCTTCAGATCCCACGGGGTCATGCGCCGCAGTTCGTCAAACGAGTAGCCAAGGTTCTCGCGTGCTCCCCGGTTGACGGTTTCAAACAGGAAGGTTTCGGCGGAAAAAGCATAGGCTTCGCTCACCGATTCCTCGACGATCTTGCCGAGCCGTTCGTTGAGTGATCGGGCCATCAGTCGTTCAAGCTCTGCCCCTGCCCGACTGGCCAGCAAAGCGATCACCTCCGATATCCAGTCCGGCTTTGCAATCGGCTTGTCATCGAGGATCGTAAGAAACCCGATGACCGTGCCGTCCGACGCTTTAAGCTGGGTGCCGATGCATCCCTCGGCACACGGCGTTTCGCCGAACACGCCATCCTTCGAAAATGTGCTGTGCAGGTTTTCCGGGTAAATGCAGTCCCCGTTCTTGAGCAGATACTCCCATATCGAATTGCGCCACGGCAGCCGCATGTTCGGGGCGATCCCCTTGTCGTCCCGGAATAACACCGTCTGTGCCGAGCTCTCGTTTCCCGATTGGTACCGCCCGAATAGCACCCAGCGAACCCCGAGCACTCTCGCCAAGGTTTCCGCCGCCTCCGAAAAGAAGGCCTCCCCGACAGCTCCGGCTGTCTCGAGGATGATCTGACCCGTCAATGCCTGACGGCGAGCCTGCAAATCGGCCAACGTTTCCGGCTCGTACACTAAGTGGGCTCCTTGGTCACAGGATCAGGGTAAAGGGTCGCGCGCCGAAACGCCATGTCGCTCAGGACCGGGCGGGAAGCTCAGCCGAACAGAACGGCGCGCGCGTCTCCGAGCGCGATCGGCTTCTGGCGGTGCGGGACGTTCTTGAAACGCTCCGGGATGGCAGCTTTGTCATAGCCGGTCACGAACAGGAAAGGGACGCTGCGCTCAACCAGCGCGTCCGCCACCGGGTAGGCCATCACCCCGTGCAGGTTGAGATCGACCAAAGCACCATCGATGCGGCCCGACCGGGCAATCACGCCAAGCGCATCGTCAACCCGTCCGACCGGGCCGAGAACCTGCACTCCTTCGGCTTCCAGCGAGCTGCACAAGTCGGTGGCGACAAGAAAATCGTCCTCGACCACCAAAATGGTCTTCCGCTCCAGCCGCTCCAACGGTTTTTCGTCCTTTTTTGTTATCGCGGGCCTGCCGCAAAACGTCACGACGAGCAAGGTCCGATCCGGGATCGTCGGCTTACTGGCCGCTTGTGGTTCAGGTTGGTGCGTAGCGGACAATCGGAGCCAAGGGCCACGCAAAGACGACTACCGCACCCAATCGAGCCCGATCTCCTCGAAGATCTCTTTGTCCTCGCTCCATCCTTCGGCGTGCTTCACGTGCAGGAAGAGGTGGACCTTGACGCCCAGCAGCTCGGTCAGTTCCGCGCGCGCGGCCTCGCCGATCGCCTTGATCCGGCTGCCGCCCTTGCCGAGCACGATCGGGCGCTGTGTTTCGCGTGCGACGATGATCTGCTGGTGGATCTCGAGGCTGCCATCGGGCCGGTGCTGGTAGAGTTCGGGGCGAACGGCGCTGTCATAGGGCAGTTCTTCGTGAAGCTGGCGGTAGAGCTGTTCACGGGTGATCTCGGCGGCGAGCAGGCGCTCGGAGGCGTTGGAAACCTGGTCTTCGGGATACATCCATTCGCCTTGCGGCATCAGCTTGGCCAGCGCCTCCTTCATCTCGGACAAGCCATCGCCGGTGAGCGCCGAGATGAAGAACACCTCCTCCACCGCAAGCCGCTGCGAAAGCTCCTGGGCGAGTTCGAGCAGCGGTTCCTTCTTGGCCTTGTCGACCTTATTGAGCACGAGGATGATCTTCTCGGGCCGGCCAACGAGCCCCTCGAGAATCGGCTCCAGCTCGTGCCGCCGCTGCTTGAGCGGATCGACGAGCAGGAGGACGGCATCGGCGCTGCTCGTCCCCTCCCATGCGGCGCTGACCATCGCGCGGTCAAGCCGGCGCCGCGGCGCGAAGATGCCGGGCGTATCGACAAGGATCATCTGGACATCGCCATGCAGCGCGATCCCGAGCATCCGCGCACGCGTGGTCTGCGCCTTGGCCGAGGTGATCGCGACCTTCTGTCCGACCAGCTGGTTGACCAGCGTCGACTTACCCGCATTGGGCGCGCCGATCACCGCGATGACGCCGCATTTTTGTTGTGGAGTAGTCATTTGCTGGTTTCCTCGCCGCGTTTCCTCCGCTGCGCTGCGGAGCGGCTGCGGGCTGCCGGTCGGCTTTGCGGAGCCTGGCGGCCCCGGTGAAAAACAGATTCGATGCGCACTATCCGAATTCCTCCAGAAATGCCGTGGCCGCGCGCTTTTCCGCCTCGCCCTTGCTGCTCGCGGTGCCGCGGGCCGAGCCGAGCGAGGCGATGGTGACCTCGACGGTGAAACGCATGGCATGATCGGGCCCTGAACGCTCGACCACCTGGTAAACCGGAACCGCCCGGCGATTGCCCGCAGCCCATTCCTGCAACGCGCTCTTGGGATGCTTGGCCTTGCCGGCATCACCGATCAATTCCTGTTCCCACAGGCGATAGACGATCGTGCGCGCTTCGCGATAGCCATGTTCGAGAAAGGCGGCGCCGATCAGCGCCTCCATCACGTCGCCAAGGATGTTGTCGCTGTCCGCGCCGCCGTCCTCGCGGGCCTGCTTGCCGAGGCGCAGATGTTCGCTCACGCCGAGGACGCGGGCGATGCGCGCGCAGGTCGACCCGCTGACGAGCGCGTTGAGCCGCTGCGAGAGCTGCCCCTCGCGCGCATCGCCCGCCTGGTAGAGCCAGGCCGACACCGCCAGCCCGAGCACGCGGTCGCCGAGAAATTCGAGCCGCTGGTAATCGAGCACAACCTTGCCGCGCGCGCCGGGGCCGACATTGTTGAAGCTGCCATGGGTGAGCGCCTGCAACCACAGCGCCGGACTCGCCACCTTGAAGCCGTGCCCTTCGAGCCAGTCCTGCGTCGCCTGGGGCAGGGCGCCCGCGGCACAGCTATCGTTCGGTGGTGCAGCAGGGCTCAAAGCGGTTCCCCGATCCGGTCCCAGCGGGTCGCCTCGGCCCAGGTCCAGGGCGCAAACCAGTCGCCGCTGCCATCGGTCGACCAGATGATCACCAGCGCGCGGCCGACCAGCAGGTCCTGCGGGACCATGCCCACGCCGAGGCCGATCATGGGTGCAAAGCGGCTGTCGCGCGAATAGTCGCGATTGTCGCCCAGCACGAACATATGACCCTCGGGGACGGTCTGCGGGCTCATGCCATCGCCATCCGATGGCCCGAGCTCGAGCACGTCATAGGACTTGCCCGAAGGCAGCGTCTCGCGAAAGCGGGGATAAATGCAAAGCAGTCGCCCGTCCGCACCGCGCAGCTCGCGCCCGCCGAACCGGCACCCGGTGTTGAGCGAGACCGGCACCGTGAAATTCTCGATCCGCTCGCGCGCGACCGGCTCGCCATTCAGGATCGGCCGCCCGTCCAGCATGGCAACCGTATCTCCCGGCAGGCCGACGACGCGCTTGATATAGTCCGAGCCGTCGACCGGGTGCTTGAAGATGACGACATCGCCGCGCTCGGGCTCACGCGCAAGGATCCGCGGGACCAGCCCGGGCGCCGCGATCGGGAGCGAATGGCCCGAATAGCCATATGGCCATTTCGCCGCGATCAGATAGTCGCCGTTCCACAGCCGCGGCAGCATGCTTTCCGACGGGATCGAGAACGGCGCCACAATCAGCGTGCGCAAGAGGACGACGCACAGGACAACAGTTCCGACCAGCTTCAGGGCGCCCGGAATGAAGTGATCGCGGGGGGGCGCTGCTGCTACCTGCAGGCGATCGTTGGGGCGAGCGCTCTCCTCCAGGCGAAGCTCTTCTCGCGATTTACTCTTAACATCCATCGCTCCCATCCTTAGTCGCGCATCGAGCGTCTCGCAAAGGACATTGCCGCACCATGACGACCGAATCCACCCCGACCGCCCAGGCGTGGGAGCGCCTTCGCGCCATCGAAGCCAAGCCGATCAAGGCCTTGTTCGATGCTGACGAGGCTCGCGCCCAGACGATGAGCCTGCGGCTAGAGTGGGACGGCCATGCAGGCGAGCGCGGCGGGATGCTGATCGACTGGTCAAAGACGCACCTTGGCGAGGATGCCTTGAACGCGTTCGAAGCGCTGGCCGAGGCGCGCGATTTCGAGGCTGCGCGCGAGGGGCTGTTCGAGGGTGAGATCGTCAATCCCACCGAGGGGCGCGCTGCGACCCATCCCGCCATGCGCGGGAGCGGCACGCCCGCTGCCAACGAGGAAGCCGACGCGTTGCTCGCGCGCATGGGGATGCTTGTCAACGCGATCCACGAAGGAGCGCTGGGCGATGTGCGCCATCTCATTCATATCGGTATCGGTGGCTCTGCGCTCGGCCCTGCGCTCGCAGTCGATGCGCTGACGCGCGATCTCGCCAAGGTCGACGTGCATGTCGTCTCCAACATCGACGGGCTCGCGCTCGAGGCTGCCTTTGCCGCGTGCGATCCGGCAACGACCCTGATCGCGCTCGCTTCCAAGACCTTCACCACGACCGAGACGATGACCAACGCGGCCTCGGCGCTCGAATGGCTGGCGCGCGAAGGGGTCGAGGATCCGAGCGGACGGGTCGTGGCGCTCACCGCGAGTCCCGAGCGGGCGGTGGAATGGGGGGTCGATGAGACCCGCATCCTGCCGTTTCCCGAAAGTGTGGGCGGGCGCTATTCGATCTGGTCGAGCATCGGGTTTCCGATTGCGCTGGCGATCGGGATGGACGAGTTTCGCGCATTCCTCGAGGGCGCGCGGACGGTAGACAGCCATTTTCGAGAGGCTAATGGCCGTACCAACGGGCCGCTGATGGCAGCGTTCGTCGACCAGTATTACGCGCGCCTGCGCGGCTGCCAGACCCGCGCTGTGTTCGCCTATGACGAGCGCCTCGCGCTGTTTCCCGATTATCTCCAGCAGCTCGAGATGGAATCGAACGGCAAACAGGTGACCACGAGCGGCGAACCGGTGAGCGGGCCGACCGCCGCCGTAACCTGGGGCGGGGTGGGCACCGATGCGCAGCACGCGGTGTTCCAGCTGCTCCACCAGGGCACGCATCTCGTGCCGGTCGATTTCGTGGCGACGATTGCGCCGGGCGATGCGCTCGATCCCGCGCACCACCGCGCGCTGCTGATGAATTGCCTCGCGCAAGGGGCAGCCTTGATGGCGGGCAAGCCATCATCCGAGCCCGCGCGGCATTATCCCGGGGATCGGCCGTCGACGATGTTCCTGCTCGACGATCTCGACGCTGCCAGCCTTGGCGCGCTGATCGCCTTTCACGAGCATCGCACCTTCGCCAATGCGGTGCTGATGGGGATCAATCCGTTCGACCAGTTCGGGGTGGAGCTTGGCAAAGAGATCGCGCGGCAGATCGAAACGGGCGAGGGCGAGTTCGATCCAAGCACGCGGGCGTTGATGGAAGCGGCCGGGCTGGCCTGAATACGCGGCGAGCGGAGCGCCGGTTCGCAAGGAAGCGCCGCGTTCGATTTGCGCTTGCGGCTGAGGCGGTTATGCTCGCGTTTTCCGGCAAGACCGGATCATTGCAAGGGACGCTTCAACCATGCTCCGCCTCCATAGCCTCCTTGTTGCCGCCATCGCTCTGGCATGGTCGCCCCAGCCAGCCGCCGCGCTGGCGCAAGGTGCGGCGGACGCGGACGCTGTGGCTGAAGACAGGGGCCCGCGCGGGGTTCGTCTGGTGCGGTTCGACGGCGGGCAGCAATTTCTCAACACCTCCTCGCGGCTGCGCATCTGGCGCGCCGAAGTCGGCTACCGGATCGCGGTCGATGCCGCAGGCAAGGCGACCTCGTGCACGATCGTCGACAAGTTTCGCCGCACCTACATCAATCTGAAGCTGTGCGAGATCCTGCTCGAGCACCACATTTTCGCGCCCGCGCTCAACGAAGCGAGCGAGCCGATAGCGGGCACCTATGAGCATTCGCTGTCCTTTTCCGAGCTGCGCGCGCAGGGTTGACAGCCTTCGCCTTGCCGCATGCGCATCATTCCTTGATTGACATTGCGCCTGCAAACCTCCATCTGCCATTTCGCGCGGATTAGACGGCCAGCGTGAAACGGTTCCCCATGGGTGCCCTGTGGCCTACCGCGATATTCTCTCACGAGCTTCCCTATTCACGCGGGCGGTTATTCTCCCCCGCGATGCGACCGGCCACAGCGCCGGGTCGCAGCGCATGTTTTGCGAGTATTCATGACACAGTTTTCAGACCTCGGGCTATCGCAGCCCGTCCTCAAGGCGCTCGAGCTCAAGGGCTACACGACGCCGACCCCGATCCAGCAGCAGGCGATCCCCGCAGTGCTCAAGGGCCGCGACCTGGTCGGCATCGCCCAGACCGGCACCGGCAAGACCGCCGCCTTCATGCTGCCGAGCATTGACCGGCTGCGCGGCGCGGACAACCAGATCCCGTTCAAATCGTGCCGTATGCTGGTGCTCGCACCGACGCGCGAGCTTGCCGGGCAGATTGCGGAGAGCGCCAAGGATTACGGGGCGCTCGCCGGACTCAAGGTCCAGGTGATCGTTGGCGGGACCAGCGTCAGCAAGGATCGCAACAAGCTCCATCGCGGCACCGATATCCTTGTCGCAACGCCGGGCCGCCTGATCGACCTGCTCGACCAGAAGGCATTCAATCTCTCCAGCGTCGAGATCCTGGTGCTGGACGAGGCTGACCAGATGCTCGATCTGGGGTTCATCCATGCCTTGCGGCGGATCAGCCAGCTCGTGCCCAAGGAGCGCCAGACGCTCTTCTTCAGCGCGACCATGCCCAAGGCGATCAAGGAGCTCGTCTCGGGCTATTGCAACAATCCCGTGCAAGTCTCGGTCACGCCCGAAAGCACCACGGCCGAACGGGTCGACCAGTATCTCTTCATGGTGCAGCAGGATGAAAAGTCCGCGCTGCTCGAAATGATCCTGAAGGGGCGGCATCCGGTGCCGAGCCAGCTTGACCGCGTGCTGATCTTCACCCGCACCAAGCATGGCGCGGACCGGGTGGTGAAGAAGCTTGCGCAGAGCGGGATCACGAGCGATGCGATCCACGGTAATAAGTCGCAGGGCCAGCGCACCCGCGCGCTCGAACAATTCCGATCGGGCCGCATCAAGATCCTCATCGCGACCGATGTGGCTGCGCGCGGGATCGACATCCCCGGCGTCAGCCATGTGATCAATTACGAGCTTCCCAACGTGCCCGAGCAGTATGTGCACCGGATCGGGCGCACCGCGCGCGCCGGAGCCGACGGGGTCGCCATCGCGTTCTGCGCAGAAGACGAGCGCGCGTATCTCAAAGACATCCAGAAGTTGACCGGAGCGAGCCTTGAGCGGCTTGCGCTGCCGGACGATTTTCGTGCGGTGGTCGAAGGCGTGGGTCCGACCAAACCCGAAGTGCGGGGGGCAAATCGGGTCTCGGCGAAGAAGATCGCGCCCCGGCCAAGAGGGGCTTCGCAGCCGCGCAGTGGCAGCGAACAGGGGCAAGGCAGGGGCAGGCCTTCGGGGAAGCCTCAGGGCAAGCCGCAAGGTAACTCTCAGGGCAGCTCTCAGGGCAATCCCAACAATCCCGCGCGCAAGGGCCATCCGCAAGGTCAGCGCCCCGGTGCGGGCGGTGGGTCTCCCCGGCGCGACGGCGGCTCAGGTCGGCGCGACGGTGGGGCGCCCCGGCAACAAGGCCGCGCGCGCTGATCCGTTGACCCGCGCGCGGACCTAAAAAGGTGCGAAAGCGGATGTTAAGCATGCTCGCTTACACCGCGCCAAACCTTGCAGCAGGAAACCCAGGGCAGGCATGATCCGGACCGAAACGACTTTGGTGATAGGCGCAGGCGCCAATTGCGAGATCGAGATGCCGACCGGGGCGGAACTGCTCGCAAGGATCGCCGCCGGGTTCGATTTCGAGCGGCTCGGCTCGCAGATGCAAACCCGCGACATGGTCGCTTTGGCGCACATCTTCGAGACCGTCGCCGAGCGGCTGCAGACCACCCCCGAGGCGCTCCAGGAAGCGGGCCAGACGATCCGCTTCGCCTCGATGGTCACCTCGTCGATCGATCAGGTGCTCGAGCAATATGGCGGCAACCCGCTGGTGATCGCGGCCGGCAAGATCGCGCTCGCTTATTATGCGCTCCAGGCGGAAAACAAGTCGACCCTGGCGGTCGCGCCGCGCTCGCCGGGCGAGTTGCCCCTGCGTGGCACGGAGAACTGGTTGTTCCAGCTGGGCCAGCTGATCACCAAGGGCGTGCCGCGCGCGCAGGCCGAGCAATGTTTCGACAAGCTCTCGATCGTGTGTTTCAACTATGATCGCGCGATCGAGCATTACATGCCCTACATCCTCAACATGGCGTTCGGCATGCCGATCGATGAAGCGCGCGAAATGGTCGCATCGCACATGCGGATCATCCATCCCTATGGCTTTGTCGGCCCGTTGCCGTGGCAGTTTTCCTCCGGCGAGCCGGCCGAATGGGGCGATGAGAACCCGGAGGACTGGCTTGGCCTCTCGCGCAATTTCTTCACCGCCAGCGAGCGCGCGCGCGACAAGCGCTTCTCGAGCTTCCTGATGGCCGAGATCGCGCAAGGGCGGCGGCTCGGCTTTCTCGGCTTCGGGTTCGATCCGATGAACACCTCGATGCTGTTCGACCGCGTGCTCGATCATGATCCCGATGTGATGGTCGCGCTGCTGGGCATCGGGAAGGGCGCGGAAAAGGCGATCCATTATCTCCTGAAGCGCAACACCGGCGTCAAGGACCCCGATCTCATCCAGATCGAGGACATCAAGGCCTTTCAGCTGCTGCGCGACAATGGTCTGTTTCTCGAAACCTAGGTTGGCATAGGTGGCGCGCGCGGCCATATCGCACCCGCACACGATGGGAGCACACGACATGGCCGCAAGCGAATACGATTACGACCTTTTCACCATCGGCATCGGTTCGGGCGGCACCCGCGCGAGCCGGGTCGCGGCGGGGCACGGCGCGCGCGTGGCGGCGGCGGAAGAATACCGGGTCGGCGGGACCTGCGTCATCCGCGGCTGCGTGCCCAAGAAGATGCTCGTCTACGGCGCGCACTTCGCCGAGGATCTCGAGGACGCCCAGCAATTTGGCTGGACCATCGAGGGCAAGAGCTTCGACTGGGTGCGGCTGCGCGATCATGTCCAGAAGGATGTCACCCGGCTCGAGGGGCTCTACAGCGAGACGCTCGACAATCACGGCGTCACCCTCTTTCACGAGCGCGCCGAGATCACCGGCGAGCACGAGATCACGCTGGCGAGCGGCAAGGTCGTGACGGCGAAATACATCCTCATCGCCACCGGCGCGCGCCCGCACATGCCCGAATTCGAAGGCAACGAACATTGCATCACCTCGAACGAGGCGTTTCACCTGGACGAACTGCCGCGCCGCGTCCTGATCGTGGGCGGCGGGTATATCGCCAACGAATTCGCCGGCATCTTCAATCAATTCGGCAGCAAGGTGACCATCGCCAACCGGTCAGATGTGATCCTGCGGGGCTATGATGCGGCTGTGCGCGACAGGCTGCTCCAGATCTCGCTCACCAAGGGCATCGAATTCTGTTTCAACGCCGAATTCGAATGGGTGAAGAAGGACAAGGACGGCGCGCTACGGGTCAAGCTGACCGGCCAGGACGAACGCGAATTCGATCAGGTGATGATCGCGACGGGCCGCGTGCCCAACACCGAGGGGCTCGGCCTTGACAAGGTCGGCGTCAAGCTCGGCAAGCGGGGCGAGATCAAGGTCGATGAGTTCTCCAAGACCAGTGTGGATCACATCTATGCCGTCGGCGATGTGACCGACCGGGTGCAGCTCACTCCCGTCGCAATCCGCGAGGGGCAGGCCTTCGCCGACAGCACTTTTGGCGAGGGCGAGCCTTATGCGGTCGATCATTCGTGCATCCCGAGCGCGGTCTTCAGCCATCCGCCGATCGCGGCAGTCGGCATGACCGAGGGCGAGGCGCGCAATCGCCTGGGCAGCGTCAAGGTTTACCAGTCGGACTTTCGCCCGATGAAGCATGTGGTTGCGGGGCGCAGCGAGCGCGGGCTTTACAAGATGGTGGTCGATGCAGCGAACGACAGGATCGTCGGCATTCACATGATCGCGCCCGAAGCGCCTGAGATCATGCAAGCCGCCGCGGTGGCCGTGAAGGCGGGGCTCACCAAGGCCGATTTCGACGCCACGGTGGCGATCCACCCGACGATGGCCGAAGAGCTTGTCTTGCTAAGGTAGCCTTGCGCGATCAACATTGATCCTGCAATTCCGGTGCAGCGAGTTCGGAGAGACGTGATGACGCAGACAGTCCTGGTCACCGGCGGCACCGGCTACATCGCCGGGGAGCTGATCAAGCAATTGCTCGCAAAGGGCTGGCATGTCCGCACCACGGTGCGCAATGCCGCCAAGAGCGCGGCGATGTTGCGCGAACGCTTCGGCAACCCGCCTGAAGAGCGTTTCCAAGTGTTCACCGCTGATCTTGTGTCCGATGAGGGCTGGGCCGAGGCGAACGCGGGCTGCACCCATGTCGCCCATGTCGCCTCGCCGATCCCGGCCAAAACCCCGCGCCACGAGGACGAGCTGATCGTGCCCGCGCGCGAGGGCACCTTGCGCGCCTTGCGGTTTGCCCGGCAGGCCGGAGTCAGCCGCTTCGTCCAGACCAGCTCGACCGCCGCCGTCGCCTATGGCCGCGACGCCGGCGAATACACTTTCAACGAAGACGACTGGACGAATATCGACCACCCCGACGTCTATCCTTACGTCAAGTCCAAGACCATCGCCGAGCGCGCCGCGCGCGATTGGGTGGCGGCACATGGCGGCGCAATGGAGTTCGTCTCGGTCAATCCGGGCATGGTGCTTGGCCCGGTCGACAGCAGCGATTTCTCGGCCTCGGTCGAGCTGATCAAGCAATTGCTCGATGGCTCGATGCCGATGGCGCCCGATCTCGGCTTTCCGATTGTGGATATCCGCGACATCGCCGATCTGCATGTGAAGGCGCTCGAGGTGCCGGGGCTTGGCGGCGAGCGGTTCATCGGCGCGGGGCCGTTCCTCAAGGCGATCGAAGTCGGCGCGGTGCTGCGCGAGCGCCTTGGCGAGAAGGCGCGCAAGGTGCCCACGCGGCGGATGCCCGATTGGATGGTGAGCGTGCTCGGCCTCGTCAATCCCGAAGTGCGCGGGATCAAGAGCGAGCTCGGGAAAATCCGCCATCTCGATGCGAGCCATGCCACGAAGCGGCTTGGCTGGACCATGCGCCCGGTCGAAGACACGATCGCCGAGACGGCCGAGAGCCTGATCGCTCACGGCGTGGTGAAGGTCTAGGCGCGCAGGCGCGCAGGCGCGAACTGCGCAGGCGCGAGCCCGACTTCGCTCCACTCGCTGCGCCATTCAAGGCCGAACAGCAGCGCCTCGCCAATTTCAGCGAGCGCGGGCGCGATCTGGAGCCCCGCGCCGCCTTGGCCTGCAAACCAGAAGAAAGCCGGGCAAGCCTCGTCGTATCCTACCACGGGGAGTTCATCGCGGGCAAAGCTGCGCAGGCCCGCCCAGCTGTGCTCGATCCGGGCGATGGCAAGCTCGCTCGCTTGCTCGATACGATGCGCGATGGTGGCGACATCGAGCTCTTCGGGCGCGGCATCGCACGGGGCGGTGGGGGTCTGATCCATCGGCGAGGCAAGCAGGCGCCCGGTGCCTTCGGGCAGCATGTAGAACCCCTCGCCCACGGTCTTGACGAACGGCCAGCGCAGGACATCGACACCCGCTGGCCCGGCAAACGATATGACCGTGCGGCGGCGCGGCTCAAGCCCGATCGGCTGCGCCCCCGCCATTGCGGCGATGACATCTGCCCAAGCCCCTGCGGCGTTGACGATCTGGCGGGCGCGCACGCTCGTATTTCCCGCCTCGATCACCCAGCGCTCGCCCTCGCGCCGTATCGCTGCCACGCGAGCATCCGAGACCAGTTCGCCGCCCCGCGCGCGCAATTCGCGCAGCGCATTCTGGAGCATCGCATCGGCATCGAGTTTCAGCGAGCCATGATCGATCAGTGCCTCGGCGCAGTGATCGGGCCCCGTCTTGAGCACCGGCAGAAATTCGCGCGCCTCGGCCGCGCTGATCCTGGCGTAGTCGCACTTGTAGAGCGCGTGGATGTCTTCGAGCGCATCGAGCTGTGCGATCTCGTCCGCGCTCGCGATATGAAGCGCGGGATGGATCGAAGCGGCCGGCGCGCGGCCGTCTTGGCCGGGCGCAGCCAGCGCTTCCATGCTGAGCGCGGTCAGCGCTCTTACGGCGGGATTGCCCAGCCCGTAATGCGCAAAGGCGACGCTGCGGCCCGACGAATGGTAACCGGGCAGGCTCTCGGCCTCGAGCACAAGCGTTGCCCCGTGCGCTGCGCACCTCGCGGCGAGCGAGAGCCCGGCGATGCCGCCGCCGATCACACAGATATCCACTTCGCGCATGGTGCAGCGCGCTCCTTTGCCGGTCACATAAGTCAGCGCAAGTTGACGCTGGCGCGGTGCTAAGGCAACTCCGTGGCCAAACGCAACACACGATGCGAGGAGCACCGCATGTCTGCCAATATCGCCGAAATGGAACGCCGCCGCGAAGCAGCCCGCGTGGGCGGCGGACATAAGCGGATCGAGGCGCAGCACGCCAAGGGCAAGCTGACCGCGCGCGAGCGGCTCGATGTGCTGCTCGACGAGGGCAGCTTCGAAGAGGTCGACACCTATGTCGAGCACGATTGCGTCGATTTCGGCATGCAGGACCAGAAGATCCCCGGCGACGGGGTGGTGACTGGCTCGGGCACGATCAACGGGCGGCTCGTCTATGTCTTCAGCCAGGATTTCACCGTCTTCGGCGGCTCGCTGTCGAAGCGCCATGCCGAGAAGATCTGCAAGATCATGGATGCTGCGATGAAGGTCGGTGCGCCCGTTATCGGCCTCAACGATTCGGGCGGAGCGCGCATCCAGGAGGGCGTTGCCTCGCTGGGCGGCTATGCCGAGGTGTTCCAGCGCAACGTGCTGGCGAGCGGCGTCGTCCCGCAATTGAGCCTCATCATGGGCCCATGTGCGGGCGGGGCGGTCTACAGCCCGGCGATGACCGATTTCATCTTCATGGTGAAGGACAGCTCCTACATGTTCGTGACCGGCCCCGAAGTCGTCAAGACCGTTACCGGCGAGGTCGTCACGCAGGAGGAACTGGGCGGCGCGATCACCCACACCACCAAGACGAGCGTGGCTGACGTCGCTTACGAAAACGATATCGAGGCGCTGCTGGCCGCGCGCCGCTTCTTCGATTTCCTCCCGCTGTCCAATCGCGACGAGGTGCCCCGGATCCCGACGAGCGACCCATGGGACCGCGCGGAGCCGAGCCTCGATACGCTCATCCCCGACAACGCCAACCAGCCCTATGACATGCACGAATGTGTCGCCAAGGTGCTGGACGAGGGCGATTTCTTCGAGATCCAGCCCGCGCATGCGGCCAACATCATCTGCGGTTTCGGCCGGGTCGAGGGGCGCACGGTGGGCGTGGTCGCCAATCAGCCAATGGTGCTCGCCGGCGTGCTCGATATCGCGTCGGCAAAGAAGGCGGCGCGGTTCGTGCGGTTTTGCGATGCGTTCGAGATCCCGATCGTGACCTTCGTCGATGTCCCCGGCTTCCTACCGGGCACGGCGCAGGAGCTGGGCGGGATTATCAAGCACGGTGCCAAGCTGCTGTTCGCCTATGCCGAGGCGACCGTGCCCAAGATCACGATCATCACCCGCAAGGCCTATGGCGGGGCGTATGACGTGATGGCGTCGAAACACCTGCGCGGCGACCTGAATTATGCCTGGCCCACCGCCGAGATCGCGGTGATGGGCGCCAAGGGCGCGGTCGAGATCATCTTCCGCTCAGAGCGCGACGATCCCGAGAAGATCGCCGAGAAGACCAAGGAATACGAGGACCGCTTCGCCAATCCCTTCGTCGCGGCCTCACGCGGCTATATCGACGAGGTGATCCACCCGAGCTCGACCC
>DAITMG010000042.1:0-24533 GCA_036835265.1 Erythrobacter sp. | reverse complement strand
ACCTATTCGACTTCTGGGTCGGGCCGTTTTATGTCGGATTCTTCGGAGTGACGACCGCAATCAGCGCTTTGCTTGGCACAGCCCTGATATTTGCAGCCGCCGCCTCAGGCCCGACCCTCAACCCGTGGCTGATCGATATTCAGCCACCCTCTGTTGAAGAGGGGCTCTCCTTGATGCCGCTCAAACAGGGCGGATACTGGCAAATCATCACGGTCTGCGCGATCATCGCGTTCACCTCGTGGGTGATGCGCCAGGCGGAAATCTCCCGCAAGCTCGGCATGAGCTATCATGTCCCGATCGCTTTCAGCGTGGCGGTGTTCGCCTATATCACGCTGCAGGTGATCCGTCCGGTCTGGATGGGCGCCTGGGGCCATGCGTTCCCATACGGTATCTGGACGCACCTCGATTGGGTGTCGAACACCGGATATCTCTATGGGAACTTCCACTACAACCCGATCCACATGCTCGCGATCACGTTCTTCTTCACGAACACTCTCGCGTTGGCGCTGCATGGCGGCCTGGTGCTTTCGGCGGTCAATCCGTCGAACAACACTGATGTCAAGACGCCCGAATATGAAGACACCTATTTCCGGGACTTCATCGGCTATTCGGTCGGCACGCTGGGAATTCACCGCGTGGGGCTCTTCCTGGCACTGAACGCCGGGTTCTGGAGCGCCATCTGCATCGTGATCTCGGGCCCGATCTATGCGGGCAGCTGGGTCGAATTCTGGGACTTCTGGCGTGAAATCCCGCTCTGGAAAGGGGAGGCACTGGTCTGATGGCTACCTATCAAAACATCTTCACACAGGTGCAGGTCAAAGGTCCGCCCGAAATGGGCATACCGATGCCGGCCGGAGAAGACGTCCGCATCCCGGCGGTAGGCTACACCTACTGGCTCGGCAAGATCGGTCAGGCCCAGTTAGGCCCGATTTATCTGGGGTGGCTCGGCGTCATCAGCCTTGCCTTCGGCGGGGTCGCGATTTTCATCATCGGGATGAACTTCCTGGCGCAGGCCAATTGGAGCCCGATCGCCTTCGTGCGCGAGTTCTTCTGGCTTTCGCTCGATCCTCCGGGGCCGGAATACGGCAAGTCCCCCTTCGTCCCGCTCAACGAGGGCGGCTGGTTCATCATGACCGGCGCATTCCTCACCATCTCGGTGCTGGCCTGGTTGGCGCGGACCTACATGCGGGCGCGCGCGCTTGGCATGGGGTATCACATCCCCTGGGCATTCGCCTCGGCGATCTGGCTGTTCCTCGTGCTGGGCTTCATCCGCCCGATGCTGGGCACCGGATGGCACGAAGCGGTCCCTTACGGGATCTTCAGCCACCTGCTCTGGACCAACAATTTCAGCCTGATCTGGGGCAACTTCTTCTACAATCCGTTCCACGCACTCTCGATCGTGTTCCTGTATGGCTCGGCACTGCTGTTCGCGATGCACGGGGCAACGGTCCTCGCCACCGGCCGCTACGGCGCTGAACGCGAGATCGAACAGATCACCGACCGGGGAACCGCGTTTGAGCGCGGTGCGCTGTTCTGGCGCTGGACGATGGGGTTCAACGCAACGGCCGAATCGATCCACCGCTGGGCCTGGTGGTTCGCCATCCTCACGACCTTCACCGGCGGGATCGGCGTGCTGCTGAGCGGTACGGTTGTCGAGAACTGGTATGTCTGGGCGCAGGAGCACTATTACGCGCCGATGTAAGCGACGCGCGACGGTGCGAACTTGCGCCCGCAGGTAGAGCGCCCGACTTGCCCGGCTCAGGCCCTCGGCTCAGGCCCCCGGCTCAGGCCAACATGCAAGCGGCGCTCTACCGGTCGGCCTCAAAAGCCCGGCCACACCTTGCCCTAGCGGGCGGTGTGGCCGGGCTTCTTGTTTTGCGGGCGTGCTAATGGACGATCGTGGGATCGCGCCGCCTGAGCAGGCTCTTCTATGACCGAGCCTGCTTCCTGGTCCAGGGGCGAGGCGCGAGCGAGCATGGAATGGCAGGATGCGCGGAGCCGGTGTGCGCGCGGCGAAACGGGCGATCAGATGCCGGGAGCTGCGCAGTGGGCGGGTAAAGATCGACCAGAGGTGCGAGGTGCTCCTCGCTCAGATCAGGCGAGCTCCCGGATCAGCCTCCGGGGTTGTCTCTCAAGAGAGTGCGCTCAGTCCTTCGGGCCTGTCGCCAGGAGCCGCGCGCGCAGATCCAGCAGGTGCAGTGGCAGCGAGGCAGCGATCGGCGCGGCGATCCAGTACCATGGCGCCCCGACCAGCGCGGCGCGAAGCCCTAGGATGATCAGTGCAGCCGGGCCGAGCACACCGGCGATCCGGTCAAGCCCCCAACCACGCGTTTTCAGGAAGAGTGCCTCGGCAGCAAGCGCTGCAAGGACGATGTCGGCGGCATGGCCGGAGGCGAACAGCCACTCCATGATCAATGATCAATGATCGCAGGCCGGCCCGCCTTGTCGGTAGGGCTCAGCCAAACGGTCCGTTGAGTTCGACCACGGCCCAGTTGAGGGCTCCGGCGAACGTCACCCACGCCAGATAAGGCGCGAGCAGCAGGCTGGCGGTGCGCGCAAACTTCGCGCAGTAGATCATGATGACGAGGATCGAGAGCCACAGCGCCATAAGGTCGAGCAACGCGAAATCCGGGCGCTCGAGCCGGAAGAACAACAGGCTCCAGGTGATGCTGAGAAAGCTGTTGAGCGCAAACAGGCTGATGACCGTCTGCGAGACGCGCGCATTGGGCGCGTTCCACCAGGCATTGAGCCCCGCGATCGTGATCAGCGCATAGATCAGCGTCCACACGATCGGGAACAGCCCGTCAGGCGGGGTCCAGTCCGGCTTGGCGAGCGCTTGGTACCACGGCCCGAGATCGGTGATCGTCGCTCCGAGGAACGCGGCGCCGAGCGCGGCGATGGTCGCGACTGAGACCGGCAGGATCCAGATCCCGCTCGTCATGCTGCTGCTGCTGCTGCGGTTGCGAGGTGCGGTCCGCATGGCGCTCAGCTCGTCTCTGCCCGCAGACCGAGCAGATGCGCGCAGTCCTTCAAGAAGATCTTCACATGCGCCATCGGTTTCGAGCGCACCAATTGCTTGTTCATATAGGCCTGCCAAGTGAGCTGCTGGACATCCTTGTCATCGCACATCGAGACGAACCGCTCGCGGCGCTTGTCGCTCGAATACCAGAAATACTGCATGATCCCGAGGACCCAGAACACACGGCCGTGCTCCTTCATGAAGCGGCTGCGCGCCAGCTTCAGCGCCTTGACCTCGCCGGTCTTGAGGAACTCGCTCGCGGCCTCGGCACTGAGCCGCCCTCCGACCATGGCGTAGTAGATGCCCTCGCCCGAGGCGGGGGCGACGATCCCCGCCGCATCGCCCGCGACGACCACGTCGCGGCCATTGTCCCACCGCTTGAGCGGCTTCAACGGAATGGGTGCACCCTCGCGGCGCACCGTTTCGCAGCGATCGAGCCCGAGATCACCGCGCATCTCGGCGACCGCGCCGCGCAGCGAAAATCCCTTGTTGGCGCTGCCAACGCCAATGCTCGCGGTCTCGCCATGCGGGAAAACCCAGGCGTAGAAGTCGGGCGACAGGCGGCCCTGGTAGAACACATCGCAGCGCGAATGATCGTAGTGGTTGGTGTCGTTGGCCGGTGCCTTGATGATCTCGTGATAGGCGAACACGCATTTCACCCGCTCTGCATTGGGCAGGCTCTGCTTGGCGACCGCCGAACGCGCGCCGTCCGCCCCGATGATGCAGCGCGCGCGGACCCGCTCGATCGGCCCGCCCCGGGTGCGCCGGAAGGCCACCAGCGGTTGCGGCTTATCGTCGCGCTCGATTTTCTCGAAGGTGGCGCTGAGCCGCTCGGCACCGCTGGCGCGGGCGCGCTCGCGCAGCCATTCATCGAATTCTTCGCGATCGACCATGCCGACATAGCCGATCTCGCCCACCGGCATGTCGACCGCGCGGCCCGAAGGAGCGATCATCCGCGCCGAGCGCGCGCGCGCCACCAGCAGGCTTTGCGGGATATCGAAGTCGGCCAGCAGGCGCGGCGGGACCGCGCCCCCGCATGGCTTGATCCGCCCGCCCCGCTCCAGCAAGAGGACCGAATGGCCCGCGAGCGCCAGATCGGTCGCGGCAACGGCCCCCGAGGGCCCCCCGCCAACAACGACGGCATCGTAGATTATCTCGGTCATGCAAACACCTCCTGATCCTTGGTCGGCGGCTGGTCTTGCGTACCCGCAAGAGCAGCGCCTGGCTCGTTCGAGCCGATTTCCCGTGTGCCGAGCGCGGCGGCAGGTGCTCCCTGCCCCGCAGCCTTGGCGGTAATGCCAAGCGCAAGCCCGGCAGCCAGCACGAACAGTGCCCCCTCGGCGGCGAAGACGACCTGAAAGGCCGCTCCGTCGTCCGCTAAAACCGCGCGGGCAATGTCGACGCCCACAGCGCCCAGCAGCCCGCCCAAGCCAAACGCGATGGCTTGCGATGCGCCCCAAACGCCCATGCGCACACCCTCGCGCGTGTTCTTGCCCGCGCCCGCAAGACCCATCATCGCGCCAATCGCGGCAACCGCGAACACCCCGTTGCAAAAGCCGAGCGCAAGGACATTGGCGGTGAGCGGCCAGCCCGGCCCCACTACCGCAGCCATCGCAAGGCCAGCGAGGCCGAGCGCCGAGCCAAGACAGCCGCCCACGATCCACACCCGCAGGTCAGTCGGCATGCGCCCCTGAAAGGCGCTGCCGCCGATCCCGGCAACGATCATGCCCGCAAGCCCGCCGGCATTGAGCAATCCGCCGAGCTGGGTCGATTCCCCCGGAGACATGCCGAAGATGAGGCCGGCAAACGGCTCGAGGATCAGGTCCTGCATGTTGTAGGCGACCATCGAGACGAAGATGAAGATGGTGAAGCGGCGCGCGGCGGTTTCCGCGAAAATCTCGCGCAGCGCAGCGCGGAAATCGGGGGTCTCGCCGGCCTTGGCGGTTTCGACGAAGACGTGATGCCCACGCTCGAGCCGAAAGGTTGCCAGAACACTGATCGCGATCGTCACCGCGGCGAGCCCGCAGGAGACCAGCATCAGCCGCTCGGGCGTGAACGGCTGGATGAGCGCGCCAACCGTGATCGCGGAGACGACGATGCCGGCGATCATCATGATCCAGGTCAGCGCGGCGGCAGCCGCCCGGCGCTCGGGCGCAACGCTCGATGCGAGCAATGCGAGCGCCGAAGTTCCCGCCGCGCCCACGCCGATCCCGATCAGGGTATAGGCGAGAACGGCCAAGCCGAAGGCGGCCCAGCCGGGCTCGCCCATCATCAAAGTCGACTGGCTGGCAAGGATCGCGCCGGCAGCCAGCACCGCGATGCCGCCGATGATCCAAGGGGTGCGCGCGCGTCCCTGATCCGAGCCATGGCCCCAGAGCGGGCGGGCCATCTGCACCCCATAATGCCACGCGACGAGCCCTGCGGGAATGGCCGCGGCAAGCGCGTATTCGACCACCATCAGCCGGTTGAGCACCGTCGTCGCCATCATCACCAGTGCGCCGATCGAGGCCTGGACCAGGCCGATCCGCGCGATCGCGAACCACGAAAGGCCGGTCTGGCTGAGCTTCTGGCCGATCGGCGCGTGCATCAGATGTATCCTCCCAGCCCGAGCGCCGAAGCGAGCATCCCCAGCACATAGAGCGTCACGCCGACGCCGTTGTACCAGGGCGCAAAGCGCGCAGGGTTCGAAATGAGGCGCGGCATGGCGGCGATCTGCGCGATCAGCACCGCGGCCACGATCAGCGCCGAAAGCGCCAGGCCCCAGATCGCCAGCAGCGCGATCACGACGATCTGCGCCGAGGCCATTGTGATGCAGGCAAACCGCGCCGCCGCATCGACCCCCATCACCACCGGGAGCGAAGTCAGCCCCGCCTGGCGATCACCCTCGATCGCCTTGAAATCGTTGAGCACCATGATCCCGTGCGCGCCCAGCGAATACATCACGAGCACGGTCACCACCTCGAGCGAGGGCATCGCGCCGAGCATCACCGCCGCGCCGGTAAACCAGCTGAGCCCTTCATAGGTAAAGCCGCACACCAGCGGCCCGATCCAGCCATTGCCCTTGAAGCGGAAGGGCGGCGCGGAATAGGCCCAGGCGAAGGCGAGGCCGACCAAGGCTGCGGCGAACACCAGCGGTCCCAGCAGCCATCCGACCGCAGCCGAAACCACCGTGGCGACAAGCGCGATATAAAGCCCCCAGCGCCCCGGTATCCGGCCTGAAGGGATCGGGCGATCAGGCTCGTTGATCGCATCGACATGGCGATCGAACCAATCGTTGACCGTCTGGCTCGTCCCGCACACCAGCGGCCCTGCCAGCAGGATCCCGCCCGCGACGAACCACCAGCGGCCATCGAGCCCTGCGCCCGACGAGATTGCGCCGCACATGAAGGCCCACATCGGGGGAAACCAGGTGATCGGTTTGAACAACCGCACCACATCGCGCAGCGCCGGAGCGGGCGCAGGGCGAGTCGAGATCGCAGAGCGTTCCATGGGAGAAAGCTACGCCTGACAGGCCGATGCGTCAAATAATTTTGACACTTTAACTCGCACACACACGAGAATCACGCTGTTTTCAGGTGAACGAGGCAGATGAGTGGCGGGAGGCCCCAGCGCAAAGGGTGTCCAATCCATCTGTCAATGCGCGGCATTTTGGGCAAATCGCCGAGCCTCAGGCTGGTCGGCGCGCGCGGACAAAGCCCGATCAGTCCGGATCGGTCGCCAGATTGCCGAGGCCGTAGCGGTGCAGCTTGGAATAGAGGCTTTGGCGCGAAAGCCCGAGAATTTCTGCCGCCGATGCGCGGTTGTCCGAAGTGTAGGACAGCGCCGCCTCGATGCACAATCGTTCGATGAGATCAGTGCTCTCGCGCACGATGTCCTTCAGCGACATGCGCCCGACCAGATCGGTCAGTTGCTCGACCGAACGCGGCAGATCCTGCGAGCCCGGCGGCAGATCGCGCAGGCGCCGCCCGATCGGGCGGATGACGAAGGCGAACAGCGGCTCTTCCGACGCGCTGCGCACTGCCGAAAGCTCGACCGGGTCGCCTTCTGTGTCGCTCGCCGTGCGCAGGACCGTGCTGACATTGCGCGCCGCGCCGTGCTGTTCGATCTGGCCCTCAATGAGATCGAGATCGATCCCCGGACGCCCGACCCATTCGGACAGGTGGCGGCCTCGCAATTGCTCCTTGCTCGCGGCCTGGACCAGCTCGACAAAGGCATGGTTGGCTGAGACGACGTGCAGCCGCGCGTCGGCGATGACGAACGCATCGGGCATGTCGTCGATCAGCGAAAGCGCCGCCGAGGGCGCCTCGCGCTTGGCGCCGTCGCCCAGCGGGATCAGGCGCAGCAGCAGGAACTGGCCGCGGTCCTGGGTGAAGCCGGCGAGCGTCGCGCTCACCTCGTGCGCCGGGCGAGCGAGCCTGATACTGAGCGGCGAGACGCCTTGCGAGGTGAGCGCTGCGCCCACCATCGTCTGCATCGCATCGCGCGAATCCTTGTCGAGCAGCGCGGGAAGCTTCTTGCCCTGCAAGGCTCCCGCGCGCGCCGCGAACAGCACATGCGCGGCCGTATTGGCTTCGCGCACGCGCAAAGTCTGCGCCTCGAGCACCAGGACCGCATCGGCCGAAAGCTCGAACAGCATGCGGTAACGCGCCTCGAGCTGGCGCATGCGCATATAGTCGCGCTCGAGCGATTGCTGGACCTGCAGCAGGCGCGCCTGGAGCTTGCCGGTCTCGCGCAGGTCGCGCCCGAAGGCGATCCGGTGTTCGCCGCCATTCACGCTGAGGACGGCATAGCGGATCGGCACATCGCCATCGCGCGAGGGATGATTGACCTGGCGCCAGTGTTGCACCTCGCCGCGGCGCGCGGCGGCCAGCATTTCCATGATCTTGGGGCGGCTCTCGCTCGTCACCGTCTCGATCCAGTTCGAGCCGACCCAGTTGTCAAACCCGGGGAACTCGCTCGGATCGTAGGCGGCATCGAGGATGGTGCCGGTGTCATCAAGCACGAGGGTGACGTCGCCGGCCACCATTGCGACCTTCATGGCCGCATCGGCATCCAGCGCGTCAAACACATCGGCAGCGTTACCGAAGGGGTTCTTGCCTTCGATGCTGTGCTTTCGCGTCAGCATGTTTATTCCCGAGCTCAGGTCAAAGTGGGCGCCCGCAAGGGCGCGGCGAGTATCAAACGTTCCGCCAGCTCAAGAGCTGCCTTCGCGTCTACCCCGGTGCCATCGGCTCCCACTTTTGCAACGATGCCAGGATCTTCATTGATAACGTGCCCACCCAACAGGACGCGCACGTGCGGATTGAGAGAAACGCTTCGCACCGCTTTCACCAAGCTTGCGAGCGCGGAAACAGGACTGTCGCGCGAGACCGTCAATCCGACCAGATCGATCGCTCTGTGAGCGAGATGGTCGAGCAATTCGCGCTTGGCGGGGTTGACCAGAACCGCGCTCGACCAGCCGGCTCGCGCGAAAACCTCGTCGATCATCTGCGCGCCGAAGCTGTGATTATCACCCGGGAGCGGCGAGAACAGCGCGCTGCGCCGTGCGGCGAGCGGAGCCATGATTGCGGGCGAACGCGCCGCGACATCGCGCATCACTTCCTGCAGCCGCCACAGCCCCATGGTGACATCGACGAAATCGCATTCGTCGCGCTCCCACAGCTCGCCAAGGTGGCGCGCGGCCGGCGCGAGGACGTCGACATACAGGGTTTCCACCCCCAACCCGGCCTCGAGAAAGCGATCAACCTCGCTCAGCAATTCCGACGCCTCGAGTTGCAACGGCAGCACGGCGAAGGTGCGGGCAAGATCGGGGGAAAGCGCGCCGCCTGACTTGGCCTGCAAGGCGGGGCGATCGGCGCTGTGCGCCATCATCAGACGCGGCACGAGATCGCTCTCGAGAATGGCGTTGATCTCGTCGTCATCGGCGAATGCCGCTTTTGTGACCGGCATCGCCTGCGGATCGCGGCGGCGGTGGATCATCGGCCTGGCCAGGATCTGACGAAACGAGGCTGCTTTGACGTTGATCATTCCACTGCGGAGCTTGCCTGCATTCTCGCCCGAGGTCGCCACTGCCGACCCTCCCCAAAATCAGGGACTTCCACCCTCAGCATGCGAGAACCGCATGTATGCCGACTGGAGACGACCGACTGCCGCCACGCTTGCATCGACGACTCGCCATTACGCCTTTTATTGATCATGCGCAAACGAAAGGCTCCACTCTCCGGAAAAACTGTCCAGTTGGCGGAACGTCTAATAGAGTTGACACTGCCGGTGCATTGGGCATACAAAATCACCTAGGCAACAAAGGCTGACCGGAAAGACTCGGCAGGATCAAACGACCCAGGCCGCATATTCCGGCTCCAGACCACGGAGAGACGCAGTGACAGGACAGACGGGGACACTCTACACCCCAGAAGAGCGTCAGCGCCGCGACGAATCGGTCTGGACCCTCGTGCAAGGCGTGCTCGCCCCGCTGCAGTTCCTCGTGTTCCTCGCAAGCCTGGCCCTGGTGCTGCGCACCTTGTGGACCGGCGAAGGCGCGTTTGCGGCAGATGCCTCGATCGTGCTCAAAACTTTCGTGCTCTATACGATCATGGTCACCGGAGCGATCTGGGAGAAGGTCGTGTTCGGCAAGTACCTCTTCGCCGCCGCCTTCTTCTGGGAAGATGTGTTCTCGATGCTCGTCATCGCGCTCCACACGCTTTATCTCGTGATGCTGCTGGGCAATTTCGGCACACTCGAAGAGCGCCTGATCGTCGCGCTGGCCGGTTATGGCGCTTATGTGATCAATGCCGGACAGTTTCTCTGGAAACTGCGCATGGCGCGGCTTCAGGGCAACCAGTCCGAGGCGGTGCCGGCATGAACGCACCCCAGACCTTGAGCACAGCAGTGCTGCCGGGCTGCGCTTCGCCCGAGGCGGCGCCCGCCCGCCCGATCCTGCGCGAGCGCGGGCAGCGCGAGGTCTTCTGCGGGCTTACCGGGATCATCTGGCTCCACCGCAAGATGCAGGATGCCTTCTTCCTGGTGGTCGGCTCGCGCACCTGTGCGCACCTCCTCCAATCGGCGGCCGGCGTCATGATCTTCGCTGAGCCGCGCTTTGCGACCGCGATCATGGAAGAGCGCGATCTGGCAGGCATGGTCGATGCCCAGGACGAGCTTGACCGCGTGGTCAATCGTCTGCTCGAGCGGCGCCCGGATATCAGGACGCTGTTTCTGGTCGGCTCGTGCCCGTCCGAGGTGATCAAGCTCGATCTCGCCAAGGCGGCCGAGCGCTTGGGCGCGCGCTTCATGCCGCGGGTGCGCATCCTCAATTATTCTGGCAGCGGGATCGAGACGACCTTCACGCAAGGCGAAGACGCCTGCCTCGCAGCGCTCGTGCCCGAGATGCCGCAGCAAATGGCGGATGCGCCGCTCGAACTGCTGCTTGTGGGCTCGCTTCCCGATATTGTCGAAGACCAGTTCTTGCGCTTGTTCGCCGAGCTTGGGATCGAGCGTATTGGTGTACTGCCAGCGCGCAATGCCCGCGATCTGCCCGCCGTCGGCCCAAATACGCGCTTTCTGCTCGCGCAACCTTTCCTCGCCGCCACCGCAATGGCGCTCGAGGATCGCGGCGCGCTCCATTTGCCTGCGCTTTTCCCGTTCGGCGCCGAGGGGACGACCCACTGGCTCGCCGCCGCCGCACGCGCGTTTGGCGTTGACGAACAGCGCTTCAATCAGGTGATCGCGCCGGGCCGGGCCCGCGCCAAGCAGGCGATCGCGCACGTGCGCGGCACTCTGGCCGACAAGCGCATCAGCTTCCTGCCCGATTCGCAGCTTGAAGTGCCGCTCGCCCGGTTTCTGTCGCGCGAGCTCGGCATGGTGCCGGTCGAAATCGGCACGCCCTATCTCCACCGCGCGCATCTCGCCCACGAGCTAGAGCTCATCGCGCCCGATGTGCGCCTCTCGGAAGGCCAGCATGTCGATCGCCAGCTCGACCGCGTGCGCGCGGATCGCCCCGATCTGACGGTTTGCGGACTTGGCCTGGCCAATCCGCTCGAGGCCGAGGGGCTCACGACCAAATGGGCGATCGAACTCGTCTTCTCGCCGATCCACGGCTTCGATCAGGCCGGCGATCTCGCTGAACTCTTTGCCCGCCCGCTGCGGCGGCGCGACGTGCTGGAGGTATAGGCGATGCAACTTTCCGTCTGGACCTATGAAGGCCCCCCGCATGTCGGCGCGATGCGCGTCGCGACCGCGATGAAGAAGCTGCATTATGTGCTGCACGCGCCGCAGGGCGATACCTACGCTGATCTGCTCTTCACGATGATCGAGCGCCGCGATGCTCGCCCGCCCGTGACCTACACGACATTCGAGGCGCGCGATCTCGGCAAGGATACAGCGCAGCTCTTCCAGGATGCCGCGATGGAGGCGGTCGAGCGGTTCAAGCCCGAAGCGATCATCGTCGGCGCATCGTGCACGGCGGAGCTGATCCAGGATGATCCCGGCGGCCTGATCGAAGCGATGAACCTGCCCTGCCCCGCGATCCCGCTCGAATTGCCGAGCTATCAGCGCAAGGAAAACTGGGGCGCAGCCGAAACCTTCTACCAGATCGTGCGCACCCTCGCGGACCCGAACCTCAAGCCGTCCCCGCGCGAGGGCCGAGCGGCGCGGGCCAACATCCTTGGCCCGTGCGCGCTCGGCTTTCGCCATCGCGACGATCTGGTCGAGATCCGCAAGATCCTCGACCTGCTGGGCGTGGAGGTCAATCTCGTCGCCCCGCTGGGTGCAGCCCCTTCGGACATCGCCCGCATCGGCGATGCCGATTTCAACATCGTCCTTTACCCCGAGATTGCTGCAGAAGCGGCCCGCTGGCTTGAACGCACGTTCGGCCAGCCCGCGATCCGCAGCGTTCCCATCGGCGTGAGCGCCACCCGCGCTTTCATAGCCGACGTCGCCGAGTTGGCAGGTGCAGATCCCACGCCTGCCCTCGGCGACACCCATTCCCGCATGCCGTGGTGGAGCCGCTCGGTCGATTCGACCTATCTGACCGGCAAGCGCGTCTTCATCTTCGGCGATGCTACCCATGCCGTGGCGGCCGCGAAGATCGCCAAGGAAGAGCTCGGCTTCGAGGTCTGTGGCCTCGGCTGCTACAATCGCGAATTCGCGCGCGAGATCCGCGCCGCCGCGAAGGAGTACGGGGTCGAACCGCTGATCACCGATGATCACCTCGAAGTCGAGGATGCGATCATCGCCGCCGCGCCCGAGCTGGTGCTGGGCACGCAGATGGAGCGCCACATCGCCAAGCGGCTGGGGCTTGCCTGCGCGGTCATTTCGGCGCCGGTCCATGTGCAGGATTTCCCCGCGCGCCACAGCCCGCAAATGGGCTTCGAAGGCGCCAATGTCATCTTCGACACCTGGGTCCACCCGCTGGTGATGGGGCTCGAGGAGCATCTCTTGACGATGTTTCGCGAGGATTTCGAATTCTCAGACGAGGCGGGCCCTTCGCACCACCGCGCGCATTCTCCCAAGGCGACCATCGCGCCGCTCGCTCCGGACGCTCAGGCAGCCGCCCCGGCCGCACCGCAACCCGAACCAGCATCCGAGGACGGCTCGATCTGGACGCACGAGGCCGAGCGCGAGCTCAAGAAAATCCCGTTTTTCGTGCGCGGCAAGGCGCGGCGCAATGCCGAGGCCTTTGCCAGCGAACAAGGTCGCTCCGAGATCGATCTAGCAACGCTTTACGATGCGAAGGCCCATTATGCACGATGACCCCGCCCCGCTTGCCAAGGCGAGCCCGACCTTCAAACTCGCAGCACCTGTGCGCGTCGCGATCATCACGCTCGACAATCACCTGAAAGGCGCAGTCGAGCGGGCCGACAGCGCGCTCGCAAAAGACAATGTCCGGCTCTCGCTCCATCCCGCTTCGGACTGGGGCACCGACGAGGCTGCCTTGGGCCGCGCGCGCGCGGCGATCGCCGAGGCCGATATCGTGATCGCGAGCATGCTGTTTCTCGATGATCACGTCCGCCTGATCATGCCCGATCTCGAGGCACGGCGCGAAGCGTGCGATGCGATGGTGTGCCTGATGTCGGCGAGCGAGATCGTCAAGCTCACCCGGATGGGCGGCTATCGCATGGATGCGCCCGCCAAGGGTCCGCTCGCGCTCCTCAAGAAGCTGCGCGGCTCGGCGAAGCCGGGCGCAAGCTCGGGCGCAGGGCAGATGAAGATGCTGCGCCGCCTGCCCAAGATCCTGCGCTTCATCCCGGGCACCGCGCAGGACGTGCGCGCCTATTTCCTCACGCTGCAATACTGGCTGGCGGGCTCGGACGAGAACGTGGTGGCGATGGTGCGCGCGCTGATCGATCGCTACGCCGCGGGCGAGCGCGCCGCGCGCCGCGGGGACACCCCGGCCGCCGCTCCGATCGAATATCCCGAAGTCGGCGTCTATCACCCCCGCAGCCCGCAGCGCATTTCCGAGAGCCTGCGGGTGCTCCCGCGCGATACCGGCAAAAATGCGCCGGGCAGGAACGGAACCGTCGGCCTCGTGCTGCTGCGGTCCTACCTGCTGGGCAACGATGCTGGCCATTATGACGGTGCGATCGCGGCGTTCGAGGCCGCCGGCCTCAGGGTCATCCCGGTGTTCGCCAGCGGGCTCGATGCGCGCCCCGCGATCGAAGCGTTCTTCAAGGATAGCGATGGCCGGCCAACGGTCGATGCGGTCGTCAACCTCACCGGCTTCTCGCTTGTCGGCGGACCCGCCTACAACGATGCGGCGGCGGCTAGCGTCGTCCTCGGCGAGCTCGACGTGCCGTATGTCGCCGCGCACGCGATCGAATTCCAGACGCTCGAGGAATGGCGCGGCCGCGACCAGGGCCTGCTCCCGCTCGAGGCGACCATGATGGTGGCCCTGCCCGAGCTCGATGGCTCATGCGTGCCCAGCGTGTTCGGCGGCCGGTCGGGCTCGAGCACCGATCATTGCGAGGGCTGCGAGCGCCAGTGCAAGCGCGAACGCTCCGATCGCCTGCGCGCGATGCAGGTGTGCCAAGAACGCGCCGAAGTGCTCGCTGCGCGCGTGCTCAAGCTTATCGCCTTGCGGCGCGTGGCGCGGGCCGAGCGCCGGCTCGCAATCGTGCTGTTCAATTTCCCGCCCAATGCAGGCGCCACCGGCACCGCTGCGTTCCTCAGCGTGTTCGAATCGCTTCATGCTACCATGCTGCGGCTCGAGCGCGAGGGCTACTCCATCGAAGTGCCCGAAAGCGTCGATGCGCTGCGCAGCGCGGTGCTCGAAGGCAATGCGCAGCGCTATGGCACCGATGCCAATGTCGCGCACCGGATCCCGGCCGACGAGCATGTCCGGCGCGAGCCGCACCTCGCCGAGATCGAAAAGGCCTGGGGGCCAGCGCCCGGCAAGCAGCAATCGGATGGCAGCAGCATCCAGGTGCTTGGCGCGCATTTCGGCAACGTGTTCGTCGGGATCCAGCCGAATTTCGGTTATGAAGGCGATCCGATGCGGCTGTTGTTCGAGGGCGGGTTTGCTCCGACCCACGCCTTCAGCGCGTTCTACCGCTATATGCGCGAGGATTTCGCCGCGAACATGGTGCTTCACTTCGGCACGCATGGCGCGCTCGAATTCATGCCGGGCAAGCAGGCCGGACTTACGGACAAGTGCTGGCCCGATCGCCTGATCGGCGACCTGCCCAACTATTATCTCTACGCCGCCAACAATCCGACCGAAGGCATGCTCGCCAAGCGCCGCTCGGGCGCGACGCTGCTGAGCTATCTCACGCCGCCACTGGCGCAGGCTGGGCTCTACAAGGGCCTCGCTGACCTCAAGGCGAGCGTCGAGCGCTGGCGCACCAGCACCGACGAGGCCGAGCGGATCGACCTTGCCATCCTCATCGCCGACCAGTGCGAGGCGATCGACATCGAATGCGACGATATCGGCGCGCTCGCGAGCAGGCTCTACGAGCTTGAGGAAACACTGATCCCGCATGGCCTCCACGTGTTCGGGCAAAACCCGCAAGGCGAGCGCCGCGAGGACATGCTCGATGCGATGCACGCCGCCGGCGATGGGAACACCAGCCGCGAGGATCTCGGCCGCGCGCTCGATGGGTGCGACGAATTGGGCTCGCTCATCCATGCGCTCGATGGCTGCTATGTCCAGCCCGCGCCGGGCGGCGATGTTGTCGCCAATCCGCAAGTTCTGCCCACGGGGCGCAACATCCACGGGTTCGATCCGTTCCTCCTGCCTTCAAGCTATGCCTGCAAGCTCGGGCGCGAGCAGGCCGAGCGGCTGATCGAGCGCCACACCGCCAGCGGCGAGCCGTTCCCGCACAGCATCGCGATGGTGCTGTGGGGCACCGACAACATGAAGAGCGAAGGCGTCCAGATCGCCCAGGCGATGACGCTGATCGGCGCACGCCCGCGGCGTGACAGCTATGGCCGGCTTTCAGGAGCCGAGCTGATCCCGCTCGAGGAGCTGGGCCGCCCGCGAGTCGATGTGGTGATGACGCTATCGGGCATCTTCCGCGATCTGTTGCCGCTGCAAACCCGGATGCTGGCCGAAGCCGCGCTGCTCGCTGCGCAGGCCGACGAGCCGCTCGAGCAGAACTTCGTGCGCAAGCACAGCCTCGCTCACGCCGAAAAGCACAATTGCGAGATCGAGACTGCCGCCTTGCGCGTCTTCTCGAACGCGGAAGGGGCTTACGGCGCGAACGTCAACCAGATGATCGAAGGCGGCGTCTGGGCCGACCCGGACGAACTGGCGAACGCGTTCGAGATCAACAAGGGCTTTGCCTACGGCGTCAATGGCGCGCCGGTGCGGCAGCGCGAATTGCTCCAGAGCGCGCTCGGCATGGTCGATTTCACCTACCAGAACCTCGAGAGCGTCGAGCTGGGGATCAACGATGTCGACCAGTATGTCGACGGGCTTGGCGGGGTGAGCCGCTCGGTCAGCCGCGCCAAGGGCCACAACGCTCCGGTCTACATCCTCGATGCGACCCGCGGCGGCCAAACCAAGGTGCGCACCTTGTCCGAGCAGATCGACCTTGAAGCGCGCACCCGCACGCTCAACCCCAAGTGGTTCGAGGCGCTGCTCGATCATGGCTACGAGGGCGTTCGCGCGATCGAGGGGCATGTGACGAGCACGCTTGGATGGTCGGCGACGACCGGCCAGGTCCAGCCGTGGGTCTACCAGAAAATCAGCGAGACCTTCGTGCTCGATGCCGCAATGCGCCGGCGTCTGGCCGAACTCAACCCCAAGAGCTCAGCCCGCGTTGCCAATCGCCTGCTCGAGGCGTGCGACCGGCACTTGTGGGAACCCGATGATGAGACGCTCGCCGCCTTGCGCGAGGCGAGCGACGAGCTCGAAGATCGCCTCGAGGGCGTCTTCATGGCCGAAGCATAAGAAAAGGGATCGCAAACGACATGAACATTCCGCAGAAAAGCGCGAGTTTCGACAGGCCTGACGGGGAAGGCTCGGTCCAGGTGCGGCTCGATCCGAGCGACCGGATCCAGGGCGCGAAGGTCTTCGCGGTCTATGGCAAGGGCGGGATCGGCAAGTCGACCACCTCGTCGAACCTCTCGGCGGCTTTCTCCAAGCTGGGCCACCGGGTGCTGCAGATCGGGTGCGATCCGAAGCACGATTCGACCTTCACGCTGACCAAGAAGCTGATGCCAACGGTGATCGACGTGCTCGAGACGGTCGAGTTCCACGCCGAGGAACTGCGGCCCGAGGATTACATGTTCGAAGGCTATAACGGCGTGATGTGCGTCGAAGCGGGCGGGCCACCGGCGGGCACCGGCTGCGGCGGCTATGTCGTGGGCCAGACGGTCAAGCTGCTCAAGCAGCATCATCTGCTCGAAGACACCGACGTGGTGATCTTCGACGTGCTCGGCGACGTGGTGTGCGGCGGGTTCGCCGCGCCGCTCCAGCATGCCGAACGCGCGCTGGTGGTCGCGGCCAACGATTTCGACAGCATCTTCGCGATGAACCGGATCGTTGCGGCGATCGCGGCAAAAGCGAAGAACTACGAAGTGCGGCTGGCCGGCGTCATCGCCAATCGCAGCCGCGAGACCGACGAGATCGACCGGTTCTGCAACGAAATCGGGATGCAGCGCCTCGCCCATTTCCGCGATGTCGACGCGATCCGCCGCTCGCGCCTCAAGAAATGCACCCTGTTCGAGATGGATGATTGCCCCGAGGTGATCCAGGCACAGGACGAATATCTGCGGCTTGCCGCGATGCTGTGGGCCGGGGTCGAGCCGAGCTTGGCGGTGCCGATGAAGGACCGTGACATCTTCGATTTTCTGGGGTTCGAATAATGGCAACGCGCGCTGACACCTTCGATCTCGGCGAGCTCGCCAATGCGCCGCTGGCGCGCACGGCCGCGGCCCCGGTTTCGGCCACGGCCCCGGCAACTGCCCCAGCAACTGGCAATGCGCGCCGCTCCGGCGGCTATGCCGAGCGGCGCGAGGCGCTCGAGGCCTATTTCGACAGCACTGCGCGGCAGGCCTGGATCGATCTCACCTCCGATGTGAAGGTCAGCGGCATCCGCGCGACGGTGCGCGCCGGACGCGACGAGATGCGCTCGCTGCTGCTGTCGTGGCTGCCGCATGATCTGCGCCGCACGCGGATGCTCGATGCAGGCTGCGGGACCGGAGCGCTGAGCGTTGCACTCGCCTGTCGCGGCGCGGATGTGCTGGGCGTCGATGTGGCGGCTGGCCTCGTCGAGGTTGCGCGCGAGCGGGCGGGTGTCTTCACCGGCCATGGCCGCATCCGCTGGCAGGCGGGCGACATGCTCGACCCAGCGCACGGCAAGTTCGCGCATGTTGCCGCGATGGATTCGCTCATTCACTATGAGCCCGAAGATCTGGTCGCCGCGCTTGCGAAGCTGGCCGAGCGCACTTCGCACAGCATCGTCTTCACCTTTGCGCCGCACACGCGGATGCTGGGCGCGATGCACAAGGTCGGCAAGGTCTTTCCCAAGAGCAACCGCTCGCCCGCGATCATCCCGATTGCCGAGGAGGGCCTCCATGCCCGGCTCGAGCGCCTCGAAGGATGGCGGATCGGGCGCACCGCGCGCGTCTCGAGCGGGTTCTACACGAGCCAGGCGCTCGAACTGGTGAGAACCGCCGGATGACCAAGCCGCAGCGCCCCTCGCTGACCCTGGCGCAGATCGCGATCGAGTGGCTTCCCTTTGCGGATGCCGCGAGCGCTGATCTGCCGCTCGGGCGGCTGCTTCGGCTGGCGCTGTTCCAGGTGAGCGTGGGGATGGCCGTGGTGCTGCTCAACGGGACGCTCAACCGCGTCATGATCGTCGAATTGGGCGTGCCGACGACGCTCGTCGCGCTGCTGATCGCGATCCCGCTGGTCGCAGCACCCTTCCGCGCGCTGATCGGCCACAAATCCGACAGGCATCGCTCGGTGTTCGGCTGGAAGCGGGTGCCCTATATCTGGTTCGGCTCGCTGATGCAGTTCGCCGGGCTCGCGATCATGCCGTTCGCGCTGATCCTGTTCTCCAAGCCCGAAACCTTCACGCTCGCCACGGTCGCTGCGGCCGGCGCGTTTCTCCTCACTGGCATCGGCCTTCATGTCACCCAGACCGCAGGGCTCGCGCTCGCGACGGATCTGGCGCCCGAGGACAAGCGTCCGCGCGCGGTGGCCCTGCTGTATGTCATGCTGCTCGTGGGCATGATGTTTGCTGCCTTCATCATCGGCGGTTTGCTGATCGATTACTCGAACACACGGCTCGTTCAGGTCATCCAGGGCTGCGCGATACTGACGCTCGGGCTCAATGTCATTGCGCTGTGGAAGCAGGAAGCGCGCGGCGCTCCCAACAAGGGCGTGCCCGATACCGGCCCGACCTTCAGCGCGCTGTGGAGCGATTTCGTGCGCGACGGGCGCAATGCGCGACTGCTCACCGGGATCGGCATCGGCTCGGCGGGCTTTGCGATGCAGGATGCGCTGCTCGAGCCATATGGCGGCGAAGTGCTCGGCCTTTCGGTCGGCGCGACCACCGCACTGACCGGTGCCTGGGCCATGGGCGCGCTGATCGGATTCATGCTGTCGGGCCGCTTGCTCGCGCAGGGCAACGATCCGCTGCGCCTTGCAGGGCTTGGTCTCGTGGCCGGGCTTGCCGCCTTCTTGCTGGTGGTTTTCGCTGCGCCCTTCGCATCGCCGCTGATGCTGTTTGCCGGCGCGCTGTGCATCGGCACGGGGCTCGGGCTGTTCTCGGTCGGCACCCTGATCGAGGCGATGAACCTTGCAAAGAACACAAGCTCCGGCCTCGCGCTCGGTGCGTGGGGGGCGGTCCAGGCGACCTGCGCCGGCGTTGGTATCGCGCTTGGCGGGGGCATCCGCGATGCCGTTTCGGCCTTCGCGATGAGCGGAGACCAGACCGCCGCGATCGCCTCCAGGGCAACCGGCTACACCAGCGTCTACGTGCTCGAGATCCTGCTGCTCCTGGCAGCCCTCGCCGCGATCGGGCCACTGGTGGGCCGTGATCGCCGCGCGATGATCGCTTCAAGAAAGGGCGCAGCCGAACCGTTCGGCCTGTGCGAGTTCCCGACATGACGCCTGCCCGACCAAGCCGCCGCGCGGCTCACCCAGCTCCCATTCACCGGAGGACCAAGCAATGAACGCCACACACTTCCTGGCTAACGCCACCTACATTGTCGGCACGCTCGATGTTGCCGAACTCACCTTCTGGCTCTTTTTCTTCTTTTTTATCGGTCTCGTCTTGTATCTCAATCGCGAGAGCCGCCGCGAAGGCTATCCGCTCGAAAACGAGTGGGACGGCAAGCTCGAGAGCCTGCCGCTGCTCAGTGCCGACAAGAAGGTCTTCAAGCTGCCGCATGGCCGCGGAACCTATGTTCCGGAAAACGTGGCGCGCGATACGGTCGATATCCCGGCGAAGCGTGCCTTCAACGGCGGCGGCGCACCCTTTGTGCCGACGGGCAACCCGATGACTGACGGCCTCGGGGCGGCCGCATGGGCGAACCGCGCCGATTATCCCGATCTCACTTTTGATGGCCGCCCGCGCATCATCCCGATCGCCGACAGCCACGAAATCGTGATCGCGCCAAACGATCCCAACCTCATCGGCTGGCCGGTGCTCGCCGCTGACAAGAAGTTCGTCGGGAAGGTCAGCGATATCTGGGTTGATCAGTCCGAGCATCTCATCCGCTATCTCGAGATCGAGACCGATGCAGGCGACAAGGTGCTTGCACCGATGGCGGTCGTGGCGGTCCAGACCAAGGGCTGGCTGGCTGGGATCCTGGGCGAAAAGCCCGAACTGGTCGAGATCGATGCGATCACCTCCGCGCAGTTCGCCGATGTGCCGCGCACCAAGATGCCGCGCCAGATCACGCGTCTCGAGGAGGACAAGATCCAGGCCTATTTCGGCGGCGGCTATCTCTATGCGACACCCCAACGTGCGGAGCCCTACCTATGATCGGCAAGAGAGTTCAGGAACACCCCGCAATCCTCGCGGAAGACGGCCCCTCGGCCAACGGCGATCCGATGGGAACGCCCGCGCAGTCCGAACGGGTGGTGTGGAAGGGGCGGCCCGAGCTGCTGCCCCTCGCCCGCACGGCATTCCACACCCGCTCGTTCGCGATCTATTTCATTGGCTTGATCGCGATCGCCGTAATCCTCGAGAATACAGCGAGCGCGCTCTTCCTGGCGGGCCTTGCGATTGCCGGCCTTGCCTTGCTGCACCTCTTCGCCTGGCAGAGCGCGCGCAGCACGCTCTACATCCTCACCGATGCGCGGCTGATCCTGCGCATCGGCATGGCGATCGAAACGCGGATCAACATCCCCTTGAAGCACATCAAATCGGCCGATCTCAACATGCGCGGCAAGGATGTGGGCGACATTGCGGTCGACCTCAAGGGGGATCGCCTGCTGGGTTATCTGCTGCTGTGGCCGCATTTGCGCCCATTCCACGTCGCGAGGCCGCAACCGATGCTGCGCGCGGTGGCCGATCCCAAGGGGGTCGCCAGGCTGCTCGCTGAAGTGTGTGCTGCCCACAATGCGATCCAGCCGAATTTGATCGAACTCAAAGACGCAGCCTCCCCGCCGCTTAAACCGGCCAGGGAGCCTGCACTTGCCCTGAGCGCCGGGGTGATGAGCCCGCCGGTTCGCGAAGACAGCCTGAAGGGAGCCCCAGCATGATCGTGCGCACCTATGAAGAGGACGAATTTGCCGTCCACCGCATCCCGCTGATCATGATGGGCGCGGTGATCGCGATCACGCTCGCCTTCACTGCGTCGGTCAGCTTCGGCCTGTTCGATCGCCAGGGCGTCCCCGAGGACCGGCGCGCCGCGCAGGGCGTGACCGAACTGGCAACGCGCACCCTCTTTTTCGTTGATGAGCCTTTGGGCGTCATCCGGGTCGAGGATGCGCGCACGGGCGAGATGATCGCGCGCTACCAGACCAATGAGGGCGGCTTCGTTCGTGCCACCGCGCGCAGCATGATTACCGCGCGCCAGATGCGCGAGATTGGCTCTGAAGCGCCCTTCGAGCTGATTCGCTGGAACGATGGCACGCTCACCCTGCGCGACACTGAGACAGACCGCACGGTCGAATTGTCCAATTTCGGCGATCTCAACCACAAGATCTATGCCGACATGCTGCCAGTGGAGAGCGCCAAATGAGCCAGATGATAGCACAGGGATCGGCTATCTCGGCGAGGTGCTTCGAGACGCCGTGCACGATCACGGTCGAGCAAAGCCCCGAACATTTTCACGCCCATCTCGATTTGCCTGACGACCTGGTGATGGAGCCCGGCGACAAGGTCCGCGTTCATGGCGAGCCGATTGCCATTCCCTTCGGCAGCCGCGTGGTCTTGGAGCGCACCGCCACCGTCACCCGCGCCGGGCCGATCAAGCGCGCCCTCGTCAAGGCGGCGGCCTATTTCGACCTCGCAGAACTCTACGAAGTCAGCTTCAATGCCGGGAGGATCAAATGAACGCCTACAAGCCGATGACCAGCGAAGAGGCGATGGCGATCGCGACGCAGGACACGATGCTGACCCCGCGCTTCTACACCACCGATTACGAGGCGCTCGATGCGATCGACGTTTCGCTCGTGCGCGAGGAGTGGGATGCGCTGATCGCGGAGATGATCGGCGATCCCAACAAGCAGCACTTCCGCCACAGCGACAGCTTCAAAGGCGTGATCGAGGGGCTCGAGCCTAGCTTGCGCAAGGAATTCACCGACTTCCTCGTCTCCTCGATGACTTCAGAATTTTCGGGCTGCGTGCTCTATGCCGAGATTGCCAAGCGCACCAAGAACCCGGACGTCAAGCAGCTGTTCAAGCTGCTTGCGCGCGATGAGAGCCGGCATGCGGGCTTCATCAACGAAAGCCTGAAGGATGCCGGCATCGGCGTCGATCTGGGCTATCTGACGCGGACCAAGAAATACACCTACTTCAAGCCGAAATTCATCTTCTACGCGGTCTACCTGTCCGAGAAGATCGGCTATGCCCGCTACATCACGATTTTCCGGCACCTGGCCCGCAATCCGCAGCACAAGTTCCACCCGATCTTCGACTGGTTCGAGGAATGGTGCAACGACGAGTTCCGCCACGGCGAAGCCTTCGCCATGCTGCTGCGCGCGGATCCCAAGCTCCTGGAAGGCGCCAACAAGCTGTGGGTGCGCTTCTTCCTGCTGTCGGTCTATGCGACGATGTATGTGCGCGATCACGACCGGCCGGTGTTTCACAAGGCGCTCGGTGTCGACCCGACCGAGTATGACTACGAGGTGTTCCGGATCTGCAACCAGATCAGCCGCCAGGTCTTCCCGGTCGAGCTCGATATCGACGATCCTGCCTTCCGTCGCCAGATGGAAAACCTGCGGATGGCGGCAGGCCGGATCGAGGATGGCAAGACGCAAGGCGGGCTCGGCGGTCTCGTCAAGCGGGCGAGCGGCATGGCGGGCGCCGGCTGGGCGTTTGCGCGGATGTATTTCCAGACGCCAAAGCCCAATGCGCTTCCGGCAACGATCCGGCTCCAGCCGACATGGTGAGCTGGGACGGCCATGTCGTTCCGTTCATCGTCACGGTGATGATCTGGTTCGTGGCGACAGGCATCGTTGCCTGGGCGGACAACCGCGATCGCACGACCTTTCCCCGCAGCCTCGCAATCGGCGGAGTTGGCGCGATTGCCGGCCTCGTCGTGATCCTCGTCGCCGCGCAATCGGTGAGCATCCTTGCGGTCTATGCCGCATTCATAGGGGCGCTGCTGGTGTGGGGCTGGCACGAGATCGGCTTCCTGACCGGCGCTGCCGCCGGCCCGCGCCGCGTGCCGGCCGAGCCGGGCCTGCGGGGGCTAGAGCGCTTCACACAGGCCAGCGCGACAGTCATTCACCATGAGGTCGCGCTCGCGCTCACCGCGCTGCTGCTGATCTCGCTTTCATGGAACGCGCCCAACCAGATCGGCGCGACCGTGTTCGTGATGCTGTTCTTCTTGCGCCTCTCGACCAAGCTCAACATGTATGTCGGCGTCCCCAATTCGACTGCCGAGATGCTCCCGCCGCACCTCACCTATCTCAAAACCTATTTCGGGCCCAACCGGATGACCTGGCAGCTCGCCGCCTCGATCGCGGTGATCTTCGCGATCACCTGCTGGTTCGGTGCGCTCGCAAGCCGGGCTGAGATCGGGAGCGCGGAAATGGCCGGCGCGAGCCTTTTGACGACGCTGTGCCTGCTTGGCTGGCTCGAACACCTCTTCCTTGCGCTGCCGTTTCGGGACGGCATGCTGTGGGGATGGGCCTTTCGCAAACGCTCCGCGGTGACGAGAGAAATCGAAGACGCGAGCACTTGAATTGACTATGCAGACCCATGAGGGGGAATTTCGATGAATTATGAAGGGTTTTTCGCGGAGCAACTCGAAGGCGTTCGGGCCGAAGGGCGCTACCGTGTCTTTACCGATATAAAGCGCCATCGCGGTCGGTTTCCGCAGGCGACCCGCTTCATCGACAACGAGACGCAAGCCGTCACTGTGTGGTGCTCGAACGATTATCTCGGGATGGGCCAGCATCCCGCGGTGCTCGAGGCGATGCATGATTGCCTCGACGAATGCGGCGCGGGCGCAGGCGGCACCCGCAACATCTCGGGCACCAACCATTACCACGTCGAACTCGAAGCCGAACTCGCCGATCTCCACAACAAGGAGAGCGCGCTGCTGTTCACCTCGGGCTATGTCTCGAACTGGGCAGGGCTCGGCACGCTGGCGGGGCGGATACCCGGCTGCGTGGTGTTTTCCGACGCCTTGAACCATGCCTCGATGATCGAAGGGATCCGCTATTCGCGCGCGCCCTACAAGATCTGGCGCCACAACGATGCCGAACATCTCGACGAACTGCTGTCGGATTTCGGTCCCGACGTGCCCAAGCTGGTCGCGTTCGAAAGCGTCTATTCGATGGACGGCGACATCGCCCCCATCGCCGACATTCTCGACGTGTGCGAGAAGCACGGGGCGATGAGCTATATCGACGAAGTCCACGCGGTCGGCCTCTACGGCCCGCGCGGCG
>DAITMG010000041.1:0-24841 GCA_036835265.1 Erythrobacter sp. | reverse complement strand
TGCGATTCCGGCTCCAGCGAACGTCGACGAACGGGAAAATGGTGCCCAGAAGAGGACTCGAACCTCCACGCCCTTGCGAGCGCCAGCACCTGAAGCTGGTGCGTCTACCAATTCCGCCATCTGGGCACGTGAGGTAAGCGCGAACTGCAAATGCGCTTGCCGGGTAGGCGCGGGCCAATAGCGAGTGCGCCGCCGGTCTGTCAATGCAAAGCTGGAGGAGCACAGAGCAATCGTCTCGATCAATTCGGGGACTTGCCCCTCTGGGCTGGTTGCCGCATGGCCGTCTTGGCATCGACAGCGATCGTCGCAAGGAACACCAGCATGACCAGACCAAGCCCGCTTGACGGCGCCCTCGTCACCCTCTTCGGAGGCAGCGGCTACATCGGCAATTACGTCGCGCAAAGTCTCCTCAGTCGCGGCGCGCGCGTGCGGATCGCCAGCCGCAATCCCGAGCGCAGCCACAGCCTCAAGCCGCTCGCCAATCTCGGCCAGCTGCAATTCACCCGCTGCGACATCACCCAGGAGGCAAGCCTTGCCGCAGCGCTCGAAGGAGCCGCTTGCGTCGTCAACCTCGTCGGCGCCTTTGCGGGCGATCTGGAGGAACTGATGGGCAAGGCGCCGGGCCTGATGGCGCGGATCGCTCAGGATAACGGAGCGAAGGCATTCGTGCATGTCAGCGCGATCGGAGCCGATGCCGGTTCATCGGCGGCCTATGCCCGCGGCAAGGCGCAGGGCGAGGCCAATGTGCTGGAAGCCTTCCCGCAGGCGACCATCCTTCGCCCCTCGATCGTGTTCGGCAAGGACGACAATTTTCTCAACATGTTCGGCCAGATGATCGAGTTTGCCCCGGTCCTGCCGGTGTTCGGCCCCGAAGCGCGGCTGCAGCTGGTCTATGTCGACGATGTCGCCGAGGCGATCGCGCTGGCGATCGAGGATCCGGGCGAACATGGCGGGCATATTTACGAGCTCGGCGGGCCCGAGCAGCTCACCATGATGGAGATCAACCAGCGGATTGCGCAGGCGCAGGGGCGCAACCGGCGGTTCATCGCCATGCCCGATGGTGTCTCGGCGCTGTTTGCCGCGATGCCGCTGACGCCGATGAGCAAGGACCAGTGGACGCTGCTCAAGCCGGGCAGCCTCGTCTCGGGCGAGCATCGCACCTTCGCCGAGCTCGGGATCGAGCCGCGCCCGCTCGGCCTGTTCCTCGACAAGTGGATGACGCGCTATCGCCGCTTCGGCCGGTTCGGCCTCAGCAACCAGCGCAACAAGGAGCGCGGGAGCAGCGGCGCGCCGCCGGCATGAACGGGGCGGCCGCCGCGCTCTAGAGGTGGGTTCGGAAGGACGCGATCAGATCTTGGTGGACCATGTCCGCGCGGCGTTTGTCGTGCACCGGGCTATCTGGAACCGCCCAGCCATGATCGGCCTCGATCACCTGGTAAGTCCCATCGACATTCGGGGCAGCCTCCACGGCTTGCTGGAAGGTGATCTTGTCCTCGGGCGCCTTGGCATCGTCGTTCTGCGCGATGTAGATATTGGCGTAGGCCTTGGCCTTGCTGATCATGCGATGCGGGCTCTTTGGATCGTCCGTCACCAGGCCGCCGCCATGGAAGCTTGCAAGGACGCCGATGCGCTCCGGCTCTGCCGCAGCGCTCCAGACGGTGAACGGGCCGCCCATGCAATAGCCCTGCGTGCCGATGCCTTTGGCCGTGTCGACCGCTGGCTGCTGGTCGAGCCAGGCGACCGCGGCGCTTGCATCGCGGCCGATCGCATCGGCATTGAGCCTGGCGCGCCACGGGCCGACCTTTTTGAACCCCTCGTTCTGGATGAAGGCGACGAAATCGGCGAACTGCTCGCCGGCGACATCGCGGTAATACGGGTTGAGCACGAGCACCGCATAGCCCTCGCCAGCGAGGCGGCGCGCCATCGCCCGCTTGGCCTCGCGCAGGGATGCGATGTCGGGCCAGAAGATGACGCCCGGATGCTTCCCCTCGGCGGGATGGACGAAGAACGCATCCATTGTGCCATCGCCTGTCTCGAAGGTGACGCTGGCCTCGGCGAGCGGCACGGTTTCGCTGGCCGCCTCACCTGCCTGCGCGAGCGCCTGGCTGCCCGTCTCGCTTGGCGCGCAGGCGACCACGGCGGCAGCCCCTGCGAGCGCACCGAACCGGCGGCGCGAAAGCTGCGCACTGGCCCATTCGTGAAGTTTCGCCTCATCACACATTGCACGTCTCTCTTGCAGCTGTTGGCATTGGTCAAAGCCTAGCGGGCGCACCGGGCGAACGCCAGCGCGAAGCGCGGCGAGCGTCGGGCTGCGTCAGAAGGTGAGGCTTGCAAAAACCGTGAAGTAATCGGCTCTTGCATCATTGGGTGCAGGAACGCCCCAGACGCTCGAGACGAGATAGCGCTGCCCGGGCTCGAGCGAGACGCTCGCTTTGCCTTGAGCGTCGGTTACGTAAGTCTGTGCCTCCCCGCTCGCGTCCAACCGTGCGACCGCGAGGCTTGCCCCTGCCAGCGGTTGACCGCGCCAGAGGAGGAGAAGGCCGAGCGCTTCGCCCGCTGCGAGGTCAAGCGGATTGGCCTGCGGCACGATCTCGAGCGTGTGACCGATCGGCCGAGTGACCGCGCCGTCAGGGCCGTCTTCGCCGACCTTGAGCAGCGCCTTCGCGCGCCGGGCATAAAGCTCGGTGCCGGGCTCGCTCGTCACGCCGCGCGCTTCGCGGTGCGCCAAGATCGCACGCAGCCCCTCGTGCTCGAGATACTCGTTGAAGCGATCGGCCGGAAGATCGCTGAAGCTGGGATTGCTCGCGAAAGCCAGGACATGCGTGCCCGCCGCTTGCACCGCGATCAGGGCCGCGCCCGTCTGGCCCTCCTCGCTCATGCGCAGCGCTGACTGCTGGTCATGGACGGCATCGGCGCTGTAGAGCTGGAAGGCGGCGACCCGCTCCCAATAGAGCCCCCAATCGCTGACATCGCCCGCATCGCCCACCTTGAAGGCGACTTCGACGGCCTCACCCTCTGGCACCGCTTGGCTTTCAGGCTCCAGCCAGAAGCTGTGGGCGGCGGCAAGGCTCGGCGCGGCGAGCGCCAGCGCTGCGAGCCCCGCGCGGATCACGCCGCTTTCCGGTGAGTGAGCGCTGCTTCGCACTCGCGCATCAGCGAGGCGATGATTTCGGCCACCGGCTCCTCGCGCTTGACCATGCCGACCGACTGCCCGGCCATCAGCGAGCCGTTCTCGACATCGCCATCGATCACCGCGCGGCGCAGCGCGCCCGCCCAATAGTGCTCGACCTGCAATTGCGCCTCGGCCATCGCGATGTCGCCGCGATCGAGCACGGCGGCAATCTCGCGCTGCTTGGCGGTGAACTCCTGCGTGCCCTTGTTCCTCAGCGCACGCACCGGGATCACCGGCAAACGCGGATCGACTTGGACGCTTGCCACAGCATCGCGTGCCGAGGCGCGAAAGAAGGCTTTCTTGAATTCCGGATGCGCGATGCTCTCGCTCGCGCAGGCAAACCGCGTGCCGAGTTGCACCCCGCACGCCCCCATCTCGAGATAGCCCGCGATCGCCTCGCCCCGGCCGATCCCCCCGGCCACGAAGACGAGATGGTCCGCGCTGAGTTCCGGGAGCATCTCCTGCGCGAGCACGCTGGTCGATACAGGGCCGATATGCCCGCCCGCTTCCATCCCCTCGATCACCAGCGCATCAGCGCCTGAGCGCAGCAGCTTCCTGGCGAGCGCCACCGTAGGCGCAAAGCAGATCACCTTGGCCCCGTCGCCCGAAGGTCCCTTGATCGCCTCGACGCTACCCTTGGGCGGGATCCCGCCCGCAAGCACGACATGTCCGACCGCGTGCTTGGCGCAGACCTCGATCAGCTCGAACAGCTGGGGATGCATGGTGATGAGGTTCACGCCGAAAGGCTTGTGCGTGAGCGCCGCAGTGGCGGCGATCTCGGCATCGAGCAGTTCGGGCGTCATGGCGCCACAGGCAATGACGCCGAAGCCGCCGGCATTGGAGATCGCCGAGACAAGCTGGCGTTCGGACACCCAGCTCATCGCGCCGCACAGGATGGCTGTCTCGCAGCCGAGGAATTCGGAGCCGCGCTGCATCAGCGCATGGCTTTGGGGAAAATTGGTCATCGCAGGCTCGATTAGGCAATTGCGCAAGGGTCGGCAAGCGGGATGCAGTTGCGGGAGCAACGGGTGCGAACGTGGGGAAGTTTGGGCTTTGCGGCTCTTATATGAAAGTCTGGCAGTTTTATGATTGTTAGATGTTGAAATAATACTGCGTCAGATCGTAAATGTGTAAGTGTCCTGTCATCGATTGATGCGATAGCGCGATTGCCGAAGCACCCCTCCTCCCATTCGGCTTCGGCGAGGTTTTTTTGAGAATCAACTCGAAAGGTTCCCCGTCATGTTCATTCGCACGTTCTCAATTGCGCTCGCGCTCGGTGTCGCCGCTGCTTCGTTCCCGGCTGCCGCTCAAACCGAGGTGCGCGTCTCGATCGCCGATCTCGACCTCACCACCCAAGCGGGTCAGAAGACGATGGATCGTCGTCTTGCCGCCGCGGCGCGCCGGGTTTGCGGCGGCATTCCGAGCCTGCGCAATCAACGCCAGGTGCTCGACTATCGTGCCTGCATCGCGTCGGCTGAAGCAGCCTACGCTCCGCAGCGCACGCTTGCTGTCAACCGCGCGCTCGAAGGCGCCAACGCCAAGCGCGTGGCGCTGCTCGCGGACAAGCTGGGCTTCATCGCCGTTCGCTGATCCATTGCCTTGAATGAACGGGCCGGCCGGCCCTTCCAAGCCAAGGGCCGGCTCGCCTCACTACCAATAGCGAATGGTCACAGCCTGCGCTGCCGCGCGCGCGCGGGCACGGGCTTGTTCGACATCGGACCCGGCCGCCAGCGCCACGCCCATCCGGCGATAAGGGCGCGTGGTGGGCTTGCCGAACAGGCGCACATCGACGCCCGGATCGATTGCCAGCGCCCGGTCGATCCCCTCGAAGCCGAACTGCGCGCTGTCCCGGTCAGCCAGGATCACCGCCGATGCGCCGGGCTGCGCCGCGATCGTCTCGGGCACGGGCAGGCCCATGATCGCGCGGGCGTGGAGATCGAATTGCGTGAGGCGCTGGCTGCACAGCGTCACCATCCCGGTATCGTGGGGGCGCGGCGAGAGTTCGGAGAAGATCACCTCTTCGAAGGCACCGCGCCGGCGCACGAAGAATTCGACGCCGTAAAGTCCCCAGCCGCGGCCATCGCCCTTGAGCGCCTCGACCACACGCTCGGCCATCGCGCGCGCCGCAGCTAATGCTTGCGGCTCCATCATGGCGGGCTGCCAGCTCTCCTGATAGTCCCCGCGCTCCTGGCGGTGGCCGATCGGCGCACAGAAGCTGAAACCGCCGCGATGGCGGACGGTCAGGAGGGTTATCTCGTAGTCGAAGTCGATGAATTCCTCGAGGATGACGCGCGCCCTGTCGCCGCGCATATTGGCCACAGCATAGCGCCAGGCATTCTCGAGCGCCTCATTGGTCTCGACCTTGCTCTGCCCCTTGCCCGATGACGACATGACCGGCTTGATCACGCAAGGCAGGCCGATCTCGCTCGCTGCGGCGCGCACTTCGGCAAGGCTCTCGGCATAGCGATAGCGCGAGGTCGCCAGGCCAAGTTCGCGCGCGGCGAGATCGCGGATCGAATCCCGGTTCATCGTGAGCCGCGCCGCGCGCGCCGAAGGCACCACCGCGAAGCCCTCGCCTTCAAGCTCGCTCAAGGCTTCGGTGCGGATCGCCTCGATTTCTGGGACAATAAGATCCGGGCGGTGCTTATGGACCACCGCGCTGAGCGCCGCGCCATCGAGCATCGGGAAGACCTCGCAAGCATCCGCCACCTGCATCGCGGGCGCCCCGGGATAGGCATCGCAGGCGATCACCCGCGCACCGAGGCGCTTGGCGGAAATGGTGAATTCGCGGCCGAGTTCGCCCGCGCCCAGCAGCAGGATTGTGGTTGTGAACGCCATGATAAGCGTGGGCCTTTAGCACACCGCGCGAACAGGCCAAGCCAGGCCTTGGCACCGGATTTTGAGGGGCGCTAGCGCTTCGGCCAGATTGCGGGCGCGCACGGGGCGGGCTGGCAGGGCGCCTGCGCGACGCGCGTGCCGCCACCCGCGCGCGCCATGACGAGGCCAAGTTCAGCCTGTCGCAAGGTCCAGTCGACGGTGCGCTCGACCCGGGCAAGCCCCGCGCTCGCGGTGAGCTTGGGCACGCGCGGCGAGGAGGTCGGCGTCAGCGAGCCGAATGTCTCGAGCAGGTCGGCTGCCCAGATGCGCGCCTCATCGGCGTTCGCTTCGGGCAGCAGAACGCAGAAGCGCTCGGCATTGAATTGCGCCAGCTCGCAGCCGGGCAAGGCCATAGCTTCGAGAAACCGTGCAAAGCCCCAGACGATCTCGTCGCTCGTGCGCTGCCCGTATTGCAGGAAGATCGCGCGCAGCCGATCGACCTCGACCAGCACCAGCATCCCGCTCTCTGCGGTCTCGAGTTGCCGGAGCAGGCTGGCATACAGGGCATGGCGATTGGCAAATCCCGTCAGCGGATCGACCAGCGCATGCGAATGGATCTCGCCACCGATTGCGCGCTGGCGATCGGCCGATCTTATGGTCCCGATTGCGCCTTGTATCTCGCCGCTTTCGTCAACGATACGTCTGAAGCTGATCGCGCATCGGCACCTGTTCCCCACATTCGCGCAACGTTCGCCCGGATCGCACTGGCGCAGCGCAAATTCATACCATTGTTCCTGAACCGCGCCGCTCAGCACATCGCGAAAATGCTGTCCCAGATCGCGCGCGGTATTCCCGGCGACCAGGTCGGTTAGATGGGGCTTGAGCAACAGCGCGTCGAGATCATATCCGACCTCGATGAAATTGGCCGTGGCGCTGGATACAAACCCATTGCGATCGAAGCGAACGATGATGTCGCTATCGCTACTTTCGAGCACGCCGCGCAATTGCGCGTCGTTGTCGAACGTATAACTCAAATCCATGCCGCATGCCCCCGGCTGTTTTCACCCCGGCCCGATGCGTTTCGGATAAGCAATCCTACAACTAAACCAGCGCCCATATTATACTTACACGAGCGAAGAGTGCGGCTATTGACCGAACATCTGTCAGTTTGGTTAGATAACTTTCCTAAAAAACGAATCACGACCCAATAGCGTTTACCATATTGTTGTAAAATCGCACTGTCAGTTCCGTTATCGCGCTAAGTAGTCGGCTTAGATCTCGATCATGATCCGCACTTTGGAAGGCGCCGTGCCATAGGCCGTTGCAATGCGTAAGCGACATTCCTGAACCAACTGGGAGTGCTGCGGCGTGTTCACTCGCTGCTCCAGTTCGTGCGCCTCGACGCCGAGCACGCTCGCAAGCGGAGCCAGCCGATCCGGGAGCGGGCGGGCCTTGCCCTTCTCCCATGCCCATACGGTCGGCTTGCTCACATCGAGCGCGCCCGCGACCTGCGCAAGCGTCAGCCCCTTGGCGCGCCGCAGCCGATTGATCCGCACGCCGAAGGGTTCGTCCTGCTGCTCCGGCGAAAGGCCCGGCGTCGGCGGCGTCTCGTGACCCTGCAACCGCGCCGCCGCGAGCGCAGCCTCGCTCAGCGCCGTCTCGAACGCGCAGCCGAACAGAGTGCGGCTCTGCCACACGATGATCGCATCAACCGCGCCGGCCTGCGCCAGGTCGAGCGTCAGCCGCTCGCCCGCCGCCAGATCGAGTTCGGTCTCGAGCAGGAGGCCGGCGGCGGAGATGTTGTGAATGATCACGTTTGCCTCGAGACCGCCCGGCAGCGCGCCGCTGGTCTCGAAGAAGAGCGCGCGGCGCTCGTCGCTGCGCGGGTCGACCCGGCTGAACCGCTGGATCTCGGGGCCGAGGTGAGCTCTGATGGCCAAGGGCTGTCTCCCATATCTGGAGCCGCACCCCTCGGCCCAGTGGATTAACAACGATGTGCCAAACGTGGCTAACGCTTTGTTCAACTCACGCGTTTAACCGTGCAGCCGCAAGGTCAATCCACCGCATCGAGACCATAAGCGGTGTGCAGCACGCGCACGGCAAGCTCGGTTTCGTCCTCGTCGATCAGCACGCTGACCTTGATCTCCGAGGTCGAGATCGCCTGGATGTTGATGCCCCGATCCGACAGCGCGCGGAACATCGTGCTTGCAACCCCGGCATGGCTCTTCATGCCGACCCCGACCACGCTGACCTTGGCGATCTGGCTGTCGGTGATGATGCGATTGTAACCGATCAGCTCGCGCCGATCCTCGAGCAGGGCCTGCGCGCGGGCGAGATCAGCCTGCGGCACGGTGAAGGTGACGTCGGTCTCGCCTTTGTCGCGGCCGACGTTCTGGATGATCATGTCGACATTGATCGAGGCCTTGGCGAGCGGCTCGAAGATGTTGGCGACGGCGCCCGGCCGGTCGGGCACCCGGGTGAGGATGACCTTCGCCTCGGTCTTGTCGTGCGCGATCCCGGTTACAAGCTGGCGTTCCATCAGGCCCTTCTCCACCAATTCATTCATTTCCTCCTCGGAGACGATCAGCGTGCCGACAAGGTCGTCCGCTGAAGCGTTCGCGCCATCATCGACGAAGCTCGAGAGCACCTGAATGCGCACTCCTTCTTTCATCGCCAGGCTGACCGAGCGCGTCTGCAGCACCTTTGCCCCGACGCTCGCAAGTTCGAGCATCTCCTCATAGGTCACCGCCTTCAGTTTCCTTGCCTTGGCAACGATGCGCGGATCGGTCGTGTAGACTCCGTCGACATCGGTGTAGATATCGCAGCGATCAGCGTTCACCGCGGCCGCGACCGCGACGGCGGAGGTGTCCGAGCCGCCCCTGCCGAGCGTAGTGATGCGGCCCTCGTCGCTGACGCCCTGAAAGCCGGGGACCACCGCGATCTCGCCCGCTTCGAGCGAGGCGATCATCGCGGGCGCCTCGATCGCCTTGATCCGCGCCTTGGCGTGCGCTTCGATCGTACGGACCGGCAATTGCCAGCCGAGCCAGCTGCGCGCCTTCTCGCCCATCGCCTGAAGCGTCAGGGCAAGCAGGCCACTCGTGACCTGTTCGCCGCTCGAGACGACCACGTCATACTCGGCCGGATCGTAGAGCGCATTGGCCTCGCGGCAGAAGCCCACCAGCCGGTCGGTCTCGCCCGCCATTGCGCTCACCACCACGGCGACCTCGTTGCGCTGGCCATCGCGGCCCGCAGCCTGCGCGCGCACGAGGCCAGCCACGCGCCGGATCCGCTCGGTCCCGGCCATCGAGGTGCCGCCGAACTTCATCACGATGCGCTGCGGCCGATCAACGGGTCGGCGAGGCGGGGCGTCAGGCAATGGAGGGATCCTCTTGCTGTGATGGCTGGTCTGATTTCCGGGGCGCTGTTAAGGGCAGGCTATGGGAAACGCAAACACGACGATCCGCCCCGAGGAAGCCGCGTTCTTCACAAGGCTCGCTCGCGACTGGTGGAACCCGAAGGGCCCGATGGCGAGCCTGCACGAGGTCAACCCCGTCCGGCTCGCCTTCATCCGGGCCGCGATCGACGCGCATTGGCCCGAGGTCGCTGGCACAGCGAAGCCGCTTGCGGGCAAGGCGGCGCTCGATATCGGCTGCGGCGCAGGGCTGGTTTGCGAACCGCTCGCGCGGCTCGGCGCCGCTGTGACCGGGGTCGATGCGAGCGCCGAGAACGTGAGCGTCGCCGCCGCTCATGCCGAGACGAGCGGGCTCGATATCCGCTACATGCCGGGCGAGGTCGGCGGGCTCGATATCGGCACCTTCGACTGCGTGACCAGCCTCGAGGTGATCGAGCATGTCGCTGACAAACCCGCCTTCCTCGCCGATGTCGCGGCGCGATTGGCGCCCACCGATGACAAGGGGGGCGGCCTGCTCATCCTCTCCACCCCCAACCGCACCGCCGCCAGCCGCGTGCTGCTGGTCGGCGCAGCCGAGGCGGTCGGCTATGTGCCCAGGGGTACGCATCGCTGGCGCGACTTCATCACGCCTGAAGAGCTCGAAGCGCTGCTCGCCGAGGTCGGCCTCGAGGTGACGCAGCGGCAGGGCATCGCCTGGCGTCCGGGCAAGGGGCTTCACCTCTCGGACGACCTCTCGCTCAATTACATCCTCGCAGCCCGCCACGCCCGCTAGAACGCCCGCCAGCACAGGCGCTAATCGGCCGGAGCCGCACCGTTCACCACTCCGCCGTCCACCAGGCGCACGAACTCCTTCACGTTGTCGACGAAGAACCCGTCCGCCCCCGTCTTCAGGGCCGCGGTCCACTGCCGCAGGTACTGCCCCTCGGCATCGTTCCCGCCGGGGCCACGCAGGTCAGCGGGCAGGAACCCGTTCTCCTTGCGCAGCGTCCACGGGTGGACCTTGAGCCCTGCCGCATGCGCCCGCTCGACCAGCCCGGTCGGCTCGTTCGTTGCGGGATCGAGCGCATGGCCGAGCCATGGGCCGATCCCGTCGGCATAGGCCGCGATCTCGGCGAGGCCCGGCGCGGTCAGCATGTCGGCCCAGCGCATCGAGGGCTCGTCATAAGGTCCGCCGAGCGAGGAGATCAGCATGATCAGCGGGGTATCGACCAGCTTGTCCAGCCGTTGCAGCGGGCCGACCTCGAAGATCTGCACGAACACCGGCGCATCCGCACCATCCAGCCCGAAACGCTTGAGCTCGGTCACCATCAGGTCGACCATGTCGATCCCCTCCTGCTCGAGCATCAGCGTGGGGTGCTTCAATTCGGGATAGAGCCCGATCACACGGCCCGTCTCGGCCTCCTTGGCGCGCACCAGGCCAACGATCTCGGCGAAGGTCGGGACCTGGTAGAGCCCGTCATACCGCGCGCTTGCCGGCCGCGAGCCGGGTACGCGTTCGCGCGCGCGCAAGGTCCGCAGCTCAGCAAGGGTGAAGTCCTCCGAGAACCACCCTGCGACCCGCTGGCCTTCGACATCCTTGGTCCGGCGGCGATCCTCGAATTCGGGGCGCTGTGCGACGTCGGTCGTGCCCGAAAGCTCGTTCTCGTGCCGCGCGACGAGCTGGAGGTCCTTGGTCACCACCAGATCGGGCTCGATGTAGTCCGCGCCCTGGTCGATCGCGAGCTCGTAGGCGGCGAGCGTGTGCTCGGGCCGTTCGCCGCTCGCGCCGCGATGCGCGATGATGAGCGGGCGCTCGGGGTTCGCCGCGCCGGGGTTGGCGTGCGCCGGGAGCGGCATCACCAGCGCAAGCGCGATGAGGCCGAGCGTTACAGAAGCGTTGCGGACCATTCGTCTTCCTTGAAGCCTATGAGGGTGCCGCCGAGGTGCTGGACCACGGGGCGCTTGATCATCGAGGGGTGCTGGACCAGCAGCGCTACAGCCTGATGACCGTCAGCCGCGCGCAGCTTCTCCTCCTCGGAGAGCTTGCGATAGGTCGTCCCGCTTGTGTTGAGAACGGCGCCCAGCCCATGCGCGGCGATCCACGCTTCGAGCTTCGCGGGATCGGCGCCCTCGCGCTTGTAGTCGTGGAAGCTGTGCTCAAGGCCGTTTGCCTCAAGCCACTTCCTCGCTTTCCTGACCGTATCGCAGTTCGCGATGCCGTAAAGATGGATCATCGTGCCCTCCTGCTCCCTCGCCCTTGGTTCATCGCACGCACCGAACGCTTGAACCGCCTGTTACACTGTCCAGAAGCAAAAGCTTCGCGGGGCGCAGCCGCGCGGTGCGCCAGGCCGCCGCGCTGCAATTTCAAGCGATTCGACATGGTCATCACCAACAGCGTTAGCGCGCCCGCGCCATGTAGGACAGGTGCGCATCCGCGATCGCCACCGCAAGCGCATCGGCGGCATCCGCCCCGGCGATCTCGGCACCGGGCAGCAGCACCTTGACCATCGCTGCAACCTGCACCTTGTCGGCCTTGCCCGTGCCGACCAGCGCCTGCTTGACGCTGCGCGCTGCATGTTCGGAGACGCTCAGGCCCGCCGCCCCGCACGCCGCCAGGACGCTGCCCCGCGCCTGCGCCAGCTTGAGCGTGGATTGCGGGTTCTTGTTGAGAAAGATTTCCTCGCAGGCGGCGCGGTCCGGGCGGTGGGCGGCGATCACTTCGCGCAAGGCTGCGTGGATCAGCGCAAGGCGCTGAGGCACCGGGTCAGCCGCGCGGGTCGCGATCTCGCCATTGGCGATGTGGGCGAGGCGCGAGCCCTCTGCGCGCACCACGCCCCAGCCGGTGCAACTGAGCGAGGGATCAAGGCCAAGGATGATCATCCGCGCAGCGCCGGCATCGGGAAAAGCGAGGATCGTGTCACAATCCCACCATCCATCCCAGCCGCCAGACAATCGCCAGCAGGAACGCAGCGCCCAGCAGCAGCGCAAACAGCCATTCGCGCCAGGTCACGTGATCACGCTCACGCGTCGAGCTTCTCCATCACCTCGTCCGAGATTTCGTAATTGCCCCAGATCGTCTGCACGTCGTCATCGTCCTCGAGCGCATCGATCAGCTTCATCAGCGTGCCCGCATTGCTCTCGTCCATCTCGACGGTGATGTTGGGCTTCCAGGCGAGCTTGACGTTCTCCGCTTCGCCCAGCGCCTGTTCGAGATCGCTCGCGACCTGGTGGAGATCGTCGGCTGCGGTCCAGATCGTGTGGCCATCGTCGGTGCTTTCGATGTCCTGCGCGCCCGCCTCCATCGCTGCGAGAAGCACGGTTTCCTCATCGCCCGCAGACGCGGGATATTCGATCAGGCCGAGCCGCTCGAAGCCGTGCTGCACGCTGCCCTCGGTGCCCAGATTGCCGCCGTTCTTGGAAAAGCAGGTGCGCACGTTGGTGGCGGTGCGGTTGCGGTTGTCGGTCAGCGCCTCGACGATGATCGCGCTGCCGCCCGGGCCATAACCTTCGTAGCGGACCTCTTCGTAGCTGTCCCCGTCATTGGCCGAGGCCTTGTCGATCGCGCGCTGGATATTGTCCTTGGGCATCGACTGCGCCTTGGCATTGTTGATCGCGAGCCTGAGGCGCGGGTTCATGTCGGGATCGGGCGTGCCCATCTTGGCTGCGACCGTTATCTCGCGCGAAAGCTTGGAAAACAGGTTAGAGCGTTTCTTGTCCTGCGCACCCTTGCGGTGCATGATGTTCTTGAATTTGGAATGGCCTGCCATGGGAACTCTTCCGCGTCTCGGGTTGTGGGTAAACGGAAAGCTGCATTAGACGCATGAGCGCCCTCGCGACAAGCCTCCCGCCGACCCGGACCACAAAGCAGGAATGGGCGGCGTTCCGGCAATTTCTCGCCCGCCCGCGCCTGCCCGAGCGCACGGCCCCCGTGCCCGCCGGGATCATGGGGGTGCTGCGGCTGTTTGTGCTCGATGCGGTGCTGATGATGACCATCGGGCTGATCGCCTCGCTCGTGCTGCTGACCGGGTTCGAGATCCCCGAGAACTCGCTCGAGCAACTGGCGCTGACGCCGACCTGGATCGCGATCATCATCATCGGCGCGCCGCTGACCGAGGAATTGATGTTCCGCTCGTGGCTCTCGGGGCGGCCGGGGCATCTTGTCGCCGGGTTTGCCGGGATCGCGGCGCTGCTCGGCCTGCCGCTGCTGGCCGCATCGGGCGACGCCGGCGGGATGATCGCGCTCGCCCTGTTGGCCGTGCTCGTGCTTGGCGCGGCGCTGAGCCTGTGGCGCTGGCGCGCCGCGCCGCCGCTGCGCTGGTTCGGGATGGCCTTCCCGGCGATCTTCTGGCTGGTCGCGGTGCTGTTCGCGCTGATCCATCTCGTCAATTACGAGGCGGCGGGCTTTCTCACGCTGCTGCCGCTGGTCATCCCGCAATTCATCGCGGGCACGCTGTTTGGCTATGCCCGGGTGCGCTATGGTCTGTGGGCGAGCATTGCGCTCCACGCGCTGCACAACGGCGCGGCGGTCGCGGTGATGGCGCTGGCGCAAAGCGCGCTGCCCGAAGGGTGATCGTGCGGGCCAACTAGATCTTGACGGCGGTCCCGCTCGCCGAGACCATCAGCATCGAGCCCCGGTCGCCGACCACTTCGTAATCGAGATCGACGCCGACCACCGCGTTGGCGCCGCGTGCGGCGGCTTCGGCCTGCAATTCCTCGATCGCCTCATCGCGGGCCTGCTTGAGGATGCGCTCATACGAACCCGAGCGCCCGCCGACGATATCGCGGATATTGGCGAACAGATCGCGGAACAGATTGGCGCCCACGATCACTTCGCCCACCACGATGCCGTGATATTCCTGGATCGGGTGGCCCTCGATCGTGGGGGTGGTGGTGACGGTGATGCCGCGCGCGTCTTTCCATGGTCCTGGCATTGGGAGTTCCTTTCCGCAAGAGTGTGTTGCTGGTGTAAGACACAAGCTCGCCGCCTGCAACGCGCCGCTCATGCCATCAGGTCACGCCATCAGGTCACGCCATTCCGAGCGCGGCCTTGTAGGTCTCGAGGATCGTTTCCTGCTCGCTGCGATCGTCGGGCTTCATCTTCCGCAGCCGCACGATCTGGCGCATGATCTTGGCATCATACCCCACCGCCTTGGCTTCGGCGTAGACATCGCGGATATCGTCAGCGATCCCCTTCTTCTCTTCCTCGAGGCGCTCGATGCGCTCGATCAGCAGGCGCAGGCGGTCGTCAGATGAAGTGGCGTTGTCGGGCATCGGGGAGGCTCCATTGGAATGAGAATCGGTTGTCATGCCGTTAGCTTGAGCCTTTCGCGGTTTGAACCGGCAGCCCGATTATTCCTGTGCGTTCTTCGCCACGCTTTCCTTCATCCGGGCAAGCTGCTCAGGGCTCGCCGGGGTCTGGCGCGTCGCCTTCCATTCGTCCTGCGGCATGCCGTGGATGAGTTCGCGCGCCGCCGCCTTGTCGCCTGCAAAGCCCGCCTCGCCGATCCAGTCGGCCAGGCAATTGCGACAGAAGCCCGCTAGCCCCATCAGATCGATGTTCTGCGCATCGTGGCGGTGCCTCAGGTGACGCACCAGCCGCCGGAAAGCGGCCGCGGCGACGGCATCGTCAAGCGCTTCGAGCGGATCGGTTTTCTCGGTCATGTTCCGGGGTTTTCCTTGAGCTTACAAATGGCCATGCCATAGCCGCACCGAACCAGACGAGGCCCCGCGCACATCATGGCACTATCAGACCTGACCAGGATCGACCCGCGCGGCCGCCGCGTCAAGATTCTCGCCACGATCGGCCCGGCGAGCCGCTCGCCCGACATGCTGCGGCGGTTGTTTCGCGCCGGCGCCGATGCGTTCCGGGTCAATATGAGCCACGGCACGCAAGAGGACCATGCGCGCGCGATCGCGGCGATCCGGGCGCTGGAGAAGGAATTCGCAAGGCCGATCGCGATCCTCGCCGATCTGCAGGGGCCCAAGCTGCGCGTCGGCGAATTCGTCGGCGGGCGCGCGGTGGTGCGCCATTCGGGCCACTTCAACCTCGACCGCGATCCCTCGCCGGGCGATGACAGCCGCGTCCACCTGCCGCACCCCGAGCTGTTCGGCATCCTCGAGCGCGGCCAGCGCCTGCTCATCAACGATGGCAAGATCCGGCTGGTGGTGCGCGAGGCGAGCGAACACCGCATCCGCTGCACCGCCGAGGTCGGCGGGGTGATCTCGGATCGCAAGGGCGTCAACGTGCCCGATGCCGAGGTCCCGATCCCCGCGCTCACCGACAAGGACCGCTCCGACCTTGCCTTTGCGGTCGAGCACGGAGCCGACTGGATCGCGCTCTCGTTTGTCCAGCGTCCCGAAGACATTGCCGAAGCCAGGAAGCTCATCGCCAGCGCGCGCGGGACAAAGAGCGCCGCGCAAGGTCCCGCGCTGTGCGCCAAGATCGAAAAGCCGCAGGCGGTCCAGCGGCTTGGCGCGATTATCGAGCTGGCCGATGCGATCATGATCGCGCGCGGCGATCTCGGCGTTGAGCTCGAGCCGCAGGAAGTCCCGCCCTTGCAGAAGCGGATCATCGCGCAGTGCCGCACCGCAGGCAAACCGGTGATCGTGGCGACGCAGATGCTCGAATCGATGATCGAAAGCCCCACGCCCACCCGCGCCGAGGTCTCCGATGTGGCCAATGCGGTCTATGACGGGGCGGACGTCGTCATGCTTTCGGCTGAAAGCGCGGCGGGCGAGTGGCCCGAGGAATCGGTCGTGATGATGCACAAGATCGCCGCGCACGTCGAAGCCGATCCCGATTACAAGCGGCGCGTGCGGTTTCTCGATATCCCGGCCGATGCGACCACCGCCGATGCCCTTGCGCACAGCTGCATGACGATCGCGGACACCGTGCCGATCAGCGCGATCACGGTGTTCACCTTGTCGGGCGCGACCGCCCGGCGGGTCGCACGCGAACGCCCGGCAGTCCCCGTCCTCGTCCTCACTCCGTCGATGCGCACCGCGCGCCGCGTTGCGCTGCTGTGGGGCGCGCACGCCGTGGCGACGCGCGATATCGGCAGCTTCGAGGAGATGATCGGCAAGGGCAAGCGCATGGCGCTGCGCCATGGCTTCGGCACCGCGGGCTCGAAGCAGATCGTCCTCGCAGGCGTGCCGTTCGGGACGCCGGGGTCGACCAACCTGCTGCATGTGGTCACGCTCTCGGGTGACGAATTGAAGGGTTACAAGGATTAGACGGTTGACGCGCCGTTAAGCGCGTCCCTTGAGGATCGCGCAAGTCGACGCGGGTTATTCCGCGAGCTATGTGGGCTATCCCTGCCTTGACCCTACTGGCGCTCGTCCCCAGCGGCGATGCCCGGGTGACTGCGCTTCAGGGGCCCCTGGTCGAACCGCTTATCCTGCACATGGCAGCTTCGGACGACACGTCCGGTGCCGCTTCGGGCAAGGAGCCTGCCGCATCCGCCGAGCCTGCGCGCCTCGCAGTAGCCACTCCGACCGCCCGGCGCGGCGCCCCGCGCGTCTCCAAGGTCCGCTGCGCCCCCATGGTGTGTCAGTCGAATTGTCCGGTGGTCAAGACCGCTGGCGGCGATCCTGCGCCCGATAAAGCGAGCGCACCGCTCGCGCGAGCCGCGACCCCGCCGGCTGCGTGTGCCCATGCCGCCGCAAAGGACAAGGGCGCGGACACGTCGCTCTAACGCCTGGGCCTGCCGGGGCGCTGGGCTATGGCGCCTTTGCCCTTTGCGAATGGAAGAAATCGAGCTTCCACCCGCCCCCCTCGTGCACCAGCACCGCGGATTCGAGCCAGCGCACCGGCGCCGCCTCGCCCGGCATGCCGACGCTGCCGACATTCTCCCACTGCGCCCATGCAACATCGCAGCGCACCTGCATATCCATCGGGCCAAGGTTCCAGATGATCTCCACCCCTCGATCGAGCGCACCGCGCACCGAAGCGGCGAGCGCGGCTTCGGGAAAGCGTGCGCCGACATCGAAAGCGTAGAAGCGCTCGGTCGTCAGCTGCCGGAAGGGCGCCCTGTCAGCAAGGCGCAGCGCATCGAAGAAGGCGCTGATGGTCGCCTCGACATCGGCGGGGGCGCTCGCCGGATCGGGGCAGGTATGAGCGCGGTAGGCGGGATCAGGGTGGTCAGGCGCGCGGGCGTGGAGCGCGGGCGCGAGGCCGACGAGCAGCGCGAGTGTCGGCGCGATCACGAGGGCGCGCATCACGCCTGCGCCGCCCGCGCCAGCCGCGCGCGCGCTTCGGCCTCGCCAATCAGCGGCAGGAGTTCGCCCATATCGGGGCCATGGTCCATGCCGGTGAGCGCCTGGCGCAGCGGGAGGAACAGGGCGCGGCCTTTGCGCGCCGTCGCATTCTTGAGCCGCGCGGTGAGCGCGCCCCAGGGATCATCGCCCCAATCGAGCGCCTGCGCAGCCTGCGCAAGGTAGGCGCGGTCCTCCTCGGCGAACTCGGGCGCCGTGATCGGCCCGGTGACGAGCCGCCACCATTCGCTCGCCTCGGCAATCGTGAAAACATTGGGGCGCACCGCGTGCCAGCCGGCCTCGTCCATGCCTTCGGGCAGGCGGCCTGAAACCTGCGCGAAGGGCAGCTGGTGGACGATCGCGGTGTTGATCCGGTCGAGCTCGGCATCGTCGAACCTCGCAGGCGCGCGGCCAAAGGTTGCAAGGTCGAAGGTTTCGATCAGCGCCTCGAGCTCGGCGATCGGCTCGACGGGAAGCGAAGTGCCCAGCCGCGCGAGCAGCGCGATGATCGCTTGCGGTTCGATCCCACGCTCGCGCATCGCATCGCAGCCGAGCGAGCCGAGGCGCTTGGAGAGCTTGCCCTCGCTCCCGACCAGCAGCGCTTCGTGCGCAAAGGCGGGGGGCGCGGCGCCCCCAAACCCCACTTTGTTCAATGCGGTGAACATCTGGATCTGCACCGCGGTGTTCGAGACATGGTCTTCGCCGCGCAGGACGTGGGTGATCGCCATGTCGATATCGTCGATGGTGCTGGGCAGCATGTAGAGCCACGAGCCATCCGCGCGGCGGATCACCGGGTCGGAGAGCTGGGCGGGGTCGAACTTCGCTGCGCCGCGAATGCCATCCTCCCACGCGATCGGCTCGGCGTGATCGAGCTTGAAGCGCCAGTGCGGCTGGATGCCGTCTGCCTCCTTTGCCGCGCGGTCCGCGTCGCTCAGCGCGAGCGCCGCGCGATCATAGATCGGCGGCAAGCCGCGCCCGAGCAGCACCTTGCGCTTGAGTTCCAATTCCTGCGCGGTCTCGTAGGCGGGATAGATCCGCCCGGCAGCGCGCAGCCGGTCGAATGCGGCCTCATAGACCTCGATCCGGGCTGACTGGCGCTCTTCATGGTCCGCCTCGAGCCCGAGCCAGGCAAGGTCCGCGCGGATCGCGTCGACATATTCCTCCTTCGAGCGCGCCTGATCGGTATCGTCGATCCGCAGCACGAACCGGCCGCCCATTCTCTTGGCGAGCATCCAGTTGTGGAGCGCGGTGCGGATATTGCCGACGTGGAGGCGCCCGGTGGGAGAGGGCGCGAAACGGGTGGTGGTCATGCGCGCGTCGGTAGAGCTCCCGGCGCCGCGCGGCAAGCGCCTCAGAGCGCCCGCAGCTCCGCTGCGACCAGACCGAGCACGGCGTCCCACAGGCGGGGCACCCGGTCGGGACGGATCAGGCCATCTGCGGCATCCTCGAACTGGCGCCGATCGCGGGTGGCAGTTCCGCTCACCATGGCGGCGATGGTCGCCTCGTCATGGCTCATGAAGCCGCAGCAAAAGCGCGCAACGCTGATGTCTTCGGGCCAGCATTCCTGCACCGCCTGTGCCAGCGCGAGCGCCTTGGCCGCGATCTCGACGCTTCCCAGCCGCATCGCCAATTCGGGCACGGCATCGCGCTTGGCCCGGTCATGCACCGCGATCAGCCGCATCGAATAGATGAACCGCGCGGCGATGGGATGCGTGTCAGCGAGGCGGGGCGGCTCAGCTAGCCGGGCAATCGCGGCTTGGGCGGCGGCGGTGCGTGAGCGGCTCTGGGGCATGCGATTCCTTTCTCGGGTCTCGGCCACTGTAATTATTTGCAAACGATTATCAATAGCGTATCTTTGTCAAAGGGGCATCACTGCGAAAAGAGTGTCACCGAGTGGCCTCCGCCCGACAGCCGAATGCCGTTCGCTGGCGTGCGTTCGGCGCGAGTGGCCGCGTCGAGCGCTTGGGCGAGCGCGCGCTCGGCAGGTGTCACCGCGACGGCGCAGACGGGCCGCGACGGCTCACCGAGCGAAGACCCGGCGGCACCGGAGTGGCGGCTGGTCCTGAGTGTCTCGCCGTCGAAGCCGATTGTCCACTCAAACCCCGCGCAGGTCGGCCCGAAGGACATCAGCGGCCCATCGATCGACAGCGCGATCCCCTTGTTTCCCGAAATTTCGGCATCGTCGATCCCGGCGACGCGGTACTCGCCCACGAGATCGCCGACTGAAGCGATCGCTGTGCCCTGGGGCTCGGGCTCGGGCTTGGGCTTGGGCTCGGGTGCGGGTGTGGGCGCATTGACCGCCGGAGTTTGGGCGCCTGCGAGGCGTCCATCGCCGGGCGGTTCACCGCACGCGGCGAGGGCCAGGATCATGACGGCGAGCGGTGTTCTCATGCTGGCTCCCGTGTACGCGCCGCAGCGACCAAAAAGGCCCCGGAAGCGTAAACTTCCGGAGCCTTTTGGGATTGGGCAAATGAACCCGGGCTGATGTGGGCCGCGCTTACTCTGCGCTGTCGCCATCGTCGGCGCTGGCGTTGGCGTTGGCGCTTGCGTTGCTCATCGCTGCCTTCATCGCGTCTTCGGACGGCACGGCGTCCGCCGCAGGCTCCGCCTCGACCGCGTTGGCGGCCACGAGCGCATCCTGCTGTTTCTTCCACGCGGCCTTGAGCGCGGCATCGCGGCTGGTGGCGGCAACGCGCATGCGGTTCATGCCCGCGCCGGTGCCCGCCGGGATGAGCCGGCCGACGATCACGTTTTCCTTGAGGCCGATCAGCGTGTCCTTCTTGCCCTCGACTGAAGCCTGGGTGAGCACACGGGTGGTCTCCTGGAACGAGGCCGCCGAAATGAAGCTGCGCGTCTGGAGCGAGGCCTTGGTGATCCCGAGCAGGATCGGCGTGCCTTGGGCCGGTTCCTTGCCTTTGGTCAGCTTGGCGTTGTATTCCATCATTTCCGCCAGATCGAGCTGCTCGCCCGGGAGCAGCGTGGTATCGCCGCCATTGGTGATCTCGACCTTTTGCAGCATCTGGCGAACGATCACCTCGATGTGCTTGTCGTTGATCTTCACGCCCTGCAGGCGATAGACCTCCTGGATCTCGTTGACGAGATATTCAGCGAGCGCCTCGACGCCCATCACCTCGAGGATGTCGTGCGGGTTGGGCGATCCGGAAATCAGGGTGTCCCCCTTTTTCACGAAGTCGCCTTCCTGCACGTCGATCACCTTGGTCTTGGGGATCAGGTACTCGACCGGATCGCCCTCTTCCGGGATGATCGCGATCTTGCGCTTGGCCTTGTATTCGCGGACGAATTCGATCCTGCCTGAGATCTTGGCGATGACCGAGACATCCTTGGGCATACGCGCCTCGAACAGTTCGGCCACCCGCGGCAGACCGCCGGTGATGTCACGCGTCTTGGCCGCCTCGCGGCTGGCGCGCGCGAGGATGTCGCCGGCCTCGACCGTCTGGCCATCCTCGACCGAAAGCGTGGTGCCGGGCGCGAGCATATAGCGCTGCGCTTCGGTTTCGCCTTCCTCGGTCTGGCCTTCGCTCAGAAGGGTGAGACGCGGACGCAGCTCTTCCTTCTTCTTGCGGCCCGTCGCGCGGTTCTCGGTGACAACGCGCTGGCCGATACCGGTCGCATCGTCGGTCTGCTCTTCGAGCGTCGTGCCCTCGACCAGATCCTGATACTTCACCACGCCCGATTGCTCGGTGATGATCGGCAGGGTGAACGGGTCCCATTCGGCGAGACGATCGCCGATCTTGACCTGATCGCCATCCTGGAACCTGAGCACCGTCCCGTAGGGCACCTTGTGCATCTCGCGCTCGCGGCCTTCGGCATCGATCACCGCGATCTCGCCGTTGCGGGCAAGGCTGAGGATGCGGCCCTGCTTGTCGCTGATGGTCGGCATGTCGCGAAACTCGACGCGCCCGTCCGAGATCGCCTCGAGGTGGCTGGTCTCGTTGAGCTGCGCCGCGCCGCCGATGTGGAAGGTGCGCATGGTGAGCTGCGTGCCCGGCTCGCCGATCGACTGCGCCGCGATGACGCCCACCGCTTCGCCGATATTGACCGGGGTGCCGCGGGCAAGATCGCGCCCGTAGCAGGTCCCGCACACGCCCATTTCGGATTCGCACACCAGCGGCGAGCGGATCTTGGCCGATTGCACCTCGGCTTCCTCGATTTCCTTGACCATCGGCTCGTCGACCAGCGTGCCGGCCTTGACGATCACCTCGCCGGTCGCTGCATTGACGATGTCTTCAGCGACCGTGCGACCAAGGATGCGCTCGCCAAGCGAAGCGATGACGCTGCCGCCCTGGACGATCGCGCGCATCTCGAGCGCGTTCTCGGTTTTGCAATCGTTCTCGACGATCGTGCAATCTTGCGACACGTCGACAAGGCGGCGGGTGAGATAGCCCGAGTTCGCGGTCTTGAGCGCGGTATCCGCGAGGCCCTTGCGCGCCCCGTGGGTCGAGTTGAAGTATTCGAGGACGTTGAGACCTTCCTTGAAGTTCGAGATGATCGGGTTCTCGATGATCTCGCCCGAGGGCTTGGCCATCAGCCCGCGCATCCCGGCAAGCTGCTTCATCTGCGCCGGCGAGCCGCGCGCACCCGAGTGACTCATCATATAGATCGAGTTGATCTCGGCTTCCTTGCCCGTCTCGGGATCGATCGGGGTCGCCTTGATCCGCTCCATCATGGCCTCGGCCACCTGGTCGCCGCACTTGGACCAGGCATCGATCACCTTGTTGTACTTTTCCTGCTGGGTGATGAGCCCGTCCTGGTATTGCTGCTCGTAGTCAGCCACCAGCGCCTTGCTCTCGGCCACCAGCGCTTCCTTGGATTCGGGGATGATCATGTCGTCCTTGCCGAAGCTGATCCCCGCCTTGAAGGCGTGGCGGAAACCCAGCGTCATGATCGCATCGGCGAACAGCACCGTGTCCTTCTGGCCAGTGTGACGATAGACTTGGTCGATCACGTCACCGATCTCGCGCTTGGTGAGCAGGCGATTGATGATGTCGAAGGGCACCTTGTGGTTCTTGGGCAGACATTCGCCGATCAGCATGCGCCCCGGCGTGGTGACGAAGCGCTGCATCGCCACCTTGCCGTGCTCGTCGGCCTGCGGCACGCGGGCGAGGATCTTGGTGTGGAGCGTGACCGACTTGGTCTCGAGCGCGTGATGGACTTCGGCCATGTCGGAGAAACGCGGCAGCTTCTCGACCTTGGTGCCGTCCTCGTTATCGAGGAATTCGGGATGCCGCTCCTGCCGCTCCATCGAGAGGTAATAGAGCCCCAGCACCATGTCCTGCGAGGGCACGATGATCGGCTTGCCGTTGGCGGGCGAGAGGATGTTGTTGGTCGACATCATCAGCACGCGCGCTTCGAGCTGGGCTTCGAGCGAAAGCGGCACGTGGACCGCCATCTGGTCACCATCAAAGTCAGCGTTGAAGGCCGAACAGACGAGCGGGTGAAGCTGGATCGCCTTGCCCTCGATCAGCACGGGCTCGAACGCCTGGATGCCCAGACGGTGCAGCGTCGGCGCGCGGTTGAGCAGCACGGGGTGTTCGCGGATCACTTCATCAAGGATGTCCCAGACTTCCTTGCGCTCCTTCTCGACCCACTTCTTGGCCTGCTTCAGCGTCATCGACAGGCCCTTGGCATCGAGCCGGGCGTAGATGAACGGCTTGAACAGCTCCAATGCCATCTTCTTGGGCAGGCCGCACTGGTGCAGCTTGAGTTCCGGCCCGGTGACGATCACCGAGCGGCCCGAATAATCGACGCGCTTGCCGAGCAGGTTCTGGCGGAAGCGGCCCTGCTTGCCCTTGAGCATGTCGCTGAGCGACTTGAGCGGACGCTTGTTGGCACCCGTGATCACGCGGCCGCGGCGGCCGTTGTCGAACAAGGCGTCGACGGCTTCCTGCAGCATGCGCTTTTCGTTGCGCACGATGATGTCGGGCGCGCGCAGTTCGATCAGGCGCTTCAGACGGTTGTTGCGGTTGATCACGCGGCGATAAAGATCGTTGAGATCCGAGGTCGCGAACCGGCCGCCGTCGAGCGGCACCAGCGGACGCAGCTCGGGCGGGATTACGGGGATCACCTCAAGGATCATCCATTCGGGGCGGTTGCCCGAATCGATGAAGCTTTCGACAACCTTCAATCGCTTGATGATCTTCTTGGGCTTGAGCGTTGACTTGGTGGTCTCGAGCTCGGTCAGCAGCGCCTCGCGCTCGGCCTCGAGATCGAGCTGCATCAGCATGATGCGCACGGCCTCGGCGCCGATATCGGCGCTGAACGCGTCCTCGCCATATTCGTCCTGCGCCTCGAGGAGTTCGTCCTCGGTCAGCAGCTGGAACTTCTCGAGCGCGGTCAGGCCCGGCTCGATCACGACATAGCTCTCGAAATAGAGCACGCGCTCGAGCTGCTTCAACTGCATGTCGAGCAGCAGGCCGATGCGGCTGGGCAGCGACTTGAGATACCAGATGTGCGCGACCGGCGCGGCCAGTTCGATATGGCCCATGCGCTCGCGGCGGACCTTGGTGACGGTCACCTCGACGCCGCACTTCTCGCACACGACGCCCTTGTACTTCATGCGCTTGTACTTGCCGCACAGGCATTCGTAGTCCTTCACCGGACCGAAGATGCGCGCGCAGAACAGGCCGTCACGCTCGGGCTTGAACGTGCGGTAGTTGATCGTCTCGGGCTTCTTGATCTCGCCATAGGACCACGAGCGGATGCGCTCGGGCGAGGCGATCCCGATCTGGATCGTGTCGAAGGTGTCCGGCTTTGCGAGCTGGTTGGAGAATCTGGTCAGTTCGTTCATGACTGGGGTTTCCCTTGGGGGATGAAATTATGGGAGCGGACGGAGGGCGGGGGCGCTTGTGAATTCGCGCCCCCAGCCCCTATTCCGCAGCCTCCAGCGCTTCGCCGTCCTCGCCCTCGTCGATCAGCGACTTCAACTCGACATTCATGCCGAGCGAGCGCATTTCCTTGACGAGCACGTTGAAGCTTTCGGGGATGCCGGCCTCGAAGGTGTCGTCGCCCTTGACGATCGCCTCGTAGACCTTGGTGCGGCCGACCACATCGTCGGACTTGACCGTGAGCATTTCCTGCAAGGTGTAGGCCGCGCCGTAGGCCTGGAGCGCCCAGACCTCCATCTCGCCGAACCGCTGCCCGCCGAACTGCGCCTTGCCGCCCAGCGGCTGCTGGGTGACGAGGCTGTA
>DAITMG010000040.1:21467-25172 GCA_036835265.1 Erythrobacter sp. | reverse complement strand
GCAGCCGCTGCTGACAGCGCTTGCGATCCTCTCGTTGACCGCACTGCTCAACCAGCTGCGCACGCTGGTCGCGCATCTGTGGGAGAACGAGGGCGAGCCGATGAGCGTGACCGCGCAATATCTCGACAGCGTCAATGTCCCCCCGCCGGGCCTCGCAGCCGAGATCTGGGCGCCGGTGGGCCTGCGCTATCATGCGCTCCATCACCTGATGCCTTCGATGCCCTATCACGATCTGCCCGAGGCCCATCGCCGCCTTGCGCGCGCTTTCGGCGAGGGTTCGACCTATGCCGGCGCCAACCATCCGGGGCTTGCCCCGATGGTCATGCGGATCGCGCGGGCAACGATGACGCGCGGCTAGTCGGGATCGGCGGGGAGCAGCTTGGACCCGGTCTGCGGCGCGCGCTCGGTGCCATCATTGCTGCCGCTTTGCATGGTCTCGCCCTGAGGCACGGCCTCGGCCTCTTCCGCCTCCGGCAAGCTCATTGCGTCCTCGTCCGGCGCCTCTTCATCGGCTGACAGCGCTGCCTCATCAGCCGCACTCATGGCCGGCTCGGGCTCGTTGTTGCATGCGGCTAAGACAAGCGTGAGCGCGAGCGCGAGCGTGGGAAACGGGAATGGCGATGGTTTCATGATCCTCTCCTTGGCTGGCTGCGCATCCTAGCGTGGATGCGCGCAAACCGAAAATCGGATCAGTCGAGAAAGCAGATCATCGCGCAGCGCCGCTCGATCGGCAGGCCGTGATCGGCCTCCAGCGCAAGCTCGCCCGCGAGCCGCGGGTGGGCATCGAGCGCGGTCACTTCCTCGAACCCCAGCCGCTCGTAGAACGGCGCGTTCCACGGCACATCGCGAAAGGTGGTGAGGGTCAACGCCTTGAAACCGGAATTGCGCGCGTCGATCTGCGCTGCGCGCAGCAACCCGGCGCCGATCCCGCGCCGCTGGAACGCGGGGTGGACGTCGAACTCCCACACGTGCAGTTCGCGGCTGAAGGGTTCGGTGACGATGAACCCCGCCATCGCCTCGCCGACATGCGCGACCAGGCAGTGGCCCTTGCGGATATAGCGCTCGAGCCGTCCGATCGGCACGGTGTGCTGCCCGGCGAAACCGGCGAGCCCTTCGACTTCGGCGAACAGCCGCCCGGCCGCCCGCTCGATTTCCGGCATCGCCGCGGCATCGGCCGGGCGCGCCAGCCGCAGCGACCATTGCCCCCGCGCCGCGCTCACTCTTCGGTCCGGATGAGCACGCTCTCGCCAAGGAGAAGAAACAGCAGGAACGGCGCCCAGGCGGCCAGCAGCGGCGGATAGCCGCCGAACGAACCCATCGCGAGCGCGGCATTGTCGACCACGAAATAGGCAAAGCCCAGCGCCATCCCGATGATCGCGCGCACGAACAACTGGCCCGACCGCGCGAGACCGAAGGCCGCAATCGAGCCCAACAATGGCATCAGAAGCGCCGAGAGCGGCCCTGCCAGCCGGTGCCACCACTTCGCTTCCATCTCGGTCGTGCGCTGGCCGAGCGCTTGGAACGCCTCGATCGTGCGCGCAAGTTCGAAGAACGACTGCCCATCGATGTCGACCGATTGGACGTCGATCCGGTCGGGCGTCAGACCCTCGGCGACCACCAGCGTCTCGAGCTCGCTTGAAGCCGCCGCGCCGACATCGAAACGCACCGGGTTTTCGAGCCGCCAGCCCGGATCGGCGAAACTTGCGCCCGTCGCGGTCACCTGTTCGAGGATGATCCCTCCCGGCGCGCGCTTGTACCAGGTGACATCGTCGAGCGTGATCGCATTGCCCTTTCCGACCAGCGAGGAAGCGGTGAGGATATTGTCGCCATCGGTCAGATAGACATTGGCGCGCACCCCCGTCTCCTGCGGGATCGGCCCGAATTCGACCGCCTCCCACGCCTTGAGGCTGGCATTGGCGCGGGTGACGATCCGCTCGTTGAAGGCGAAGCTGACCAACGCGATCGCGGCCGCGGTCAGGAGCAGCGGCGCGAGCACCTGGTGCGCGGAAAGCCCGGCGGCCTTCATCGCCACCACCTCGGAATTCTGATTGAGCGTCACCAGCGTGATCAGTGTTGCCAGCAGCACCGAATAGGGCAGGAAGCGCGAGATCAATTGCGGCACGCGCAAAGTGACATAGCGCCAGATCTCGGCATTGCCGTTGCCCTCGGGCGTGAGGATCTTGCCCGTGGCGCTGAGCAGATCGAGCGCCATCAGCACCAGCACCAGCATCACCAGCACTGCAGCGATGCGGATGATGAACATCTTCGCGAGATACGTCGTGAGGGTGCGCGAGGGGAAGAAATCGAGCTGCATGTGAGGCGGGGTCCGGGGGATGGCGGCGCGTTATTCGGCGGGCGCGGTTTCGGCGGGGAGAACGGGCTGCGCGTGCGCGGGCTGCGGTTCACCGGCCCGGCTGCGCCGCCACAGCCTGCCGATCAGCCTGCTCAACTTGGCAAACCCGCTTTCGAGCGCGCCGATCGGCTGCCCGCCAGGCACATGGGCCACCTGATAATACATCCAAACGATCAGCGCGGCAAACACCGCGAACGGCCCCCACAGCGCCAGGATCGGGTCGAACAGGCCAAGCGCGGCGATATCCTCGCCATATTGGTTGACCTTGTGATAGGCGACCACGAGCACGATCGATACGAACACGCCCAAGGCGCTTGTCGAGCGTTTGGGCGGAATCGCCAGCGCCACCGCGAGCAGCGGCATCAGCAGCATCATCACCACCTCGACCAGGCGAAAGTTGAAGCTCGCCTGGCTCGCATCGCGCTGCGCCCGGTCGGTGTTGTCGCTCCAGCCGATCCGGAGGAGCTCGGGCAGGATATATTCTGCGGTTTCATCCCCACGCGAGCGGAATTGCTCGATCGTCGGCAAATCGATCGGCAGATCGTGGCGGCTGAAGGAGAGGACGCGCGGGCTCACGCTGCCGGTGTCCTGGATGATCGTGCCCTCGGAGAGGCGCAGGATGATCGTGTCGGGATCATCGCTCGTCCCCAGGAAGGCGCCCTCACGCGCGCTGATCGAGAGCACCTGGTTCTGTGAATTGGAGACCCGCGCGAAGATGCCGATGAGGCGCCGCCCCTCATCCTCGCTCGCCTCGATCCTCAGCGCCATGCGATCCGCCAGCTTGGTGAATTCGCCGACCTTGATCGAGGCTCCGAGCGCGCCCGAGCGCAGCTCGTATTCCATCTGCTCGTAATAATAGCGGCTGACCGGCTGGATGTAGAACACCAGCGCCACATTGACCGCGATCAGCACCAGCGTGATCGCATAAGGCACGCGCAGCAACCGCGCATAGGACCAGCCGACCGCGCGCATCGTATCAAGCTCGCTCGAGGTCGCGAGCTTGCGGAAGGCGAGGAGGACGCCCAGCAGCAGGCCGAGCGGGATCGCAAGGCTCGCATATTCCGGGATCAGCGCGCCCAGCATCTTGAAGACCACCCCGATCGGCCCGCCTTCGACCGCAACGAAATCAAACAGGCTCAGCATCTTGTCGAGCAGCAAGAGCGAGGCGGCCAGTGCGAAGACGCCGAGCATGGGAAAGAGCACCAGCCGGAAGATGTAGCGATCAATGGCCGGGAAAAGATTGGTCATTGGCAGCATCGTTCCAGGCAAGACTGTTCACGTAAGGCGGCGGCTCGGGCCCAAGTGGGCCTTCCGGGCGGCGAGGTCAATCGCGCGAACGCCCAATTGAGCCC
>DAITMG010000040.1:0-21367 GCA_036835265.1 Erythrobacter sp. | reverse complement strand
TTCAGCCGCGTGGTTCACTCGCCTTGGCCGACATAACGGGCAAGGTCATGCGCGATGGTGCCGCGCCGCACGGCGCCGCACGGCACCGCACGGCACCGCACCGGGCGCCGCACGGGACAACCGGTCTACCAGAACTGCGTGCCCGGCGGGCCCTTGAAGGGCCCTGCTTCATACCGGCTGATCCAGCCGCCGTAAAACCCGCCGGGCTGCGGCGTGATCTGTTCGCCATCGACGAGGCATTGATCGAGCGGATCGGGGTAAAACGCGAGGTGGTCTTTGATGCCGGCGAAGGCAGGCGTGGGATCGGGATAGGCCCAGGCGCCGCCCGCGATCCGCTCATCGCCCACCACGATGTCGAAATAGCGCGCCTGGCCCTTCCATTCGCACATCGTGCGCCGGGCTATCGGATGCAGATGCGCCAGCGCGACATCTTCGGGCGGAATGTAGTAGGTCGGCGGGTGGCTCGTCTCGAGCGTGCGCCAGGCCCGGCTCGTCTCGGCGAGGGTCACGCCGCGATGGATGATGGTGATCCGGCGCGGCGTCGGCTCGGCGATGGCGGGGCGCGGATAATCCCACACGCTTTCCTGACCGGGACCGGCCCGATCAGGCTTGGGGTGGCCGAACACGCTCACGCCGGGAGCTTCATGCCTTTTCCAGCGTGCATTGCAGCGGGTGCTGGTTTTGCCGCGCGAAATCCATCACCTGGTTCACCTTGGTCTCGGCGACCTCGTAGGTGAAGATGCCGCACACGCCCACGCCCTTCTGGTGGACATGCAGCATCACCCGGGTCGCCTGTTCGAGATCCATGCTGAAGAAGCGCTTCAGGACCATCACCACGAATTCCATCGGCGTGTAGTCGTCATTGAGCATCAGCACCTTGTACTGACTGGGCTTCTTGGACTTGGCGCGCGTCTTGGTGGCGATGCCGACCTGGCTGCCGCCGCCACCGCTACCCCCGCCATCGGTGTCGCCGTCATCCTTGCCCGCCGCTCGCACGCCTGCCAGCGGCGCAGCGCTCGTGCTCGGACGGATACTGGGCCGTTGATGCGGGTGGCCCGGGCGCGCGGCAGGCTCGGTCGGGGCTCCGGAGGGCGGGATGAGGCTGTGCATGCTGAGGGCCATTATGGGATTCGTTTGCAGGAGCGCAAGGTGCGCGTTGCGATACAAAAAAGGCCGGACAGGCGCTTGGCGTCCTGTCCGGCCTCGTGCGCTCGTGCGAGCGCAGTTTCATGAGCCGGGATCGGGAGAGAGAGGAGAGGCCCGGCTCAGAACCAATTCGCCAAGGGCTCAGGCAGCCTTGGTGATCTTTTCAGCGGCAACGCTCACGCGGTTCGAGAGCGGCGCAAACGCGTCGTTGTAGAGCTTGACCCACGCTTCGGTGCGCTTCGAGCCATAGGCGACGACCGCATCGAAATTGCGACGGGCGAGCTCGCCCTGAAGCTGCATGAGTTCGGTCGGCGACTTGATCGAGGCAACCTTCTTGGCGTCTTCGGTGATGGTCTCGACGACGGTCTTGCCGGTCTCGACGTTCTCGCGAACGAGTTCCTGCGCGCCGGTGAAGAAGATCTTGCCGCTCTCGACCATCGCGTCGGCATTAGCCTTGCTGAATTCGCCGAGTTCGCCGGCAAACTCACCGGTCTTGGCGTAGGCGGTCTTGAGGCGCTCTTGAACGTCGGCAGCCATGTCCTTGGCTTGGGCGGTGAAATCGGTGTTCTGGGCAGTGGCCATGATGGTTTCCTTCAGTTTCGAGATGGTTGATTTGGTTTCGGTGGTGCTGGCGGTCTTGATGGCCGCCTTCTTGGTGGCAGCCGCGACCGGCTTCTTGGCCGGAACCTTGGCAATCGCGGTTTTCTTGGGAGCAGCGGTTTTGGTCGCAACCTTCGCCGGCTTCTTGGCGGCAGGCTTTTTGGCGGCAGGCTTCTTGATCGCCGGCTTCGCGGCCGGAGCCTCGACCGCTTGCTTCACCGAAGCGGTGCTGACATCGGCCTCGGAGGCATTCGCTTCGACAGCTTGCGCGATCTTGGCAGCGCTTGCGGTCTTTGCAGCCGCATCCTCATAAGCCTTCTCGGTAGCTGCATCGATCTTCGATTGGTTGTTGGCTTCAGCCATGACGTCCTCGCTTTATGTTGCACCGCACAAAATAGTCAGCGCGCGCGCGAAGTCAAGGTTTTTTGTGCAGTGCACCATTTGGTGATCGATGCGGATCAAGCGTCTGAATTACTTTAAGAAAGCGGTCAGGAGAGTAATCCGCGCGCAGGCAGAGCGTAAAAAAATGCTGCACCCCTCCCGGCCCCGCCCGCGGCGTTGACGGCACGTTTAGCGCGTCTTCACATAGCGCCCCGGAGCATCCTCGATCACCGCATCGCCCCGCCCGCCCGGCTTGCGCTTGCCGGTCGCGGGGACGATCGCATTGTCCTGCGCCTCGAGCCATTCGAGCCAGTGCGGCCACCAGCTGCCCGGATGCTCCGTCGCGCTCTTGATGAACGCCTCGAGCGAACCCGCCTCGTGCTCCCCAATCCAGTATTGATACTTGCCGGCAGACGGCGGATTGACGACGCCCGCGATATGCCCCGATCCGGCGAGCACGAATTCGAGCGGGCCCTTGAAGTGCTCGGTGACCCGCCAGACGCTTTCGGCGGGCGCGATGTGATCCTCGCGCCCGGCCTGGATATAGGCCGGCACATTCACCTTCGTGAGATCGATCGGCGTTCCATCGGCCATCAGGCGGCCGGGCACCACCAGCAGATTGTCGCGATAGAGATCGCGCAGATATTGCCGGTGCCAGCTGGCGGGCAGATTGGTGACATCGCCGTTCCAGTGGAGGAGGTCGAAGGCGGGATAATCCTCACCCAGGAGATAGTTGTTGACGACATAGTTCCAGATCAGGTCCTTGCCGCGCAGCGCGTTGAAGGCTGCGGCGAGATAGCGCCCGTCGACATAGCCCTTGCGCCCCAATTGACCGATCAGGTCGATCTGCGCATCGTCGACGAAGTGCTTGAGATCCCCGCCGCGTTCGAAATCGACCTGCGCGGTGAAGAAGGTCGCGCTTCTGACCTTGTCCGCTTCCCCGCGCTCCGACAGGATCGCCAGCGTTGCCGCCAATGTGGTCCCAGCGACGCAATAGCCGATCGTGTGGACATCGCGCGCCTTGAGGCGCGCTCGCACATGGTCGATCACCTCGATCTGCGCGCGGATGTAGTCGTCCCATTCGAGCCCGGCGAGGCTCTCGTCGGCCGAGCGCCAGCTGACCATGAAGACCGTGATCCCCTGGTCGACCGCCCATTTGACGAAGCTCTTCTTTGCGTTGAGATCGAGAATGTAGAACCGGTTGATCCAGGGCGGGAAGATCACCAGCGGAACCTCGAACACCTCCTTGGTGGTCGGGGAATACTGGATCAGCTGGTAAAGCGGCGTTTCGTGGACGACCTTGCCCGGCGTTGCGGCAAGGTTCTCGCCCAGCTTGAAGGCATCGGGATCGGTATGGGTGAGCTGGCCGCGCCTGAGATCGTTCGTGAGGTGGCGCATTCCGCGCACGAGATTTTGCCCGCGTGTCTCGATCGTGCGCTTGAGGACGACCGGATTGGTCAGCACGAAATTGCCCGGGCTCATCGCTTCGGCGAGCGCACTAACAGCGAATTCGAGCTGGCCGCGCTTTTCAGGGTCGAGCCCGTCCATGGCAGCGACCGACTGGCGGAAATATTCTGTCAGCATGAGATACGTCTGGTGCATCAGCGCAAAGGCGGGATGCTCGCGCCAGGCGGGATCGGCGAAGCGGCGGTCCTTCATGGGAAGCGCGTCTTCATCGGCCGGGGCCGGGGGAGCAAAGCCGGCATTTGCGCCCGTCAGCCCGGTCGCCGAGGCGGCAAAGCTGCCGAGGATCCCGCTCCACAGCTGGAACGAATCCTGCGCAAGCTTGGTCTGCGCCTCGATCAGCCCCGTGGGCATCTGCTGCATCAAGCTCTGCGAGATGACCAGCCATTGCGCCGGATCGAGCAGATCCGCGCCATCGGCGGATTTCTCGGCCGCGCTGCGCGCCTGCTCGGCCACATAGGTGAGCCACATGCTCTGCAATTCACTGCCCGCCTTCGCCCATTCGCCAAGATCGCCCAGCTCGATGCCCCCCGGGAAGAACGAGGCCATCCGTTCGGCCTGCGTCCCGCCCGAGGCTGGCAGCGTGCGCGCGATCATATCGCGCATCGCATCGCCCTTCATGTCGAAGAAGGGATTGTTGAGGAACACGCTCAGGGTTTCTGCGCCGGGGGGTGTGCTTCGCTTGTCGTTGCTCGCCATCCTCGTATCCTTCCCGCGCGTTCGGCTTGTTTGAAATCTGCCGCTTGCACAGGTGACACAATGGCCGCCGAGCATCGCAACAACGCCTTACCACGATCACCGGGAAAGGGTTAGACTTGAACCGCGCTCTATGTGAGACAGATTGCCGATCGCAGCGCAGGACCCACAATGAACGACCAATTCTATCGCATCAAGCGCCTTCCCCCCTATGTCATCGCGGAAGTCAACGCGCTCAGGCATGAAGCGCGCAAAGCGGGCGAGGACATCATCGACCTTGGCATGGGCAATCCCGATCAGCCCCCGCCGCAGCACGTCATCGACAAACTGTGCGAAGTCGCCGCCAAGCCCGATGCACACGGTTACTCGCAATCGAAGGGCATTCCGGGGCTGCGCCGCGCGCAGGCCAATTACTATGCGCGCCGGTTCGGGGTGGAGCTCGATCCCGAAACCGAAGTCGTGGTGACGATGGGCTCGAAGGAGGGCCTGGCCAGTCTCGCCAATGCGATCACCGCGCCGGGCGATGTGGTGCTTGCGCCCAACCCGTCCTACCCGATCCACACTTTCGGCTTCATCATCGCCGGCGCCACGATCCGCTCGGTTCCGACGACCCCGAACGAGGACTATTGGCTCTCGCTCGAACGCGCGATGAACTTCACCGTGCCGCGGCCCAGCGTCCTGGTGGTGAGCTATCCCTCCAACCCGACCGCCGAGACCGTCGATCTCGCGTTTTACCAAAGGCTGGTCGCCTGGGCGCGCGAGAACGAGGTCTGGGTGCTGTCCGATCTGGCCTATTCCGAGCTCTATTTCGACGGCAATCCCACCCCTTCGATCATGCAGGTCGAGGGCGCCAAGGAGGTCGCTGTCGAATTCACCTCGATGAGCAAGACCTATTCGATGGCGGGCTGGAGGATGGGGTTTGCGGTGGGCAACCGCGCGCTCATTGCGGCGATGACGCGGGTGAAATCCTATCTCGATTACGGCGCCTTCACCCCGATCCAGGCCGCCGCCTGCGCTGCACTCAACGGCCCGCAGGACATTGTCGCGGCCAATCGCAACCTTTATCGCAAGCGCCGCGATGTGATGGTGGAATCGTTTGGGCGCGCCGGGTGGCACATCCCCGCGCCCGCCGCCTCGATGTTCGCCTGGGCCCCGCTGCCCCCTGCGCTGGCGCATATGGGGAGCCTCGAATTTTCCAAGCGCCTGCTGACCGAAGCCAAGGTCGCGGTCGCGCCGGGGGTCGGCTATGGCGAGAATGGTGAGGGGTTTGTTCGGATCGCGATGGTCGAGAATGAGCAGCGCCTGCGCCAGGCCGCGCGCAACATCAAGCGCTTCCTTGCCAGCCTCGGCGTCAACAGCAGCGCCGCCTAAGGTGGCTTCTTTGCACCAATGGCGTAAATGGATCACACTTGGGCGGTTTTGTGGTAGGCAACCTATGTTGCAAATATACGTTATCGACTCAACCTGAACGCTCGAGGAGAACATGATGGTGCCCGGAGCATCCCGCCCTCTGACCGAGCGCCAGGTCGAGGTGATGAAAAGGATCGATCGGCGGCTCCCGATCAAGCTGATTGCCCAGGAACTCGGCGTATCCGAGACGCGAATCAATCAGCACATCAAGGCGCTCAAGGACATTTACGAAGTGACCAATCTGGGCGACCTCGTGCTCGAGTATCGCGCCGGGATCGTCGCGCCCGAAGGCGTGGAGATATGCCCGGCGAATGGGGAAATTATCCCTGATAATCAAGGCTCTGCAGGATTTCTTAAGAGCGCGCCGAAGGACCCATACAGTTTTTCTCATCTCCCCGGCGATCCGTTCGGACCCGATAGCGGCGAACGGGACAAGGCAGCGACCCTCGAATTGCAGGACGTCATGCCGATGCTGGAACGCGCTCCGTGGCTAAGGCCCGGAGAGCCCAAGGTGGTCCCCGGGGTGCTCGATGGCGACAACGCCGTCCTGCTTCGCCTCGCGGTCATTGTCGGCATCGCGTTCGGCTGCCTTGCGGCGGTTGTTCTCACGGTGACGGCAGCGGTCACGATCAGCGAGGCGCTGGATGGGCGGGTCGCTATCCCGATTGAGAAACAAGACCTGTCCTGAGGAGCACGGGGCGGGTTCGGAGACCGACCATGACCAACCGCATTCGCACTGACGCCCTCAACCTCAAGAAACTGGTCCGCGAAGCCGAAGCGCTTGCCGATGAATCGATGATCGCCTGCTCGCGGCTGCGCCAGGCGATGCTCGCCGCTCGTCAGAACCCTTCGGTCGAAGTCATGACCGGTCAGCGCGCGCTGATGCGGCTAGCCCATGCCGAAGGGCAGGCGCTGGCGATGTCGACCAATCTCTTGCGCGTGCATGACGAGCTCAGCAAGGTCGCGCGCGAGATGATGGGCGAGGACGACATCCCGACCGAAATCCTTTCCGCCGAACTCGAAATTGCCGACGAGCCGCGCGCCGCCATGGCAGCAGAGCTCTGAGCCGCACGCCACAATGCTTGAGATCGTCTTTTCCGAATACCGTTGGCTCGTTCAGGACGTGCTGGCCTTCGCCCTGTGCGCGGCCGCGTTCATATGGGGCGGCGGTCCGGAAAAGGCGGTCGCGGCGACCTGGCTTGTGGTGTTCGAGATCTTCGGGCGCTTCCACAAGCTGGCCTTCGGGCCGGAATACATCCTGCTCGACGTCGATCCGTTCCTTGCAGGCAAGGACATCGCGGCGGGCGTGATCTGGCTGATCATCGCGCTCTATGCCAACCGCAACTGGACCTTATGGATCGCGGGCACACAGATCCTCGCAGTGGGCGCGCATGTCGCCCGCGCGCTGGCCGATGCCGTCGCGCCGGTCGCTTATGCGATCATGGTGATCGCGCCGGGCTGGTTGCAGCTCGCGCTGCTCGCCGTGGGCCTTGTGCGCCACGTGCGCCGCGTGAAGGTTTACGGTCCCTACCGTGGGTGGCGCAGGCCGCACCCGAGCGCGCATGCCCGCCTCGCCACCACCAAGGGGAGCTGATCGATGCGTCCGCCTTGCTCCGCCCGGTCAATTCACCGCACCGCGTTCAGGCCAGCGCGCTCATGTTGAACACCCTTGCCCGGTCCTTGACGAGAGCGACGAGCGAACCGTGCCGCTCGTTCCACGTTGAGGGATGGGACAGTTTCACCGCTCGGCCGCACCAGCGCATCACCGCTCCCGCTCCCGCACCCGTGCCCGCAATGGCCGAGCGGCGGCTCGCAGCGCAGATTGAGTATCTGCGCCGCATCCTGGTGAGTGGGCCCGGCAGCGCTCCGGGCGAGGCGCTGGCGCAGGAGCGGTTTCACGCCGTTTTCCTCGATGCCGAGCGCGCCGTCCTTGGCGAGATCACCACGGGCCAGGGCGCGGCCAGCGCGCTCATCCTCAATCTTCGTGAGCTGTTCGGCCGTGCGCTTGGCTGCGACGCCAAGGGCATGATCATCGCCCACAACCATCCTTCGGGTGACAGCCGCCCAAGTCGCTATGACATCGATGCGACCTGTCGGCTGGCCACTGTGGCACGGGCGCTCGACATCGAGTTGCTCGATCACCTGATCTTTACGCACAGCGCGGTCTACTCAATGCGTGCAGGGGGAAATTTGTGACGACGACAACAGCATGGAACGTGTTCCCGGACAGCGATACGATGATCCCGCGGTTCCGCGAAGCAGGAGATGTAACGCTTGATCTGCTTCATCGCGACGGGCGCGTGGAGGACCAGTGGCTCGGCCTTCATCCGCGCGAATTCGAGCTTCTCTGGCGGCTTGCCGAAGAGCCCGGGGAGCGCATGAGCAAGCAGCGCCTGCTTGCCGATGTCTGGCGCATCACCTTTGCGCCCGAGACCAACAGCGTGGCGGTGCATGTGGCGCGCGTGCGCGCCAAGCTCGAGCGGTTTGGCCTGGCGCACATCCTCGCGACCCATCCCGATGGCGGCTACTATCTCAACGCGCCCGCGGGCCCGAGCACCTATCGCTTCAGGAAGCCGCACAGCGCCTAGGCAGTTCGTCGGCGCGTGTCTCGGTCGAAGGGCCCCGTTGGGGGTGGACTTGCGTTTCGGCATGCTCCAGTTTTGCAAGGAACAGCCCGAGGGGGGTGCCTTGCAGGATGAAATCGCATGACTGACACAACCACGGACACGCTCGGCCAGGCCCGGGTCGTTCACCGCGACGATCGCATCGCGATCGAACTCGCCAGCACCGGGGTGGCCGAGGTTCGCCTGACGCGCGGCGACAAGATGAATGCGCTCGATCCCGCGATGTTCGCAGCAATCATCGCGGCGGGCGAACGGCTCCACACGCTAGGCGGGCTGCGGGTGGTTGTGCTCTGGGGCGAGGGACCAGCGTTTTGCGCCGGGCTCGATACCGCGAGCTTTGCCCGCACGCCGAGCCCTGACGAGCCCGCCCTCACGGAGCGCACCCATGGCAATGCCAACACCTTCCAGCAGGTCGCGATGACCTGGCGCAAGCTGCCCGTGCCGGTGATCGCCGCGCTGCACGGCGTGTGCTTTGGCGGCGGGCTCCAGATTGCGAGCGGCGCCGATATCCGCGTGGCGCATCCCCAGACGCGCATGGCGATCATGGAGCTGAAGTGGGGGCTGGTGCCCGATATGGGCGGCTATGCGCTGTGGCGTGGGCTGGTCCGCGACGATGTTTTGCGCGAACTGATCTACACCAACCGCGAATTCAGCGGCGCCGAGGCGCACGCGCTCGGCCTTGCGACCTTCGTCGACGAACACCCGCTCGAGCGCGCGCGGGCAATCGCAGGGGAAATCGCCAATCGCAATCCGCACGCGATCAGGGCGGCCAAGCGCCTGCAAGCGAGCATGGTGGAGCGCGACACCGACGCGATCCTGCTTGAGGAAAGCATCGAGCAGCACGCAATCATGCGCCAGCCCAACCAGATCGAAGCGGTGATGGCGGCGATGCAGAAGCGAGCGCCGCGCTTCGAGGACGTCTGAGCAAGGCCTCGTCGGGAGACCCTAGCCGAAGATCGCCACGCATTGGAGGCCATCGAGCACCTGGCGGCCTTCAACATCCCACATCCTGAGGCGCTCGGAGGAATAGCCGATATCGGCGTGCTGGCTCGCATTCTCGGCCAGATACCACCCGCCCTTGGAGCGCGTTTCGGGGTTGAGCACGTTGAACGACCAGTTGATCGAACTGATCGGGCCTGTGCGCCGCATGATCCGCATCGCGCCCGGCGGCATGACGTCGCCCATCAGGATCAGCGTCGAGACCGGATCGAGCGCGTGCTCCTCGCTCAGCCGCGCCCAGCGCCGGATCGTCGCGCCGTGATCCTCGCTCTTGGTCTGACCAAAGCGGATTTCGAAATTGTTGCGGATGAAGGCGGGGCCCCCGTCCATCATCACGGCGGCGTTGTCATCCGGGCCGCCGGGCCATGCCGGCGGCGGATCGGCCGGGCGCTGCGCATTGACCTCGCGCTGCGCGCCGAACAGAAAGAACGCGGTGAGCGCAACGCCGCCGCCTGAATGGATCTCGCTGCGCACCTGCGTCACATTGCGCCCCTGGCGCACGATCTCGGCGCGCAGTTCGATCTCCTCGCCCACCGGCGCGACGAACGCGATCTGGCCCGAGCGCAGCGGCGGCAGATCGGGAAAGGCGCGCACCGCCATCGTGTAAGCGATCAGCGCCGAGGCGCCGCCATAGAGCGTGCGCCCCTGCATCCATTGTTGCGCGTGAGCGAGCCGGGCGGGGCCCGGCTCTCCGGTGATCGGTTCGAGCAGGCTGGCGATGGTCATCGCGGTTCCCTGCCGCGCCTGCGCATGCGCGTCCAGAGCGAGGTTGCGAAAAAGCGCGCGGGTTGCGCGAAACCAGCCGCAGCGCGGGCTCGCACACTGGGAAAGAGCGATTGCCTTTCCCGGGACGAAGCGCTACGGCCCCGCTTCCTTTCTTTGCCGGGTTCATGTCGCGCTTGGCCAAAGGGGGGAACGGCCCGATGGCGGAGTGGTGACGCAGCGGACTGCAAATCCGTATACGCCGGTTCGATTCCGGCTCGGGCCTCCAGCACTTGCTCGCGCGCGCGATTTGACGATTGCGCGCGCGACGCAAGGCTCCTAAGGGCCGCTGGTCTTGTCACCGGCGGTTCGCAGGCGCGCCGCGTTCAGGCGCAATGCCGCTTTAGCTCAGTTGGTAGAGCACATCATTCGTAATGATGGGGTCACGTGTTCGAGTCACGTAAGCGGCACCAGCTTCAAGTCACGAATGTCCTGTCGGCGGCGATCTCTCGCCAGTCCGCCTCCACCCCAAGACTGACGATCATGCTTGACGCCCTGCGGCGGGTCCCATAATTCGATAATTATCGAATCATGGGAGGATGGCATGCAGCCAGACCAGGTAATCCGCTCGCTCGGCGCGCTTGCGCAGGAACATCGCCTCGCGGTCTACCGGCTGCTGGTGCAGGCAGGCGCGCAAGGGTTGCCGGCGGGCGTGCTCGCCGAGAAACTTGGCGTGCCGCCTTCCTCGATGAGCTTCCATCTTGCCCAGCTTGCCCATGCGGGCCTCGTCACTCAGCGGCGCGAGAGCCGCTCGATCATCTACTCGGCCGATTATGCCGCGATGAACCGCCTGATGGGCTACCTCACCGAAAACTGCTGCGGCGGCGTTGCCTGCGACGATGCCAGCGAAGATGCGGCTGCCTGCGAACCTTCCACCAACCGAAAGAGCGCCTGATGAAACGCTTCCACATGCATGTCGGCGTGACCGACCTCGATGCCTCGATCGCTTTCTACACCCACCTGTTCGGCGCCGAGCCGAGCGTGGTGAAACCCGATTATGCCAAGTGGATGCTCGAAGACCCGCGCATCAACTTCGCGCTCTCGCTGCGCGAAGGCGCCACCAAAGGCATCGAGCATGTCGGGCTGCAGGTCGAAGATGAAGGCGAACTCGCCGAGGTCTACGCCCGGCTCGCCGCCGCCGATCGCCCGGTGCTCGAAGAGGGCGCGACGACTTGCTGCTATGCCAAGTCGGAAAAGAGCTGGATCGCCGATCCCGACGGGGTGGTGTGGGAAGCCTTCCTCACCCATGGGGGCAACACCACTTATGGCGGCAGCCCAGATCTAGGCCAACTCGCGTCGGCCAATGCCGCCGCCAGTGCCTGCTGCGTGCCGCAGGTGGCTGCGCCCGTGCCCGTGCCCGTGCCCGCTCCTGCGAAAACCAGCGCCTGCTGCTGAGGTGTTCCGATGAACGTGTTGTTCCTGTGCACGGGCAATTCCGCCCGCTCGATCCTCGCCGAGGCGATCCTCAACCATGATGGCGCGGGGCGGTTCACCGCCTTCAGCGCCGGCAGCCAGCCGGCGGGCCGGGTCAATCCGTGGGCGCTGCACACGCTGGCCGAGCGCGGCTATCCGGTCGAAGGCTACAGCTCCAAAAGCTGGAACGCCTTTGCCGGCGGGCCGCCATTCGATCTGATCTTCACCGTGTGCGACAGTGCTGCGGCCGAAAGCTGCCCGGTGTGGCCCGGACAGCCGATCAGCGCGCATTGGGGCATTCCCGATCCCGCTGCGGTCGAGGGCAGCGACGCTGACAAGGCGGCCGCCTTCGCGCTCGCGTTCGAGCGCTTGAAGCACCGCATCGACGGCATGCTGGCGTTGCCGCTCGAAAGCCTCACCCCCACAGCCCGGCGCGCCGAATTGCAGGCGATCGGCAATGTCCAGGATACTGGCGAGGAGGCGCAATCCGCATGACCACCACCACCACCGCTCCCATCCCCGCCGAAACCCCGCCCGCCGCCGGGCTCGGCCTGTTCGAAAAGTGGCTGAGCGTCTGGGTCGGCGCGGCAATCCTTGCAGGAGTTGCGCTCGGCAACGCCGCGCCTGCAGCCTTCGCCGCCCTGTCGGAGATTCAATACGCCTCGGTCAACCTCGTGGTCGCGGTGCTGATCTGGGCGATGATCTTCCCGATGATGGTCGCGGTCGATTTCGGCGCGGTGCGCCGCGCAGGCGACAAACCGCGTGGGCTCATCATCACGCTGGTGGTCAATTGGCTGATCAAGCCCTTCACCATGGCAGCGCTCGGCGTGCTGTTCTTCGAGATCGTGTTCGCCGACCTGATTGCGCCCGCCGATGCGCAGCAATATATCGCCGGGCTGATCCTGCTCGGCGCGGCGCCCTGCACCGCGATGGTGTTTGTCTGGTCGCAGATGACCAAGGGCGATCCGGCCTACACGCTGGTGCAGGTGGCGGCCAACGATCTCATCATGATCGTCGCCTTCGCGCCGATCGTCGCGCTGCTCCTGGGCGTGACCGACATCGAGGTGCCGTGGGAGACCCTGCTGCTTTCGGTCGCGCTCTACGTTGTGGTGCCGCTCGCTGCCGGGGCTTTCGTGCGTCACCGGCTGCTCGCATCGCATGGCGGCGACGAGCGCGCGGTGTCGGATTTCACCGGCCGGATCAAGCCGCTCTCGATCATCGGCCTGCTCGCCACGGTGCTGCTGCTGTTCGGCTTCCAGGCCGAGACGATCGTCACCCGCCCGCTGCTGGTGGCGCTGATCGCGGTGCCGATCATCATCCAGAGCTACGGCATCTTCTTTGTCGCCTATGGCTGGGCCAAGGCGTGGAAGGTGCCGCACGCCATCGCCGCCCCGTGCGCGCTGATCGGCACGTCCAACTTCTTCGAACTGGCCGTGGCGGTCGCGATCGGGCTGTTCGGGCTCGGCAGCGGGGCGGCGCTCGCGACGGTTGTCGGCGTGCTGGTGGAGGTGCCGGTGATGCTCTCGCTGGTCGCCATCGCCAACCGCACCCGCGGGGGTTTCGCCCCCGCCTGAGCGCGAGCCCTGCGGCGCGCACACGCCCGCGTCAGTTCGGCCAGTAGATGATCTCGTCGGTCTCGCGGTGCCGCTCGGCCAAGGTCCGGTCGATCGCCACTGCCGTGTCGAAGGTGCTGGGATAGAGCGGCGGCGTGCGCCCGGCGTGATGCGCCTCGAGCAATGCTTCGAGCTGCGCGCGCTTGGCCGGCTCAGATGCGGCAAGATTGTTGGCTTCGGTGGGATCCTCGGCCAGGTTGTAGAGCCATGCGCGGCGCTGCTTGGCGTTGACCTGCAGCTTCCAGTCGCCCGCGCGCACCGCCCGGTAATAACCGCTGTTCCAGAACAGCGGGGCATCGGGCACAGCGCCACCGGTCAGCGCTGGCACGAGATCGCGTCCGTCGATTGCAAGCCCCCGGGGCAGCTTCGCCCCCGCCGCAGCGACAAGGGTCGGCATCAGGTCGACTTGCCCCACGGGCAGCGCGATGCGCGAGCCGAGCGCGATCCGCTCCGGCCAGCGCGCGAACAGCGGCACCCGGATGCCACCTTCGAAGAACGTCGCCTTGCCGCCGCGAAAAGGCGCGTTGAGCTGCTCGAGCCCGACATAGCCGGGCGCGCCGTTGTCCGACGAGAGCACCACCAGCGTGTTGTCGCCAAGCCCCTCTTCCTCAAGCTTCGCCATGATCCGGCCGACGCTGCGATCGAGCGCGCGGACCATCGCGGCATAGACGCGCAGGCGGTGCGGCGCGATGTCGCCCACCGCTTCGTAGTCGGCGCGGGTCGCTTGCAGCGGCGAATGCACCCCCCAGTGGGCAAGATAGAGGAAGAACGGGCGATTGCGATTGGCCTCGATCACCTTGAGGCTCTCATCGGTCCAGTAGTCGGCGAGATAGCCTGCGGGAGCGAACCGCTCGCCGTTGTTGTAGCTGGTCACGAAATGCGCCGAGGCCCACAGGAAATGATCGATCGGATCAAACTCGATGCGCGCATTGACCACGTCGGGGTGGTCTTCGGGCAAGTGGAGCATCCCGTCCATGTTGAGACTTTCCGCGAAGCCCTGCGCGGTGGGATGAAATTGCGGCGCGTTGCCGAGGTGCCACTTGCCGATATGAACGGTGTGATAGCCGCTATCCTGGAGCACTTCGGCGAGCGTCACTTCTTGCGCAGGCAGGCCCTGATCCTCGAACGGCGGGGCGGCGGCCTCGGCTTCGGGATTGTATTCAACCGGCGGGCGGTCGGGCCGGATATCGGCCGAAACCATCGCGACCACGCGGGCAAAGCCGGGCGGGGTGGGGGTGAATTCGAATCCGGTGCGGGTGGAATAGCGCCCGGTCATCAGTTGCGCGCGCGAGGGCGCGCAGGTGGCATTGCCGGCATAGGCCTGGGTGAAGATCGCTCCTTCGGCGGCGAGCCGGTCGATGTTCGGGGTCGGCACAGCGCCGCCGGCGATCCCGCCGCCAAAGGTCGAAAGATCGTTGATGCCCAGATCATCGAACAGGATGAAGACGATGTTGGGCGCGCGTTCGCCCGGCGGCGTCTCGGCCTCGGCCGGGCCCTGCTGCCAGGGCACGGCGCGGTTTTCGGCGATCGGCGCCGTGCTGCGCCAGCGCACAAAGGCCAGCGCGAGGTCGGTGCGCCAGGTGTACGCCGCAGCAGCGAGGCCGACGCCGAGCACCGCCGCGCCAAGCACGGCCTTGTGCCACAGCTTCATGCGCGCTTCTCCCCGCGCGCGACCTCGAGGATCGCCTCGACGAAGCCGCCAGGGTCATCCTCCTGGATGAAGTGCCCGCCTTTCAGGGTGCGGTGCGGCTGGCCGGCGGTGCCGGGCACGCGGCCGATCCAGCGGGCATCGCCGCCGCGCGTGATCGGATCGCCATCGCTGAACGCGCAAAGGAACGGCTTGTCCCACGCATCGAACACTTGCCATGCCTCCTTCTGGTCAGGCACAGCCGGGTTGCCCGCGAACGGCACGAGGCTCGGAAAGATCCGCGCGCCCGCCTTGAAGCTGGCATCCGGGAAAGGCGCATCATACGCGGCGATCTCGGCCTGCGAGAGCCCGCGCTTGGTGCCCTTGGAAATGATCTTGCCGATCGGGAACAGCGGGCTCCACTGCGAAAAGGCGCGCCAGATCGCGAAGGCGCGCGGCGCGGGGCCGCCTTCGGGCAAGCCCCCATTCGAGAGCACGACGCCCGAGAAGCGCTCCGGCATGGCGGCGACCAGCCTCAGCCCCACGAGCGAGCCCCAATCCTGGCAGGCGAGCGTGACACGGCCCAAGTCCAGCGCCTCGACCCACTGGCGCATCCACGCGACATGGCGCGCATAGCTGTAATCGCCCTTGGCCGAGGGCTTGTCCGATTTGCCGAACCCGACGAGGTCGGGCGCGAGGACGCGAAACCCTGCCTTGGCAACCGGACCGATCATGTGGCGGTAGAGATAGGACCAGGTCGGCTCGCCGTGCATCATCAGCACGATCGGCGCATCGCGCGGGCCTTCGTCGATGTAATGGATCCGCAAGGCAACGCCGCTTTCCTCGTCCTGGATCTCGCACCAGTGCGGCGCGAAGGGGAAATCACCGATCCCGGCAAAGGCCGCATCGGGGGTGCGCAGGACTTTCACGGCAGTTTTCCTCCACATGCATCTTTTGGCATGGACGATGCCATTACCTCGTCGCCTGGTCAATCCCGCTGCCTGATCCCTCAGGCGGGCCCCTCAGCGCGCCCTCCCTTGCACCGACGCGGAGGATCGCGCCTGCGCCAACCCAACACTTGGGACAATTTCCCAAGCCTCGTGAACGACACCTTTCGCGCAGTGTGCGCCCTCGCGATAGAACCTATAAAAATCCGTGCCTTACCGAATTTGGCACGCCTCCTGCTATGTATTGCTCATCGAGCGGGACAGTCCGCTAAAGCCAGGTTCAACATCACCAGACAGGAGACAATACATGACCAACACTGCCAACAACCTTTTCGCCGCGATCCTCTCGATCAGCCTCTCGGCCGTCCTGTTCGCTTATGCGATCATCCCCGCCACCCCCAGCCTCATTGCGTGAGGCGCCTGATCGCGTGAGCGAGGAGGTCGATAATCGTCTGATCTCCTCGCTTATCGCAGCGCTCAATGCGCCTTTCCCGAAGACGGCCCGATCGCCCGCTCGATCGCGATTTCGAGTTCGGGAATCTGGTAAGGTTTGCGCAGCAGAAAAGTCTCGCGCATCTCCTCGATGCCAAGCTGATCGAACGCGGTTGACGGGTATCCCGAAGTGAACAGGAACCGCGCCTCGGGCGCGTGCTGCTTGATCGCGTCGGCGAGCTCCTTGCCGTTCATGCCGTTTGGCATGATCACATCAGTGAACACGAGATCGAAGCTGTGCCCTGCCTCGATGAGGGCGAGTGCGGCCCTGCCATCGTGCGCTGTCTGCGTCTCGTAGCCAAGTCGCTGAATTACCCTTTCCGCCTGCGTACGGACTTGCGGGTGGTCTTCGACGATCAGGATGCGCCCCTTGTTGCCGTCGCCTCTGCGTGCGTGAGACGTGCGGGGTTCGTCGCTCCAACCTTGCTCTTCGGGGTCGCTGGCGCGCGGGAAATACATGGTGACTGATGTGCCGAAATCCTCCTCGCTGTAGATCGCCATCCGTCCCCCCGATTGCTTGACAAAGCCATAGACCGTGCTGAGCCCGAGCCCGGTGCCCTTGCCCAGTTCCTTGGTCGTGAAGAAGGGGTCGAACACCTTGCCCAGCACCTGCCTCGAGATGCCTCGCCCGGCATCGGTGACGGTGACCGCAACGAATTCACCGGGGAGACAGTCACTGAAGATCCGCGCGGCTTCCTGATCGAAAGTCCGGTTCTCGCTCACGATCGTGATCGATCCGCCCGGCTCCATTGCGTCGCGGGCGTTGAGGCACAGGTTCACGATGGCCTGTTCCAGCTCGAAAGGGTCGACGAGGATGGGCCAGACATCCTCGGGCACGTGCAAATGGATCGAATAAGCCTCGGTGAAGCCGGAGAGGACGAGGTCGGACGTTCTTTGCAGCAGATCGCGCAGATCGATCCGTTCCGGACCAAGCCGCCGCTGGCCCGCGAAGGAAAGCAGCCGCTGGGTCAGCCGGGCAGCGCTTTTCACCGCCGAACTGATCAGCCCGAGCGCTTGCCGGTCCTCGTCGCTCAGATCGGCCGCACCGAGCAGCTCGGCATTGCCGGAGATGATCATGAGCAAGTTGTTGAAATCGTGCGCCACACCGCCGGTCAATTGCCCCACCGCCTCGAGCGCGCGCGCGCGGGTGAAGCCATCGCGCTGCCGCTTCTCGGCGCTGATATTGCGCAGGCTGCCGATGATGCGATAGGCCGTACCATCGGGCTTGCGCGAAATTGCCGCCTCGAGCGCGACGCTGATCGTCTGCCCGAATTCGTCGCGCATCTCGTATTCGGTGCTGAGCCGTGTCGCATCGGAGGCAAGGGCATCCTCGAACGCCAGGCGGACCTTGTCGGGCTCGATCACGCCGGTCAGATCGAACGTGCCCTGCGCCGCAGAGAGCTGGAGCTGCAGCCCGAGCTTTTCAGGCCAGTTTTCGGTGATCCAGTATTCGCCGGTCTCGAGATTGCGCTCCCAGATGACATCGCTGACCGTGCTGGCCGCGATCTTGAAGCGGCTCTCGCTGTCCTGCAGCAAGGCCATCGTCGAGCGATAGCGGTCGCGGTCCATCCGCGCTCTCTGCTCGGCTTCCTTGAGCGAGGTGATGTCGTTGAAGCTCATCAGGACTTTCTCGACCTTGCCCGCCTCGTCGAGGAACGGGCTCGAGGTGCAGTCGAGCCACAGGAGCCGCCCGTCACTCTCGCGGCGATTGCCGAGCACCTGCTTGATGACCTTGCGCTGCGCGATCGAACGATTGATCGGGAATTGCTCGAGCGGCAGGGGCTGTTCGTCCTCGTCCACCACGCCCCAGCGGGCATCGTTGTTGCGCAGGCCCTTGAGCTCTTCCTCGTCAGCACCCAACAACGCGCCCGCAGCGGGATTGGCATAGAGAATTTCGGTATGAGGACCGTGGAGGACGATGCCGGAGGAGACGTTCTCGAAGATGAAGCGGTAATCTTGTTCGAGCCTATGGAGCTTCTCCTCGATCGCCTTGCGGGCGGAGGCATCGTGGATGACCCCGGTGATGAACGCGGGCGCGCCGCCGCTGGCATTTTGCGGGGCGATGTTGAGATCGATCCAGATCGACCGGCCATCCCGGCTGCGGATGCCGTATTCGGCGTAATGATGGTCCCCCCGATCGAGCGCTGCCGTGATCGCGCTCGCCAGCTCGTCACGCATCGAATCCTGCGCGAGAGCGACCAGAACCGCAGGGCCCGGCTCGCCCATGAGCTCGGCCTCGGTAAAGCCGGTAATCTTGCAGAAGACCTCGTTGCAATAGGCGATCGTGCGATCGGGACGACAGATGATGATCCCGAGGACGAACGAGGAAAGGCCATTCGAAACGGCCCGCATGAGGGCAATCATCTCGTCTTGTGTCATCTTGCAAGCACCTGAGCTCCGGGCAGGGACGGGAAAATCCCGGCAATCTGTCTGAAATTTGCGGATCAGCCCGGCCCCACCGAGATGCCGAACGCTACTTGCGGGCAGTGCCACCCATTTTGCAGCGGCGGCAAGAGGCATTATGCATGGCGGACGCTGCGCGCATCGGCCTTGCTTGCATGTTCACAGGCTTTGCGCAAACAACCCTGCATGGAATCGCAAGTCCACATCCCCTACCTGCGCGAAGTGCTGGTTTTTCTGCTCGCGGCCGGGATTGCGGTCCCATTGCTGCAGCGGCTGGTGAGCCCGGTGATCGGATATTTTCTGGTGGGCAGCGTGATCGGGCCATTTGGCCTTGGTTTGCTTGCAGAGGTCTATGAACCAGCCTCCTATCTCGTCATCACCGATGTCGAGGGGGTCACGGTGCTTGCCGAACTGGGGGTCATCTTCCTGTTGTTCGTGATCGGGCTCGAGCTCTCGTTTGAGCGGCTGTGGACCATGCGACGGCTGGTGTTCGGCCTCGGAAGCTCGCAGATTCTGGTGACGGGCGCGGTGATCACGGGCTTTGCGCTGCTGTGGGGCAATGCGACAGCGACCGCGATCATCCTTGGCGCGTGTCTTGCGCTGTCCTCGACTGCGATCGTGACCCAGCTCCTGATCGAAGGCGGCCGGCTCGGAACACCAAGTGGCCGCGCGACCTTCTCGATCCTCCTGATGCAGGATCTCGCAGTCGTCCCGATCCTGTTCGCGGTGAGCGTGCTGGGCTCGATGGCTGCGGGCAATGTGGCGCTCGGCTTCGGGCTGGCGATCGGCGAAGCGATCTTGGTGATCGCCGTCATCTACTTCGCCGGAAGGCTCGGGCTGAGGCCGGTCCTGCATCTCGTCGCCGGAGCCGACAGCCGCGAGGCGTTCGTTGCCATCATCCTCCTGATAGCAGTCGGGACCGCTGCGCTGACCGGTTATTTCGGCCTGTCGATGGCGCTCGGCGGTTTCCTTGCCGGGCTGCTCATCGCCGAGACCGAGTTTCGCCACCAGGTCAAGATCGACATCGAACCCTTCAAGGGGCTGATGCTGGGCCTGTTCTTCCTCTCGGTCGGGATGGGGATCGATTGGCGCGTGGTGCTCGACAATCCGCTCGCGATCATCGCGTCGGCGATCGGCCTCGTCGCGATGAAGGCGGCCATTACCTTCGCGTTGTGCCTTGCCTGGCGCTTGCCCAGGCACCGGGCGGCCGAAGTCGCGATCACGCTCGCGCAGGCAGGCGAATTCGGCTTTCTCGTCGTCGGCCTGTCGGTCACGGTCGGCCTGCTGCCGGCGGACATCGGGCAATTCATGCTGATCGTCGTCGGGCTCACCATGCTGGCAACGCCCGGGCTCGACCTGCTTGCGCGCAAGGTTTCCGCGCGGCTCGAGGGCGATGCCTCGGCGGCCGGGTTCGAGGAGACCGCGTGGGCGAGCGAGATCGGCGGACACGTCATCATCGCAGGCTATGGGAGGGTGGGCGCGACCATCGCCCAGGTGCTCGATCGGCAGGACATCCGCTATATCGCAATCGACAGCGATCCCGAGCTTGCGCGCAAGGCCGCCGAGGCCGGGCGCCCGGTTCGCATGGGCGATGCCGCGCGCCTCGAAGTCCTGCGCGATGCCGGACTCGACCAGGCCCGCGCGGTCGTCGTTACGATCCGCGAAAGGCAGGCAACCGAAGCGCTGACCCACGAGATCAGCCGCCTCGCCCCGGACCTGCCGGTTTTCGCACGCGCGCGCGACACCGATCATGCCGCCAGGCTGCTCGAGGAGGGAGCGCGGATCGCCGTGCCTGAAACCATCGAAGGCAGCCTCAGGCTGGCCGAATTGTTGCTTGTCGAGTTCGGGACCGATCCTGACATCGCGCTTCGCAGTGTCGAGCTCGAGCGTTTCCATCAGCAAGCCTGAACGGGCGACACAGCGATCGACCTGTAACTTTCCTGCCACAGCAAGCACCGCTCAGATCGGCCTTCACCAAGCCGTCACAAAGTCGTCGTCTCGCCGTCATCGATGCGGTTTATGCGCGCTCACAGGGTCCGGTTCACACTTCGGTGGTTTCAGGGTTTCAGGGGAAAAATCGCATGACAAATTTCCGTTTGCTCGCGGGCGCTGCCGCGATCGCGTTTGCCTGTTCTTCGGCGCCGCTCCTTGCCGGCGAAATCAGCGGTATCGTTGCCGACGCGACCGATGTCGACGCGCTGCAGGCCGCCGAAGTCCGCATCGTCGAGCTCAATCGCCGCACCGTCACCTCGCGCGATGGCACCTATGTCTTCCCCGACGTGCCCGAGGGCAGCTACACGGTTATCGCGAGCTATATCGGCGCAGAAGATGTCCAGTTCACGGTCAACGTGCCCGCAGTGGGCCGGGTCGTGCAGAACTTCGCGATGGGCCAATCGGGCAGCTCGATCCTCGTCATCGGCCAGAGCGCGAACCTCGCCTCGGCCCTGTCGCGCAAGCGCGCTGCTGACGGCGTGTCGGACGTGCTGACCCGCGACTCGATCGGACAGTTCCCCGATCAGAACGTGGCCGAATCGCTGCGCCGCCTGCCTGGGATCAACGTGCTCAACGACCAAGGCGAAGGGCGCTTCGTGACCGTGCGCGGGCTTGACCCGAACCTCAACGCCACCTCGCTCAATGGCGTGCGCGTACCTGCACCGGGGATCGACGAGCGCGGGGTGGCGCTCGACGTGATCTCGTCCGAGATCATCGAATCGATCGAGGTGAAAAAATCGCTTACTCCGGACATGGACGCCGACACCATCGGCGCCTCGATCGAGATCAAGACCACCA
>DAITMG010000039.1:0-25212 GCA_036835265.1 Erythrobacter sp. | reverse complement strand
CGCCGCCCCCGATCCGGTCATCCTTCGATCAGGCCGCCAGCTTGCGCAGAACGTAGTGAAGGATGCCGCCATTGCGGTAATACTCCATCTCATTGGCGGTATCGATACGGCACAGCGCCTTGAAAGTGAAGCTCGTCCCGTCACCGCGGGTCGCTTCGATCTCGACGTCCTGGCCGGGAGTGAGCTCGGCCAGGCCGCGGATCGTGAAGGTGCAGTCCGCATCGAGGCCGAGCGTCAGCCGGGTATCGCCCGCCTTGAACTGCAAGGGCAGCACGCCCATGCCGACCAGGTTCGAGCGGTGGATGCGCTCGAAGCTCTCGACCAGCACCATGCGCACGCCCAAGAGGATCGTGCCCTTCGCCGCCCAGTCGCGGCTGGAGCCGGTCCCGTATTCCTTGCCGCCGATGACCACCAGCGCGGTGCCATCGGCCTTGTGGCGCATCGCGGCATCGTAGATCGGCATCGTCTCGCCGTTATAGGTGGTGACGCCGCCCTCGATGCCGGGGACCATCTCGTTCTTGATGCGGATATTGGCGAAGGTGCCGCGCATCATCACTTCGTGGTTGCCGCGGCGCGAGCCGTAGGAATTGAAGTCTTTCTTGGAGACCTGGTTTGAGACGAGGTAGGAACCTGCGGGCGAATCCTCCTTGATCGAGCCAGCGGGCGAGATGTGGTCGGTGGTGACCGAATCTCCCAGGATCGCGAGCGGCCTTGCATCGAGGATATCGGTGACGGGCTCCGGGGTCATGCTCATGCCCTCGAAGTAGGGCGGGTTAGCGACATAGGTGCTGCCAGCGCGCCACTGATAGGTGTCCGACGGTTCGACCGTGATCGCCTGCCAGTGCTCATCGCCGTCATAGACATTGGCGTAGCGGTTGACGAACATCGAGCGGTCGATGTTGGCAGCGCGGTGCTCGGCGATCTCGGCGTTGGAGGGCCACAGATCGGCCAGCATCACCGGCGCGCCGTCCTGATCGTGGCCGAGCGGGGTGGTGGTGATGTCCTCGGTCACGGTGCCCTTGAGCGCATAGGCCACCACCAGCGGCGGGCTCGCGAGGAAGTTGGCACGCACGTCGGGGCTGACGCGGCCCTCGAAGTTGCGGTTGCCCGACAGCACCGAGGCCGCGACAATGTCGTTGCCATTGATCGCGGCGCTGATCGGCGGGGCGAGCGGGCCGGAATTGCCGATGCAGGTGGTGCAGCCATAGCCGACCAGATCAAACCCGATGGCGTCGAGGTGATGTTGCAGGCCCGACTTCACGAGATAGTCGGTGACCACCTGCGAACCCGGAGCGAGGCTGGTCTTGACCCACGGCTTGGGCTTGAGCCCCTTCTCGTTCGCCTTCTTGGCGACAAGGCCGGCGGCAATCAGCACATCGGGGTTGGAGGTGTTGGTGCAGCTGGTGATTGCCGCGATCACCACGTCGCCATCGCCGATATCGTGGTCCTTGCCCTCGACCCCCACGCGCGCGGCTGCGGCCTTGCCATAGACCTTGGAGAGGTCCGAATTGAACAGATCGTCGACCTCCTGCAGGATCACTTTGTCTTGCGGGCGCTTGGGCCCGGCGAGGCTGGGCACGACGCTTGCCATGTCGAGCTCGAGCGTGCTGGTGAAGACCGGCTCGGCGGCCGGATCGAACCACATGCCCTGTTCCTTGCAATAGGCTTCGACCAGCGCGATCTCGTCCTCGCTGCGACCGGTCAGGCGCAGATAGTCGATCGTCGCCGCATCGATCCCGAAGAAGCCGCAGGTCGCGCCGTATTCGGGCGCCATGTTGGCGATGGTGGCGCGGTCCGCCAGCGTCAGGTTGGCAACGCCCGGACCATAGAACTCGACGAACCGGCCGACCACGCCCATTTCGCGCAGCATCTGGACGCAGGTCAGCACAAGGTCGGTCGCGGTGACGCCCTCGGCCATGCGCCCATCGAGCCGGAAGCCGACCACTTCTGGGATCAGCATCGAGATCGGCTGGCCGAGCATCGCGGCCTCGGCCTCGATCCCGCCGACGCCCCAGCCCAGCACGCCCAGGCCGTTGATCATGGTGGTGTGGCTGTCGGTGCCCACGCACGTGTCGGGATAGGCGACCATCACCCCGTCCGGCCCCTCGCTGGACCACACCGCGCGGGCGAGGTGCTCGAGGTTGACCTGGTGGCAGATGCCGGTGCCGGGCGGCACGGCGGTGAAGTTCTTGAAGCTCCGGCTCCCCCACTTGAGGAAGTCGTAGCGCTCGGCATTGCGCTCGTATTCCAGCGCCATGTTGGCTTCCATCGCCTTGGGATGGCCGAATTCATCGACCATCACCGAGTGATCGATCACGAGGTTGACCGGCACCAGCGGGTTGATCTTCTGCGTATCGCCGCCCAGCTGCTTGATCGCATCGCGCATCGCAGCCAAGTCCACCACGCAAGGTACCCCGGTGAAATCCTGCAGCAGCACGCGCGCCGGGCGATACTGGATCTCGTTGCCGGTGGCGGGGTTGTGCTGCCAGTCGACGATCGCCTGGATATGCTCGCGTCCGACGGTGAAGCCCCCGTCCTCGAAACGCAGCAGGTTTTCGAGCAGCACCTTCATCGAGATCGGCAGGCGCGAGACATCGCCGAGCTGCGCGGCCGCCTTGGCAAGCGAATAATAGGCGTAGGTCTTGCCGTTCACTTCGAGGGTCGCGCGAGCCTGGAGGCTGTCTTTGCCGATGGCAGTCATGAGGGTCCCGTCCTTTGTGCTGGCCCGCTCGATTGATCCTGCGCGCGGGCGAAAATCCTGCCTCGCGCAAGTGCTAGACTGCGCGGGCGAGGTCAAGGGAAAGGCCCTGTTTCGAGCCCTCTTGCGAGTCGATTGCGAAAACGCGCAGAGGCGCTCAGGTGGGCTGCGCGCGGCGCACCCTCGTGCGGCGGGCGGCGAGCCAGCAGCCCGTGACGATCAGGCTCGTCCCCGCCAGGGTCGCCGCAGTCACGCCCTCGCCGAAGAACGCCCAGCCGAACAGGATCGCCCACAGGAACCCCGAATATTCGATCGGCACGAGCGCCTGCGTTTCGGCGCGGGCATAGGCCCAGGCGAGCGCCATCGAACCGATCACGGTCAGCGCAGCCCCCGCGCCGATCACGCCGAGCGCAGGAAGATCGGGAGTCTGCCAGAGGAACGGCGCGAAGCCGAGGAGGACCAGCCCGCCCACCCCGCTGTGGAAGGTGGCCACCTCGAGTGGGCCGGCGAGTTGCGATTGCTTGCGGATGACGATGAAATTGTAGGCATAGAGCAGCGCCGAGATGAGCATTGCGCCGAGCCCGGACGCTGCATCCGCGTCGAACCCGCCCTGCCCGATCCTGCCGCCGATGATGATGAGCGTGCCCGCAAAGCCCAGGATGCTCGCGAAGATCGCCTGGCGCCGGATCACCTCGCCCAGCAGCACGTGGGCGAAGTAGAGCGCGATCAGCGGCGCGATGAAGCTGATCGCGATCGCTTCGGCGATGGGCAACTTGGTCAGCGCGTAGAAGAAGGTCAGCGCCATGAAGGCCGAGACCACGCCGCGCTCGAGATGGAGCCGCAGCACAGCCGCCGAGGGCACGCGAAAGTCGCGCATCAGCCAGACCGGCGCGATCATCGCTGCGCCAAGCACAGCGCGCAGCAGCGTCGCGGTGTAGACCCCGGCGGCAAGCGCTGCGCCCTTCATCACCGCGTCCATAAGCGCGAGCGCGGCGACCGCGCTGAAGGCGGCGAGAAACGGGAGAAGGCGGTGCTCGGACTGCATGGCGCTGCGCGCTTTCTAGTGGCGGCGCCGGCGAAGGTCACGCGCGCAGAATCGTGCATCGATCAAGCGCAGCGCGAGGCAGATTTGTTGATTGGGGCGGCAAGCTTCGTCTATATTATGTATATTAAGGCGACGGACAGCCCTTGCGCGCTAAGGCCCAAGCGCTGAGACCATCAAGAGTGGTGGGTCAATAGAGGAAATCCATGAAAAACGGGGTGAACACGCATCTGGCTCGCATCATTGGCGCGGCAGCCTTGGCTGCGTTGGGCGCCGGCGCGGCCTATTCGAAGGAGCGCGCGGGCACCGCAGATGCCCAGCCGCCAGCAGAGCGCGAACGGTTCGACGAGGCCTTTCCGCGAATGTTTTCCGAAGAAGTCGTTCAGGGCGATCTGCCCGCGCCCGGGCCGCTGGTCGAAAGTTGGTCGCTCGCAGCGGCCGGCGATCTGGTGCGCTTCATCGAGGGTATCGATGCCGAGGGGCTCGATCCTGCCGATTACGATCTCGACGCGCTCAGGGTCGCGATGCGCGCTGGCCCGTCGGAAGAACTCGACAAGCTGGCCTCGAAGAACTTCGTCTGGCTGGTCGAGGATATCCGCGATGGGCGCACCCCGATGGAGGCGCGCACGCAATGGTTTATCGTCGATCCCGATCGTGATCGTTACCGCACCCCCGATCTGCTCAAGCAGGCAACCAGCAGCGGCGATGTGAGCGCCGTTCTCGCGGGGCTCCACCCGGTGCACGCCGACTATGCGCTGCTGCGCGATGAGCTTGCCAAGACGCCGCCCGAGAACAAGACCAAGCGCAAGCTCATCCGGGCCAACATGGATCGCTGGCGCTGGCTGGCGCGCGATCTCGGCACGATCCACCTGATCACCAACGTGCCCGAATTCCAGCTGCGCCTGCGCGCGGGCGAGAAGACCTTCACCTACAAGACGATCGTCGGCAAGCCCGGCCGCACCGCGACGCCGCAGCTCTCCGAGCCGGTCTCGGGCGTGGTGTTCAACCCGACCTGGACCGTCCCGCAGTCGATCGTCAAGGGCGAGGGGCTGGGCCAGCGGGTGCTGAGCAATCCCGGCTGGGCCAAAGCCAAGGGCTACAAGGCGACGCGCGGAGAGAACGGCTGGATCAGTGTCGTGCAACAGCCCGGGCCGACCAATTCGCTGGGCCGGATGAAGCTCGAAATGCCCAACCCGCACGCGATCTTCTTCCACGATACGCCCGCCCGCGACCTGTTCAACCAGTCGAACCGCGCGCTCTCGCATGGCTGCATCCGCACCGAGCGGGCGCTCGAGCTCGCCATGACGGTGGCCATTCTGGGCAAGGCGACGACCAAGGAAGAGGCGGTCGAAATCGCGACCTCGGGCGAATACACCAAGGTCGAGATCAACCGCGAGATCCCCGCCTACATCACCTATTTCACCATGGGCAGCGATGTCGCCGGCCAGCTCACCACCTTCCGCGACATCTACGAGCGCGATGCCCCCGTGCTTGCGAGCCTCGACAAGCCGCGCGTCGCCGACCGCGCGCGGGTGAGCGATGACGAGGTGATCGTGATCGAGGATGATCCGCGCGCGGAGGGATGAGCGCGGCAGTGTGATCGCGGCAGTGTGATCGCGGCAGGCGGGAATACTCTCCCGGCTAGAACGTCCCCGGCATATAGCGCTGGAGCGCATTCGGGCGATCGGGCTGGAGCGGGACGAGATCGGCGCGCGCCTGGACGCTGCCGTCTTCCCTGAGGCCGAGGCTGTCGGCAAACAGCAGGCGCCCACCCGAAAGGTTGAGCAGCGCAATGCGGAACTGCTCCTCGCCCATCGCGAAGCACCCGTTGGAGCGGCCGAGCCGACCCCAGCGATCGAGATGCACGGGCTCGGCATATTCGGCCCGGTGCATCACGATATAACGCCGCAGTGCTGCATCATTGGTCGCATCGAGGCCGCCCAAGCGCACCGAGGTGCCATAGCGGCCCTGATACCATTCCCAGGTCACGTACGCGCCGCGGCTCGAGGCGTTCGACCCTTCCTCATTGGAAAATTGCTTGAGCCAGCCATCATGCTGCGGATCGGAGCCCGTGCCGTGGCTGACATGGTAGCTGTTGATCTCTTCGCGCTCGAGATTGACAAAATGGAAGCGCCGTTCGGCGGAATGGAGCCCGTAATCGGCAATCCCGACGATATCGCGCTTCCAGATCGCATCACCCGCCCGCGCGAGTTCGCGCGTAGCTATCTCGAACAAGGTTCGGTCGCGCCGCGTGCCCTTGAGCGGGGCTGCGGGTACCGTTGCGGCAAGCCGCGCTGGGCCTGCCACGGCCAGGGCCGCGCCCGCTGCCAGAGTGCCCTTCAAGAGATCGCGCCGGTTCATGTCTCTCCCTAATACACTCAAGATAGCGCTCAGGTGAACCCCTTCGTTGCAACTTTAGGTGAGGTTACGCAGCGACGCGGCGAGCGTCCTCGCTTTCGTGGATCGCCTTGGCGGCCATTCCCAGCCTGACGACGCCTGGCATGTGCGCCTTGATCGTGGCGCCGACCGCGCCGAGCTTGTGCAAGCGCGGGTCGCCTTCCTTGATCATCCGCGCGACCGCCGGGCCGACCGGGTGGAGCCGGCTCCGCGCATTCCACGCGCTGACCTTGGGATCGGCCGAGTGGATCGCGGTGCTCATCAGATTGGCCATCACCGCGTAGGGATAGGTATCGGTGCTGTCGGTCAGCGGGGCGGGCGGGCACAGCGCGTTCTTCTCCTCGTCGGTTTCGAAATTGGCCTCGAGGAAGGCGGCGAGCGCAGCGCTGTAGGGCACCAGGGGGACCTGCACCAATTGCAGCGTGATCCTCGTTCCATCGAAAAAGGGACGCCGATCGCCACGCGTCGCAAACGGGACTGCGGTCGCGGTGCAATCGATGAACAGCGTGTTTGCTGGCAGCGCCACGCTCTCGCTTGCAAAATGCATGCATCCGGGCTCGATCCGCGCGATATGGCCCTGGCGATAGACCGCCGTGATGCGCCGCATCAGCTCGATCTCGCCTTCGGAAATCACGGCGAAATGGAACATCTTGGGCACCACGCTCTCGTCGATCCGCAGCATTGTGCCGCGCCGGCCAAGCTCGGCAAACATCTCGTCGCCGGTGGCTGACACAGTCGCCGCTTCGACGAGGTCGGTCTGGAACTGGATCAGCCCCTCGATCGCGTGATAGGCTGGCTGGAGCAGCTTGCGGTTGAACATCCAGCTGTCGCGCGGGCGCACCCAGCCGATCGCAGCCGGATCGACCCCGGCCTCGAGCAGCCAGACCGCAGTATCCATCGCGGTCTTGCCGCCGCCCAGGATGACGTAATGCTCGGGCAGGTTGCCCGCGTCCTTCCACAAGGACGGCAGATCGCCCGGGATCGCGAAGCGGGTGTGCTCGGCAATTGCGAAGCCGGGCGTGTGGGTCGCCGGGACCGAGGTCTGGAACCACGTGCCGTCGACCAGCTTGCGCCTTGTGCGCAACCTGATCTCCTCACCCGAGAGGATGCCGCGCACCCGGTGCACCCCATCCTCGCCGCTGACATATTCGCTCAGCGGATGATAGGTGACGCGCCCGCTCGGGATCAGCCGATCGTGCATCAGCTTGCTGTAATAACTCAGGATCTCGGCGTGGGGCGCAAGCGGAAACATGCCGGCATTGTGCCCCGTCTGATCGCGCCGGTCGGGGCACAGCTCCAGCGAATTGACGCCATAGGTCGCGCTCGGCTGATGTAGCGCGACGAAGGGATAGGCATCGTTCCAGTGGCCGCCCGGCCGTGCGTGCCTGTCGACGATGGTGATATGGCAGGCGGGATCTTCGTCGAGCAGGGTATCGACAAAGGCGAGCCCCACCGCGCCTGCGCCGATGACAAGATAATCGGTCTCGAAACTCGATTTGACCTGTGCCATCTTTGCCCCCCTCGGCTATATCGTGCTCGCATGAGGTAGCTTCCTCTGAGGACATTGCCAATGCGCTTCTGCCCGCTGACGATCGCCGCTTTGCTGTCTGCAACCACTGCCTACGCCCAGTCCGGCGACCCACCCGGCGAGGATGCGCCCGAGCCGGTGGAATCGCCCGCCCCGCCGGTGATCGAGAGCCAGCGCGATGCCGATCGTCTGCGCAATCTGGAGGGGATCACGCTGCAATGGATCGACTGGGATGAACGCGGCACCGTGCGCGCCGAGATCGATGATGCAGGTGTTTGGCGGTTGCTCGGCCAGCAGCTTGGCGAGAACCAGCAAGCGCTCGAAGTCGATGGAACGATCACGCGGATCGGGCGCGATCACTTCGAGATGATCGGCGCGATCTCCATCCTCAACACGCCCGATGAGGGCCGCACCTGCGAGGGCTATGGCCCCTGGCGCTTCGAGGTGACGCAAAATCGCACCTATTACCGGCTGCGAACCTTCGAATGGTGCGATTATCTGACCGATTATATCGACATCTACTTCCACCCCGATCTGCGCTAGGCATTAGGCCCTAGGCAGCAGGGGCGAAGCAGGCATTCACCGCCGCCATCGTCAGCATCGAGGCGGCATGGCGCGCGGCGACCTCGCGCTGATCATCGCCATAGCCCCCGCCCAGCGCCGAGGCGATCGGCAGTCCGCGCCGCCGCGCCTCGCTCACGACATAGGCATCGCGCCGCGCCAGCCCCTCGTCGCTGAGCGCAAGGCGGCCAAGCTTGTCGCGCTCGTGGCAGTCCACCCCGGCCTGATAGAACACGAAATCGGGCGCGAACCCGGCATAGATTGCTGGCAGTTGCGCCTCTAGCGCGGCCATGTAGCCATCATCGTCGCACCCGTCGGGCAAACCCACGTCGCAATTCGAGCGTGCCTTGCGGACCGGGAAATTCTTCTCGGCGTGGAGCGAGAGGGTGAAGATGTCCTCGCGCGACGCAGTCAGGCTGGCGGTGCCGTCGCCCTGATGGACGTCGAGATCGATGATGAGGATGCGGCGCGCGTCCCCTTGCGCGATCAGCCGGTTGGCGGCGACGGCGAGATCGTTGAACACGCAATAGCCAGCGCCGGTGTGAGCGAGCGCATGGTGGCTGCCCGCGGCGCTGTTGGCAGCATAGCCATGCCCCATCGCAAGGCGCGCTGCGAGCCATGTCCCGCCATTGGTGTGGCGCACGCGGTCGCGGATGCGCGTCGTCACCGGAAAGCCGATGCGGCGCTCCTTCTCGCGCGGAACCTTGGCGGCGAAGACCTCTGCGACATAGCCCGGATCGTGCACCGCCTCGAGCCATTTGCGCGGCATCGGCTCGGGCGCATGCTCGGTGATCGGGGCTCCGCCGAGCCGGGCAGTTTTGCGCAGCTCTTCCATGACGAGATAATACTTATCGAACCTGAACGACCCGCTGGTCGGTCGCGGGGCCATGTAATCGGCATGGTGGACGACGTGGAGCATGAGGGCGATGCGGCTCAGGCGTGCGTGCGTGCGAGCCGCTCAAGCTCCTCGTAGATCGCGTCTTCCTCGCGGCTTGCAGCGTTGCGCCATGCGGTCGCGGTGGCGGCGTTGACCGGCTCGCCGTCCGCAGTCAGCACAAGGAGATTGGGCGTGCCGGGCAGTTCCTCGATCCCGAATCGCCGAGCGATCTCCAGATTGTGGCCATCGCCCGATTGCGGCATGCCGACATTGACGAAGACGAGCACGTAACGCGCGTCGATGAGCGCGGCGAAGCGCTCGGTGGCAAGCCAGCCCGCGAGCGCGCGGCTGTCGTGGCACCAGTTCGCGCCCAGCACCAGCAGCACGCGCTTGCCGCTTTCACCTGCGCTGGCAAGCGCCGCGTCGACATCGCCCATCGCGTCCGCGCTCACCGCGTAGGATTCTGCCTCGGGATAATCATGGTGGTCGCCATCGTCCGGCGCCATGCCTCTCGCGAGCGCTGCGCAGCCGATGAGAAACAGCGCAGCAAGCAGACCCGCCAGCACGGGCTTGATCATGCGCGATCCATCATTGCGCCGCGAGGGGCCTGTGCGCTCACGCTACTCCGCCGCCTCAGCCGGCGCGGCGTGCGGATCAAAGGCGACCGCCTCGCCCGCCTCGATCGCCGCGGCCTTTTCCTCGACGAGGCGCACGATATGATCGAGCATCGCCTCGTTGTCGACAGTGTGGTCCTTCAGCCCCGAGAGGTAGACCATGTGCTTGCCATTGCCCCCGCCGGTCAGCCCGATATCGGTCTCGCGCGCCTCGCCCGGGCCATTCACGACGCAGCCCAGCACCGAGAGGCTCATCGGGGTCTTGATGTGTTCCAAGCGTTTCTCAAGCGCCTCCACGGTGCGGATCACGTCGAAGCCCTGGCGCGAGCACGAGGGGCACGAGACCACCCGCACGCCGCGCGTCCTGAGGCCCAGCGCCTTGAGCATCTCGTAGCCGACCTTGACCTCTTCCTCGGGCTCGGCCGAGAGCGAGACGCGAATGGTGTCGCCGATTCCGGCCCACAGCAACGAGCCCATGCCGATCGAGGATTTCACCGTTCCGCCGATCAGCCCGCCCGCCTCGGTGATACCCAGATGGAGCGGGCAATCGACCGCTTCGGCGAGGCCGTGATAGGCGGCCACCGCGAGAAACACGTCCGACGCCTTCACCGCCACCTTGAAATTGTGGAAATCGTGATCCTGGAGCAGCTTGATGTGATCCAATGCGCTTTCGATCAGCGCCTCGGGGCAGGGTTCGCCATATTTCTCGAGCAGGTCCTTCTCAAGGCTGCCGGCATTGACCCCGATGCGGATCGCGCAGCCATTGGCCTTGGCCGCGCGGACCACTTCGGCGACCTTCTTGGACGAGCCGATATTGCCCGGATTGATCCGCAGGCACGCCGCCCCGCCATCGGCCGCCTCGAGCGCGCGCTGGTAGTGGAAGTGGATGTCGGCGACGATCGGGATGCGCGCCGCCTTCGTGATCTTGCGAAAGGCGGCGGTCGCTTCGGGCGTCGGGCACGAGACCCGGATGATGTCGCAGCCGACCTCCTCGCAGCGCCGGATCTGGTCGAGCGTTGCCGCTGCATCCTCGGTCGGCGTGTTGGTCATGGTCTGCACGGTGATCGGGGCATCGCCGCCGACGGGCACATTGCCCACCATGATCTGGCGACATTTGCGCCGTTCGATATCGCGCCAGGGTCTAACTGATGACATGCGCGCTCTATAATCGCGTGCAGCTTACGGGGCAATGACAGTCATCGCATTGCCCGTGCCTATATTATCGGCGGATCACGGGCCGATCACCAGCGGATCAGCGGGGGGGCGGCAAAGCGCCAGAACACCGCCGCTGCAAACACCGGCAAGGTATGCCAGATCGCGACATGCAGGAACCCGTCGAGGGGGCAGGTGATGTTGTAGGCGAACGCGCCGAGCGAACCGCTGGCAAGACCCACCAGCCACCCTGCCCGCTCAAGCGAGACGGGCGCCCCGCGGCGCAGGAACAGGATCGCGGCGAACGCGACAATCGAGCTCGAAGCAAGGCCGAAGACGGCGCATTCCCAATGCGAGAGCGCCGGATTTTGCATGTTTATCGCGTGATCGTGCCCGCTCTCTAGCGAGATCAGCATGATGATCGCGGCGATCGGCAAAACTGCGAGCATCGCGGTGCTCCAGGCTGGCGCGGAACTGCGCGCGCCGACCCTGGGCACCGCGCTCGCGACCAGCGCGGTCGTGCTCGCGGCCCCGGCGAGGCCGAGCAGGCCATTGCTGATCCAGAAGAATGGCGAGGCCGCCCCGTTGATCGCGCCCGCCCAGAACCCGAAAATCGCGATCGAGGCCAGCCCGGCGACCACGGTCGCAAAGGCGATCAACGCGGCCCCGTCGCGTGGGCGAACGCGCCTGACCGGCGTCAGGTCTTCGCTTAGCACCGCGATCAGCTCGTCACGGTTCATCATGCCAGGTTCGTATTTTTGCATTTCAATTCGCTTCCTCAACCAGGGCGGCCAGTTTCCTGAGGCCGCGATGGATATTCACCTTGACGAGACTTTCGCTCTGTCCGGTCTTTTCGGCCGCGTCGCGGACCGATAGCCCCGAGATCTTCACCAGTTCGATCGCTTCCGCCTGCCGCTTTGGCAGCAGCGCAAACAGCCGATCGAGGCTCACCCGCGCCATCACGACGTCCTCCTCGCTGTCCTGCGCGGCATCCCCATCCATGAGTTCCTGCCCCTCGTGCTTGTAAACCCGGCGCAGGTGATCGACCCAGCGATAGCGCGCGATCGCGGCGAGCCATGGCAGAAACGGGCGGGACGGATCCCACGTGGCGCGCTTGGTGTAGAACGCGATGAGCACGTCCTGCACCAGATCGTCGACCGAATGCGGCGGGACCCGCCTGCGAAAATAGCGCTCGAGCCACAAACCCGCCTCGCACAGGAGCACATTGGTGGCCGCCTTGTCGCCATCCTGTGCCGCTGCCATCAGGCGGGCGAGGGTGGGTTCATCAGCGACCATCGCGTGGCCTCAACCGGCTCTCATCGCGCTCAGACGGCCTGCAGGCCGGCAGGAGCGCTCGCCGTGCCCGGCGCGATCCGCCCGAGCAGCGCATCGAGCGAGAACAGCCCCGGCCCGCGGCTGATGATGAACAGCGCCAGCGCGATCACCGTGATCGCCCAGCCAAGGAAGTGATCCATCGTCGGGAAGACGAACAGCTGGATGACCAACGCCATGCCCATCAGCGCCAGCGCCGAAAGGCGCGAGGCCAGCCCGATCACGAGCAGGATGGGGAAGAGAAACTCGGCATAGGTCGCCAGCGGCACCGCAAGCTCGGTTGGCAGGGGGAGGCCTGCAAACTCGTTCTCGAAGATGAAATACTGGGTTTCGTCGATCGCCAGCCAGGTGCCCTCGACGACCTTGGTCTGGTAGGACCGCCAGAAGATCCCGGCCAGCGCCACGCGCGTCAGCAACTGTGCGATGCTCTCGATAAGCGCGCCGGAGAGAAAGCCGGTCAGCTTGCGGTAGCCATCCATGAGTGCGGTCATGCTGTCCTCCTTGGGAAAGGCGGGCCCGGATCGGGATCTTGCCTCAACCGATCCGGGCTGGCCATGCGTTTGCGCGTTACCGCTTCACCGGCTTGAGCGAGCCATTGCCCTTGGGGGTCTTGATCGCGGTGCAGGTGCCCTTTTCGACATATTTCCAGGCGTTGCCCTGGTAATCCTTGGTCGAGGTGCCGGCACAGCTCGTGCCCGGACCGGCGGCGCAATCGTTTTTGCCAGCGAGGCTGACGCCGTAGCACTTTTCCTTGGCGCCGGCGGCAGCGACCGGGGTGGTGGCGAGGCCGGCTGCAACGGTGGCGCTGAGCGCGAGACCGGCGAGGCCGGTGAGGGTTGCGACTTTCATGTTAATCCTTCCGATATGGTCGTTGGAGGTGTTTGGCACAGCATTGTCAGCGTGTGCTGCTGATGGTTTCGCAGCATTTGCGGGGATGGTTACAGGCGGCTGCGCGGAAACCTTTTGGCCTATTCGCGGCGGCGCGATCCTGCTGCGACCCGCGCGCGGACTATTGTAACGTCGCCGGGACCGGCTGCGTATAGCTCCTCGTGCGGCTCTTGCGGTCGCCCGGCAGTCCGGCCGCGCATCCGGGCCATGGTCTGAAGCTGCTACCCTGACCCCCGCGTGCAGCTGCGCACCTTGTCCGAATGCGGCCGGACTGTCGTCAGGCAACGGCATGATGTAGAAAGGCGATCATGGCGAAAGACGATCATCCGGCGATTGGCGCCTTCGGCGGCTTTGGCCTTGGCCTGCGGCGCGAACATCATGAGGATTTCCTCGATGGAGACGCGAGGCTGCCGGTCGATTTCGTCGAGGTGATCTCGGAAAACTTCATGGTCGAGGGCGGGCGGGCTTTGCGCGTGCTCGAGGCGGTGCGCGCGCGCATGCCGATCATTCTTCACGGCGTCTCGTTATCGATCGGCTCGGCGCACGGGTTAGACCACGCTTACCTTGCGCGCCTGCGCGCGCTCGCCGAGCGGATCGAGCCGCTGTGGGTTTCGGACCATCTGTGCTGGACCCGCACGAGCGCGCACAACAGCCACGATCTCCTCCCGCTGCCGCTGACCCGCGAGGCGCTCGCCATCGTGTGCACCAATATCGATGCAGCGCAGGAGGCGCTCGGGCGCGCGATGCTGTTCGAAAACCCCTCGAGCTATCTCACCTTCCCCGAAGACGAGCTGACCGAATGGGAATTCCTCGGCGAAATGGCGCGGCGCACCGGCTGTCACCTGCTGCTCGATGTCAACAACATCTATGTCTCGAGCCAGAACCACGGCTTCGATCCGCTGGACTATCTGCACGGCCTTCCACTCGAGCGCGTGCGCCAGATCCATCTGGCGGGCCACGATCCCGCGACCAGCGAGCGCCCGATCATCATCGATACGCATGATCGCCCGGTGATCGAGCCGGTGTGGGCGCTCTATCGCGAGGCGATGGCGCTGATCGAACAGCCGGTCGCCACCATGATCGAGCGCGACGAGCATGTTCCGCCACTGTCCGAGCTCCTCGCCGAACTTGGCGAGGCGCGAAAGATCGCACAGGGCCTGCGGACGCCCGCAATCGCATGAGCACGGCGCAATCATTGGCCGAGCGCCAGAGCGCCTTCATGCGCGCGCTGCTCGACGAGGGTGCGCCCGCGCCGCCCGGCTGGGGCGAGCGCCAGCGCGCCGGGATGCACGTCTATCGCGGCAATTATCGCAGCGCCCTGATGAGCGCGCTGCGTGCCACGTTCGAGCGCACGGCGGCGCATGTCGGGGAGGAGGCGTTTCGCCAGGTCTCGATCAACCACGTCATCGCACACCCGCCCTCGCACTGGACGATCGATGCGGTGGGAGCAGGCTTTGCGCAGACCTGCGCACAGTTCTTTCGCGAGAATCCCGAAGCCGCCGAGCTCGCCTGGCTCGAATGGACCATGCTCGAACTCGCGACCGCACCCGATCAGCAGCCGCTCGGGGTGGACCGGTTCGCGCTTGCCAGCGCCGGGTTTGGCGATACCGAATGGATGAGCCTCACCCTCACCATGATGCCGCGCGCAGCAGCGCGGATCGTCGACCACGATCTGGAAGGGCTTTGGCGGGCGCTCGCTGCGGGCAAGGCGGCCGATCTCGAGCGGGCCACGCGCGGCTGCCTGGTCTGGCGCGAGGGCGAACGGCCGACTTTCCAGATGGCCGAGGCTGACAATGCGCGCGCGTTTTCAGCCATGCGGCAGGGCAAGAGCTATGGCGAGGTCATCGCGATGCTTGCGGGCGAGGATGCGCCTGCGGCCGAGCTTGAAGCGGCTGCCATGCGCGCCGGCGGATTTCTCGGGCAATGGCTGCGCGAAGGCATGATCGCCGCGTTCGGGCGCGGCGAGCACTGTTGGCAATAGCGCCCGCCCGCGTCAGCCGGCCCGCTGGTCCCATTCCTCGAGCTTTCGCGCCGCCCATTCGCGCCCGCCAAGCCCGAACGCCAGCGCGCCCGCAATCGCAAGGCCGATGACAGCTGCGCCAAAGGCGATGGTCACGATTGTCTCGCCTACCCCCATGAATTGCAGGCCCATGAAGGCGAACAGGCCGATCGCCGCATAGCGCACCGCCTTGCCCGCGAACCTGTCGGCACCCGCCAGCTTAGCCAATCCATTGGCGACCAGCACGCCAAACCCGATCACCACCGCGCCGAACAGGATGCGCCCGCCCAATTCGAGCATGGTATCCAGCATAGAGGTCAGTTCGGGAAAGCCCAGCAACCGCGTCGCCGCGATCGCGAAGAACAGGATGATACCGATCTGCACCAGCCGTGCTAGCGCGGCCGATGCCCTGATGCTCGGCGGCAGCAGGCCGAGCGCTGCCACCGGCAGGTCGACGCCGAGCCCTGCGACCAGCTCCTCCACCAAGCCCTTGACGAACCGGCTGATGAGGTAGCCGATCGCGAGCAGCAGGCCCGCTGCAATGATGTTGGGGATTGCCGAGAGGACGATCGCGAGCATCCGCGTTGCCGGAACCGAGATTGCGGCAATCTCGAGCACGCCGAGCGCCCCGATCACGACCGGGATCGCGACCAGCGCATAGACGAGCGCGCCAAGCGTTTTCGAGATCGCCGTGTTGCCGGTCACCTCCTCGACGCCGCCCCGGTTTGCCCACTTGTCGAGATCGAGCGAGCGCATCGCAGTCATCGCGATATCGCGCACGATGCCTGCGATCATCAGGCCGATGAACAGCAGCAGCCCCGCGCCGACCAGATTGGGGATATAGTCCATCACGTTGTTGAGCAGCGCGTTAATGGGCGCGGCCGGCGTATCGAGCCCGAGCACCTGGAGGATCGCGATCAGGCCGAACAGCCAGATCAGCAGCGAGACGATCCGGCCCAGCGAAAGTCCGACGCTTTCGCCCGATCCGTCTTGGCGCTTGAACAGGGGAAGCGCGTTGACGAGCTTGGCAAAGGCCCACTTGGCCGCATTGGCGAGCGCCCAGGTCGTCAGCAGGATCGCTCCTGCATAGACCGCGCGCTCGGCGAGCACCAAGGCGAGTTCCCCGTCCCAGCGATAATTTCCGATTTGCATTGTGAGCCCCCTTGGTGAAATGTGGCGTGGCCGCTCCGCCGCGGGAGCCAGGCCTCGCGGGGCCTTGCTCCTTGAAATTCCTGCAGTTCAGCGAGGCCCTGTCCCCGATATGCGCACCACCCTAACAGCCCTTCGAGCCAAGTTCACCCTTTTGTGCCTCGGTCTGATTGGCTTGTCGCCAGCAGCGCTTGCAGCGCAGGAACAGGCGCAGGAACAGGCACTGGAACAGGCCGAGGCCCAAGGGCCGCGCTGGTCGATCGCGATCCATGGCGGGGCGGGCACGATGGAGCGGGCTCAGATAACGCCCGAAAAGGAAGCCGAATACGAGGCCGCGCTTCAGGCCGCGCTCGATGCGGGCGCGAAGATCCTTGCCGAGGGCGGCAGCGCGATGGACGCGGTCAAGGCCGCGATCGTGCCGATGGAGGATTCACCGCTGTTCAATGCGGGCCGCGGCGCGGTGTTCACCTGGGAGGGCGAGAACGAGCTGGATGCTTCGATCATGGACGGGCGCGATCGCAGCGCCGGGGCGGTCGCGGGCGTCAAGACGATCAAGAACCCGATCCTCCTCGCCGATACGGTGCGCACCGACAGCCCGCACGTCTTCCTGATGGGTGCGGGCGCGCAGCAGTTCGCCCTCGAGAAAGGCTTCGAAGTGACGCCGCCCGAATATTTCGCCACTCCTGCGCGGCGCGAATCGCTCGAACGGATGAAGGCGGAGGAAATGTCTGCGCTTGATGTCGATCACAAGTTCGGCACTGTGGGCGCGGTGGCGCAAGACATGGAGGGCAACCTTGCAGCGGGCACCTCGACCGGCGGGATGACCGGCAAGCGCTGGGGCCGGATCGGCGATGCCCCGGTGATTGGTGCTGGCACTTATGCTGACAATCGCTCTTGCGCGGTGTCGGCGACCGGCTGGGGCGAGTATTTCATCAGGGTGGGCGTGGCGCACGAGATCTGCAGCCGTATTCACAGCGAGCGGATTTTCCAGGAGCGCGAGGGATTTGGCCTTCCCGAAGAATACGCACAGCAGCTTGCCGATGATGTGATGAACGAGGTCAAGGACCTTGGCGGGGATGGCGGCGTGATTGTGACAACGCCCGAGGGTTACACCTTTTTCAGCTTCAACACGACCGGGATGTATCGCGGCCGGGCGAACAGCGAGGGGTTGAACGAGGTCGCCATCTTCGGTGGAACGGACAATACCGGCGAGCCTTCCGCAACGCCCGATCATTGATCAACCGGGCACGTCCCGGTCAGAATGGATCCGTCAGAACGGGAAAAAGCCGGGCTTCTCGCCGAAATCGCCAAGCACTTCGCCCACCCGCGCGAGCGCGGCCTCGGCGGCGGGCTCCATCGTCTCGTGCCGGGTGCGCGCGCGGAAATAGGTCGCGAAGGTGATGGGCTCGCGGCCCTCGGGCTCGACGAAGCCGATATCGACATAAAGGCTGCCCATGCCCGGCCACAGCGAAGTTCCGGTCTTGTCGCCGGCTGGCCATTCGGGCGGCAGCCCTGCGCGCACCCGGCGCACGCCCGTGGTCGTGTCGATCATCCATTGACGCAAGGTCGCGCGCTCTTCGGCGGGCATGACATCGCCATAGAGCAGCCGGGCTACCGTGCGCGCCATTGCAGCGGGCGTGGTCGTGTCGCGCACCTCGGTTATGGGCACGTTGTTCAAGGCAGGCTCGGTGCGATCGAGCCGGCTCACCTCGTCGCCGATCGTGCGCCAGAAGCCGGTCAGCGCGGGCGGCCCGCCGAACTCGCGCAGGAGGACATTGGCGGCGGTGTTGTCGGAATATTTCTGCGTGAACTCGGCCAGTTCGCGCAAGGTCGCCCCTTCCTCGAGCCGCTGTTCGGTGAAGGGCGAGACGAACATGAGCTCATCCCTTGTCCAGAAGACGCGCCGGTCGGCATCGATCAGCCCGCGCGCATCCTCCGCGAGCACCTTGGCCGCGAGGCTCAGCTTGAACGACGAGCAATGACCAAAGCGGCGATCGGAATTGAGGCCCACGCCAAGCCCTGTGCCGGTATTGTGGAAATGCACGCCCAGTGTGCCATCGGCGAGGCTTTCAATGATCCGCAGCCGGGCAACGAGGCGCCCGATCGGGCTCTGGTCGGGCGGGATGCAACCGCTCGCTGCGCCAAGCACCGCCGCGCCTGCGCCCAGTTTGAGGCCCGCCTTGAGGAGCTTGCGCCGATCCGTGTTCACTGGCCTCGATCCCTTGTCCTCACGTGCCTTGCGCCAAGCCTTTGCCGAGCTTCGCCCGCATTTCAAGCGGCTCGCGACCGACGCCTGCGATCGCGGCGCTTCAGGGCGTCGCGGCGCGCCGCGCGGGCGCGAGGGCTTCGCCCCGGACACGGGCTTGCGCGTAGGTGCCCAGGATGCGCAATTCCTTGGAATGAAACGCACATTCCTCGAGCGCGCGATCAACGAACGGATCACCCGGCGCCCCGATGATATCGGCGTAGAACTGCGTTGCGGCAAAGCTCGTGCCCTCCTGGTAGCTTTCGAGCTTGGTCATGTTGATGCCGTTGGTCGCAAATCCGCCCATCGCCTTGTAAAGCGCCGCGGGGATGTTCTTGACCTCGAAGATGAAGGTCGTGATCGTCGGCTTGCCCGCGAGCGCGCCCGGTTCGACCGGATCGCGCGCGAGGATGACGAACCGGGTCATGTTGTCGGCTGCATCCTCGACATTGTGCGCCGCGATCTTCAAGCCATAAAGCTCGGCGGCGATCGCCGGGGCGATCGCGGCGAGCGTCGGATCGCCGCGCTCGGCGACGAAGGCGGCCGCGCCCGCGGTATCGACATAGCTCAGCGGCACGAGGCCGCGCTCGCGCAGGAAATGCCGCGATTGCCCGAGCGCCTGCGGGTGGCTGTAGACCGCCTCGAACGGGCCTTCGGTCACTCCCATCAGTGCATGGTGGATCGGCATGAAATATTCGCCGACGATGTGGAGGCCGCTTTCGGGCAGCAGGAAATGGATATCGGCGACCCGTCCGTGCTGCGAATTCTCAATCGGGATGATCGCCTGCCCTGCGCGCCCCTCACGCACCGCATCAAGCGCGTCCTCGAAGCTGAAACAGGGCAGCGGCAGGGCATCGGGCCGCGCCTCGGTCGCGGCACGGTGCGAATTGGCGCCGGGCGATCCCTGCCAGGCGATCGCGCGCGCCGGATCGTCAGTGGCGGCAGCGCGCATGGCATTGGCGATCGCCCGCGCAGGCTCTGGAAAGACTTGCATCCTCATGCTGCTAGAGCCGGGTATCATGCCCGGCAAGAGCGCTTGCTGCAATTGCACCAAATGATGATGCCTTCGCGCTTGCGCCCCACAGGGTCCATGACTAAGGGACGCCCGGGATGACGACACAAAACACAACGGACGCAGCGCCCAAAGCGCCTGCGGGAGACCATCAGACCGGTGGCGATCTGTTCAACACCGCAGCGGGCTGGGTCCTGTTTGCGGCGGGCCTCGGACTGGGCCTCTCGATCGTGTCGGGAAAGTATTTCCACGGCAACGATCCCCAGCGGCCCGAACAGCTTGGCTACGTGATCGAAGGCGTGGTCGAGGAAGGCGGGCCCGTCGCCGAGATGACGATTGCCGAGGCTCTCAACATGGAAGGCGTCGATGCGGCGGCCGGCGAAAAGGTCTTCGCCAAGTGCTCGGCCTGCCACTCGATCGAGGCGGGCGGCGCGAACGGCGTCGGCCCCAATCTCCATGCGATCATGGGAGCGGACATCGCGGCCAAGGCCGGCTATTCCTATTCGTCTTCGATGGCAGCCTTCCCCGGCCAGTGGGGCTGGGAAGAGATGGACGACTGGCTCGCAAACCCCAAGGGCTATATCGAGGGGACCAAGATGAGCTTTGCCGGCCTTTCCAAAATCGAGGACCGAGCAGCCGTCGCGCTTTACATGAACACGTTCGGCTCGAACCTGCCGGTGCCCGAGTTCACCGCCGCGCCCGATGAAAGTGCGGAAGCCGCGGAAGGTGCAGAGGGCGAGGAAGCCGCTGACGCTGAAGCTGGTACTGAAGCGGCTGAAGCCGCTCCCGAAGCAGCGGCAGGTGACGAAGCGGGCGCCGAGTAATCTCGCGATTTGGCGCGGCCGCTAGGAGGTCCGCCGCTTGAACCCCTGAGCGACCACATACCATTCCGATGAGCCCTTGCGGCTCGCCGGCGGTTTGGCGTGTTTAACCTGCGAAAAATGCTGCTTGAGCATCGCGAGGAGCTCGCTGTCGGTCCCGCCCGCCAGCACCTTGGCGACGAACGCCCCGCCTTCCTCGAGCGTCTCGCAGGCAAACCACGCCGCCGCCTCGACCAGCCCCATCGTGCGCAAGTGATCGGTCTGCTTGTGGCCGACGGTGTTGGCGGCCATGTCGGAGAGCACCAGATCGGGCCGGCCGCCGAGCGCCTCCTCGAGCGCACGCGGGGCTTCCTCGGCGAGGAAATCCATCTCGAAGATCGCGACGCCCTCGATCGGTTCGGTCGGCAACAGGTCGATCCCGACCACCTTCGCGCCGGGCGCCTTCGCCCGCACGACCTGGCTCCAGCCGCCCGGCGCAATCCCGAGGTCAAGCACCCGTTTGCTGCCCTTGATGAGACCGAAGCGCTCATCGAGTTCGATCAGCTTGTAGGCAGCGCGGCTGCGATAGCCCTCGGCTTTCGCGGCCCGTACATACGGATCGTTGAGCTGCCGCTCGAGCCAGCGAGTCGAGGAGGCGGTGCGCCCCTTCGCGGTCTTGACCCGGCGATCGGGGTCGCGGCCTGAACGCGTCATCGCCCTGCTCAGCCGCCCTTGGTGTGCCGCGCTTCGCGCAGCGCCCGCAAAGCCGCCTCGCTCTGCCGCTCGGCCGCCATGAGGCTGCGCAAGATGCCCTCGCGGATGCCGCGATCGGCCACCCCGAGGCGCCCGGCGGGCCACAGGTCGAGGATCGTCTCGAGGATGGCGCAGCCCGCGACCACAAGATCGGCGCGATCGTTGCCGATGCAGGGCAACTCGCTGCGCTCGGCCGGCGACATCCCCGAAAGTTCCTTGCTGATCGCGCGCATCGCCGCGGCGGGTACGATCAGCCCGTCGACCGCCTTGCGATCATAATGCGGCAATTCGAGATGGAGGCTCGCCAGCGTCGTGACGGTGCCGCTGGTGCCCAGCAGGCGAATGTTGTCGGCGCGCGAGGCGTTGGCGATGCGCTTGGCAAACGGTGCGAAGCTCTCGGTCACCAGCGTGCGCATCCGGGCATAGCGATCCAGCCGGGCGGCGCGCGGCTGGCCGTGGCGACGTTCGGCCTCGACCGTATCGGTCAGCGAGACAACGCCCCACGGCACGCTCTGCCAATCGGCGATCCGCGGAACCTGGCCCCCCGACCGGCCCGCCGGCTCGAGCAGGACCAGCTCGGTCGATCCGCCGCCGATATCGAAGATGATCGCCGGGCCATCGCCTTCCTCGAGCAGGATGTGACAGCCCAGCACCGCAAGGCGCGCCTCTTCCTCGGCGCTGATGATATCGAGCGCGATGCCGGTCTCGTGCCGGACGCGTTCGATAAAGGCAGCGCCGTTGGTAGCACGGCGGCACGCTTCGGTCGCGACCGACCTCGCCAGCCGGACATTGCGCCGCCGCAGCTTTTCAGCGCAGACCGAGAGCGCGCCGAGCGCGCGGTCCATCGCTTCTTGCGACAGCCGCCCGGTGACGGCGAGATCCTCGCCCAGCTTCACCACGCGGCTGAACGCATCGATTACGGTGAAATCACGCTCGCCGGTCGGACGCGCAATCAACAGACGGCAATTGTTCGTGCCGAGATCGAGCGCGGCATAGGCTTCGCCCGAACGCGTGCCCGGACCGGTTGCGATCGGCCGGGCCCGGCCCGGCGGGTTCTTGCCATCGACGGCCTCGCGCGGCGGGGGCTGGTCGGTGGGCTTGACGGACTTGCCTTGCGCGCAGTCGCATCGCTGCGCGCCGCGATTGGGTCTCCCGTCGGACTGCTTTTCGCTGCGTTGACCTTCACCACGCTTTGCGCCCGTGATTGCCCGTCTTGCGTCGATTGACGCCTCGGACGCGCAAGATCCGCACAATTGTGCGCTGTGGCAATAATCTGCGCTTTCGTCCTTTGGCTGGGAGGAGCGTATGTAGCGAAAATCGGCTACCTTGCCGGACTTGCCGCTCCCTCTGGTTCCAGCTCTCCTGTTCTCGTCCGGCGGAAAGGTCTCCGCCATAACTGGTATCTTCCATTTCACCCGCGAAGACATCCCGCGGGCACCTGTCACAAATGTTAACTTAAGGAGGACGTAAGCGCAAGCAAGCGAATGCGCGCCACGAACCGCCGCTGCGGCGCGCCGGACTTGACCTTATGGGCATGCCTATCTAAGTGCGCGGTCCGCGAGCGTGGCGTGCTGCAGGGCGAGTGCGGCCACGATCCAGCTCCTCCGATGCTCGCGTGATGCCCCGTCGTCTAATGGTAAGACTACGGACTCTGACTCCGTCAATTGAGGTTCGAATCCTCACGGGGCATCCAGATTTTTCCAAGCTAGATCAGTGGTTTGTTCGGCGGCCCAGCCGGGAAAAGGCGCCATCGGAGCGTTCATGCCGCTTCGCACCGTTTATCGCGGATTTGCGCGGTTTTGCATCGCTTCGCGGCGGTTCGATGCAACATGGATGCGTCATGGGAAACGACGGCCGTTGGAATGGAGCGCCGATAACAAGCCGGCTCAGGAGCCAATCCAAGCCCAACTAAAATTCGTAGTATAACAGCTCAGGCTGATGTCCGATCGGCTGAGCTTCTGGGAACGCCCGATAGAAGTTCCGTTCGAATTGCTTCGCATTGGCCGAGACTTTGCCGATGCCGATAACCTGCCAGAGATGCTGCCGAAGTGCAGGTGTCCCAATCTCGTCCGAGAGGAACTGAAACATCTTGTAGCGTCTTCCACCTCCCGCATAAACGACCGGGTTTTTCTTATCGAGCTCTTCGAGGATCGCGCCCTTACTGTACGCGAGTGGGGCGTAGATGAATTTGCGGATGAATTTACCGAAGAAGCGAGGGGTCTTGGTGCTATCGGGATTGTGGCGCCCAAGCCCATACAGCCTGTACAGCATATCAAGAAACTTGTCCGGGAACTCCTGCTCCCACTTCTTGCATTCACTTAGAATGAACTGCTCAATTAGCTTCTGCATGCTTGCATGAGTGTTTCGTAGATTTGTTTGGCGTGCTCAGGCTCGGGCGCGGGTTTGGGGTTGAGGGCGCGGCGGAAAGTTCGACTGCTCAAGCCAGTTTGCTCCGCGACCTCAGTGGCGATTGCCTTCGGTCTTCCAACGGGTGCGGAATTGTTGGTTAGTTTGTCCGACAATTCGCGCTGCGCTGCCAGCAGATCGGCATAGCGCCGGATATGCTCGTCGCCGGCGCTCGACCCGCGACGCCGAGCAGCCTTCCCGCGATTGGCCGCGTTCAGGAAGAAGGGCTGTACGTGAATGTGGGCCACGGAATGCTCGGTTGGACGCTCGCCTTCGGTTCCGCCGAGGCACTTGTGGCCGAAATCGAACGCAGTGCGTAAGTGCCTTTGGAGGGCGACAAGGGCTAAGCCTTGCCCACGATCAATACGGCTGTGTGTGCCGATTAGGTGCCGGCGAAAGATGATGAGCCGCACTGAGATCGAGCGCTTGGTGGCCCCAACTTTGAGCGCCCTTCCCGAGCATCGTTCCGCCTGGATCCAGCGGGAAGTTTGAATCAGAACCACACACCCAAGGGAAACCCTACCGAGACAGAAAGTGTGGCGATCACTCTCACATTTGTCTCAGGAATAATTCCTAATTCTGAAACATTCCTGCCGCAGGTGCGGAGCGGTTTTTCCCAAGTTCGGTTGAAATTCTTCGGGAGCTCTCATGATGGACATGCTGATTCTCGCGCCTGGTTCTCAGGCCGCTCTGGTGGCTGGCAACTTCACCATAGTCGGCTCGCCCGACTCCAGCGAGACGGTGACGCTCGCCCCTTCCGAACTGGGCAGCCTCTCGGTGACCTTCGACCCCTCGTTCAACGAGGGACTGGACCGGATCGTCATAGTCGGCTCGCCAAGCGATTTCACCGTGACCCGCTCGGGCTCGAGCATCGTGCTCAGCATTGTGCTTTCCGATGGCAGCGGGCTGACAGCGACTATCCCGGTCGGCATCGAAGGGATTGAGCTTTCGTTTGTCTCGCCTGATGGGCCGGGTGAACCCCAAGTGTTCGATCTGCGCTTCGATGAGGCGACGCAGACCGTGTTCATCGGCGATCAGGCGGTGGAGATCGGCGAACCCGTGCCGCTGCATGGCGGCGACACGCCTGTGCCCCCTGCGCCTCCTCCTCCTCCGCCGCCTCCTCCTGCTCCGCCTCCTCCTCCTCCGCCGCCTCCCGCGCCGCCGCCGCCGCCGCCTCCTCCTCCTCCGCCGCCTCCTCCTCCTCCGGGGCCGCCGCCACCCCCGCCGCCTCCTCCGACGGAACTCGTTGTACCCGAAACCGCTGAGGTCGCGGAAAACCAGACCGAGGTGTTGACGGCCTCGTTCAGCGGTCCCGTTCGAGGCGCTGCCACATTCTCGCTCGGCGGAACTGATGCCGGGTTCTTTACCATCGATCCGACGACGGGCGTGTTGACGTTCAACACCGCGCCCGACTTCGAAAACCCGCTCGATGATGGCATGGACAACGTCTACGACGTTATCGTCACTGCAAGCGCCAGCTTCTTCGAAGACAGCGAGGCGGTCGCGATCACGGTGACCGACGTTAACGAAGCGCCCGCGATCACCAGCGATGCCGACGTAACGGTCGAAGAAAACCAGACCGAGGTCCTGACCGCGACCGCCGAGGATCCCGACATCGGCGACACGGTGACCTTCTCGATTGGCGGAACCGACGCCGAACTGTTTACGATCGATCCGATCAGCGGCGCACTGACGTTCAATGCCGCGCCCGACTTCGAGAACCCAGCCGATGAGGGCGCGGACAACGTCTACAACCTCA
>DAITMG010000038.1:0-26847 GCA_036835265.1 Erythrobacter sp. | reverse complement strand
GTCCACGAGCTCAACCGCGAGTGGCGCGGGCGTGACAAGCCCACCAACGTGCTCAGCTTCCCGATGCTCGAGCGCGGCGAACTGCTTGGCCTTGAACTCGCGGGGCCGCCGGTGATGCTCGGCGACATCGCGCTGGCATACGGAACCTGCGCGCGCGAGGCTGCGGCCAAAGGCGCAAGCCTCGCCGACCACGCCGCGCACCTGATCGTCCACGGCTTGCTCCATCTCGCCGGCCATGATCACGAGACCAGCGATGCCGAGGCCGATGCAATGGAGGCTTTGGAGATTGCGGTACTTGCAAAGCTGGGCATTCGTGACCCATATGAGGGCATCACATGAGAGGAGCACCCTCAGGGGCCACTATGCCCGAACCAGGATCAACCGCGGGAGACGCGGAGAGTACGAGCGGGCTCTGGAGCAATCTGGGGCTCGCCTTGAAGAAGATGGTCGGTGGCGGCGACGGTGATCGATCGCTGCGTGCCCAGCTCGAAGAGGCGATCGACGAGCACGAGGGCGAAAACGGCACTGACCCGCGCGACAAGCTCGCAGGCACCAATGGCGACCTCTCGCCGGTCGAGCGGCAGATGCTGCGCAACCTGCTGCACTTCTCCGAACACGATGCCGACGATGTCGCCGTCCCGCGCGGAGAGATCGTAGCGGTCGAGGCCTCGATCAGCTGGGAGGAGCTGGTGGCGCAATTCTCCGAACACGGCCACTCGCGCATGCCGGTTTACCGCGAGACGCTCGACGATGTGATCGGGATGATCCACATCAAGGACATATTCGCGTTCCTTGCCGAAGCGAAGCCACCCCCGCGTGACTGGACGGTGCTGATGCGCCAGCCGCTCTACGTGCCGCAGACGCGCGGCGCGCTCGATGTGCTGGCGGACATGCGCGCGCGCCGGGTGCACCTGGCGATCGTGCTCGACGAGTTCTCGGGCACCGACGGGCTGATCACGATCGAGGATCTGGTCGAGGAGATCGTCGGCGAGATCGAGGACGAGCATGACGAGCTGCCCGAGGAGTTGATCGTGCCGATCGGCGAGGGGATGTGGGATTGCGACGCCCGCGCCGAGCTGCGCGACGTGGCAGACACGGTCGATCCGCGGCTCGCCGAGGTCGAGGAAGCGGTCGATACGCTGGGGGGGCTCGCGTTCGTGCTGGCCGAGGCTGTGCCCGCAGTGGGCACGGTGCTGGAACATCCCAGCGGCTGGCGCATTGAGGTGACGGCTGGTGATGAAACCCATGTGAAGCGCCTGCGGCTGCACGCTCCGGCGACCGCCGAAGTTGCGAGTGAGTTGCAATAAACGCACCTTTGTCGCCGCGATCAGAAAACACCTTCGATTTTTTGCATCCAACTTGCGCGCCGCGAGTATCTCTTGGCGAAGCAAGGAGATCGGGATGGTTTCACGTCGTTTGCCACCGCTGCGCGCGCTCGAAGCGTTCATGCGCACGGTGCGCCTGGGTTCAGCGCGGGCCGCCGCCGAGGAGATCGGGCTCAGCCCGTCTGCGCTCTCGCGCAGGATCTCCAATCTGGAGGAGTTCGTCGGCAAGAAGCTGTTCACCAGAGCGCGCCAGTCGATGCAGCTGACCGACGAGGGGCAGGCGTTCTACGAGGCGGTCAACCCGCACCTCGAATCGCTCGCCCGCGCGGTCGAGAGCCAGTCGGACAACATTGCGGTGCTGCGCCTGCGGCTCGGCGTGCTGCCGATGTTCGGCAGCCAGCGCCTGTTCCCGCGCCTGGGCGAATTGCGCAAGCGCCACCCGCTGCTCCACATCGATATCGACACCGCCCCCCATCTCGAGGACCGGGTCGGCGATACCTTGGATGCAGCGATCATTCTCTCGCGCGGGCCCGCCACGGGGCTCCACGCGGTGCGGCTCGATCACAACCTGGTCCACGCGATCTGCGCGAAGGAAGTGGCGCGTGCGATCGGCGAGGAGGTGACGTGCGAGAGCCTCGCCAAGCAGACCTTCCTCATCCACAACGAACTGCCCGAAAGCTTCGTTGCATGGAAAAAGGCCAACCAGCTCGAAGACGTGTCGCCGGCTGCGATCGATCATTACGACAGCGGGCAGCTCATGCTCGAGGCCGCAGCGCAAGGGCTGGGCATCGCGATCATGCACGATGACCATCTGCGCCGCGCGGCCGACAATCGCCTGACCAACTTGCCCGGGGTCGAGGTCCAGAGCCCCTATTCCTACTGGTTCGTCTGCAAGCCGACCGCGCTCGAAAGCCGGCCGGTGCGCATCTTCCACGATTGGCTGGTGCGCGCGGGGCTATGAGGGGCGGGCTCTGAGAGAGCGGCTTGCCCTGGGGGCTTACTCGCCGCCGAACAGCTCGTCGGGTATCGGACTGCGCGGTGCGGCATAGCGCACCGGGGCGACATCGTGGCTGAAGTGGCGCAGCGGCTTGCCCAGCGTCTCGCACAAGGCTTCCTCGATCCGCCGGCGAGCTTCCGCGCTGATCGCCTTGCGCCCGCGGAAATCGGCCGGGCTGAACGGCTCGAGAAAGTGCACACGCAGCTTGAACGAACCTGGCCGGGCGAGCACGCGCTTGGCGTTGTTGAGCCCACCTTCCTCGCCGATCCAGCCGATCCATTCGGCGACCTCGGCATAGTCCAGCAGCACCGGTTGCACGAGCACGCCGGGCGGCGGCGGCTCGAGCACCGAGAGCATGCTGGTCTTGAACGGCAGCAGCGATTGCCCGTCGGTGGTGGTGCCTTCGGGAAAAACCGTGACCGACCAGTTGTCCGCGAGCGCTTCCTTCAAGGCGTTGATCTGCTCGGCGACCCCCATGCGATGCTCGCGCTTGACGAACACCGTCCGGTTGAGCGAGGCGAGCCAGCCGACCAGCGGCGACCTCATCAGCTCGGCCTTGGCAACGAATGCGGTCCCGCTGGCGCCCGCGATCGCGAGGATGTCGATCCACGAGATGTGGTTGGCGATGAAGAAGACATCGCGCTTCAAGTGCGTGCCCACGGGTTCGACCCGCGCCCCGCACACCCTTCCGGCATAGCGCAGGAACAGCATCGGGAAGGGCGAGCCATATGCGAAGATGCGGTAGAGATAATGCAGCGGCACGAACACGAGCATCAGCAAGCCGAGCCCCGCGGCGCGCAGCGTGATGCGGAACCAGCCCGCAGCCGAGATCGCCGTCTTATCGCCGCGCGCGGCGCGCACGCGTTCTTCCCATGCCCGTGCCTCGCGCTTGCTGGTCGGCGCGGCATCCGGGGGCGCTGACGGGTTCATCGCCGTCGCTGCATGCTCCTCGCGAACGCTCAAGCCGGCCTACTTCTCTTCGCGCGAGAGCCGCACGCCATAAAGCTCCATCCGGTGATCGACCAGGCGATAGCCGAGCTTCTCGGCGATCTGGCGCTGAAGCGATTCGACTTCCGGATCGACGAATTCGACCACCTTGCCGGTCTCGACATCGATCAGGTGATCGTGATGCGCCTCGGGCACCGGCTCGTAGCGCGAGCGACCATCGCCGAAATCGTGACGATCAAGGATGCCCGCTTCCTCGAACAAGCGCACCGTCCGATAGACCGTCGCGATCGAGATCTTGGGATCGACCGCAGAGGCGCGGGCATGGAGCAGTTCGACATCGGGGTGATCCTCGCTGTCGGACAGGACCTTGGCGATGACGCGGCGCTGCTCGGTGATGCGCAAGCCTTTTTCAGCGCACAGGGTTTCGAGATCGATCTTGCGGGTCACGCAACACTCCTTCTGGCATCAATCCGGGCAAGTGCGCCGCATTCAAGTCGCCGCCATTTGACGTTTCAACCCTCACTTACCCCTCGCGCGCGTCCTGCTCAAGTTGTGAAGGCACGCGCGCTCGATTGGCTCGCCCGAAGCGCCTGGCCGATGCGCAGCACGGCCAAGCCGGGCGGATTGCCCAAACGGCCGGCGCGGTGGGGCGGCGCCCAGAAGCGCCCGCGGATCTCCCGCCAGCGCGATCGAAGGCGAGCGTGGTTTCGGACGGGCGCCGCCAGGGTGCCGGCGGCCCGGCGTCAGCTGGTCTTGCGTCGTCCGCGCGGGGCGGCAGCGGCGCCAGGTCTGCGGCCGAGCCCGATCTTCTTCGCCAGATCACGGCGCTTTTCGGCATAGTTGGGCGCTACCATCGGGTAATCCGAAGGAAGGTTCCAACGCGCGCGGTATTCTTCCGGCGTCATGTTGAAATTTGTCCGGAGATAGCGCTTGAGCATCTTGAGCTTCTTGCCGTCTTCAAGACAAACGATGTAATCGGGCTTGACCGAAGCACGGATCGAAACGGCGGGTTCGGGCCGTTCTTCGGTGAGCACGGGTTGCTCGCCTAGGTTCGACAGCGCGCCGTATACTTTGGTGATCAGGCTGGGCACGTCGTCAACGCTGACATCGTTGTTGCTGACATGGGCTGCGACGATATCGCTGGTGAGCGCGATCAGCGTTTCCTTCATTTCCATTTCCAAGTCCTGCATGAGTTCCTCGTGAGTTATGCTTTTTGTCGGCTTTTTAACCGATTCGTACCTCATGGCCCAGTATTTTCGCCAATGCAAGCCGACGGACGGTTCATCAACAATGGTGAACCAGGCTAGGGATTGCAGGAGGTAATCTAGATTGGACGTCCAAAAGTAATGGCGTCAATCAGGCTGCCGTCGGCTCCGCGATAATATTTGGGCCGTTCGCCGATCGGCTCGAAGCCCAGCTTGCGATAAAGATGGATTGCGGGATTGCCGCGGCGCATTTCGAGGATCATCCGCGCAGCGCCCCGGGCGCGGGCGGCCTCAAGGAGCTGGTGCATGAGCGCCTCGCCGAGCCCGCGCATGCGGTGCCGCGGGCTGACCGCGATCAGCAGCAATTCCTCTTCCCCGGCTGCATAGCGCGAAAGGACGAACCCCGCCGGCGGCAGCGCGCGCAGATCCGCCGGGGCGCGCTCGTCGAGCGGGGTTCCCGCAGGCGTGAGGATGAGCGCATGCGTGCTCGGCATCAGCAGCGCATCGCGCACCTGGCGCCGGTTCCAGGCCTCGCCATAGTTCGGATCGAATGCGGCCTCCATCACTTCCATGATGGGTTCGATCAGCAAGGCGCCGCGGCTGAGCGGTGCCTCACGCAAGGCAGGCCTCGTCATCTGGTGCCGGGCCCGGGCGCGCGGGTGTCTGCGGTGTGGCATCGGGCAGACGGCCGTAGATCGGGCTGAGCTGCGCGGTGAAGTGGCTATCGTCAAGCAGGCCGATCTGCGCGGCATCGGGCAGCAGCGCCAGCGCCTCGAGCGCTTCGCCAGCTTGATCGACAAAAGCCTCGGCGCTCGAACCCGCGATCAGCGCGGCGCGATTGGCCTTCACGGCCGCTTGGGGCGCGAGGCTCGCCGCATCGCCGTGCGCTCTGCCCGCGCCGTCAAAGCTCTGGACAAACCATTGCCCGTGGCCGCCCTTCATGCTGACCGTGACCGCCTCGCCCGGATGCTGCGCCTGCGCCATCGCGGCGACCAGCGCGAGCGTGGGATAGCCCAGCACTTCGGCCTGCCAGGCGACGCCGAGCGCGCGGGCGCTGGCAAGGCCGATGCGAACCCCGGTGAAGCTGCCCGGCCCGAGCGAGACGAGGATGCGGCTCGACCGGCCCTTGTCCGGCAGGCCGGCGATCATCGGGATCAGCGCCTCGGCATGTCCGCGCCCGAGGATGCGATGGTCGCGCGCGATGAGCCCGCCACTATCGAGCCCTGCGTCGAACCCTGCGTCGAACCCTGATTCGAACAGGGCGACCGAGCAGGCCTCGCTGGCGGTTTCGATTGCGAGAATGCGCATGACCGATCCCCTGCATCAGCGCGCGCGCGGCCGCAAGTCAGACTGCAGCCCGAGGCGCAAGTCAGATGAGGCGATTGAACCGGTCGAAATCGGGCCTCGGCGAGCGATCGAAAATACTGGCGGGATCGCCATAGCCGATCGAGCACAGAAAATTGACGCGGTGGCGCGGATTGTCAGCGAAAAAGGCGGCGTTGACCTTATCGGCATCGAAGCCCGACATCGGCCCGCAATCGAGCCCGAGCGCGCGCGCCGCCATGATCAGGTACGCCCCCTGCAGCGAGGAATTGCGAAACGCGCCCTCGCGGCGGCCCTCCTCGTCGCCCTCGAACCAGCTCTTGGCATCGGTGTGCGGGAACAGCCAGGGCAATTCCTCGTGAAAGTCGATATCGTAGCCGACGATTGCGGTGACAGGGGCGCTGCGGATCTTGTCCTGGTTGCCGGCCATCGCGCAATCGGCAAGCTTGTCCTTCGCCTCTGCGCTCTTCGCCCACACGATCCGCACCGGCTGCATGTTGGCCGATGTCGGGGCCATCTTCGCAAGATCCCAGATCGCGCGGAGCTGTTCGTCGCTCACCGGCTTGTCGAGCCACCCATTGTAGGTGCGCGCCTCGTTGAAAAGCTGCGCGAGGGCATCGTCCGCAAGGACGGTGTCGTGAAATTGCTGAGGCATTGAACTCCCCGGGTTCGCGGATTCCTAGGCGGCTCGCACTTCAACGACCTCGGGAACGTAATGTTTCAACAGCCCCTCGATCCCGTGCTTGAGCGTTGCCGTGCTCGAAGGGCAGCCCGAGCACGCGCCCTGCAGGGTGAGATAGACGACCCCGTCGCGAAAGCCGCGATAGGCGATATCGCCGCCGTCGCCGGCGACTGCGGGGCGCACCCGCGTTTCGAGCAATTCGTTGATCGAGGCGATGATTTCGGCATCTTCCTCGCGGTCCTCGACCGCCATCACCGCCGCTTCTTCGGGGACCGCAAAGCCAGCCGCGCTGCCGCCGGCAAACAGCGGCGCCTCGCTGACGAAATGATCGAGCAGGATCGCCACCACCTGCGGCCTGAGCGCGCTCCAATCGGCCCCGGGCGCCGCCGTCACCGAGACAAAATCGCTGCCGAAAAAGACATTCACGACTTCGCCGGTATCGAAGATCGCTTGTGCCAGCGGGCTCGCCTCGGCGGCTTCGGGCGAGGCGAATTCGCGCGTCCCGCTGACCATCACGGTGCGACCGGGCAGGAATTTGAGGCTGGCGGGGTTGGGCGTGGTTTCGGTTTCGATGAACATGGCTTGTGAAATAGGGTGCGCCGCGGCGCGGGGCAAGCGGCAGATGGCGCACGCAGTTGCAAAAATGCGCGATGGGCGAGCGCGCTCGGAGCGGCCAGCGCAACCCTTCGATTCCTGCGCGCATTCACTATCCCTTCAGCCCTTTGCGTCTTATATGCCGTCCCATGACATTACTTGCGCGGGCTACCAGCGCCCTTGTTCTTTTCGCAGCGCCGCTCGCGTTTGCGCTTCCGGCCATCGCTCAGGAGACCTCGCCGGTCGTCGCGGTTTCACCCGCGCCGCCCGAGATCGAGGTGCCGGACCCGCGTGCGCTGCAGACAGGCGGCGAAGTGCCGTGGCTCTATCGCGGCAGCGATGTGCCGGTCGATGACGAGTGGCTGTTTGGTGAAATGGACAACGGCCTGCGCTATGCAGTGCGGCGCAACGGGGTGCCGCCCGGCCAGGTCTCGATCCGGGTGCGGGTCGATGCGGGCTCGCTGCACGAGCGCGACCACGAGCAAGGCTATGCCCACCTGCTCGAGCATCTCCTGTTTCGCGAGAGCAAGTATCTCAAGCCCGGCGAGGCGATCGCGACCTGGCAGCGCCTGGGCGCGACCTTCGGTGCCGATGCCAACGCCGAGACCAGCCCGACGCACACCGCGTTCAAGATCGATCTCCCCAATGCCGACCGCGCCAAGCTCGAGGAGGGGTTCAAATACATCTCGGGGATGATCCGCGAGCCGGTCCTCAGCGATGCCAATGTCGCTGCCGAACTGCCGATCGTGCTCGCCGAAAAGCGCGAGCGCGGCGGCGCGGGTGAGCGCGTCGCCAATTTCTCGCGGCAGACGCTGTTTGCCGGGCAAAGGCTCGCCTCAAGGAGCCCGATCGGCACGGTCGAGACGCTCAGAGGCGCCAATGGCGAACTTGTCTCCGAGTTTCATCGCAGGTGGTATCACCCTGACAACACAGTCATCGTGGTGGCCGGCGATGCCGATCCGATGGTCCTTGCCGGCTTCGTCGAGAAATGGTTCGGCGATTGGCAGGGCCGGGGCGAACCGGCCGAAGCGCCCGATTTCGGCGATCCGGTCGCACCGCAGGACGCGCTGCGCGCTGCGGGCACCGGATGGCCGATCGGCGAGCTTGGCGTGGTGGTCGAAACCGATCTGCCGCGCAATCTCACCTATGCGATCATGCGCCCGTGGCGGATGGTCGAGGATACGATCGTCTACAACGAGGGGCTGCTGCTCGATGCGGTCGCGCAAGCGATCATGAATCGCCGCCTCGAGGTGCGCGCGCGCGGCGGCGGGAGCTTCCTTTATGCGCAGGTCAACCAGCAGGATATCTCGCGCTCGACCGATGCGACCTTCGTCTCCTTCGCGCCGCTCTCCGAGGATTGGCAGGCCGCGCTCAAGGACGTGCGCGCGGTGATAGCCGATGCGATCGCCAATCCGCCGACGCAGGAAGAGATCGACCGCGAGGCTGCCGAATTCGACGTCGCCTTTGCCAATCAGGTCGAGCAGCGCAGCGTCCAGTCGGGCTCGGACCTTGCTGACAACATCGTCAATGCGGTCGATATCCGCGAGACGGTCGCTTCGCCCGAAGTGGTGCTGAGCGTGTTTCGCGGCATGAAGGATCGCCTCAATCCGGCCGAAGTGCTGGCGCGCACGCAGGCGCTGTTCACAGGCGACGTGGTGCGCTCGGTCTATGTCACGCCGGGCTCTGGCGAAGCGGACGCGGACGCCTTGCGGCTCGCGCTCGCGAGCGAGGTGGAGTTCGATGGAACCGCGCGACTCGCCGCGCAGACGATCAAGTTCGAGGACCTTCCCGCGATCGGCCAACCCGGCACGATTGTGACCCAGCAGCCGATCGGTCTGCTTGAAGTCGAGCAGATCAATTTCGACAACGGCGTGCGCGCGCTCGTCTGGGCGAACGATGCCGAGCCGGGCAGAGTCACCGTCAAGGTGCGCTTTGGTGCGGGCTACCGCGCGTTCGACGAGGACAGCGCGGTTTATGCCGCGCTGGGCGAAATGGCGCTGGTCGGGGCAGGGCTGGGCGAGCTTGGTCAGAACGATCTCGACCGCCTCGCCAATGGCCGCAAGCTCGGCTTCGACTTCGGGATCGACGATGCGGTCTTCACCTTTGCAGCGCAAACCCGTTCGAGCGATGTCGGCGACCAGCTCTATCTGTTCGCGGCCAAGCTCGGGATGCCGCGCTGGGATGCCGATCCGATCCTGCGCGCCCGGGCCGCGGCCAAGCTCGCCTACAACACCTACGCGACCAGCCCCGGCGGGATCATCAATCGCGATCTCAAATATCTCGTCACCGACCAGGACCCGCGCTTCGCGACGCCCGATCCCGCCATGCTCGACGAGGTCACGCCGGAAGGCTTTCGCGAAGTGTGGGAGCCGCTCTTGCAGCAGGGGCCGATCGAAGTCCTCGTGTTCGGCGAATTCGACCGCGACGCGATCGTCGCCCGGCTTGCGGAAACCTTCGGGGCCTTGCCGCCGCGCGAGCCGATCGCGTCTGACGTAGCCGCGCGCGTGCCCGGCTTTCCGCAAGGGCCCGGCAGGCTCAACGTGATCGAGCATCGCGGCGATGAGAACCAGGCCGCCGCCGTGGTCGCCTGGCCGAGTGGCGGGGGGATGGAGGCGATCCGCGAATCGCGCCAGCTCGAAATCCTCACGCAGGTGTTCAACAACCGCCTGCTCGATGCGCTGCGCGAGCAGGCCGGGGCGAGCTATTCGCCGCAGGTCTTCTCCAAGTGGCCCAATGATATCGCGAGCGGCGGCACGATCACCGCGCTGGCGCAGCTCGAGCCCGAATTCGTGCCGACCTTCTTCGCCGAGGCCGATCGTATCGCGAGCGATCTGGCGACCAATCCGCCGAGCGAGGACGAGCTTGCCCGGGTGACCGAGCCGCTGGGCCAGCTGATCCGCCGCGCTTCCACGGGCAATTTGTTCTGGCTCTACAATCTCGAAGGGGCAACGCGCGATCCCGAGCGGGTCGCCCGGCTGCGCACGCTGCTCGCGGATTTCTCGCAGACCAGCCCGCAGATCATGCAGTTCCTTGCCGAGCGTTACTTCAGCCAGCGCACTCCGCTGCGTCTGGCAGTCGTGCCCAGAGGGGTTGAACTGGCCGATCTCAAGATCCTGATCGAGGCGGGACCGCTCAAGACCGGAACGATCGAGGATGCGCTCGAGAATGCGCCCGAACAACCAGGGCCGAGCGGGCGCTGACACGGGTCGTTCGCACTTTACAATTCGCTCCGGCGGTGTAGCCCCGCGCCTGCGAGGGGCGCCGCTTGGTGCTGTTCAACGAAGGCCGCGCTGTGCTAACGCCGCTCCTCGCATGACAATCCTTAGGCAAGCAGACAGAAACCGAAATATGGACCGCACCTGGAGCCCGGACAGCTGGAAGTCGTTCGAAGCAAGACATTTGCCGCATTACGAGGATCCGGCCGAACTCGCCGAGGCCGAAGCCACGCTCGCCTCGTGCCCGCCGCTGGTGTTCGCCGGCGAGGCGCGCGCACTCAAGGCCGAGCTTGCCGAAGTGGCGCAAGGCCGCGCGTTTCTCCTCCAGGGCGGCGATTGCGCCGAGAGCTTTGCCGAATTCCACCCCAACAACATCCGCGACACCTTCCGGGTGCTCTTGCAGATGGCGGTGGTGATGACCTTTGCGAGCAAGCGCCCGGTGGTGAAGGTGGGGCGGATGGCGGGCCAGTTTGCCAAGCCGCGCTCTGCGCCGACGGAAACCAAAGGTGATCTGACGCTGCCGAGCTATCTCGGTGACAACATCAACGGGATCGAGTTCGACCCCGTCGCGCGCCGCAACGATCCGGCCCGGATGGTCCGCGCGTTCAGCCAGGCGGCCGCCACGCTCAACCTGCTGCGCGCCTTTGCCGGCGGCGGCTATGCCAATTTGCGCCAGGTCCACCAGTGGACGCTCGAATTCATGGGTCGCACCCCGTGGACCGTCAAATTCGCCGAGACCGCCGACCGGATCGGCGAAGCGCTCGATTTCATGGAAGCGTGCGGCATCGATCCTGCGACCGTCCCGCAATTGAAGGGCACCAGCTTCTACACCAGCCACGAGGGGCTGCTGCTGCCCTATGAGCAGGCGATGGCGCGGCGCGATTCGCTCACCGGGGAATGGTATGCGACAAGCGCGCACATGCTGTGGATCGGCGATCGCACCCGGTTCGACGGGAGCGCGCATGTCGAATTCGCGCGCGGCATCGGCAATCCGCTGGGCATGAAATGCGGACCGAGCCTCGAGCCCGATGCGCTGATTCGCCTGCTCGACGAGCTCAATCCAGGCCGCGAGGCCGGGCGCATGACGCTGATCGCCCGGTTCGGTCATGACAAGGTCGAGGAAGGGCTGCCGAGGCTCATCCGCGCGGTCCGCCGCGAGGGCCATCCGGTGGTGTGGAGCTGCGATCCGATGCACGGCAATGTCGTCAAGTCCGACAGCGGCTTCAAGACGCGGCCCTTCGATCGCATCCTCAGGGAAGTGAAGGGCTTCTTCGCCGTCCACCGGGCAGAGGGGTCGCACCCCGGCGGCATCCATATCGAGATGACCGGCCAAGACGTGACCGAATGCACCGGCGGCGCGGTCGCGATCACCGATGAGCGCCTCGGCGATCGCTACCACACCCATTGCGATCCGCGCCTCAACGCCGAGCAATCGCTCGAGCTGGCCTTCCTGCTCGCCGAGATGCTCAACGAGGAAGCCTCGATCCGCCATGCGGATGCAGCCTGAGCGTCGCATTAGGTAGCGCTACTTGGGTTAGCCCACCGCTAACGCGAGGGTTTCCTCGTTAACCGTGCGGCCCATGGTGGATCGCACCACATTTTTCATCAGCGCGCAGGGCGTCGCTGGTTCAGGCCAAGCGCCTTTGGCTGTGCCCGGCGCGCTTGGCCATGATGGCTTGTTCATGCTTGCCGCGATCATGGGGTTTATCGCCTTGGCCTCGCTGGCAGGTGTGATCGCCAGCCGCCGCTCGATGCGCGCGGTCAATCGCCAGGCGCGCGCCGGGGCCAGCAGCATGAGCGACCTGTTGCGCACTGTCCGCATGGCCGAAAGCATCGCTGATCTGGGCTTCTGGCAATATGATCCGGCCACCGCAGAGCAATTCTGGTCGCCCGGAATGCGCCGCATGTTTGGCCTTGGCGAGGACGAGGAACTCGTCGCGGGCGATGTGGAGACGGTGCTTTATGCCAGCGGGATCGACCTTGTCGGGCGGACGCGCGAGCACCTCGCCGAGGTGAAGCCCTTCACCTTGCGGTTCGACGGCAAGGACCATGCCGGCAAGCCGCGCTCGCTGCTGGTCCAGGCTTGCAATCTGCGCCGGGAGGGCGGCGAAGTGAAGCGGGTCGTTGCTGTCCTGCGTGACATCACCGACGAGGTCAGCCGTGAGCGTGCGCTTGAAAGCTCGCGCCGCAAGGCTGAGCGCGAGGCGACCCTCGCGCGCAAGCTGGCCGAGACCGACGCGCTGACCGGCCTAGCCAACCGCCGGTTCGTGATGCGCGAGCTCGATCGGCTGGTGCTCGAGATGCGCGCCTCGGGCGCCTCGCTCGCGGTGATCGCCTTCGACATCGACCGCTTCAAGCGGATCAACGACACCTACGGCCACCTCGTCGGTGACCGCGTGCTTCAGCGGCTGGCCGAGATAGCCCGGGCGCAGACCCGCTCGGGCGATGTCCTCGGGCGGCTGGGCGGCGAGGAGTTCGTGTGGATTGTGCCGGAAACGGACCGGGACCCGGCCGAGCAGATGGCCGAGCGCCTGCGCGCAGCGATCGCGCATGGCAGCTCGGTTGGCGATGTCCCCGCGATCACGGTGAGCGTCGGGCTCGCGGCGCTGGTCCCGGGCGACAGCTCGCTCGCGCTGTTCTCGCGCGCCGATCGCGCACTCTACGAGGCGAAGGAAGGCGGACGCAACAAGGTCGTCCTCGCACAGGCAGCCTAACGCTGCATTGCGGCAGCTTATCATTTACTGGGGCACTTTGCCTTTTCTTTGTCATCCGTTTCCTTCATGCAGAAACGATGATGAGGCGCGAACGAGAACGGTCATGGCCTTAACTCGCAGCGACCCCGCCGCCCCGCTGGCGCAGCCCGATCCTGCGAGCGAGCGGACCAGCGACCGGTTTGCCGCTGTCAGGCAGCTCCACGAGGCGCTCGTCCAGCCGCTCAGCGAAGCGGATGCGACGCTGCAATCGATGGACGATGCCTCGCCCGCCAAGTGGCACCTCGCGCACACGACCTGGTTCTGGGAAACCTTCCTGCTGCGCGACCATGGGCCGGGCTATCGCCTGTTCGACGAGACCTATCCGTTCCTGTTCAATTCCTATTACGAGGCCGAAGGCGCCCGGATCGCGCGGGGCCAGCGCGGGATGCTCTCGCGCCCGTCGGTCGCCGAGCTCCTCGCGTGGCGCGCGCATGTCAACGAAGCGATGGCGCCGCTCCTCGAGGCCCCTGAGCACCAGGCGCTGATCGCGCTCGGCATCGCGCATGAGGAACAGCACATCGAACTGCTGCTGACCGACATCAAGCACGCGCTTTTCCAGAACCCGCTCGGCCCCGCGATGTGGGCTGCGCTGGAGGGGGAGCCGAGCGAGCCGACCGGCGAGCCGGGGTGGCATAGGCATCCCGGCGGCATCGCGCGTGTCGGCCATCAGGCGCCCGGCTTTGCCTTCGACAACGAAGGCCCCGAGCACCGTGTCCTGCTCGAGCCGTTCGCGCTGGCGGATCGGCTGGTCACCAATGGCGAGTGGGAGGCGTTCATCGCCGATGGCGGCTATGCCTCGCCCGCGCTGTGGCTGTCGGACGGCTGGGCCTTCATCCAGCGCGAGCGGATCACCGCGCCGCTCTACTGGCGCCGGGGTGACGATGGCCCCGAGCACTTCACCCATGCCGGCTGGCGCCCGCGCGATCCCGCTGCGCCCGTCGCGCACATCTCCTATTACGAGGCCGATGCCTTCGCCACCTGGGCGGGATACCGCCTCCCGACCGAGCCCGAATGGGAAGCCGTCGCGCGCGGACAGGACGATGCGGGCACCCCTCCGGCGCACAATCCCGCCGCCGGCAACCAGCTCGACCGCGCCGCAGCGCCCATGCCGCGGGGCGGCGCGGCGCTGTTCGGCGATTGCTGGCAATTCACCCGCTCGGCCTATCTGCCCTATCCCCGCTTCGCGCCTGCCAAGGGCGCGGTGGGCGAATACAACGGCAAGTTCATGAGCGGGCAATTCGTGCTCAAGGGCGCCAGCTGCGCCACCGTCAGGGGCCATTCGCGCACCTCCTATCGCAACTTCTTCTATCCGCATCAGCGCTGGCAATTCACCGGTCTGCGCCTCGCCAAGGACATTTGAATCGATGACTCCCAAATCCGGATTGAAACTGGTCGAGCGCGACGAGCAGGGCGTTGACACCGCGTTCCGCGCCGACGTTCTGGCCGGCCTTGCGCAGGAGCCCAAGGCGATCCCGGCGCGCTGGCTTTATGACGAGACGGGCTCCGACCTGTTCGAACAGATCACGCAGCTACCCGAATATTATCCGACCCGCGCCGAAACCGAGATCCTCAAGGCGCGCGGCAGCCAATTGGCCAAGCTGGTCGGACCCGATCGCTGTGTGGTCGAATTCGGCTCTGGCTCGTCGCTCAAGACGCCGCTGCTGCTCGAGGCGATCGATCCCGCCGCCTATGTTCCGCTCGATATCTCGGGCGAGTTCCTGCGCGCTGCGGCAGGTGAGCTTGCAGCGAAGTTTCCCGGGCTGCCGGTCTATCCGGTCGAGGCCGATTTCATGCGCCGGGTCGAACTTCCGCCCGCAGTTGAGGCGCTGCCCAAGCTGGGCTTCTTTCCCGGTTCGACCATCGGCAACATGGTCGCGGCAAGCGCGGTCGATTTCCTGCGCGAGATGCGCGCGACGCTGGGCACGGGCGCCCAGCTGCTGATCGGGATGGACCTGATCAAGGACCGCGATGTCCTGCTCGCCGCCTATGACGACAGCGCCGGAGTGACGGGCCAATTCAACCTCAATCTCGCCGCGCGGATCAACCGCGAGCTGCGCGGCGACATCCCGCTCGATGCGTTGAGGCACGAGGCGCGCTGGAACGATGAGCACGCGCGCATCGAGATGCACCTCGTCGCCACACGCGGGATCGCCTTTTTCGTCGCCGGCAAGGCCTTCGCGATGGCCAAGGGTGAGACGATCCACACCGAAAACAGCCACAAGTTCGATACGCGAACCGCCAACATGCTGCTGCTCGCAGGTGGGTGGGACCCGGTCGCGCGCTGGTATGACGAGGAACGGCGGTTCTCGCTCATCCTGGCCGAAGCGAGCGCGCTGCGCTCGGCGCCCTGAGCTAAAGCGCCCTGAGCCAAAGCGCCCTCAGCTAAAGCGCGCTGCGTTAAAGAGATCTGGGCGCAAGGCGAGTTGAAACTCCGGCCGGGTCGGAGCGTTGCACGCGCTATGGACGAACACCACAGCGATATCTTCATCATCGGCGCGGGCATGGCAGGGCTTTCGTGCGCCGCAACATTATCCCGCGCGGGCCTTGCTGTGCGCGTGCTGGACAAGGGCCGCGGGCCGGGCGGTCGCATGGCTGCGCGCCGGGCCGAGATCGGCGGGCAAGCCGCCTCGTTCGATCACGGGGCGCAATATTTCACCGCGCGCGATCCCGCTTTTCGCGCGGTGGTTGCTGAGTGGGAGGCGCAAGGCTTCGTCGCGCGCTGGGTTGCGGCCTCGGCATCGGATGATGACCCGGCTTTCGTCGGCACGCCGGGGATGAACGCTCCGCTCAAGGCGATGGCGCAAGGGCTCGCGGTCGACTGGTCGGTGCGGGCCGAGCGTCTCCAGCGCGATGGAGCGCAGTGGCGGATCGAGGCGGAAGGCAGCGCTTTCCACGCGCGCCTCGTGGCAATCGCGGTTCCCGCCGAGCAGGCGGCGGCCTTGCTGCAGGAGCCAGCGCCGCAGCTCGCAGCGATCCCCGCGGGCGTGGTGTCGGAGCCGTGCTGGGCGGTCATGGCGGCGTTTGCCGAGCCGCTGGGCCTGGCCGCTGATACCTTGCGCGCCAGCGACGCTGCGATCGCGTGGGCGGCGCGCAACTCGGCCAAGCCGGGGCGCAGCGGCGGCGCAGAGTGCTGGGTCATCCACGCCAGCCCGGCGCGCAGCCGCGAATTGCTCGAATGCGATCCGGACGCGGCGGCGCGGACGCTGCTGGGAGATTTCGCCCGCCAAACCGGGGTCGAAATGCCAGCGCCGATCCATCTTGCCGCGCATCGCTGGCTTTATGCGCTGCCCGGCGCGCTTGCGGGCGAGCCCGCCCGCTTCGATGCCGCGGCTGGCCTCGGCTTGGCGGGCGATTACCTGCACAGCCCCCGGGTCGAAGGCGCATGGCTCTCGGGCCAAGCGCTCGCCCGCGCGCTCATCGAACACGCCTGATGGCTGGGGTGGCAGGATTCGAACCTGCGCATGGCGGTACCAAAAACCGCTGCCTTACCGCTTGGCTACACCCCAGCAGGAGCCGCGCTCTATAGCGGGTCCGATCAGGATGTGAAGGGGGCGAAGGCGCAGAAAGTTGCGCCTTCGCCAGCGCCTTACGCCGGCGGCCCGGATGCGAACCGCTTGCCTTCGAAATCCGCCGCGCCGTGGCGTTCCTTGAGCTGCGACTCCTCGTCGCCCCAGACCTTGTTGACAATCCGTCCGCGCTGCACCGCAGGGCGCGCGGCGATTTCGGCGACCCAGCGGGCGACGTTTTTGTATTCATCGATGCTGAGAAAAGTCTTCGCGTCGTTGTAGATATCGCCGGTCGTAAAGGGCGCGAGCCAGGGAAAATTGGCGATATCGGCGATCGTGTATTCCTCGCCGGCGAGAAACCGCGTCTCTGCGAGGCGCTGGTCGGCGACATCGAAGATGCGCTTGGTTTCCATCGCATAGCGGTTGATCGGGTATTCGTATTTCTCGGGCGCGTAGGCGTAGAAGTGGCCAAAGCCGCCGCCGATGAACGGGCCGGTGCCGACCTGCCAGAACAGCCAGCTCAGCACCTCCGCGCGTGCGCCGCGATCAGCGGGCAGGAAGGCGCCGAACTTCTCGGCGAGGTGGACGAGGATCGCGCCCGATTCGAACACCCTGACCGGCTTCGCTCCCGATCGGTCGAGCAACGCGGGGATCTTGGAATTGGGATTGAGCGCGACGAACCCGCTCGAAAACTGTTCGCCCTCGCCGATATTGACCGTGAAGGCATCATATTCGGCGCCCGCATGGCCGGCCTCGAGCAGTTCCTCGAACATGATCGTGACCTTGACGCCGTTGGGCGTCGCAAGGCTGTAAAGCTGGAAGGGGTGGTCGCCCACCGGCAGCTCGCGCTCCTCGCGTGCGCCGGCGGTCGGGCGGTTGATGCTGGCGAAGCGGCCGCCCGAGACGGTGTCGGCGCTCCAGACGGCGGGCGGGGTGTAGGTCGGATCGGCCATCGATAGTGTCTCCTTTGGGGGACGGGCAGGAACAGCGCGGCGACAACTTGAAAGAGCAAGCGCGCCGGTTAGTGCGACAGGTGGCGGCTCGCCGGGCCAAGTGCAACGCGCTTCGAGTCACGAATAGCTGTCGAGGGGGATAGAACATCTTGGCCGTCACGCCCCCCCCGGCGCGGCCCCCACCGCGCCGTCGCTTCAGCGCCGCGTCCGGCGCTCGATCAAGCTCGCTTTCCCAGTCACTCGATTGCGGCTAGAGCCGGAGCCCTGAGCTCAGCCGGGGAGGCCTCGATCGCCATGAGTGACACAACCCACCGTTTCTATGACAGCCACTCTCACGGTTTCGTGCGCGCCGCGACCTCGACCCCGTTGATGCGCCCGGCCGATGTTGCCCTCAACACCGCGAGCGTCATCACCGAGGCGCGCCGCGCGCATGACCATGCGGTCGACCTGCTGGTCTATCCCGAACTCACGCTTTCGTCCTACGCGATCGACGATCTGCACCTGCAACTCGCGCTGCTCGAGCGGGTCGAGCGCGCCGTGGCCGATGTGATCGAGGCGAGCAGGGACTTGGCGCCCGTGCTGGTGATCGGCGCGCCGCTGCGGCGCAATTCCAAGATCTACAATTGCGCACTCGTGATCGCGAACGGCGAGCTGCTGGGGGTCGTTCCCAAGAGCTACCTGCCCAATTACCGCGAATTCTACGAGAAGCGCTATTTCGCGCATGGCCGCGATTGCCAGGATCTGTGGATCGGCGTGGGCGACGAAGAAGTGCCGTTCGGCACCGACCTGATCTTTGCCGCCGCAAACTTGCCGGGTTTCACCTTCGGGGTCGAGATCTGCGAGGATTTCTGGTCGCCCAACCCTCCGGGCACGCTCGCCGCGCTGGCAGGCGCGCACATCCTGTGCAACCTCTCGGCCTCGCCGGTCACGATCGGGCGCGCTGAAGATCGCCACCTGCACTGCCGCTCGAGCTCGTCGCGCTCGATCTGCGCCTATGTCTATTCAGCCAGCGGGCACGGCGAGAGCACCACCGATCTCGCCTGGGACGGGCAGGGCGTCGTCTACGAGCTCGGGCAATTGATGGCTGAGAGCGAGCGGTTCGATCGCAATGCCGAATTGTGCATGGTCGATATCGACACCCACCGGATCGCGTCCGAACGGATGCGCAACCAGACTTTCGCCGATGCTGCCGAGGCGCATGGCCGCCCGGAGGATCATTTCCGCCGGATCGTGTTCGATCATGCGCTCGTCGCGGGCGACAAGGGCCTGATCCGGCCGCTCCGCCGCTTCCCCTTCGTCCCCAACAACAAGCACACCCTCGATGAGGATTGCTACGAGGCGTTCAACATCCAGGTCGATGCGCTGATGCGCCGGCTCGAGGCGACCGGCGCCAAGAGCCTCGTCATCGGCGTTTCGGGCGGGATCGACTCGACCCATGCGCTGATCGTGGCGGCCAAGGCCTGCGATCGCCTGAGCCTGCCGCGCACGATGATCCGGGGCTACACCATGCCCGGCTTTGCGACCTCGGATGAAACCAAGGCCAATGCCTGGGAGCTGATGCGGGTGATGGGCATTACGGCGCAGGAAATCGACATCCGCCCCGCCGCGCGCCAGATGTTTGCCGACATGGGCCACCCCTTCGCCAGCGGAGAGCCGGTCTACGATGTCACCTTCGAAAACGTCCAGGCGGGCCTCAGGACCGATTATCTCTTCCGCCTTGCCGGCCAGCACGATGGCTTCGTGCTCGGAACGGGCGATCTCTCCGAGCTTGCGCTGGGCTGGTGCACCTATGGCGTGGGCGACCAGATGAGCCATTACGGGATCAATGCAGGCGTGCCCAAGACGCTGATCCGTTATCTCATCCGCTGGACGATCGAGACCGGCCAGTTCAACGAGGAGTGCAGCACGGTGCTCAAGGCGATCTTCGATACGGTGATCTCGCCCGAACTCGTGCCCGCCGCGCAAGATGGGACCATCCAGGACACCGAGAGCCTCATCGGCCCCTACGAGCTCAACGACTTTTTCCTCCACCACACGATCCGCTATGGCCAGCGCCCGAGCAAGATCGCGTTCCTCGCCTGGCACGCCTGGCGCGACAGGCAAGAGGGCGAATGGCCGTTCGGATTTGCCGAGCATCGCAAGCAGGAATACGATCTTGCGACAATCGCGCGCTGGCTCGAAAATTTCGCGCAGCGCTTCTTCGGATTCTCGCAATTCAAGCGCAGCGCCATGCCCAACGGGCCCAAGGTCAGCTCGCAAGGGGCGCTGAGCCCGCGCGGCGACTGGCGCGCGCCGAGCGATGCGAGCGCTGCGGTGTGGCTCGAGGAATTGCGCGAGAACCTCCCGCCGCTGGGCTGAGCGGGTAGGGCAAAGCACCGGGCCGCTTTGGGAGCAGCCCGGTGCACCGGGAATCATAACGAGGTTGATCGATCAGCCAGCGGCGCGGGCGGGTTCGTGTGTGATGGCGGCGGCCTGGTCGATTGCGGTTGCAATCTTTTCCTCGCCGCCTTGGCCCATGATCGCATCGGCCGCGATCATCTCGACATCGGTGATCCCTAGGAAGCCGAGGAAGAAGGTCAGCCAGCGGGTCATGAAGTCGAAATCCGCGCCCACCGGCGTGCCGCCGCTGGCGATCGCGAGATAAGCCTTCTTGCCGGTCAGCAGCCCGACGGGGCCGGTCTCGGTGTATTTGAAGGTGGTGCCCGCGCGCGCCACCAGGTCGGCCCATGCCTTGAGCGTTGCGGGCGGGCCGAAATTGTAGACCGGCGAAGCGATCACGATCGTGTCGGCGGCTTGAAGCTCGTCGATCAGCGTGTCGGCATAGGCGGCGAGCTCGGCCTGCTCGGCGGTGCGCTCGGCCTTGGGGGTGAGGTTCGCCTGGAACCGCTCCCAGCTGACGAACGGGATTTCGTTGGCGGAAAGATCGCGCCGGGTGACGCTCGCGCCCGAGGCGGCGCTGAGCGCATCGACCAGAGTATTGCCGATCTTGCGCGAGGCGCTTTCATCGTCGGGGCGGATGCTGGCGGTGAGGTAGAGAATGTTGGACATGCGAGGTCTCCTTTGAGGGGGCTGAGGGAGGGGGGAGGTGAGCCGACCGGGCGGGGCTCCGGTCGGCTCGGTCAAAGGTCAGGCGGCGTCGACGAGGACAATCTCGCTGTCTTCGAGCGCGTGGATCGTCACGCTGTCGAGCTTGGTGATCGCAACGCCGTCGCGGGCATTGGCCCTGACACCGTCGCCGCCATCCTCGATCCGCACCTGGCCGGTGGCGGGCACGAGGTAGAGGTGCCGGTCGGCCGAGGCAGGCGTGTAGGTCACGCTCGTCCCGGCCTTGACAGTGGCGCCGAGCACGCGGGCCTCGGAGCGGATCGGCAGCGCGCCTTGCGCATTGTCATTGGCAAGCCCGCTGGCGAGCGGCACGAACGCTCCGGCGCGCTCGCCCTTGGGGAATTGCTTGGCGCCCCAGCTCGGCTCGCCGCCGCGTTGATCGGGGATGATCCAGATCTGGAACAGCGTGGTCTCGCCATCCTCGAGATTGTATTCCGAGTGGCGCACGCCATCCCCTGCGCTCATCACCTGGACATCGCCCGCCTCGGTGCGGCCTTCATTGCCCATCGAATCGCGGTGCGTGATCGCGCCTTTGCGGACATAGGTGATGATCTCCATGTCGCTGTGCGGGTGGGTCGGAAAGCCGGTGCCCGCAGCGATCGTGTCATCGTTCCAGACCCGCAGGGCGCCCCAGTGGACCCGCGCAGGGTCATGGTAACTGGCGAACGAGAAGTGGTGATGCGCATCGAGCCAGCCATGGTTGGCCGCGCCGAGGCTTTGGAAGGGACGAAGTTCGATCATGTCGGTTCTCCTGTTCGGGCGAGCGGATCGCTTGGGTGGGCCGCTCTCTCGAACGGGCAGATAGCGCTGACCGGACCGCCTAAAAACTGCGATAAAACTTGCAAAGATGTTCAAGATATTCGAACATTTGCGCGATGAAGCTCGGCGAACCCAGTATCGACCAGATGCGGATCTTTCTCGCGGTGATCGAGCGTGGCAGCTTCGGCGCGGCCGCGCGTGCGCTCGGGCGGACGGTCTCGGCGATGAGCTATGGCATCGCGCAGATCGAGGCGCAGCTCGGGCTCGTGCTGTTCGCGCGCGAGGGCTCGCGCCGTCCGGTGCTGACCGAAGCGGGCGAGGGCCTGCTGGCCGAGACGCGCGCGGTGGTCGACCGGGTCGATGCCCTGCTCGCCAAGGCGCAGAGCCTGCATGCGGGGCTTGAAAGCCGCATCGCGCTGGTGCTCGACGTGATGGTCCCCGCCGAGGCGACGGCGCGCGTGCTGGGCGAATTCCGCCTTGTGTTTCCCACCGTCGCGCTCGAGCTCAACATCGAGGGGCTGGGCGCGGTCGCGCAGTTGCTGCTCGACGAGACTGCCGAGCTCGCCATTGGCGGGCCGGTGATCGCAGAGCATCCGGGGCTCGAGCGTCAGGCGATCGGCGAAGTCGAGTTGATCCCGGTGGCAGCGCGAGGTCACCCGCTGACAGCGCCCGGGATCCAGCCCGGCGAGAGCCGCAAGCATCTCCAGCTGGTGCTGGCGGATCGCTCGAACCTGACGCAGGGGCGCGAATTCTCGGTGCTGAGCCCGCAGACCTGGCGGCTGGGCGATCTGGGCGCCAAACACACCTTGCTCAAGGAAGGACTGGGCTGGGGCAACATGCCGCGCGCGATGGTGGCGGGCGATCTGGCGGCCGGGCGGCTGGTCGCGCTCGATCTGCCCGAGAAGCCCGGCGAGCGCTACACGCTCAGCGCGCTGTGGCGGCGCGATGCGCGGCTTGGCCCGGCGGCCAGCTGGCTGATCGATGGCTTTCGCGAGGCGCTGGCCGCGCGCTCCTAGCGCTCAGCGGCCTTCGCGCAGATAGATGAGCGCGTCCGCCCTGGTATCGAAGAAGCCGACGTCCATGTCGGCCGCAACGCGCTTGTACTGCATTTTCATCAGCGCGGTTGCGCCCACGATCGCGATCCGTTTCAAACCGAACCTGCGGGCGTTTTCGAGATGGTCACCGACCAGGGCCGCCGTCTCGCGATCCTGCGGCAAGGCTTCGCTGAAATCGCCGAGAGCATAGATCGGCTTGCCCGCCTTGACGAGCGGCTTGGTGGTCTCGTTGAGCAGGATGAGGAATTCCGACATGATCTGCGGGGTCCACAGGCCTGCGCAGGCGAAGTGCACTTCGCAAAGGCCTCGACCAATATGGCGGACTGCATCGTGTCGGTGGTAGCCATGGCTGGATTATAGCGCCAACGTGGTTGCGAACCTGTAAACGGCCGGCTTCAAGCCGCGCGCGCAGCCCCGAACGGCGTTCGATGGCGCGGCAGGATCGCCTCTTGCAAACTAATCGACCCGCATCACCCAGCCGTGGCGATCCTCGCGCCGGCCGCACTGGAGATCGACCAGCCGCTCGCGCAGCTTGGCGGTGAGCTGGCCCGTTCCGCCTGCGCCGATCTGGAACTCGCCGTCCGGCCCGGCCACGGTGCCGACCGGCGTCACGACCGCCGCGGTCCCGCAGGCCATCGTCTCGAGCAGCGTGCCGTCCTGCGCCTCGCTGCGCCACTGGTCGATCGAATAGGGCTCCTCGAGCACCTCGAGGCCTTCTTCCCGCATCAGCGTGATCAGGCTGTCGCGGGTGATGCCGGGCAGGATCGTGCCGGTCAGCGGCGGGGTGACGACGCTCCCGTCGCGGCGCACGAAGAACAGGTTCATGCCGCCGAGCTCTTCTACCCACCTGTTCTCGATCGCATCGAGGAAGACGACCTGGTCGCAGCCATTGGCCATCGCCTGCGCCTGCGGCACGAGGCTGGCGGCGTAATTGCCCCCGGTCTTGGCCGCGCCGGTCCCGCCGGGCGCTGCGCGGACATAGCCTTGCGCGATCCAGATCTTGACCGGATTGACGCCGCCCTTGAAGTAGGAGCCGGCGGCGTTGCAGATCACGATGAACTTGTATTGCTTGGCCGGGCGAACGCCGAGAAACGCCTCGGAGGCGAACATGAACGGCCGCAGGTAAAGCGAGCCCCCTTCGATCGTGGGCATCCAGTCGCGATCGGCGATCACCGCCTGGCGCACCGCCTCGAGAAACAGCTCTTCGGGCAATTCGGGCATCGCCATGCGGCGCGCGCTCGCATTGAAGCGACGCGCATTGGCATCGGGGCGGAACAGCGAGAGGCCGCCATCGACATGGGCGTAGGCCTTCATCCCCTCGAAGATTTCCTGCGCATAATGCAGCACGCTCGCGGCAGGATCGAGCAGAAGCGGCCCGCGCGGGCCGATCCGCGCTGAATGCCACCCGCCCGCGACGCTGCCAGCCGCGCCTTCGTCATACTCGATCGTGACCATGTGGTCAGTGAAGGTCTTGCCGAAGCCGGGATCCTTGATCGCTTCGAGGCGAGCCGCATCCGGGGTCGGCGAGGGGTGGGGGAGGCGCTCGAACTGCATGGACATCGCGGTAATCCGCAGGCGAGAGGAGAGCAAGGCGTGTTTGCAGGGTGCGCGCATTGGCGGGCCGGGCGGGGGCCGGGCGCTTGCAGGGGCGCTGGCTGGCGAACCGCGCGGAGCCAGCCCCACAAATGTAAAGGGCTGACCCTCGCTTTCAGGAGGATCAGCCCTTTGCATGGTCAGCGGCCGGAAGCGCCGCTCACGAAGCCTCACTCGGCAAGGAGAGTTACCGAATATGCTCCGTAGGGATCTTCACCGACCTCGCTACTGAACCATGAGACATCGGATCACCTCCTTTCGCGCTGTTAAGCCAAGACCCATCTCGTATCACCGGGGGCCGAGCCTTGCGTTCACCGCTGGCCTGATACGGTTGTGAATCATCTGATTCGCCGAGACAAGTCTTGAATTAAACTTTTCCCGCGTCATTATGGACGATCTGAAAATCGGGGGGATCAGCGCGGCGCCGGGGGGAACCTTCGGCGTTTCTTTTTTCCCGCTGGCCGCTGTGGATATCCTGCGCGCAAGTCTGTGGATATCATCCAGCGAATCAAGCGGTTTGCCCTCGCGCAAACCGCCTTCACCACGCGCTCAGCGGCAATCCTCGATCACCCGCGTCACCTCGGCCCAGGCCGGCAGGTAGAGCGAGCGCTCGCCCTCGACCTCGATCGCGAACCGCCCCTTGGTGATCGCCATCGCATCGAGCAGCGGATCGCCCGGCGCGAGCGGGGCGGAAAGCAGGTTCGCCGAGCCGGCCACCGGGGCTGCCTCGAGCTGCCGGGAGACGGTCTCGGTGGTCACGCTCATCATGCGCGGGCCGCTGTGCGCCTGTTCGCTCACCCGCGCGATCGCCACACCCCGTCCCACGCCCTGTCCAGTGCAGCGCATCAGGAACACCGGCGCGCGCGGGTCTTCGCCATAGAGCGCGAGGCTTTCGCCCGGCTCGTCGGCATAGGTCCAGGTGCCGGGCGTTTGCGGCGCATCGAGATAGGTGCGGAATTCGGGCTCGCGGATCGGCGCTGTGGTCGGCGCAGGGAGCGGAACGGCCACCGCGACCGGCGTCGGCGCGGGCGGCGGCGTGCTCACGCCCGCAGTGCAGGCGGCAATGCCGAAGGTCAGCGCGAGCGCGGCGGCGGCGTTGAGGTAGATCGCTTTCATGCCATAGCAATGCGCGCTAACGGCTTTCGGGTCCATGACAAAGCCGACAAAATCCACCAGCAAACTGCGCGCGGACCAGCTCCTCGTCGAAACCGGTCTGGCGGAAAGCCGCACGCGCGCGGCTGCGCTGATCATGGCTGGTGTGGTGTTCGCGGGCGAAACCAAGGTCGACAAGCCCGGCCAACAGCTTAGCCCGGATGCCGCGATCGAGGTGCGCGGGCGCGATCACCCGTGGGTCAGCCGCGGCGGGATCAAGCTGGCGCACGCGCTCGAGCATTTCGGCCTCGATGTGAGCGGCGCGGTCGCGATGGATATCGGCAGCTCGACCGGCGGGTTCACCGATGTGCTGCTGGCCAAGGGCGCTGCGCATGTCTTCGCGGTCGACAGCGGGACCAACCAGCTCGCCTGGAGACTGCGGCAGGATCCGCGGGTGAGCGTGCTCGAGCAGACGAGCGCGCGAATCCTGACGGGCGCCGAGATCGACCGTCCGTGCGATCTCGTCGTGTGCGATGCAAGCTTCATCAGCCTCGCCAAAGTGCTCGAGCGGCCGCTCGATCTGGCCGCGCCGCGCTGCCGGCTGGTGGCGCTGATCAAGCCACAATTCGAGGTTACCAAGGCCGAGGTCGGCAAGGGCGGGGTAGTGCGCGACCCTGCGCTGCACGAGCGGGTGTGCGGCACTGTGCGCGGCTGGCTCGAGGAGAGCGGCTGGACGGTCCAGGGGATCGCGCCAAGCCCGATCACCGGGCCCAAGGGCAATGTCGAATTCCTGATCAGCGCGCGGCGCGGCTAAGGGCGTTGCGCAGCGCGAGCGGCGGGCCTTACGCCTCTTCGAGCTCGAGCGAGCCGATCTTGGCGTCAAGATCGATCGGCACCTGCGCCAGCACATCGACCCCGCTCGCCTTCTCGAAGGCATCCTTGTCGCCGAACCGTGCAATCAGCTCCTCGTGGCGCCGATCGCGCTCGCGCAGGAGCTGCGCGATTTCGTCGCGGTAGAGCGCGACCATCGCGGTGACGAAGCGGTTGACGAGGTCGTCCTCAGCCGTGTGATCGACATTGAACGCAGGCAGGTGATCGATCATCACCTCGGCGGGATAGAGAAATTCGTTGGTGACGAAGCGGTTGACCGCAAACCAGCTGCGCGGAATGCCGATCTTGTCAATCGATAGCCCGATCAGGTGGGTGACATGCGCCTTGGCGTCCTCGCCCTGCGGCGGCCAGACGCGCGGCTCGAGCCCTTTGGGCAGCTGGGTGCGGTGGAGGAACAGGTGGAAGTGGCCATGCTCGTCCGGGTCGCGGTCGCCTGCGGCATGGACGTGGTAATACCAGCGCGAGCGGCAATGGGCATCGCGCGCGTCCCGTTTGGGATAATGCGTCCAGAAGGTCGCGCCCTCCTCGGGGATGACGCGCAGCATCAGCGGGCGCGCCTCGGCGGCCATCCGGGTGATCGTCTCGATCACGGTTTGTGCGGCTTCGATTGGCGACATGGTCATGCGATAGGACGGGGTTAGCTTACCTGCATTGATCTGACACAAAAAAACCGGTGGCAACGCTGTCGTCGCCACCGGCCTTTTCGTTAGGTGAGCGCGGTGCCCGAAAGGGCTTCGCGCGCCAACTCGGTTCGATTACTCGGCAGCGGCACAGCAGCCTTCAGCCATGCAGCCTTCAGCGGCACAGCCTTCAGCGGCGCAACCTTCAGCGGCGCAACCTTCAGCCATGCA
>DAITMG010000037.1:0-27048 GCA_036835265.1 Erythrobacter sp. | reverse complement strand
ACGAGACCAAGGCAGCGATGCTCGATTTCCCCCTCTGGAAGAAACTGTGGCTCTGGGGGCTGACCCTGGCTGCAAGTGCGTTGGCGCTGCCTTCGCTGGCGAGTTCGACCGGGCTTGGATGGCCCGCCGGGCTGCCCGCGCCGCAGGTCAATCTCGGGCTCGATCTGGCGGGCGGATCGCACCTGCTGCTCGAGGCGAATGCTGGCGAGGTATCCACGCAGCGCCTTGAGAACATGGAAGAAGCGGTGCGCGTCGCGATGCGCAGCGCCGAGCCACGCATCCGCATCGGCGATGTCTCGACCGCGGATGGCGAGCTTTCCTTCATCCTTGATGATGCGGGCGACATCGACCGCGCGCGCGGCGAGCTCGAACCGCTGATTGCCGGGCAGGGGCTGATGCGCGAATGGGATCTTTCGGTGATCGATGGTCAGCGCATGGTGCTGAGCCCGACCGATGGCGGCACCGCGCAGGCGGTCGACGATGCGATGGAAAGCGCGACCGAAGTGGTCCGCCGCCGGATCGACGAGCTGGGCACGCGCGAGCCCACGATCATCCGCCAGGGCGATACCCGCATCGTGGTGCAAGTCCCCGGCCTGGATGATCCCGAGGCGCTCAAGGAGCTGGTCGGCAAGACCGCGCAGCTCGAATTCAAGCTGGTCGACGAAAATGCGCTGCCCACCAATGTCCAGGCCGGTATCGCCCCGCCGGGCAGCGAGATCTTTCCCTATGCGGCCGATGGCGACCTTGCGGGCAGCGCGCTCGCGGTCAAGCGGCTGGGCGGCATTCGCGGCGACAATCTGACCGGCGCACAGGCCGGGGTCGATCCGCGCACCAACGAGGATGTCGTCAACATCCAGTTCGACAGCCAGGGCGGGCAAAAATTCGCCACGCTCTCGACCGACAATGTCGGCAAGAACTTCGCGATCATCCTCGATGGCGAGATTATCTCAGCGCCCGTGTTCAACGAGCCGATCCTGGGCGGTGCGGCGCAGATCTCGGGCAGTTTCACCGCCGAAAGCGCCAATAGCCTTGCGATCCAGCTGCGCTCGGGCGCGCTGCCGGTGCCGCTGACGGTGGTCGAGGAGCGCACGGTCGGGCCTGATCTGGGGGCCGATTCGATCCGCAAGGGGCTGATCGCGATGCTGATCGGCAGCATCGCGGTGGTCACGCTGATGATCGCGACCTATGGCCGGTTCGGCGTCTATTCGACGATTGCGCTCGTCTTCAACGTGCTGATCCTGCTCGGCATCATGGCGCTGCTCAACGCGACGCTGACCTTGCCGGGGATCGCCGGGTTCGTCATCACGATCGGCGCAGCGGTCGATGCCAACGTGCTGATCAACGAGCGCATCCGCGAAGAGCGCAATCGCGGGCGGCGCGTGGTCGCTGCGGTCGAGAACGGCTACAAGGAAGCGAGCCGCGCGATCTATGATGCCAACTTCACCAACTTCATCGCCGGCGCGCTGCTGTTCTTCTTCGGCTCCGGGCCGATCAAGGGCTTCGCCGTCGTCCTCGTGATCGGTCTGGCGACTTCCGTTTTCACCGCAGTCGTGCTCACGCGCATGTGGGCCGCCGGCTGGCTGCGCAAGACGCGCCCGACCGATATCACCGTCTGATCCTGGCCAAGGTCCGCCTATATGAAACTCCTCAAAATCGTCCCCGTCGACACGAACTTCAAGTTCATGAAACTGAGGATGGCGTTCTTCATCGTCAGCGTCGCGCTGGTGGCGGCAAGCTGGGCGCTCGTCTTCACGCAGGGGCTCAATTACGGGGTCGATTTCGCCGGCGGACAGGAAGTGCGCCTGACCTTCGAGGACCGCGAGGAAGCCCCGATCGCCTCCTTGCGTGAAGTGGTCGGCGAGCTTGGTTATGGCTCGCCCGTGGTGCAGGAATTCGGCGCGCCCAACCAGGTTTCGATCCGGGTCGCGCTGCCCGAGGAGGTCGAGGCGACCCCGGGCGCGGCGACCGCGATCGGCAACGAGGTGATCGCCGCAATCGAAGACCAATACCCCGGTGCGCGCACCGACGGCAACGACACCGTTTCGGGCAAGGTCGCGGGCGAATTTCGCACCGCTGCCGTGCTCGCGCTGCTTGCCGCGATGGTGGCGGTGGCGATCTACATCTGGGTGCGGTTCGAATGGCAGTTCGGCGTGGGCGCGCTGCTCTCGCTGTTTCACGATGTGTCGCTCACGCTGGGCCTGTTTGCGCTGTTCCAGCTCGAATTCTCGCTCCAGATCGTCGCTGCGATCCTCTCGATCATCGGCTATTCCCTGAACGATACGATCGTGGTGTTCGACCGAATTCGCGAGAACCTGAAGAAATTCCGCAAGATGCCGCTCATCGAGCTGCTCGACCTGTCGATCAACGAGACGCTGGCGCGCACCGTGATGACCTCGCTCACGCTGTTCGTGGCGCTGTTGCCGCTGCTCATCTTCGGCCCTGCGAGCCTGTTCGGGCTGGTGGCCGGGATCACCTTCGGCCTGTTCGTCGGAACCTATTCGAGCGTCTATCTCGCCAGCCAGTTGCTGATCTGGCTCGGCGTCAACTCGAACAGCTTCGTGCCGACCGAAACCGCTGCCGATCGCCAGGAAAAGATCGCTCGTCAGGGCACGCTCTAGCCGCCGATCACTTGCGCATAGTGCGCTGCGAGCCGGTCGGCGTGCAGGCGCCAATCGAACTCGATCACGGATTGCGCCACCACCAGCGGATCGGGCTGATCGGCGAGCACCGCGCGCATCGCTTGTGCAATCGCCAGCGGATCGCGCGCCACGATCCGCCCGGCCGTCTCGTCGCGGATCAGCTCGCGCACCCCGCCGACATCGCAGGTCACCACCGGCGTCCCGCAGGCCAGCGCCTCGACCCACGCATTCGCGAGCCCTTCACCGCGCGTGGGCAGCACCATCGCATGGCTAGCTGAAAGGATCAGCGGCAGCATGTTGTGATCGATCGTGCCGGTGAAATGCACCCGTCGCGTCAGCCCCAGCTCCTGGGCCAATGCGCGCAGGCGCTGCTCGTCCTCGCCCGTGCCCACGAAGATCAGGCGCGCTTCGGGATGATCGCTGCGCAGCTCGGCCAGCGCACGCAGCGCGATTGCCTGGCCCTTGCGCTCGATCAGCGCGCCGACACACGAGAACACCGGCACGCGTTCGGGCATGTCGAAGCCGAGCACCCCGCCCAGCTGGCTGCGCAATTGCATGTGCGCGAGCGGGCGGAAAAGATCGCGGTCGAGCCCGGTATAATGGACCTTGATGCTCGCGCGCTCCATTCCGAGCTGCCCCATCGCATCGGCAAGCGCCTCGCTCACCGCGAGCAGGGCATCGGCCTTGTTCGCTGCATCGAGCATCTGTGCGCGGGCAAAGCTGAGCGTGCCCCAATGGCTGATATCGCTGCCGCGCGCCTTGATCGTCAGCGGCAAGCCGAGCTCCCTGGCGAGCTGCGCGGCTGCCGGGCCATCTGGGAAGAAGAATTGCGCATCGATCAGGTCGATCGGCGTCTCGCGGTGGATAGCGCTTACCAGCGGCGCCACCGCGCGCGCGATCGCGGCGGCGTTGAGCCGTCCGCCGAAGCGCGGGATCAGCGTGAAGCGCGGGCGATGCACCGTCAGCCCGTTCCACTCCTCTTGGAGCGGAAGCTCGTCGGCGGCGCGATACTTGCCGAACGCGATCGGCGGCACGCCGATCGGGTTGACGACCGTCACCCGCCATCCTTCTGCTCCTTGCGCCAGATCGCGGTGCCGCCGCGCGAGGCTCTCCATCGAGCGGGCGACGAAACTGCCAAAGCGCGGCGCAGAAGCGTTGGGATAGAGCGTGCTGAGCGCAAGGACGTGTCTCATCCCGGCGAGCCTAACTCATAACCGCGGGCGGGGGCGAACCTGATTTCGATTGAAGGCGCCTCACAATCGGCGAACCAGCATCTCGGTGACCGCGATCATTCGCGGACTTTCGATCACCTGCTGCTTGTGCCCGCTCTGGACCGGGAGCACGCCGACCAGCACGCGCCCCTCGCGCCGGGCGAGGTCGATCAGCCGGCCGAACACCGCGCGCCCGCTCTGGCGCACCGCGAGGCAATCGCGGTTGATCGCGCCCGCCGCCGCCTCAAGCGCGATCTCGCGCAGCCAGACCAGATCGCCCTCGCGGTATTCGCCCATTGCGTGGCTCACTTCCATCACCAGCTTTGCTCCTGCGCCCGGGCCTTGCGCAAGCTCATGCGGCAAGACCACCTCGCGCGGTGCGGCATGGGCGCGGACTTCAGCGGCGAGGAGATCGAACGCGACGCGCGGTCGCTCGTCGCCTCCTGAGCGCACCAGCGTCTCGGGATCGACGCCGAGCGCGGTACCGATCCGGTCCATCCATTTGAGCGAGAGATTGCGCATCCCGGTCTCGAGCCGGCCGATCGTCTGCGCGGTGGTGGGCGGATCGCAAGCCTCGGCGAGCTCTGCGAGAGTGAGGCCCTTGTGGTGGCGGATTTCGCGGATGCGGTTGATCATGGGGCGCTTGTCTCATTTACCGATCAGGTTTCACTTTCCTACAGTTTAACCCTTGAGGCAAGCCCTTTGTCACCAGATCGGTTATGGAGGTGATGCATGAAACGCCAATTGGTTGAGCGCGAACTGACCAGCGAGGGGCCCCGGCGCGGGGGCGAGCAAGCGGGAGGCGAGGCGGACAAGCCGCGCCGGGGGCGCCGCAGCGTGAGCGTGAACCTCGCTGAATCGCCGATCGCTTGGCTCCATGCGCGCGGCCATCTTGACCGGCGGCTGTTCGAGGCCGGCGAGGCTCTGCGCGCCGATTACGAGCGCGCGCAATTGGCCGCCAACATCACCATGCGCTGGGACCCGGTGCGCATCAGCGGCACGGGCGACCGCGGGCTCAACGCGACCGAGCGCCAGATCGCGGCGAAGGCGCGCTTCGATGCGGCGATCGCGGCGGCGGGCAAGGGGCTCGAAGATATCCTGTGGCGCGTCGTGTGCGCAGGCGAAGGCTTGCCGCAGGCGGAAAAGGCGCTCGCTTGGCCGGCGAGAAGCGGCAAGCTGGTGCTCAAGCTGGCGCTCGAGCGGGTCGCGGATTTCTACCGCATCGTGTGAGCGGCGCGCGGCGATGACGGCGGCGGACGATGGCGGGGGGAGGGGATCGGCGCTGGCGTTGCGGCCGTCAATCCTCCTGCCCGTAGAAGAAGCGCTCTTCGACGATGCGACCCTCGCGCACGGTGTAGACGGCGACTTCGTCCATCTGCGAGCGCTCGCCGTCCATGGTCACATCAACGACATAGCGCAGCGCAAACTGATCGCCGAACACGAACGGCCCTTCAACGCTGAAGCTGTGCTCGGTCGCGTTGGCTTCCCACCAGGCGTGCTTTTCCAGCAGCGCGGCGCGCCCCTCGACCCGCGCCATGGTGCCTTCGCCCGGCTCGAGGCTGACGATATCGTCAGACCAGAACGCCTGATAGCCCGCGGCATAATTGGCGCGGATGGCGGCGGTGAAATCCTTGGCCACTTGCTCGATCGACATGGTGCTTCTCCCGCTTGGTTGGCTGGGCGCAATTGTGCGCGCGAATTGTGGCAAGTTGGCGACGATAATCGGGGCGCGCGGGCGCACGCGGTGGGGGAGAGATATTTGCGCCTGGACTGTGTAACAGGCGGTTCAAGCGTGCTGTGCGAGCGACGAATGGAGCGCCGGTTTCGCGCTCAGAAGGCGAGTGCCCGGCCGACCGTCTCGCGCAGCACAGGCAGCCTCTCTGTCTCGAACCAGCTGTGCTTGGCCATCCACAGCCGCGCTCGCCAGGCGGGGTGGGGCAGCGGGATGAACGGCGCGAACTCGGCCCCGCGCGCCACCCGCTCGGTCAGCGAGAGGCGGCGGGTTTGCGGGAGGTAGGCGGCTTGCGCATAGGCGCCCACCAGCAGCGTCAGCCGCACCTCGGGCAACAGCGCGAGGATGCGCGCATGCCAGCGCGGCGCACACTCCCGGCGCGGCGGGGCATCGCCGCCCGCCGCCTTGCCGGGATAGCACAGGCCCATCGGCATCAGCGCGACGGCGAGGGGATCATAGAACACCGGCTTGCCAAGCCCGAGCCAGCCGCGCAGGCGATCCCCGCTGTCATCGTCCCAGGGGATGCCGCTGGCGTGGACCTTGGTGCCCGGCGCCTGGCCGATGATGAGGATGCGCGCCTGCGCCGAGAACTGGACCACCGGGCGCGGTCCGAGCGGGAGGTGCGCCGCGCACAGCGTGCAGGCGGCGATCTCGGCATGCAGCGCAGCGGCGGGGTCTTGAGCGGCGCGGGCGGCGGGGTCGTCGGCGGCGCAGGCGGCCGGTGCGGCGGCGGCCTCGCTCCGGCTCACCCCTCCACCCGCTCGGCGAGCTCGAGCCAGCGCTCCTCGGCGGCGTCCTTCTCGCTCCGCGCGTTCGCGAGACCCTTGGAGATGGTGGCGAAGCGCTGGGGGTCGGCGGTGAAGAGGTCGGGATCAGCGAGGATGGCCTCGCCCTTCGCGATCGCGGCCTCGAGCTCCTCGATCCGCTGCGGGAGGAGCTCGTAATCGCGCTGGTCCTTGTAGGAGAGCTTGTCGGCGCGCGGCGGCGGCATGGCGGGCTGGGCGGGCGCGGGGGTGGGCGCGGAGCCTGCGCCCGTCCGGGGCTTGCCGCTGACCGGTGCCTGGCGCTTGGCTATCCAGTCCTCGTAGCCGCCCGCGACGATGTCGACCTTGCCCGATCCGTCGAGCCCGAGCGTGAGGGTGACGGTCTTGTCGAGGAAGTCGCGATCGTGGCTGACGATCAGGACGGTGCCCTCGAAGTCGGCGATCACCTCCTGCAGGAGGTCGAGCGTCTCGAGATCGAGGTCGTTGGTCGGCTCGTCGAGCACAAGCAGGTTGGCGGTGCGTGCGAACTCGCGGGCGAGCAGGAGCCGCGAGCGCTCCCCGCCCGAGAGGATGCCGACCTTGGTGTCGACGAGGCCGGGGTCGAACAGGAAGTCCTTGAGGTAGGCCATGACATGCTTGCGCACCCCGCGCACGTCGATCCAGTCGCCCCCTTGCGCAAGGATGTCGCGCACGCTCGCGCCGGGCTCGAGCAGCTTGCGCTGCTGGTCGATCATCACGCCCGAGAGCGTGCGCGCATGAGTGATGGTGCCGGTATCGGGTTCGAGCTCCCTGGTCAGCAGCTTGAGCAGCGTGGTCTTGCCCGCCCCGTTGGCGCCGACAATGCCGATCCGGTCGCCGTTCTGGATGCGCAGGGTGAACGGCTTGATGACCTGGCGCGTCTCTCCATTGGTATCGTAGGCTTTCGAGATGCCTTCCGCGACGATCACCGACTTGGATTTGAACTCGTCGTCACTCGCGAGCTTGAGCTTGGCCGTGCCCGCGCCCGAGATCATGGCGGCGCGCGCGGCGCGCATCAGGTGGAGCTTCTCCAAGCGCCCCTGGTTGCGCTTGCGCCGTGCGGTGACTCCGCGCTCGAGCCAGTGCGCCTCGATCTTGAGCTTGGCATCCATCCGCTCGGCGTTGCGCGCCTCCTCGGCATAGACCTGCTCTTCCCACGCCTCGTAGCCGCCAAAGCCGACCTCCTTGCGCCTGAGCGTGCCCCGGTCGAGCCACAGGGTCGCGCGGGTCAGCCGCTTGAGGAACGTGCGGTCGTGGCTGATCGTGATGAAGGCGCCCTTGTAGCGGCTGAGCCAGTCCTCGAGCCAGTCGATTGCGGAGAGATCGAGGTGGTTGGTCGGCTCATCGAGCAGCAACAGATCGGGGTCCTGCGCCAGCGCCTGGGCGATCGCGGCGCGGCGCCGCTCGCCGCCGCTCGCGCTCGCGGCATCGGTCGCCATGTCGATCCCGAGCTGGCCTGCGATCGCCTCGACCTCGTGCGCGGCGGGCGGATACGGTCCGGCGAGCGCGAAGTCCATCAGCGTTGCAAAGGGCGCGAAATCGGGCTCCTGTTCGAGGAACACGATGCGCAGCTGCGGCTTAACCCGGCGCTGGCCGCGGTCCATCTCGATCCGGTCGTCGATCAGCTTGAGCAGCGTCGTCTTGCCCGCGCCGTTGCGCCCGATCAGCGCCAGCCGGTCGCCGGGCAGGACATGCAGGTCGATCGGCTCCGCGCCCGCTTGAGCATTGGGCCCCGGCTGCGGCCCGCCGAACAGCCAGCGCCCGCCCTGCTGGAGCGCCATGCCTTCGAGGCTGAGGATCGGGGGCTGGGCCATAGGCGGGTGCAAGTAAGCGCTTGCATCCCGGCTGCCAAGGCGGTTCAGTGGGCGCTCACCTGCGTGCCCCCACAGGATGCGCAAAGGAGGACTGCCATGATCCGTCAAGCGCTTGCCACTGCCGCCGCTGCCGCTGCTGCCACTGCCCTCGTGATGCCCGCCGCTCATGCCCAGCAGGTCGAGATCGAGGCCACCGGCCCGGTGATCGAACTGTCCGTCTACGAGAGCATCACCGCCGAGCCCGACCTGGTGACGATCGGCGCGGGCGTCACGACCGAGGCGCCCACCGCGGTCGAGGCGATGCGGCTCAACGCCGAACAGATGAACCGGGTGATCGAGCGTATCCTCGCGCTCGACGTGGACGAGAAGGACGTCCAGACCACCGGCGTCAACCTCAGCCCGCGCTATGACTACGACCGCGAAGGCCAGCGCCAGATCTTCCGTGGCTACCAGGTCTCCAACCGGGTCAGCGTCAAGCTGCGCGAGGTCGACGAGACCGGCGCGGTGCTCGATGCGCTCGTGGCGGCTGGCGCGACCGACCTTTCGGGCCCCGACTTCGGCATCGAGGACGATGAAGCCGCCAAGGAGGCAGCGCGGTCGAGCGCGGTGAAGCGCGCGCAGGCCCGCGCCGAGGCCTATGCCAGGCTCTATGGCTATGCGGGCGTGCGCATCCTCATGGTCGGCGAGGCAATCCAGGGCCGCGCGCCGCAGCCCCAGATGGAAATGCGCGCCGTCTCGGCCGACGCGATCCAGGTCACCGGCTCGCGCATCCAGCCCGGCATGGTCAGCACCGGGGTCAGCCTCACAGTCAAGTACGAGATGATCGGCGGTCCTGCCGACTGACAGCGGCAAACCCCGGCACACCGGCTGAACGGCGGCAAGCCGGCGCATTCACAGCTTGTTCAACGCTCTAACCCTAGTCTTGGCATACCATGATGAAACGCATTCGCTCGCTTCTGGCCGGTCTTCTCGCAGCACTCGTGCTGGGCAGCTTGGTCGTGTCCGCGAGCGCTGCAGCCGGCACTGCGGTGTCCTACACCAAGCTCCAGGCGAGCCAGGACAACCGCGATGCGCAAGGCGAGGCGCGCCGCGAGATGCGCGCGGGCAATGCGCTATCGTTGCGCGAGATCGAGCGCCGCATCCTGCCGCAGATGAAGGACGCGGAATATCTCGGGCAGGCGTATGATCCCAGCGCTCATGCCTATCGCTTGAAGTTCATTCGCAACGGCCGCGTCATGTATATCGATGTCGATGCGCGCACCGGGCGGATCATCAACCGATCGGAATGAGCCAGCCGGGATTGCGCTGCGCGGGAAGGTGGCCATATCGGGTAAACGCCCGGGGATGGAGTGCGCTTGGCCGCGTGCGCATCGCTTGACCTTGGCAGTGCAAACGCGCAACGCTCGAGGCGTCAACCTAGAAAATATGGTGGTTCATGCGCATTCTGATTGTCGAAGACGAGCCCACGCTCGGCCAGCAGCTAAAGTCGACGCTTGAGCAAAACGGTTATGCGGTCGACCTTTCTACCGATGGCGAGGATGGGCATTTCCTGGGCATGACCGAGGAATACGACGCGGTCATCCTCGATCTTGGCCTGCCCGAGATCGACGGGCTCTCGGTGCTCGGCATGTGGCGCAAGGAGGGGCGAAATTTCCCGGTCCTCGTGCTTACCGCGCGCGATAGCTGGTCCGATAAGGTCGCAGGGCTGGATGCCGGCGCGGACGATTACCTGGCGAAACCGTTTCAGACCGAAGAGCTGATCGCGCGCCTTCGCGCGCTCATCCGCCGCGCCTCGGGCAACACCTCCTCGGAGCTGACCGCGGGCAATATCCGGCTCGACACGCGCTCGGGCCGGGTCACGCGCGATGGCGAGCCGGTCAAGCTCACCGCGCAGGAATACAAGCTGCTGTCTTACCTGATGCACCACAAGGGCAAGGTGGTCAGCCGCACCGAACTGATCGAGCACATCTATGACCAGGATTTCGACCGCGATTCCAACACGATCGAAGTCTTTGTCACGCGCATCCGCAAGAAACTCGGAGCAGAGGTAATCACTACGATCCGTGGCCTCGGTTACAGCCTCGACGACCCCGCAGACGCACCGCGAGCCTGAGGTCGCGCACGCTGCGCCTGACGTCCGGGGCGAGGGTGCCCCGGCTGGCACGCATGCCTCGAGCGCGCCCGGTTCGCCGTCGCTCGATGGCGCGCCGGAGCAACGCGCGAGCCTTGCCAGGCGTATGGGGCTTATCGCTGCGGCCTGGATCACCGTGCTCCTGCTGGGCGGAGGCATCGCGCTTGACCGTACGCTGACGACGCAGGTCAGGGACAATTTCGACGAACAGCTCGAATACATCCTCACCGCCATGATCGCCTCGGCCGAGATCGACCCCTTCGGCGAGGTGTTCTTCCAGCTGCGGCTGGGCGATCAGCGGTTCCTCGAGCCGGGCAGCGGGGTCTATTGGCAGGTGACCGGCGGCGACTTCCAGCCTTACCCGTCGCGCAGCCTGTGGGACCGCGAGCTTGAGGTGCGCGATGCGACGCGGCCCGATGGCAATTTCGACGATCAGGCGATGTTCTACAATTCGCGCCAGTTCGAGGGCGAGCCCTTGCGGATCGTCCAGCGCACAGTGATCCTGCCCGGCAGCGAGACCCGCTGGACCTTCGCCGTCGCGAGCGCGACCGAGGCGATGGACCAGCAGATCGCGCGGCTGCGGCTGATCCTGATCTGGTCGTTCGCGGTGCTCGGGCTTGGCCTTATCGTGATGGCGCTGCTGCAGATCCGCTATGGTCTCTCGCCCTTGCGCCGGGTGCGCGCGGCAATCTCCAGTTTGCGCGCGACCGGTGCCAACCGGATCACCGAGCCGCTGCCAGCGGAGGTTCAGCCGCTGGTCGAGGAGGTCAACTTGCTGCTTGCGCACACCGAGCGCCAGGCCGAGGAGGCGCGCATGCATGCAGGCAATCTCGCGCACGCGCTCAAGACCCCGCTCACCGTCCTCACCAACGCCGCAACCGCGCGCGATCCCGCGCTCAATGTCGCAGTGTTCCGCGAGACGCGCACCATGCAGCGCCATGTCGATCACCACCTTGCGCGCGCGCGCGCCGTGGGTCGGCGTGCGATCGGCCATGCGCGCACCAACGTGCGCACCAGTGCCGAGGCGGTGCGTAGGGCGGTCGAGCGGCTCTATCCCGAAGGTCGCATCGACATCGCTGGTGGCACAAGCGCGCAGGTCGCGATCGAACGCCAGGATCTCGACGAAATCCTCGGCAATCTGATCGAGAACGCGGCCAAGTATGGCGGCGGGAGCGTGTTCGTGACGGTGGATGCCGATCCGGCGGCGGACGAGTGCGCAGTGTGGGTCGAGGATGATGGCGCAGGGATCCCCGAGGCGCAGCGCAAGAGCATCTTTGATCGCGGCGTCAGGCTCGATACCGGCAAGCCGGGGACGGGGCTTGGCCTCGCGATCGTGCGCGACGTGGCCGAGATCTACGGCGGCAGTGTCACGCTCGGCGAGAGCGAGGATCTGGGCGGCCTGCTGGTCGAACTCCGGCTGCCCAGGGCTTGATCGCGCCGCAGGCTTGAACCATCCGCGAAGGGTTTCGCGCTATGCCGCGTTAGAGTGAGCACAAACGCGAAAGGAACCATGAGCGGCGCTCCCGCCAGCCACGAGGGGAATTCGGCCGGCGGGCTTCCCGCCGCTGATGATGCTGCGCTGGTCCAACGCATAGCAGACCGCGACGAGGCGACCTTTCGCGCGGTCATCACGGCGCACGCACCCATGCTCCACCGCGTCGCCTACCGGATGGTGGGCGAACCGCAGGAAGCCGAGGACATTGTACAAGAAGCCATGCTGAGATTGTGGGATCATGCTCCGCGCCTTGCGGGCACTGGCGCTGGCGGAACGAGGCTTGGCGCCTGGCTCAAGCGCGTGACCATCAATCTCGCGATCGACCGGCTGCGCGTTGCAAGGCGCGTTTCTGGTGAGGGCGTGCCCGAGCGCAGCGACGATGCCCCGCTGGCCGATCGCCTGATCGAGGCGCGCGAGGAGACCAACACGGCGCGCGCGCTGATCGCGTCGCTGCCCGAGCGCCAACGCGCAGCGATCGTGCTGACCTATTACGAGGAGCTACCCAACGCCGAGGCAGCCCATGCTTTGGACATGACCATCAAGGCGTTCGAATCGCTGTTGCACCGCGCCCGGGCGGCACTGCGCAAGGCGTTCGAGGCGCACGAAAGGGATACGCCGTGAGCCCCGAAAGCTTCGAGTTCGACGATCCGCTGAAGCGTGCACTTGACGTGGATCGCGTGCCGCCGATGTCGGCCGATTTCGCTGACCGGGTGATAGCCGCGACGCGCGGCCGCACCGCGCCTCTCCCGCAGACGCGCCCGGCCCCGGCGCGCCGTTGGCGCACCGCGCGGCGGCTGGTCATCGGCGCGGCTGCCGCCGGGGCGCTTGCGACAGCGGCTGCGGCAACCGGGCTGCTCGAAGGGCTGGGCGTGGACCTGCCCTCACCCGGACGGGTCTGGTCCGCGATGACGGGAGCGGACAATGCCTCGACTGCGCCAGAGGAAGAACCGGCCGCGCGGATAGCGCCAATCCGCGCAGACGATGCAGCGGTCAACATCGAGGGGCCGATCGATACGCCCGAGGAACTGGAAGAGGCGTTCCGGCGGATCGACGAGGCGTTGAGGGATCGGCGCGAGGATCGCCGCGAGCGGGTCGACAATCGGCTTGATGCCGCAATCCAACGCCGCCGCGCGCAAGGCTTGCCTGCGCCCACAGCCGAGGAGGAAGAACGCCTGCGCGCCCGGCTTGAAGGCTTCCGCGAGCGTGCTGACGAGCGCCTTGAGCAACGCTCTGGCGAGCGCCGCGAGGCGCTGCGCCGGACGCTCGAGCAAGAAGGCGAGGTGACGCGTGAGAATTTCATCAATGGCACCGCCGCAGATCGGCCCGGAGCAGAGCGGCTCGAACGGTTTCGCCAGTTGCCGCCCGAGGAGCGCCGCGCGCGCATCCGCGAATGGCCCGAGCGGCGCCACGAGCGCCTGCGCGGGCAGCAGGGAGGGGTGCAGGAGCTTGAGCTTCAGCCCGAGCGCCAAACTGACCCCGGGATGCCCGATGATCCTCCCGGCTCGCTCAGCTCGTAAAAAACTGCGCAGGGGCGCGAAGGGTTTCGCCGATCCGCCAGTCAAGGTGGTGTCAGCCGAGCGGAAATGGTGGACCTGCCCGGCCTGACACCGAGCGATGTTCAGACGAGCCACAACGAGGAACACTGACGATGAAAACCCCCCGCATCCTTATCGCCCTTGCGGCGATTGCCGCTCTCACCGCGACCGGCGCCGCTGCGCAGGAGAAGTCCCGCAGCAAGACCTATGACGGTCCCAATGTGAGCGCCAGCTCGACGACGACGGTCAACCCGGCAACCGGCACCGCGACGCGCGACCGGCAGGCGACCAACCTCAACAACGGCAACACCGCTACCAGCAGCGCCATTCGCCAGCGCACCGAAACCGGCGCGACGCTGGACGTCGTCCAGACGGGCCCGCGGGGCAACACCCGTTCACTGAACGGCGAGCGCGTGCGCAATGGCGACGGCACCGGCTCGACCTTCACCGGCACCGCCACCGGCCGCGGCGGCGAGAGCTATGGACTGTTCGGCGAGCGCAGCCGCGATGGGCAGGGCAATCGCAGCGCGAGCCAGGCGGTGACCAATTCTGCAGGCGATGTGCTCGGCTCGCGACAGCGCAGCCGCACGGTCAGCGAGGGCCAGATCCAACGCAGCACCAGCCGTTCGCGTGCCGAAAGCTTCAAGCCGAACCGCAGCCGGCGGCCGCGATGATCCGTTGGGCAGCAATCCCTTCGTGACAGGAAGGGATTGCATTGCCGGGGAGAATAATGCAATCCATTAATCTGGAACCGGCTGTCCCCTTCAGCCGGACCTAATCGGGATGGCCCCATTCTTCATCAAAGGATTATCGGATATGAAATATGCAATCTCCCGCTTCGCCATAGCCGCCTGCGCCCTGCTGGCTGCCACCACCGGTGCCGCGCAGGAAGAGCCCAAGGAGCGCTCGCGCACCTATGAAGGCGAGAATGTCAGCGCCGGCGCGGCCACCACAGCCGATAGCGAGACCGGCACCGCCACCCGCGATCTCCAGGTCACCAACAACAACACCGGCGAAAGCGTCAGCAGCGATGCCCAGGTCCAGCGTACCGAAAACGGCGTTGCGACCGACGTCTTGCGAACCGGCCCGCAAGGCGAAACCCGTTCGTACAGCGGCGCCACCGAGCGGACCGAGGACGGCGTCGCCTACAACCGCTCGCTGACCGGGCGTGACGGTGAGACCGTTGGCGCGAACGCACAGGCCACCCGCGACGGCGAAGGCAATGCGAGCGCGAGCCGCGCGCTGACCAACACCGACGGTGAAACCGTCGCCTCGCGCCAGCGGGCCCGGACCAAAACCGATGACGAAGTGACGCGCACCCGCTCGTCGACCCGCCCCCCGCGCCGCGAAAATCGCTGACGCATGACCGGTATTGGATGCGGCGGAAGCATGGACCGCCGCACGCTACACCGGCACCGCGCCGCTCTCTCCCCTGATCGCGGCCACTCTTTAGGACACGGCAAGGATCGCCCCTTCCTTGTCGTGTCCTTTTTTGTCAGCGGCGCGGGCCTATCCGCCGCGCGCCTGCTGCTGGTGGTGCTCCTGGTGGCGCTCGTGATGGCGGATCACCTCGTCGATGATGAAGCGCAGGAACTTCTCGCTGAATTCGGGATCGAGATCGGCGGCTTCGGAAAGCTCGCGCAGCCGGGCGATCTGGCGCTTCTCGCGGTCGGGATCGGCCGGGGGCAGCGTCACCTTTGCCTTGTATTCGCCCACCGCTTTGGTGATGCGAAAGCGCTCGGCGAGCATGTGGATCAGCGCTGCATCGATATTGTCGATGCTGCGGCGAAAGCCCGCCAGCACCGGATCGACCTCGCCCGGGCAAGGCTCCGCGCCTGTTTGAGCGGCGAGCGAGGTGGGGGCGGGGCCCGGCGGCGGTTGCGTTTGCTGCGACATTGCGCGGCAAATTAGCAGCAATTGAGTGCTTGCCAAGCGCCTGAAGCTCGCTCAATAGCGCGCGGGATGACTGCCCAAGTGGTGCCCCTGCCGCGCAAACGCGCAACGCTCGAACCGATGCTTTCCCTGACGGCAACGGGGATGAATTCAGTCAATTCGGTTATTCTCGAGCGGATGCAGAGCGAGATCCCGCTGATCCCGCGGCTGGCCGGCTATCTCATCTCCGGCGGCGGAAAGCGGCTTCGCCCGATGCTCACGCTCGCCGGCGCCGCGCTGGTCGGTTATGAGGGCACCCGCCATCACAAGCTCGCCGCGGCGGTCGAATTCATCCACACCGCGACGCTGCTGCACGACGATGTCGTCGATGGCAGCGAACTCAGGCGCGGCAAGGCTGCGGCCAACATCATCTTCGGCAACCCGGCAACGGTGCTGGTCGGCGATTTCCTGTTCAGCCGCGCGTTCGAGCTGATGACCGAGGATGGCTCGCTGCGCGTGCTCAAGATCCTCAGCAATGCCAGTGCGGTGATCGCCGAGGGCGAAGTCTCGCAATTGACCGCGCAGCGCCAGATCGAGACCAGCGAAGAGCGCTATCTCCACATCATCGGAGCCAAGACCGCCGCGCTGTTTGCGGCCGCCAGCCAGATCAGCGCGGTGGTCGCGGAATGCTCCGAGGAGCAGGAGCGCGCGCTAGAGGATTATGGCCGCAATCTGGGCGTCGCGTTCCAGCTGGTCGACGATGCGATCGACTACGATTCGGATGCTAGCGAGATGGGCAAGGACAGGGGCGACGATTTTCGCGAGGGCAAGATGACCCTGCCGGTGATCCTCGCCCATGCCCGCGGGAGCGAGGAAGAGCGCCGGTTCTGGAAGGACGCGATCCTGGGCCACCGCACTTCGGATGCCGATCTCGCGCATGCGATCAGCCTGATCGCCCGGCACAATGCGCTGGAGGACACCCGCGAGAAGGCGCGCCACTTCGCCCAGCGCGCGATCGATGCGATCTCGATCTTCCCCGACAGCAAGGCCCGCGCCGCGATGGCCGAAGCGGCGCAGTTCGCGGTCGCGCGGGGATATTGATCGGGCTAACGCTGCGGGCGTGAGCGCCGAACTTCCCATCAATGCCGTTCTAGCGGAAATTCGCGCGGCGATGTCGGATGCCGGAATTGGCGTACTCATCGCGCCGCCGGGCGCGGGCAAGACGACTGCGGTTGCGCCTGCGCTGCTCGGCGAGGAGTGGTGCACCGGGCAGATCATCCTGACTTCGCCGCGCCGGGTCGCGGCGCGCGCGGCGGCGGAGCGGATGGCGCAGATGCTGGAGCAGCAGGTGGGCGAGACGATCGGCTACCGGACCCGGCTCGACAGCAAGGTTTCGGCCAAGACCCGGGTGGTGGTCGTCACCGAGGCGATCCTCGTCAACAGGCTGGTGGAGGATCCCGAGCTCTCCGGCGTTTCCGCAATCCTGTTCGACGAGGCACATGAGCGCCATCTCGACAGCGACCTCGGGCTCGCGCTCGCGCTCGAGACCCGCGGCGTGCTGCGCGAGGATCTGCGCCTGCTCGTGATGTCGGCGACGATCGACGGGGCGCGGTTTGCCCGCCTGCTGGGCGAGGATGCGCCGATCATCGAGAGCGAGGGGCGCAGCTTTCCCCTCGAAATCCGCTGGTTTGGGGCGGATGCTTCGCGCGAGATCGAGGATCAGGTGGCAAGCGCCGTGATGACCGCGTTGCGCGCGGATGCGGGCGATATCCTCGTCTTCTTGCCCGGCGTGCGCGAGATTGAGCGCACCGCCGAGCGGCTCAAGGCGAGGCTCCCCGAGACGCCGATCCTTACCCTGCATGGCCAGATCGATCCTGCGGGCCAGCGCGCGGCGATTGCGCGCGATCCTGCTGGGCGCCGCCGGATCGTGCTGGCAACCGCGATCGCGGAGACCTCGCTCACCTTGGATGGCGTCGCCATCGTGATAGACAGCGGGCTTGCGCGGCTGGCGGAATACGACCGCGCGGCAGGCACGACGCGGCTGGTAACCCGGCGCGCGAGCCAGGCCGCAGCGGCGCAGCGGGCCGGGCGCGCCGCACGCCAAGGGCCGGGCATCGCCTATCGGCTGTGGGAGGAGGCAGGCCATTCCGGCCGCCCTGAATTCGCGCCTCCCGAGATCGAGACCGCCGACCTCACCGGCCTGGTGCTGGCGCTGGCGCGGTGGGGCTCAGGCGATGCGAACGCACTGTCATGGATCGATCCGCCGCCCGCCGCATCGCTGGCAGCGGCACGCGGAACGCTCGAACGGCTGGGCGCGATGGATGCGCAGGGGCGGATCACCCCGCTGGGGCAGGCGATGGCGGAATTGCCGATGGCGCCGGGCGAAGCAGCTGCCCTGATCTATGCTGCGGAAGGCGGTGTGCTCAACGAGGCTGCACAGCTCATCCTCCTGATGCAAGAGCGCGGGCTTGGCGGGCGCAGCGAGGATCTGGCGATGCGGCTGCGAAGCTGGCGTAACGACCGCTCTGCGAGGGCGACCAGCGCGCGGCGGATCTGCACGGGCTGGGCGCGCAAGGCGGCCGCGCAGCAGGATTCGGCGACCGGCGTGCAACCCGTCGCGATCACGACTGCGGCCGGTGCGCTGGCGCTGGCGCGGCGCGATTTTGTGGCAAAGCGGCGCGGTGCGAGCGGCGAGGATTGGCTGAGCGTCGGCGGACGCGGCTATCGGCTCGATCCGGCCTCGCCGCTCGCGAGCGCGGAGTGGATGGTGATCTGCGATGCGCAAGGGGCGGCAAAGGGAGCCAGGATCACTGCAGGGATCATGCTCGAACCTGCTGAAGTCGAAGCGCTGTTCAAGACCGAGCTTCAGGAAACCTCGATAGCGCGCTGGAATTCCGAGAGAAGCCGCGTCGAATGTCGGCGCGAGCGGCGGCTCGGGGCGATCCGGCTGGCGAGCGGGCCCGATCCTTCGCCCGACGGGCACGCGATTGTGGATATCCTTGCGCAAAAGGCTCTGGAAGACTTGGGGATTCTGTTCCCGCCGGGCTTCCTCGCGCGCGCCGCCTTTGCCGGTATCGAGGCGCTTTCGCTGGCGGCGCTGAAGGATACAGCGGAGATGTGGCTGGTCCCGCTCCTCGAAGGCCGGCGCGATCCCGCGATCCCGCCACATACGCTCGCCGAGGCGGCGCTTGCCTCGTTGTCCGACTGGAATGCGCGCCAAGCGCTTGATCGCGCGGCGCCAAGCCATTTCGTCTCGCCCGCCGACACTCGCCATCCGATCGACTATGCGGGCGAGGATGCCCCGAGCGTCGAGGTGCGGGTGCAGGCGCTGTTCGGGCTGGAGGCGCATCCGATGATCGGCGAGGGGGCTGCGCGCGTGCCGCTGCTGCTCAAGCTGACGAGCCCTGCCGGGCGCCCGATCCAGTCGACCCGCGACCTTCCCGGTTTCTGGCGCGGCTCGTGGGCCGATGTGGTCAAGGACATGAAGGGCCGCTACCCCAAACACCGGTGGCCCGACCAGCCATGGCTCGAGCGGCCGAGCCTCAAGACCAAAAACGCCTTCAATCGCGTCTGAGTTTGGATTACTGAGACACCCGCCGTCAGTCTGGCGCGAGGAAACACAAGATAATGCCTGCCATCATCTATCAGCAGCCCAAGAGCGCCATGCAATCGGGCAAGGCCAAGGCTGGCACCTGGGTGCTCGAATTCGAGCAGAATGAGGCGCGCAAACCCGATCCGCTGATGGGCTGGGCCGGCAGCGGCGACACGCAGGCGCAGGTTCGGCTGACCTTTCCGACCAAGGAAGCGGCCAAGGATTACGCCGCGCGCTACGGCATTATCGCGCGCATCCACGCGACGCCGCCCAAGGCGCTCAAGATTCAGGCCTATGCCGATAATTTCCGCTGATTGATTTTCTGGCCCGGCCTTGCCATATGCGCGATCGGGAGTCGGGTGGACGTTTGCGTTCGCTCACCGGGTCAGGTCCGGAAGGAAGCAGCCCAGGTGAATTGCGGCGGGTCGCTCGGCTCCTTTTTCCTCCCAACTTTTAGCGCTCAAGGGTGCGATGACAAATCGGCCGCAAGCGCCTAGTCTGGTCGCGTGACCGATTCAGAGCCCGATCCCCCGCTGACCGACGAAGATGACGCCCCGAGCGCAGCCGAGCTTGAGGCTGCGGGGCAGAATTCGATGTTCGGTGTTGCGCAGAGCCCTCAAGCACCCGCGCCTTCGCCCCCGCCTCCCGCCGCGAGCGCCGCCCAGCCTTACCGCGTGCTCGCGCGCAAATACCGCCCGCAGACCTTTTCCGAGTTGATCGGGCAGGAAGCGATGGTGCGCACGCTTGCCAACGCGATCGAGCGCGACCGGCTGGCGCATGCCTTTTTGATGACGGGGGTGCGCGGCGTCGGCAAGACCTCGACCGCGCGGTTGATCGCCAAGGCGCTCAATTGCGTCGGGCCTGATGGCACCGGCGGGCCGACGATCGATCCGTGCGGGGTGTGCGAATATTGCACCGCAATCGCGGAGGGGCGGCATATCGACGTGCTCGAGATGGACGCCGCCTCCAACACCGGCATCGACAGCATTCGCGAGATCATCGAACAGGTGCGCTACGCAGCGGTCTCGGCGCGCTACAAGATCTACATCATCGACGAGGTTCACATGCTGTCCAACGCGGCCTTCAACGGGCTGTTGAAGACGCTGGAGGAGCCGCCGCCGCACGTGAAATTCCTGTTTGCCACCACCGAGGTCGAAAAGCTGCCGGTGACGGTGCTCAGCCGGACGCAGCGCTTCGACTTGAAGCGCATCCCGGCTGATCTGCTCACCCGTCACTTCATGCGGATCTGCGAGCGCGAAGGGGTGGCGGCCGAAGAGGAGGCCTTGCGGATCATCGCCGCCGCTGCCGAAGGATCGGTGCGCGATGGGCTCTCGATCCTCGATCAGGCGATCGCGCATGCCGATCTGGAAGAAGCCGGCATGGTCGAGGCGCGCCGCGTGCGCGATATGCTGGGCCTTGCCGACAAGGGCGCGCAGCGCGCGATCCTTGCTCACATGCTCGAGGGCGAGGCGAGCGCGCTGCTCGCAGGTATCGACGAGCAATATGCGCTCGGCGTCGAACCGCTTGCTCTGGTGCGCTCGTTGATGGACCTGGTTCACAAGATCACCGTCGCGCAGGTGTCGCACAGCGAGCCCGATGCGCCGAGCGAGATCGAGCGTTCTGCGCTGGCGCAGCTTGCTGAGCGGCTCTCGCCCGCCCAGCTCCACCGGCTGTGGCAATTGCTCCTCAAGGGCTATGACGAGGTGCGCCAGGCGCCCGATCCGCTGGTCGCGCTGCAGATGGCCCTGCTGCGGGTGCTCCACGCGAGCGACATGCCTGATCCGGGCGAGCTGGCGAAGCGGCTGGAGGCGCTTGCTCAAAGCCAAGGGACCGCGAGCGCGGCTTTGCCTGCGACTGCCCCCGCCTCCTCTGACCCCGCGACCGAGGCGAGCGCGGCTGCCGCGAGCCTTCCCGATTGGGAGGAGCTGGTGCGCCAGATCGACGAGGCCGGCCATCTCCACGTCGCCGAAATGATGCGTGCGCGTGTGCGCGTGATCGATCTGGCGCCCGAGAAGCTGATCTATGCGCAAGCCGATCGCTTCCCGGATGATCCGGGACCGGAAATCCGCGACGCGTTGTTCAAGCTGTTCGGCCGGCGATGGGTGGTCGAGCGCGGCACCGGCAAGGCGGCGCCGACCCTGCGCGAGCAGCGCGAAGCCGAGGCGATCGCCCGGCGCGAGCGCACGCTGGCTGACCCGCTGGTGAAAGCCGCGCTGCAAGCGTTTCCCGATGCCGAGCTGATCGAGACCCGCGATGAGCACGAGAGCAGGGTGGCGCAATGAACAATCAGGCCCGCTCCCGCGCGGGCACTCCATCGATAGAAAGGAAACCCCGATGAAGAGCATGGAAGAGATGATGGCCGCAGCCCAGCAGGCCGCCGAGACGATCCAGAAGCAGATGAACGAGATGCAGGTCAAACTCGATTCGATCGAGGTCGAGGGGGCCGCTGGTGGCGGGCTGGTCAAGGTTCGCGCGTCGGCCAAGGGCAGGATTTTGGGTGTGAGCATCGATGACAGCCTGTTGAAGCCCGAGGAGAAGAATATTGTCGAAGACCTGGTGACGGCGGCCTTCAACGATGCGCGCGACCGGGCCGATCGGGTCTCGGCCGAGCAGATGAAGGAAATGCAGGGCTCGATGGGCCTGCCGCCCGGCTTCAACCTGCCGGGCCTGGGCTAAGGGGCAGCGCGTCGATGCCCGACGTCCTCGCCCGGATAGTGTTTGCGGGCGAGATCGTCGAATGGCGCGGACCTGCGCCCTTCCTGTTTGTGCCGGTCCCACAGGACCATATCGGCGAACTGCGCTTTGCCGCACGCGAAGCGAGCTATGGTTGGGGTTGCCTTCCCGCAGCCGCCCGGCTCGGTGCGACCAGCTTTTCGACCTCGCTGTTCCCGCGCGGGGGCACCTATTTCCTCCCCGTCAAGGTCGCGGTCCAACGCGCCGAGGGCGTCACGCTGGGCGACCGTGTCGCGGTCGAGATCGAGATCGCCCGGCGATGAGTTCGCCCACCGGCAAATCCGGAGCAGCGGCGCCGCCATCCACAGCCGATTGCGTCATGCCGTTGCAGCGCTCGGCGGCGCTTCCCATATCTTGTGCATGAACCAGACCTATCCCCTCCTTGCGCTTCGCGATATCGTCGTTTTTCCCGGCATGGTTGTCCCGCTGTTCGTGGGGCGCGAAAAATCGGTGGCCGCACTCGAGGCCGCGATGGATGCCTCGAAGGACATTTTCCTGCTCGCTCAGCTCGATCCAGCGACCGATGATCCCGAAGCCGACGAGCTTTATGATGTCGGCGTGATTGCGCAGGTGCTCCAGCTGCTCAAGCTGCCCGATGGCACCGTGCGCGTCCTCGTCGAGGGCACGCATCGCGCGCGCATGACCGCCTTGCGCGCCGAAGCTGATTACGTCGTCTCCGAGGTCGAGGCGATCGAGCCCGAGACGGTCGCCGGCAACGAGGTCACCGCGCTCATGCGCCAGGTGGTCGAACAGTTCGGCGAATACGCCAAGCTCAACAAGAAGCTGGGCGATGACAGCAATATCGATCTCTCCGAAGTCGACGATGCCGGGCAGCTCGCCGATACGATCGCGGCCGCGCTCAACGTCAAGGTGTCCGACAAACAGGCCCTGCTGGCCGAGACCGATCCGCTCAAGCGGCTCGAACTGGTCATGGGTTTTATGGAGAGCGAGCTTTCCGTGCTCCAGGTCGAGCGCAAGATCCGCGGTCGGGTCAAGCGCCAGATGGAAAAGACCCAGCGCGAATATTACCTCAACGAGCAGTTGAAGGCGATCCAGAGCGAGCTTGGCGGCGGCGATGGCGAGCAGGGCGACGAGATCGCCGAACTCACCGAGAAGATCGAGCAGACCAAGTTTCCCAAGGAAGCCCGGGCCAAGGCGCTGGCCGAGCTCAAAAAGCTCAAGGGCATGCAGCCGATGAGCGCGGAAGCGACCGTCATCCGCAATTATCTCGATGTTCTGCTTGCCTTGCCATGGGGCAAGAAGAGCCGCGTCAAAAAGGATATCGCACGCGCGCAGGCGATCCTCGATGCTGACCACTATGGGCTCGAAAAGGTCAAGGATCGCATTGTCGAGTATCTCGCCGTCCAGGCTCGCACCAACAAGCTGAAGGGGCCGATCCTGTGCCTCGTCGGGCCGCCGGGGGTGGGCAAGACCTCGCTTGGCAAGTCGATCGCGAAGGCTTGCGGGCGCGAATTCGTGCGCCAGTCACTTGGCGGAGTGCGCGACGAGGCGGAAATTCGCGGCCACCGGCGCACCTATATCGGCTCGATGCCCGGCAAGATCGTCAACAACCTCAAGAAGGCGGGCACGTCCAACCCGCTCTTCCTTCTCGACGAGATCGACAAGCTCGGCCAGGATTTCCGCGGTGATCCGGCCTCTGCGCTGCTCGAGGTGCTTGACCCCGAGCAGAACGACAAGTTCCAGGATCATTATCTCGAGCTCGATCTCAATCTGTCGGAGATCATGTTCGTGACCACCGCCAACAGCCTCGATCTGCCGCGGGCGCTGCTCGATCGGATGGAGATCATCCGGCTCGAAGGCTATACCGAGGACGAGAAGGTCGAGATTGCGAAGCGCCATCTTCTGGCCAAGCAGATCGAGCAGCATGGCCTCAAGCCGGACGAATTCGAGCTCACCGAAGAGGCCCTGCGCGATCTCATCCGCTATTACACCCGCGAGGCGGGGGTGCGCACGCTCGAACGCGAGATCGCCCGGCTGGCGCGCAAGTCCTTGCGCAAGATCCTCGAGAAGGAGACCACCTCGGTCACGATCACGCCTGAAAATCTCGGCGATTTCGCCGGAGTGCGCAAGTTCAAGCACGGCAAGAGCGAGGACGAGGCGCAGGTCGGCACGGTCACCGGGCTTGCCTGGACGAGCGTCGGCGGCGAACTGCTGACGATCGAGAGCGTGACGACGCCGGGCAAGGGCGAGATCAAGACGACTGGCAAATTGGGCGACGTAATGAACGAAAGCGTTGCCGCAGCGCTCAGCTTCGTCAAATCGCGCGCGCCGACCTACGGGATCAAGCCGAGCCTGTTCCAGCGCCGCAACGTTCATATCCACTTGCCCGAAGGCGCGGTTCCCAAGGATGGGCCGAGCGCCGGGGTCGGCATGGTCACCTCGATTGTCTCGACGCTGTCGGGCGTGGCGGTGCGGCCCGATGTGGCGATGACCGGCGAGGTGACGCTGCGCGGCCGGGTGCTCGCAATCGGCGGCCTCAAGGAAAAGTTGCTGGCGGCGCTGCGCGGGGGGATCAAGACCGTCCTCATCCCCGAGGAAAACGTCAAGGATCTCGCCGAAATCCCCGCCAACATCAAGGAAGGGCTCGAGATCATCGCGGTCAGCCATGTCGACGAGGTGCTCAAGCACGCTCTGGTCGAGCTGCCCGCACCGATCGAGTGGACTGAGGCCGATGACCTCGCAAGCCAGCCCGGCGCGGCGGCGCCTGTGGCGGGACCCTCAGCTCTCGACGTGCCGACGGCGCACTGATCAGCGCGCTTCACACCGCGACAATCGGTGAGGCCAATCAGGAAAAACCCGTCTCCGGCTTCGAGCGGCATATGGTTGCTGCGGGCACTTGCATGTTGGACACGCTCCGGCCGAAACCGTACCGCATAAAGACCTGAGCACGCTTTCTCGGGAGATTTGCCTTTGACAGCCGCGCGAGAATTGCCGCATGCTGATTGCTCACGAAGCGGCGATTCACTGAACGATATGTGCAAGCATGAGGGGTTACCAGGATGAACAAGAATGACTTGATCAGTTCCGTTGCCGAGACGAGTGGTCTTTCGAAGAATGATGCATCAAGTGCTGTCGAAGGGGTTTTCGACGCGATTACCAAGGCACTCTCCAACGGTGACGAGGTCAGGCTGGTCGGGTTTGGCACTTTTTCGGTCGCAAAGCGCAAGGCTTCTACGGGCCGCAACCCGCGCACCGGTGCGCCCATGGATATCCCCGAATCGAATCAACCTAAGTTCAAGGCAGGCAAAGGCCTCAAGGACGCCGTGAACTGATCACCGCGCTCGAGCAGCGCCGCGCTTCGCGTTGAGTTTGGCCCCGCTTGCACCACGATGTCGGCGGGGCCTTTTTCATGAGCGCCCTCTGGCGAGGGCGAAAGCGATAACCGGCGGCCTATGAGCCCAGCGCGACGAGCGCCGTCGGCGCTGCGGTGGTGCCCGCGTTGATCGTCCACGTGAGCTCCTTGCCCCGCGCTGTATCGACTGCGCCCTCATCGGTGTTGTTGGCGCGGATCTGCATGGCGGGCGCGACGACAATCGTGAACCGCCCGTCGGGCGCTGGCAGCGTCGGGGGACCATTGGCGCTGGCACCTTCCGTTTCATCGAGCATGCTCATCCCGGCCATCGTTCCAAGGCCGCCGAACATCGCCGGGATCGGGTTGCTCTCGTTGACTGCAGCGTAGCCCGGCGCATTGATCCGGGCGATCTCGCCATTGCGCAGGAGGATCTGGACGAAGGGATTGGTGGGGGGAATGCCTTCCATCATGGGAAACATGAAGTCATGCGTCAGCTTGCCTGCGATGCGATATTTCACCTCGAACACGCCTTTGCCCTTGCTGACGACGCTCTCGTAACCCTTCTGCCGCATCAACAGGGCGGCGATCTTGTCGCTGGCTTCGGGGTCGGTCGGATTGATCCCCCCCAGCATCGCTGCCATCTGCTCGGCCTGCTCCTTGGCCCGGTCCGCTTCGCCCTCGCGCTCGCGAGCCCAGGCCTGGCGCTGACCCTCGATCTCGTTGCGGGTGCATGTGCGCAGCTCGCCCGTTGCATCGACATAGCATTCGCTCGGTTCGAACTCAGCTTGCGACGAGCCGGTTGGCCGCGGCCCGAAATCGGACAAGGCGAGGAAGACGATTTCGCCATCATAGCTGAAGGAGAAATCCTGGTTCTCCTTGAGGACGAGTTCCGAAGAGAACTTCCCGGGGGTGATCAGGCACCCGGCGAGCAGCAGCGAAATCGATGCAAGCAGCACGGCGCCAGCCCGGCGCAGCGAGCGGCCCCCGAAGACATGTTGAGTCATTCAATCCCCCCGTATGAAAATGTCGTGAACCTGCCCTGCCACAATTCGATTGATGCTTCCTTATCGCTTGTCGCCGCAAGCCCCGCAGCCCGATCCTAGCCGCGGGTTGCGGCGGCATAAAGGGCGATCGCGGCCGCGTTCGAGACATTGAGGCTTTCGATCGCGGACGAGATCGGCAGGCGGGCGAGCGCGTCGCAATGCTGGGTGATGTTGTGCCGCATGCCATCTCCTTCAGCACCGAGGACGAGCGCCAGCGGACCGCTGGTGAGCGCCTCGGCAAGCGTCGCCTCCGCTTCGCCCGTCAACCCGATGCGCCAATAGCCCGCCTCGGCCAGCTCATCGAGCGCGCGGGCAAGATTGACGACCCTGATCCACGGGACCACCTCGAGCGCGCCCGAGGCCGATTTGGCGACGACGCCGCTCTCGGGGGGGGCATGGCGGTCCTGCGTCACGATCGCGGCAGCACCGAACGCGGCCGCCGAGCGCAGGATCGCGCCGACATTGTGCGGGTCGGTCACTTGGTCGAGCACGACGATCGGGTGCGCTGGATCGCCGTGTGCCACTTCGTCGAGGAACGGGTGGTCGAGCGGTTCGCATTCGAGCACGAGGCCTTGGTGGGGGGCATCCTTGGCGACGAGTCGCGCAAGATCGGCGACCTCGGCATATTCGATCGGGAAATCGGGCGGCAGTTCGCCCGCGAGGCTCGCGATCCCCTCGCGTGTCGCCCACAGCTTGCGATGCTGGCGCTGCGGATTGAGCAAGGCCGCCTCGACCGGGTGGCGACCCCACAGGCGGACATGGCCAGAGCTCGCCCGGCCCGAGCCGCGCCCGCCCTGCATTCGGCCCGCGCGCCCGCGCAGCGCCTTTTTCTTCTCCGCCTTTGCCATTTGCCATTCCTTGCAATGTATCCAGGCGCGCGTCCCTGCCAGCAGCCCCATTGACAGGCAAGCATAGCTTCGCCAAAGGGCGCCTCTCGGCAAGCGAGCGCGCCCATGAGCGCACGCGAAGACGGGCCGCAGTTTGCTCGGCTCCTGGTTTCAAACGAACCTGTGTGGACAGGTGGCCGAGTGGTTAAAGGCAGCAGACTGTAAATCTGCCCGCGCAAGCGTACGCTGGTTCGAATCCAGCCCTGTCCACCACCCTTCGCATCCCACGGCAACGTAAAGCCACGAAAAAGCCGCCCCCTTGCACGAAG
>DAITMG010000036.1:4459-27342 GCA_036835265.1 Erythrobacter sp. | reverse complement strand
ACCTGTGACCTCTGCCTTCGGAGGGCAGCGCTCTATCCAGCTGAGCTACGGGTGCTCGCGAGCGCGGCGTAGTGGCTGCGCTCGTCTGGCTGGTGCATCTAGCAAGCAATCGGCCAATCTGCCAGCCTCTTTCAATTCCCTGACGCGCGCTCTTGAAGCACTGCGGATCGCTGTGTTTACTTTGCGGTAAAGTGCCCGCTGCTAACCCGTCGTTCATGTCAGCGCTCCCTCCCCACGAAACCCGCCTCATGCGTGCGGCCGCAAGCCATCCCGGAAATGGTGGCGAGCCCGCTCGCCAGGCTGCGCGCACGCTCGGCGGGGATCGCACTCCGGCTGCGCTGGCCGAGCGCTGGGTGCAGGTCCATGCCAGCGCGGCGCGGATCGCCGAGTTGGCCGAGCTCTCGCCTGATCGCGCGAGCGGCGCGATCGCCGCCTTCCCCGCAGCGATCGAGGCCGCCGACGCTTGGCAGCGCGAGCTTGCCTGGCAGGGGCTCGAGGATGTCGAGGCGATAATGCGCCCCGGGCTGACTGCCCTCGAGACGATCATCGCGCGCGGCGGCACCCCGGTCGCGCCGGCACTTGCTCTCTGGCGCGAATTTCACGGGGCGCGCGAGGCCCTGCTGATGCTCGCGCGCAGCACCATCGAGATGGACGCGCTCTGAGCCCGGTGTCGCGCCAGCGAGCTTGACGGCGTTCACACTCTGTTCCATGTCTGCGGGATGCACGATCAGCACCCGGCAGGCATTGCGCCCCTTAGCGAGGAAGCGTCTTGCGCGGCCGATGTGGCGCGCGGGATCATGCGGCTGTTTGCCCGCAACGATATCTGGTGCGGGTGCGAGATCGCGCTCCCCAACGGGCGCAGGGCCGATCTGATGGGGGTCGATGCCAAGGGGCTCATCGTCATCGTCGAGATCAAGGTCTCGCGCGCGGATCTCCTGGGCGACGCGAAATGGCCCGATTATCTCGCTTTTTGCGACCGGTTCTATTGGGGCGTCCCGCCCACGCTCGATCGCTCGGCGCTCGAGGGCGAAGCCTTCCGGCCCGAGGCGGCAGGCGTGATCGTCGCCGATGGTTATGACGGGGAGATCCTGCGCCACGCCCCGCTGACCAGGCTCGCGGCGGCGCGGCGCAAGGCGCAGATCGAGCGGCTGGCGCGCGCGGCGCTGCGCCGGCTGACCTTCGCGGGCGATCCCGCCTGCGCGGCGCCGCCGTTTGGCGGATAGGCCGACGAGGCCAGGGCCTTTGCCACCGCACCTTGCGCGCTTTGCCCTTCTCTTTTGGACCAGGCCCCGCCATAATCGCTCCCGATGATACCCGGCGATACGCCTATTCTGTTGGCTACACTTCTGGCCGGGATCGCCACGAGCGCGATCGTCGCGCTGCGCTATTTCCTGGCTAGCGGTGTGTTTGCGGCAGCGACAATGCGCGCAAGGCCCGGCCTCTATCGCGGGCTGGGCCCCCAGATCCGCCGGGAAATCGGCTGGTCGATGCTCTCCGCGCTTATCTATGGCGTGCCTGCGGGCCTGATCATGTGGGGCTGGCACCATCACGGCTGGACACAGATCACCGCTGACTGGAGCGCTTACCCGCTGTGGTATGCCCCGCTCTCGGGGCTGTTCTATCTGTTCGTGCAGGACACGTGCTTTTATTGGACGCACCGCGCGATGCACCGCCCGCGCCTGTTTCGCCTCGCGCATGCGGTCCACCACCAGAGCCGCCCGCCCACCGCCTGGACCGCGATGAGCTTTCACCCGCTCGAAGCGGTCAGCGGCGCGATCGTTGTGCCGGTGCTGGTGTTCCTCGTCCCCATCCACATCGCGATGCTTGGCCTGGTGCTCGCGATCGCGAGCGTGATGGGGGTGACTAATCACATGGGCTGGGAAATCTTTCCCCGGCGACTTGTTCATTCAAGCTTCGGGAACTGGGTGATAACAGCAAGCCATCACGAGCGACACCATGAGGAATATCGATGCAATTTCGGATTGTACTTCCGCTTCTGGGATCGCGTGTGCGGGACCGATCGAGGGTTGACGCGGCGCTTTGCTCCCCCTTCCGCAGCACCTCAGCCAGTGGCAGCGCGCGCGGCGCCTGCACCGATCGACCTGCCCGGATGAGGCGTGGCTCGGCGTTCGCCGCGGTGGCCGCCGCACTGTTCGGCGCGCAGCCCGCCATGCCCGCCCCTGCCTCCACCAAAGCCGTGGCAGTCAAGAGCCAGGGCACCGCCGTCATCATCACGATCCGCAATCTGCGCTCGGCCAAGGGCGTCGTCAGGGCCTGCATGACGACAAAAGAGGCGATTTTCCCCAAGTGCCGCGAGGATCCTTCGGCCCATCGCACCGTGGTCAAGGCCGATGCCGGGTCCGCCAAGGGGCTCATCATCCGGTTTAACGACGTGAAACCGGGCGACTACGCGATTGCCCTCCTCCATGATGAGAACAATGATGGCAAGGCCAACCGCGCGGTGGGCATGATGCCCAAGGAGGGCTTCGGCTTTTCACGCGATGCGAAAGTGCGCATGGGCCCGCCCAAATTCAGGGACGCGGTCTTCACCCACGGCGCGGTGGACCAGACGCTCGCGATCACCATGCGATACTTCCTCTAGGCTCGCGCCGGGACTGAGGGCGCGCGTGCCTCAAAGCGCGCAGCCGCGCCGAATATGCCTGTTTACCAAATCGTGCGCCCGCTTAACGCGATGTTTACCACGCCGCGCCAGAACCCACGTGAAACACGTGAATGAGGGGCTTACTGGCCATGGACACGCTGCGCGGCACATTCGATTCGGACGAACCGGCTGATGCCAAAGCATTCGAAGAAGGTTCGGGCGACGAGCACGGCGGCGAAGCGCGCGAGCCTGCAATTGCCGAAGTAAGGCCACCGTCGATCGGCCAGGACGAGCGGCGCATGCAGGTGCGCGCCTACAATCACTGGGCCTCGCTCCTCGAAGACCGCGCTTTTCCCTCGATCGAAGATCTTGAAGCGAGCGAGCTGCCCGATTTCGGACCCTACGCGGTGGTGCTCGATTTCACGCAAGGGATCGACGATCCCCTCGTGCGCTTTCTCGGCGAGGAGCTCGGCCACGAATGCGGCGCAAAAGGCCTCATCAAGCGGCTCTCGGATGTGCCCCCACGCTCGCTGCTCAGCCGGATCACCGATCATTACATGCAGATTCTCGCCAACCAGGCCCCGATCGGGTTCGAGGCGGAATTCGTCAACCAGCGCGGTTCCTCGATTCTTTATCGCGGGATCCTGCTGCCCTTCTCCAGCAATGACGAGACGATCGATTTCATCTGCGGAGTGATCAACTGGAAAGAAATCGCCGACGCGTTGACCGCCGACGAACTGCTGCTCGAGATCGACCAGGCGATCGACGGCAGCGAGGCCGCCGAACGCGAGCTCGAACCGGTGCGCCATCACAGCGGTCCGATGACCGACTGGGCGGATTCGCCTGCGCATGAAGGCGGGCATGAGGCTGGGCATGAGGCTGGCCACGGGGTAATTGGCGGCGCGACAGACGAGGACGGGGGCGGGGACGAAGCGCCCGAGCCGGCTGCGCGCCTGTTCGGTCGCGCGGGCATGGCCAGCCTGGCAGCTGCGAACAGCACAGCGAACGGGTCGACGAATGCTCGGGCCGCGACGCCCGATTTCAGCCAATTCGGTCTCGACGATTTCGACGATGACGAGGAATACGACGAGGAGGAAGGCGAGGACGATTCCTCCTACGGCTTCGCCTCGCTCGCCGACTATATCGAGGCGCCGGCCAAGAAGGCGCTCGATCTCGATACGGATGATTACCCGATCGAAGAAGATCCGTTCGAATATGATCCGGCTGACCAGGGCGAATTCGAACCGGCTGGAAACGAACCAGCTGGCGTTGAACAATCCTATGTCGAACGCCCCCCGGTTGAACAGGATGGCGGACAACCGCAGATCGAGCGGTTCGAACATGCCAGCCGTGACGCCTCCCCATCGCACGCAGCGCCGCTCGAGCTCGATGAGAATGCCGGCCTTGCCGAATGCCTCGCTTCCGCGCGCGAACTCGCGCGCACCGCGAACTCATCCGAAGACCGCAGCCGGCAGGCGCTCTATGCCGCGGTCAGCCGCGCCTATGACGTCTCGCTCGCCGCATTCGAAGCACCCGACGAATACGCCGCGCTGATCGCGGAGAGCGGGCTCGCCGTGCAGGAGCGCGCGCCGATGACCCCGGTCGTCAAGCTCGTCTTCGGCAGCGACTATGACAAGACCCGGCTCACCGAATACGCCGCAGTCCTCAACCACGCGCACCGCCTCGAGCTTGGCCGCGGGGCGCTTGGCGATTATCTCGGCGAGGCCGAGGGCGGACTCAAGGGTGTCGTCAAGGCCGAGCGCCGCCTGCGCCGCGAGGAAAGCGGCAAGGACCCCGCACCCGAGCGAGTGCTGCGCGCGGCGCTCGCCAAGAAGCTGCGCGCGCTTGAAGCGTTCACCTTCGCCGCAATCGCGGACGAGGGCCCGGAATTCGCGCTCGTCCTGGTCCGGCGCGACGGCGCAGGCAAGATCGGCGTGCTCGGCGAGATCGACGATGATATCGGATTGATCGAGCGGGCCGGCAAACGCCTCGTGGGCTAAGCGCAGCGGCGCGTCCGGCGCTGGCTCCGCTATCGCGATACCGCGGGCGACACGGTTTCAGTTCCCGTTCATGCCGATTGGCGATAGGGTGGCTGCTTATGCCCCGCTTCCGCTCGCTTGCCCATCTTCTCTTCGCGTTTGCTGCAAGCATTGTGCTCGCCAGCGCGCCCGCGGCGGCGCAGTCGCAGCTGCGCGATGCCGAGACCGAGGCGCTGCTCGCCGACATGCTCGAGCCGCTGGTCGAGGCAAGCGAGCTCGATCCCGGCAATGTCGAGATCGTGCTGATCCAGGACAATTCGATCAACGCTTTCGTGGCCGGCGGCCAGGTGATCTACGTTCACACCGGGCTGCTCAACGCCGCCGATAGCGCGGTCGAAGTCCAGGGCGTGCTCGCGCACGAACTGGGGCACATCACCGCCGGCCATGTCGCACGCTTCGAGGAGCGGGTGCGGGGGATGCAGGGGATGACGCTGCTCTCGCTGCTAGCCGGGCTTGGCGCGGTGGTCGCGGGCGCCCCGGCCGAGGCCTTCATGGGCGCGCTGGGGCTCGGCATGCAGGCGGGCATGAACGATTTCCTGGGCTTCAACCGCAACCAGGAAGCATCGACCGACCTTGCCGGCGCGCGCTATCTCTCGGGCGCAGGCATCTCCGGGCGCGGGATGATCGATTTCTTCGAGCGGCTGCGCAATTACGAGATCCGCCGCGGCTACAGCCAGTCCGATGAGGCCGCCTATGGTCGCACTCATCCGCTCTCGGGCGATCGCGTGGCGACCTTGCGCGATCTGCTCGCGTCCGATCCCGCCTGGGAGACGCCGGTCGATCCGGATCTGCAGGCGCGGTTCCTCGCGGTGCGCGCCAAGCTTTATGGCTATCTCGCCGAGCCCAAGCGCACGCTCGCCGTCTATCCCGAGAGCGACACCAGTGTCGCCGGGCGCTATGCGCGGGCTTACGCCTATCACAAGGACGCGCTGATCGAGAAGGCGCTGTTCGAAGCCGAAGCGCTGCTCGCCGATCAACCGGACAACCCGTATTATCTCGAGCTGAAGGGCCAGGTGCTGCTTGAATCCGGGCGTCCCCAAGAAGCGCTCGGACCCTTGCGCCGGGCAACCCAGCTCACCCGCAACCACCCGCTGATTGCCTCGATCTTCGGCCACGCCCTGATCGCGACCGAGAATCCGGCCAATCTCGACGAGGCCGAACGGGTCCTGCGCGCGGCGGTGTCGCGCGACCGGCTGAGCCCGTTTGCGTGGTATCAGCTGGGCGTCGTGCACGAAGCGCGCGGCGATCTCCCGCGCGCGCGGCTGGCGAGCGCCGAGCAGTTGATCATGCGGCGCAACTATCCCGCCGCCCTGCGCAACGCCCAGGCCGCCGAAGCGGGCTTGCCGCGCGGCACGCCCGACTGGATCCGCGCGCAGGACATTTCGCTGCAGGCGCGCGCCGAGCTCGAACGCCTGCGCGACAGCCGCTGAACATGCACAAAGCGAAGGCACGCTCCGGGGCTGGCACCCGGCGCGGCGCTGCGCTAATCGTGCGCAGATTTCTGCAAACCGAACCGGGCCTTAGACGATGACCAACCCCACTGCTCCTGCCAGCCTGCGCGGCGCCCTGTTCACGGCCCTGCTCGCGCTGGTGTTCGGCTTTCTCGGAGCGGCGATCTGGTCGTTCTCGGGCCTTGCCGACAATCGCACCCGCGCGTTCCTGCTCGACCATCCCGAAGTGCTGCCCGAAATGGCCGAGGAATTGCAGGCGCGCGAGGCGAGCGAGCGGCTGGCCGAAGCGGGGAGCGAGGTGTTCAACGCCTTTCCGGGCGCAGTGCTCGGCAATCCCGATGGTTCGCGCACGCTGGTCGAATTCACCGATTACAACTGCCCCTATTGCGAATCGAGCCTGCGCGACGTCGCCCAGTTGATCGCCGACGATCCCGAACTGCGCGTGGTCGTGCGCGAATGGCCGATTTTCGAGGGCAGCGACGTCGCCTCGCGCATGGCGCTCGCCGCCGCGCTGCAAGGCAAGTATCGCGCATTTCACGAAAAGATGTTCGAACTCGGCCCGGCTACCCCCGAATCGGTCGAAGCTGCTGCCATCGCGGCCGGGCTCGATCTTGAGCGCGCGCGCGGGGATGCGATGAGCGATGCGGTCTCGGTCGAGCTCGCGCGCAACCAGTCGCTCGCGCGGGCGATCGGCTTTTCGGGCACGCCCGCCTGGGTGGTCGGCGAGACGGCGCTCGGCGGAGCGATCGGCTATGACGCGCTCAAACAGGCGATCGCAGAGGCGAGTTGATGGGCCGCCTGCCCGCCCGCTCGGGCCGCGCGCGCGGCCTAGGCGCAAGGTTTCTCGTCGCTTGCCTGGCGGGCCTCGCGGGTTCCGCCACCGCGCTTGCCGCCCCAGATCTCGCCGAAATCGACCTTGGCCGCGAGCGCGCGGCGATCGAGGCGTTCCAGCTGCTTGACCAGCACCTCCAGGATGTCGGCTGGAAGCTCATCCGCGGCAATGCCCCGTTCTGCAGCGAGGTCGTGCCTTCGATCGGGCTGCAGTTGCAGGATGCGGTGAGCTATGGTCGGCCTGATATCGCGCGCGCCGCGCTCGGCCTCGAGCGCGATTTCGCGGTGCAGACCGCCGCTGCGGGGTCGCCCGCCGCCCGCTCTGGCGCTTTCATGCGCAACCGCGAGGTGATCGGCATTGCCGCGCGCGATCCCAATCTTTGGGAGGGCGGCGAGGCCATGCACTGGGAGCGGCTGACGCGCGTGCACGATTTCCTCGACCAGAGCCTCACGAGGGCCGAGCCGCTCGGCATCGCCTTTGCCGACGGCAAGCGCACGAATGTCTCGCCGGTCACCGTCTGCGCCTCGCGGTTCGAACTGATGAGCGACGCCAGGAGCGCGCTCGCCGATGGCAAGCGGGTCGTGATCGGAGCTGGCTTTGCCGGCTTCGCCTATGCTGAAGCGCTGTTCGCCGGCGCGATCGCGCACGAGCTTGCACACAATCTCCTGCGCCACCCCGCCTGGCTCGACCGCAACGGGCGCAAGCGTCGCAACGTCCGCCTGACCGAGCGCGAGGCCGATCGGCTGATGCCGTGGCTGATGGCCAATGCGGGCTATGATCCCAAGGACGCGCATGCCTTCATGATCCGCTGGGGCAAGCAGCACGATCCCGGCATTTTCAGAAAGGGCGCGCATGATGGCTGGAAGGAGCGCGCCGAGCTGATCGCGGCCGAGATCGGGTTGATCGAACGCTTGCTCAAGTCCGAGGGCAAGGCCGACTGGGCAAGCCATTTCCGCCGCGAAATCGACCCCGAAATGGGCCTAGAGGTTGCGCGGCGCGACTAATCGGCCTGGCGCAAGCGTGGGCGCGCCGCGCTGCGCCGCCCGGCCCGCGCGCCAAAAAGCCCTGCTAACTCGGCGCAAAATGGTCTATCTGTAGCGCTGATGTCCGTGCTCACCATCCAGCCAGCGCCGTTTTTCGCCAGCAAGACCCGCGCCTTCTGGAACCTGCAGCTTGCAGGCTGGGGCGGCGCCTTTCTGCTGCGCGCGGTGACCGCGATCACCAATGGCCTGCCGCTCGACTACCTTCCGGTGATCCTCGTCACCACCATCACCGGCTTTTCGATCAGCCTGATCCTCTCGGTGATCTATCGCCAGCTGATTGGGCGCACCCCGATCGTGACCTGGGGGATGACCGGGTTGGTGCTGGTGGTGGCAGTGCTGCTCTATGGCTCGATCGATGTGTGGGTGCAGGACGTTTATTATGGCGAATCGCGCGATGTGACCTTCGTCCAGCGCTTTGTCGGGCTCTCCTTCATCCCTTTGACCCTGCTTGGCGGGTGGAGCGCGCTGTATTATGCGATCAACTACTTCCTGACGGTCGAGCGCCAGGCCGACCGGCTCGAGCGGCTCGAAGCCCAGGCAACCGCGGCGCAGCTCGCGATGCTGCGCTACCAGCTCAACCCGCATTTCCTGTTCAACACCCTGAATTCGATCAGCACGCTGGTGCTGCTCAAGCAGACCGAGCAGGCCAACGCGATGCTCACCCGGCTGTCGGGCTTTCTGCGGCACACGCTGATTGCGCAGCCCGGCAGCCAGGTCAGCCTCGAGCAGGAGATCGAGACGCTCCAGCTCTATCTCGATATCGAGCGGATGCGCTTCGAGGAACGGCTGCGGACCCATTTCGAGATCGATCCCGACGCAGGCGAGGCGCTGCTGCCCTCGATGCTGCTCCAGCCGCTGGTCGAGAACGCGATCAAGTATGCCGTCGGCGCGCAGGAAGAAGGCGCGCGGATCACCGTCATCGCCCAGGTCCTGGGCCAGCGCCTGCGGCTGAAGGTCGAGGACACTGGCCCTGGGGCCGATCTTGCTGAGGATGGGGTGATCGTGCCGCGCGCGGTGCGCCCGCACGATTCGGTCTCGACCGGCGTAGGCCTCGCCAATATCCGCAACCGGCTTGTCCAGGCCTATGGCGATGACCACATCTTCCAGACCCGCTCCGAACCCGGCGGCGGATTTCACGTCCTGATCGAGATTCCCTATCTCAGCGTGCGCCAGATCGCAGAGGCCGCAGACGCCGCAGATCAGGCACAGCTGGTCGATTCTGTCAGCGAAGGTTCAGGAAGCGGACCCTCTTTCAGCTCCGATGACCCCTTTGATCGCGGCAAGCGCCCCCTCGCGCAGCCTTCCCCCTATCAACCCCAGACCCCGATCGGATCTTCAGCATGAGCATTCGCACAATTCTTGTGGACGATGAGAAACTGGCCATCCAAGGCCTCCAATTGCGGCTCGAGCGGTTCGAGGATGTCGAGATCATCGACACCTGCTCGAACGGGCGCGAGGCGATCCGCAAGATCAAGACCGAAAAGCCCGACCTCGTCTTCCTCGACATCCAGATGCCAGGGTTCGACGGGTTCTCGGTGGTCAAGGGGGTGATGGAAATCGAGCCGCCGCTGTTCGTGTTCGTCACCGCTTACGAAGAGCACGCGATCCGCGCGTTCGAGGCCAACGCCATCAATTATCTCATGAAGCCGGTCGACGAGGTGCGCCTCGCCGATACGATCGAGCGGGTGCGCCAGCGGCTCGCCGAGAAGAGATCGAGCGAGGATGCCGAACAATTGCTCGGCGTGCTCTCCGAAGTCGCGCCCGAGCGTGCCGCCGAGTTCAGCGAGCTCGACGGCGAGGGCTCGAGCGAAGCCGCCGACCGCTTCGAGAAGCTCATCAACGTCAAGGATCGCGGGCAGATCTTCCGGGTCGAGGTCGACACGATCGAGCATATCGAGGCCGCGGGCGACTATATGTGCATCTACACCGGCGACAATTCGCTGATCCTGCGCGAGACGATGAAGGATCTCGAACGCCGGCTCGATCCGCGCAAGTTCCAGCGCGTCCATCGTTCGACCATCGTCAACCTCGATCAGGTCCGCCAGGTCAAGCCGCACACCAACGGCGAATGCTTCCTCGTGCTCGACAGCGGCCAGGAGGTGAAGGTCTCGCGCAGCTATCGCGACGTGGTGGCGCGCTTCGTGCACTGATTTTGGGGAGCGCGCCCATCCGGGTGCGCATCCTCGGTGCTGTTCCTGCGCTTCGCTCCAGGCACCTGCGGGCGCACGGTCGTGCTTGCGGTCGCCGCGCGACCGTTGCGTATTCGGTTGGAGCGCGCCCATCCGGGTGCGCATCCTCGGTGCTGTTCCTGCGCTTCGCTCCGGGCACCTGCGGGCGCACGGTCGTGCTTGCGGTCGCCGCGCGACCGTTGGGGTGGGGTTTTGAGTTTGTCGCGCTCTTGCGGTCGCAGCGCGACGGGTTAAGGGGAGCGCATGTCCGCTTTCTCCCTTCCCGGCTTTGATCTGCCTCGCTTCGTGCGCGAGACGCTGGCGGAGGATCTCGGCGAGGAGTTTGCGGGCGGCGGGCATGACGTCACCAGCATGAGCGTGATCCCGGAAGATGCGCGCTTTTCGGGGGTGATGGACAGCCGCGATGCGATCACCGTCGCCGGGCTGCCGGTTGCCTGCGCGTTCTTCGAGGCGCTCGATCCCGAGGTCGAAATCGAGGTGCTGGTGCGCGAGGGAGACAGCGTCGCGCCGGGGACCGACCTGATGGCGCTCAAGGGCAAGGCCCGCGCGCTGCTGACCGCCGAGCGCAGCGCGCTCAACATCGTCCAGCATCTCTCCGGCATCGCCACCATGACCCGCGCCTATGTCACCGCTATGCGCGGCCAGAAGGATGGCGAGGGCAGCGCGACCTGCACCCTGCTCGACACCCGCAAGACCCTGCCGGGTCTGCGCGCGCTCGAGAAATATGCGGTGCGCCAGGGCGGCGGCGCAAACCATCGCATGGGCTTGTGGGACGCAGCGATGATCAAGGACAACCACGTCGCGGTCGCCGGCAGCGTTGGCGAAGCGGTGGCCCGCGCGGCGGCGGCGGGGATCGATCCGATCATCTGCGAGATCGACCGGCTCGACCAGATCGAACCCGCAATCGCTGCGGGCGCGCATCATCTGCTGCTCGACAACATGGACCCCGCCACGCTCGCTGAGGCCGTGAAGCTTGTGGCCGGGCGCGCCAGGACCGAGGCAAGCGGCGGGATCACACTCGAAACGATTGCCGCCAAGGCCGCAAGCGGGGTCGATTACTGCTCGGTCGGCCGGTTGACGCAGAGCGCGCCTGCCGCCGATATCGGCCTCGATTTCACCCCGCTTTGAGCGTGCCGCCATGAAATGGCAGCGCGGCGCGCGTCCGTTTGCGATCCGGGTGTTTGCGCTCACCTTCCTTGCAGCGGCGCTGATCCGGCTGGGCACAGGCCTCGCCGATCTGGCGTCAGCGCGCCAGCGGTTCGCGACCATCGCAACGCCGTTAGGCGCGTCCGACGATGCCGCGATCGTGGCAATGAGCGCGGAGTTCACCATTGCACTAATCCCGCTCGTGTGGATCTATGGTTTTGCCAACCGCCATGCGCGCTGGCTGGTGCTGGGTTTTGGCGGGTTGAGGCTCGCGGGGTTCGGGGCAGAACTGTTCGCACCGGGCCGGGGAGCGATCGAGCCAGCCGCGCTGATCGAGCCGGCGCTGGTGGCGGTCGCGCTGGCTGCCCTGCTGACACCGCAAGCGCTGCGATGGCTGGCCGGAGGGAGGAGCTCCGATGCAGCGCCGCTGGATTAGCGTTGCGCTGATGGCGGCAGCGCTCGCGTCGCCAACAGGCCTGCTCGCGCAGGCCTATCAGTGCCGCTTGCCGCCCGCGATCAGCGTGCCCGCAATCGCGCCCGATGCCCCTCCGCGCACAGCGCCCGTCACCGGCTACACGCTCGCGCTGTCGTGGTCGCCCGAGTTCTGCAAACCGCGCGAGGCCGAGGCGCGCCACGCGTTTCAGTGTTCGGGGGCGAGCGGCAGGTTCGGGTTGGTCGTGCACGGCCTGTGGCCGCACGGCGCGCGCGGCTCACCGCGGTGGTGCGGAGCGAAGAGCGTGCTCACGCCCGCAGAGCTGCGGCGCAATCTGTGCATGATGCCCTCGCCCCGCCTGGTCGCGCGGCAATGGGCGAAGCACGGCGCGTGCATGACCAGGCAGCCCGAGACCTATTTCGGCGTCACCCGCATCCTGTGGGAGAGCCTGCGGATTCCCGACTATGACCGCGTGAGCCGCGAGGACGGTCTGACGGCAGGGCGCATCCGCGAGGCCTTCCGCGAGGCCAATCCGGGCTGGCCCAGCGGCGCCATCGGGGTCAAGCTCAACCCGCGCGGCTGGCTCGAGGAAGTGCGGCTGTGCTACTCCAAGCGCTTTCGCCCGGTGCGCTGCGATGCGGCGCGGTTTGGCGCGCGCGATGGTGCGGGCGCAAAGATCTGGCGCGGGCTTTAGCCGATGCTCTATCCAACTCCCCGCAATCGCCACAAAGTTGCAACCTCCATGCTGCATTTGGCGGCACGCTTCAGTCACTCAAGCTGCGCTCGGCGCGGCGTTCGATAGGAAAACACGCACATGATCGATCCGCTCGATACACGGCTCGCGATGAGCCGCCGCTTTGCCCTCAAGGCGTTCGGGGGCTCGGCCATCCTCGGGCTGGCGCTGGGGCCTGCGGCGCGCGCGATCGCGGCGCCCGTGTTCGCCACCTATCCGTTCCAGCTCGGCGTCGCCTCGGGCGAGCCCGAACCCGATGGCTTCGTCATCTGGACCCGGCTCGCGCCCGAACCGCTCGAGATCGGCCACGGCATGCCGGCCGCCCCGGTCGAAGTCAGCTGGGAGGTCGCGAGCGATGCAGGCATGCGCGACATTGTGGCGCGCGGCGAGGCGATCGCCCGGCCCGAGCTTGGCCATGCGGTGCATGTCGAGGTCGCCGGGCTGCTGGCTGATCGGCCCTATTGGTATCGCTTCATCGCCGGGCGCGAGCGCAGCGCGATCGGGCGCAGTCGCACGACGCCCGCGCTCGGCGCGCCGCTGGCGCGGCTGCGCTTCGCGATCGCGGGCTGCCAGGATTACGAATCGGGCTATTACACCGCCCACCGCCATCTTGCCGCCGAGGAGGCGGATTTCGTCTATTGCTATGGCGATTACATCTATGAGGGCCGCGGCAATCGCCTGCGCAATTGGCGCGATGGCCCGGTCGAGACGGTGCGCCAGCATTTCGGCCAGGAGATCTACACGATCGAGGATTATCGCCGCCGCTATGCGCAATACAAGATGGACGCCGATCTCCAGGCAGCCCACGCCAGCGCACCGTGGTTCGTGACCTGGGACGATCACGAAATCGACAACAACTGGGTCGCCGACGAGGACCAGGACGGCACGCCGAGCGCGATCTTCAATCTGCGCCGCCAGATGGGGATGCAGGCCTATTACGAGAACATGCCGCTACGCCCCTCGGCACTGCCGGTGGGACCGCGGCTGCAGCTCTATCGCCAAGCGCGCTTTGGCGACCTCATAGATCTCAACCTGCTCGACACGCGCCAGTATCGCACCGATCAGCCCTGCGGCGATCAGTGGGGCGTGGTCTGCGACGAGACCGCCGATCCCAAGGCCGAGGTGCTGGGGCGGGAGCAGGAGGCGTGGCTGTTTGACAAGCTCAAGAGCTCGAAGGCGCGTTGGCAGGTGCTCGCGCAGCAGGTCATGATGATGGACCTCGATCGCACCCCGGGCGAAGTGCGGACCGAAAACCTCGACAGCTGGGCGGGCTATCGCACCCCGCGCGAGCGGGTGCTCACGCAGCTGCGCGATCTCAGGATCGACAGCGCGATCGTGCTCACCGGCGATGAACACCAGAACTATGCCGGCGAGCTCCACGTGGATGGCAAGCGCCCCGGCAAGGCCCCGCTCGCGACCGAATTCGTTTCCACCTCGATCACCTCGGGCGGCGATGGCGAAGACCAGCGCGAGGCGACCAAGCTGATCCAGGCCGAGAACGAGAGCCTGAAATGGCACAATTCAAAGCGCGGCTATCTGGTCTGCGAGGTTACGCCTGACCAGTGGACCACACATTATCGCACGATCGATGCCGTCAGCATCAAGGGTGCGCCGATCATGACGCGCAAGAGCCTTGCGGTGGCGCGCGGGGTGCCCGGTTCGCTCGCCGATGCCTGAAGCGGGCTAGAGGCGGCGGGGAGGAGGGCGGCGCCTCAGTAGCCGCTCGCCTGCCCGTCCTTGCGCATCTCGGTCGCGCCGGTGAGCACGCCGGTGGCGGGATCGCGCGCGATCGCCTGATAGCCTCCGAACATGATCCCGTTCGAGACCACCTCGACCTTGTGGCCCATCGCCCGCAACGCCTCGACCGTGGCGGCCGGGATCCCGGGCTCGACGAACAGCGTTCCGAGCGGGTCCTGCGCGGGGCCTGACAAGGGCTCGGTCGGCTGGCGGCCGCCATCGTGGTTGAGCCGCGCGGCATCGCCCGCTTCCTGCAGGTTCATGCCGAAGTCGACGATGTTGATCAGCACCTGGACATGCCCCTGCGGCTGCATCCCGCCGCCCATCAGCCCCAGCGTCATGAACGGCTTGCCGTCCTTCTTCACGAATGCAGGGATGATTGTGTGGAACGGGCGCTTGTTCGGTTCATAAGCGTTGGGGTGCTCAGGATCGAGGCTGAAGAGCTCGCCGCGATCCTGCAACATAAAGCCCAGCCCATCGGGCACGAGCCCGCCGCCCATTCCGCGATAGTTGGACTGGATCAGGCTCACCATCATCCCGTCCTTGTCGGTGACGGTGAGATAGGTCGTATCGCCCTCGCCCTCGAGCTTGGGCTCGACCGCGAGCGCGCCGGGCTCGAATTCGGGCGTCGCGCGCGCAGGGTCGATCAGGGCAAAACGGGCCTTGCCATATTCCTCGCTGAGCAAGTCCTCAGGCGCCGGGGCGAAAGCGGGATCGGCGTAGAAGCGCGCGACATCGGCAAAGGCGAGGCGCTTGGCTTCGGTGATGTAGTGAATGACCTCGGGGCTGCCGCGCTCCCACTGCGCCAGATCGACGTGCTTCAAGATGTTGACCATCTGGAGCGCGGCGAAGCCCTGGCTGTTTGGGGGCAATTCGCACAGCTCGTAGCCGTCGCGGTATTGGGCGCAGCCGGGCTCGACCCACTCGCTTTCATGCGCGGCGAAATCGGCCAGCGTGTAGGCCGAGCCCTGGCGCTGGAGATAATCGACCATCGTGCGCGCGAGTCCGCCCTCGTAGAACGCATCGCGCCCCTCGCGCCCGATCGTCTCGAGCGTGTCGCCAAGATCGGCGTTCGTGAAGATCTCGCCCGCTTTGGGCGCGCGCCCGTCCTTGAAATAGGTCGCGCGGGCATTGTCGAACTCGAACTCCGTGGTCTCGAGCCGCCGCTCATAGTTGCGCAGGCCCCCGGCGAGATACATCGCGATCACCGGCGCGACCGGATGGCCCTCGCGCGCATAGCGCACCGTGGGGGCGAGAATCTCGCTCATCGGCAGCTTGCCGAAGCGCTCATGCATCGTGAACCAGCCATCGACCGTGCCGGGGATCGTCACCGGGAGCGGGCCGACCGGCGGGAGCGAGGTTGCGCCGCCGAGCTTGGCCTTGAGCTGCTCGAGCGTCTGCCCGCTGGGCGAGCGGCCTGATCCGTTGATGCCATAGAGCCTGTCGGTCTTGGGATCGTGGATGATCGCGAACAGGTCGCCGCCGATCCCGTTGCCGGTCGGTTCCATCAGGCCGAGCGCGGCATTGGCGGCGATCGCGGCATCGACCGCGCTGCCGCCGGCCTTGAGAATGTCGAGCGCGATCTGCGTTGCGAGCGGGTGCGCGGTTGCCGCCATGCCGTGCTCGGCATGGATCGGGCTGCGCGACCAGCTTGCGCCCACCGGCCTGCCGCCCGGCCCGATCAGCTGTTCGACCGGCCTCGCTGCGTCTTCCTGCGCCGCGGCGGGCGCGGGCGCGAAGCCAAGTGCGAATGCAGAAACGGTGGCGGCAAGGGCAATAGCGCGCATGATTCTCTCCCTGTTGTCAGATGAAGGTCAAACGTCGGCGGTCGCGCGCGGTTTCCGGCGTTTGCGCATGCGGGGCAGCAGGAACAGGTAAATTCCCGTTCCCCACATCACCACCAGCAGGATGCCGGTGGGCAGGAAGACATAAAGCTTGACCGGCTCCGAGAAGAACGACCCATCATGGATCGTCTCGATGAGGTCGGATCGGCGATAGGCCACATGCAGCACTTGCGCCGTCGCGGTATCGACCTGGACCTCCCAGCCGGACTTCGCCTGAAGCTTGGCGATCCCTCGGTCGACCCTGAGGTCGATCCGGTCGATGTCGGACCACTGGTCGATCCCCGCCTCGGGATGCGCGCGCGCGGCGGCGAGCATCTGCGGCCAGCTTGCCGTTGGGATCGTCGTCTCGGCCATGCCGCGCTGCGTTGGCGGCTGGATCCAGTCGATCTCCTTCTTGAGCATCAGGAACCCGCCCGCGATGAACATCACCCCCGCCGGCAGGAACACTGCCAGAGAGAGCCAATAATGCACCTGGCGCCAAAGCTTCTTCCAGTTCATCGCGTGCCTTATCGATCTTGCACCCTAGGGGATCCGCCCGCCCTGGACCCACGGGCCGCCCGCAGCGACAAGCGCGGTCTCGAACGCCGGGATGGTCGCCTCGGTGAGTGTCACGACCCGGTTTTTGATCGCGTCATAATCAGACCTGGCATAGGCAAGCTGGTCGCGCATGGTCTGGGTCGGGCCATAGGTCGAACCATAGAGACCAAATTGGACGCGGCCAAGCCGGGTGCGGACGGTGGGCTGGTTGCGCTCGTTGATAGCGTTGCGCGCCGCGTTGCCATTCAGGAGTTCATCGAGCGCGAGCGCTTCGGCGCGGATCGAGGCGAGCCGGTTGTCGAGCGCGGCCGGATCACCGCCTGGTGTGCGCGCGACCGCGATCGCGAGCTGGTCGAGCGTCTTGAGCGCGTCGCTCAGCGTGATCGAGGTCGCGGTCACGGTGCGATCGAATGCGGCGACCTCGGCCCAGAATTCGTGCCGGTCGCCCTGAACGGGCAGCGCACCCTGGCCGAGCGGCTCGACGCTGAAGGGCTGCGGGGCTGCCAGCTGCAGCGTTTCCCCGCGCACCCGCGCGGTGAGATCGACGGTGTATTGGCCCGGCGAGGCGAGAAAGCCCGCAGGCTCCTCGTCGCCGCGCGCAGGCCGGACCATATTGGTTGCCGGATAGCGCAGATCCCAGTTGACCCGGTGAAAGCCCTTCTTCGCGGGCCCCTTGATCCGGCGCACGACATTGCCCTCGGCATCGCGCACGGTGAGCCAGACGGCGGGGTCGACCTCCTGCAATTCGGCCGTCATCGCCTCGAAGCTCGGCAGCGGCGTGTTCGCGCCCTGCCGCACGAGCGGCTTTTCACGCGCTTGGCGCTGTTCTTCGAGCGATTCGAAGCTTTCGCCCAGATAATAGGTGAAGTTGGCACCGAACGGCGGATTGGGCGCGCGGTAATAACCATGCCCGCGCGAACCGCCCGGCTCGAACGCGAGTTCGGGCTTTGGAATATACCACAAGGCGGTGCGCCCGGGGAACAGCAACGCCTGGCTGTTGAGGCTCGCCGCGCTCACCTGCCGCAGCGGCGAGATGTCATCGACGATGAAGAAGCCGCGCCCGAAGCTGGCTGCCACCAGATCGTCCTCGCTCCGGTGAATGGTCACATCGCGGAACGAGATCGTCGGTGCATCGCCTGTCAGCTTGATCCACCGGCCCCCGCCATCGACCGTGAAATAGAGCCCGAATTCGGTCGCGGTGAAGAGCAGATTGGGCGCCTCGTGATCCTGCACGATGCGCCACATCAGGTGGCGATCGGGGATGTTGCCGGCAATGCTGCGCCAGGTCCGGCCGCGATCGGTGCTCTTGAGGAGATAGGGTTTGTAGTCGCCATATTTGTGATTATCGAGCGCGACATAGACGGTGTTGACGTCAAACAGGTCGGCGCGGATATCGTTGACGAAGGCGCGCGCGGGCACGCCCGGCAGCGAGCCGACCTCGATCCGGCGCCAGCTCGCCCCGCCATTCTCGGAGACCTGGATCAGGCCATCATCGGTCCCGACATAGAGCAGGTTCTCGTCGAGCGGCGATTCGCCGATCGAGGTGATCGAATTGTATTGCGACATCGCCAGCAGGTCCCAGCCCGCATCCCAGCTCCACTGTCGGCCCTGGACCGGCAGCAGCAGCCGGTTTTCGTTGCGGCTGAGATCGGGCGAGATCGCCTCCCAGTCGTCGCCGCGATTGTCCGAGCGCCACAGCCGCTGCGAGGCGAAATAGATCCGCTTGGGATCGTGCTGGCTGACCCAGATCGGCGAATCCCAGTTCCAGCGCGGGATATCGTCGCCCGGCATCGGCTGGGGCTGGATCGGCACGCGCTCGCCGGTGATCCGGTCGATCCGCGCGAGATTGCCCTGCTGCGATTGGGCATACATGATGTCGGGATTGCCCGGCTCGGTCGCCGATTGGTGGCCATCGCCGCCATTGGTGACGAACCAGTCGTCGTTGCGGATGCCCTGGCGGTTGTCGGTGCGCGAGGGGCCGCCTTGCGAATTGTTGTCCTGCGTCCCGCCATAGACAAAGTAGAACGGCTTCGCGTCGTCGACCGCGACCTTGTAGAACTGGGTCACCGGCAGATTGTCGATGAAGCGCCAGGTCTGGGTGTGGTCATAGCTTTCGTAAAGCCCGCCATCCGAGCCGAACATGATGTAATCGGGATCATCGGGGCGAAAGGCGATCGCGTGATCGTCGACGTGCTTCAATTCATTGTTGAGATCGCTGAACGTCTTGCCGCCATCGTTGGAGATCTGCGAGGTGTTCGAGACGAGATAGATCCGGTCGAAATAATGCGGGCTGGCATAGAGCTCCTGATAATAATGCGGGCCGGTGCCGCCGCTGACCGTATCGGACATCTTGGTCCAGCTCGCCCCGCGGGTAGAGGAGCGCCAGATGCCGCCCTTGCGCTGGTCGAGCTCAATCGCGGCATAGACGGTATCGGGCTCGATCGGGGAGATCGCGAGGCCGATTTTGCCCATGTTGCCCGTAGGCAAGCCAGTCTTGAGCTCGTCCCAGGTCTCGCCGCCATCGTCCGATTTCCACAGTCCGCTTTCCGGGCCTCCGCCGACATAGGCGGCAACGGTGCGATGATGCTGCCACAGCGCGGCATAGAGCCGGTCGGGATCGCGCGGATCGATCAGCAGGTCGGTCGCGCCGGTATAGGGGCCGTCGGAGAGGACGTTGGTCCAGGTCTTGCCGCCATCGGTGGTCTTGTAGACCCCGCGCTCGCCGCCCGCTGACCACAGCGGGCCTTGGCTCGCGACCCACACGGTGTTCGAATCCTCGGGGTGGACGATGATCTTGGAGATATGTTCGGAAGCCCCCAGGCCCACGTTTTCCCAGGTCTTGCCGCCATCGCTCGATTTGTAGACGCCGTCGCCAAAGCCATTGTGGCGACCGCCGGTGTTCTCGCCCGTGCCGACCCAGATGCGGCTGGGATCGGACGGATCGAGCCCGAGCGCGCCGATCGAATAGGAGCCCTGCCCGTCGAACAGCGAGGTCCAGGTCGTGCCGGCATTCTCGGTCTTCCACACGCCGCCCGAGGCAACCGCGACATACCAGGTGGCGGGCTCATCGGGCACGATCGCGATATCGGCGATCCGGCCCGACATGAAGGCAGGGCCGATATTGCGCAGTTTGAAGGCCTTGAAGGTCGCGCTCGACAGCGGCGGCGCATCGGCGGCTGCCGCCTCGTCGCTCGCGCTGGTCTGCGCATGTGCGAGCGGCGCAAGCGCGAGGGCCCCGATCGCCAGTGCGAATGCCGCAATCCATCCTGCCAACGCCTTGATCTGTCGCATAATCGCCCCTCTTGTCACAATCGCGCGATCCAAGCGTAGCACATTGTTCGCCATTGTCTTCAAGGCTGATCGTGAGCTTTGGTCGATACCGGTATGCCGTTCGTCGGACCGCGCGGCGAGCGGCAAGGCTCCGCAGCCGCTGAGCCGCGATAGCCACGTCCGCAACGATCTGGTAGAGGGCGCAGCCACAATATCGCAAGAGGATCGCGGCTTGATCAGCATCGAACGTTTGTCGCCAAGGGCGCACCGGATCAGCGTGATGGGCGCGTTCCACCATGCCGACGCTGCGGAAGTGGTCGCCTTCGCCAAGCGCCAGCTCGACAGCGATGAGGGCGGGAATCTTCTGCTCGACCTGACCTCGCTTGTCGAGTTTTCCTTCCCTGCGGTGGGCGAACAGCTGATGCACCTGCCCGCCATGCTGCGCTTCGTTTATTCGCTGGACCGGATCGCGGTCATTTCGGACGAGGAATGGCTGCGCAGCGTCGCGCGGCTCGAAAGCGCGCTGCTGCCCGGCGTCGCCTATCAGGTCTATGACGATGACGAGGCCGAGGCCGCGCTCGCCTGGGTGCTGGAGGAGAGCGACGAGCCCCACCGCGATGCGTTTCGCGAAGTCGATCTCGGTGGGCCCGGCATCGCCGCCTTCGAACTGATCGGGCGGATCGATGCGGCCGCCGCCGAGCGCGGCATTGCGCTGCTAGCCGAGCGGCTGAGCGCGCCCGATTGCGCCCGGCTGCTGGTCGTCATCCGCAACTGGCACGGTTTTGATGCAGGGCTGCTGTTCAACCCTGGCCTGTTTTCAACCAAGCTCGAGCTGATCGACGAGATCGAGCGCTATGCCATCGTCGGCGGGCCGGAGTGGCTCGGCGGGATGGCCGAGGCAATCGGCGCGCTGATGAAGCCCCGGATCAAGGCCTTCGAGGCTGGCGAACTCGACAAGGCGCTGGAATGGCTCGGCGAGGATTGAGCGGGGGCACCGCGCCGCGCCTCACCGCCAGCCTCAGCGGCGCTCCCTGAAGAACGCTCGCAGGAGTTCGGCCGCCTCGGCTTCGCCCAGCCCGCCATACACCTCGGGGCGGTGCAGCGTCTGCGCATGCTCGAACACCCGCGCGCCGTGTTCGATCGCGCCGCCCTTGGGATCGCTTGCGCCATAATAGAGCCGCGCGATTCGCGCATGGCTGATCGCGCCTGCACACATCGCGCAAGGCTCGAGCGTCACGTAGAGATCGCAATCCACGAGGCGTTCCTGCCCGAGCGCTGCGCAGGCCGCGCGAATCGCGACGATCTCGGCGTGGGCGGTGGGATCATGCTCGGCCCGTGTGCGATTGCAGCCCTCGCCCACGATCCGTCCTTCGTGAACGACGACCGCGCCGACCGGAACTTCGCCAGCGAGCGCGGCGTCCTGCGCGAGGGCAAGCGCGCGCGAAACAAAGGGGGCCGAAAACCGCATGATTTGCGTTTCCCGGCCCCCTTGGTTGGCGTCAAGCGCCTTGTGCTGTTCACAGCTTATTGGTCAGCGCTTACTGTTGAGGCGGATCTTCGGGCTCGCCCGCATCGGCGGGTTCGACATCGACATCGAGCGTTGGCACTTCAACCATCTCGGAATCGGGCGTCACTGTCACTTCAGCGGCATCGACATCATATTCGGGCGCCTGTCCGCCTTCGACACTGACTTCTGGCATTTCGCCTTCCTGGGTCTGCTCAACGTCGCAGGCTGCAAGACCAAACGTCGCGGTGGCGGCGAGAAGGGCTGTGGTAAACGTTTTCATAACCGTTCCTTTGCTTTGCGACGGACGACCTGCCCGCCGATTTTCAAGCGTGGCTAGGGGTCAACGCGGCAATGGGGGTGCTTGTTCCAACTTGACCTTGGCGAAGGCTGCCGCTATGCGGCGCGCTTTCCGGGACAAACCTGGCTTGGGCCTGCCTTCATCGGCTTGCCTTCAGGGGCGCCGCCGCGGCGCCTGGCCCACCACCTTTTGAGAAGACGAGAGATACCATGTCGCGCATCTGCGAATTGACCGGCAAGGGCCGTCAGACCGGCCACAATGTGAGCCACGCCAACAACAAGACCAAGCGGGTGTTCCTGCCCAATCTCCAGAACGTGACGCTGATGAGCGAAAAGCTCGATCGCAGCTTCAAGTTCCGCGTCTCGACCCACGGCCTGCGCTCGGTCGAGCACAATGGCGGGCTCGACAACTGGCTGCTCAAGACGAGCGACGAAAAGCTCTCGGCGCGCGCGCTCAAAGTCAAGCGCGAGGTCAAGAAGTCCGCTGCGGCCGCTGCCGCGGCCTGAGCACGCCGGCGCCGGACAGGCTCCAGACCAGAAGCAAGCACAGGCGTGCGAGGTCACTCGCGCGCCTTTTGCTGTGCGCGGCCCTCAGCTGAGAGTGCAGGATCGAAGATGAACTTGGCGAGCAGGGTGCGCTGCACGACCGAGAAATTGTCATCCGCGATCAGCCACACCGCCACCCGTCCATCGCCGAGCGGGCGCAGCGCCAAGCCCTCATAGTTCTCGAACGGGACGATCTGCGCCAGATCGAGCGCGATCCCGGGTGCAAATCCGCTCCGGTCATCCGCCGCCGGCACCGGCCCGATCGCGATGAGGCTGGCAAAGCTGGGCACGCCCAAGCGCAGCGCGCGCATCAGCACCATCAGCCGCCCGTCGGGCAGTTGCGCCGCATCGACCGCGGCATAGCCATCGCGCGGCGCGGTAAAGGCGAAGCGGCGAGGCGGATCGCCCAGCACCGGGTCGCGCGGATAGATGAGGCCATAATCCTGCCCTTCCGGCAGCAAAACAAACCGCCCGTCCGCTAGCCGCACCAGCGCCTCGGCCCCTGCATTGGCGCCCCAGTCGACCTCGCGCTCGAGGTCGCGATAGCGATCGGGGGCGTGGGCGGCGGTGAAGCGCTGGATGGTGTGGCGGTTCTCGTAGCCGAGCCAGTATTGGCCGGTGGCGGGATCTTGCGTGGCGGATTCGATATCCCACAGCCCATCGAAATGCGGATCGAT
>DAITMG010000036.1:0-4359 GCA_036835265.1 Erythrobacter sp. | reverse complement strand
CGGTTGGTTCGGTGAAGGTCAAGCGGATGCCGCGATCGGTGAAGGCGCGCAAGCTGGTGCCCTCCTCGCCGCCCAGCGCCAGCAGCGCGGAAAAACCACCGAACCATTTGTGCGAGGAGCGATAATGCCACACGCCCTCGCGCCGCCACGCCGGGTCCTCGCTCGCGCGCGGGCCCGCGATCGCCGCGACCGTGTAGGCGATGGGGGGCTCGTCGGACAGCTCGGAGCGCAGCCATGTCCCGGGAGCGACGCCGAGCGCGATCAGGGCAACAAGAAGGAGGCGGCGCATCGCGGGCTGGCTTTCGGCAAAACGGGTGCGCGGTCAACCGCGGGTGAGCGAGCGGCTAGCCCATCGGGCCAGCGAGGAGCAGCGGATCCAGCCGCGCCCCGCGCCACACGAGCCCCCAATGAAGATGCGGGCCGGTCGAGCGGCCGGTCGAGCCGACATCGCCGATATGCTGGCCCTGCCGCACGACATCGCCTTGCGCGACCGCGAGGCGCGAGGCGTGGAGGAAAGCGCTGGTGAGGCCTGCGCCATGATCGATGATGATGAGCCCGCCCTCAAGGCTGAACCCGGTGCGCGCAAGGACGACCACACCATCGGCGGGCGCGACGAAGGGCGCCCCCGTCGCTTCGGCGATATCGATGCCCGAGTGGAACGAGCCGGGTTCGCCGCGATAGATCCGCTGGCGACCGAACAGGCCCGAGATCCGCCCCTTGAGCGGCCAGATGAAATCCTGCATCCACCCGGTCGCGTCGGTCACTTGGGCGCGCGCGGCTTGGATCGCATTGTGCTCGGGCTCGCGTTGGCGCCAATAGGCCTCGGGATCACGCAGCTCGCGCTTGGCAATGTTGACCCGCTGGATCGCCCATTCGCGCGCAGAGATCGCAAGCGCCTCGCGGATCGTCTCGCCGTTCGCCAGCCGCGCCTCGAGCGTGAGACGGGCGGCGCTGTCGCGGTCGAACGCAGCGAAGAACGATCCGTCCGGGGCGAGATCGAGCGGCTGGTCGCCGAGCATTGCGAGGGTGGCACCGGCGGGCGCGCGGCCGCGGATGAAGCCGCCCTGGGTGAGCTCGCCTGCATAGACAAAGCGGGGGGCTTGGGGCGCGACTGGGGGGGCGACAGGGGGAGCCGCCGGCACGGGCACGCTGGCTGGTGCGGGAGCGGCGGCCTGCGGGCTTCCTTGCGCCTCAGGGGCCGCCGCCACGCAGGCCGCGCACGCAAGCAGTGCCGCCGAGCCCAGCGCGCGGAGCGGCCTTGCCCGCATCAGACCTGCCCGAGCAGACGCCTGGTCGCGATCTCGGCGCTGGCATAGGCCTCCTGCCGATCGGCGCTCCAATAGCGCAGTTCCTCGAGCGGGATGATCTCGCCCGAAACCGCGCAGATTACGTGTTGGCCTGCGCGAAGAACGCGGAAACTGGAGGCTTCGTAGAAGAGCTTGGCCGGCTTGGCGGAGGATGACATCAGCATGGCCTGATCCCTAGCAAAAGGATTTCACCGGAACAAATCCTCTTGTGGATCAGGCCTACGCGCGGGCTTCGCCGGAGGGGAGCGCGGGGGAGAGCGCGGAGGAGACTGGCCCGCGGTGATGACCTCAAGGCGGCCATCGGCGAACTGGAGCTGGAGCCTCGCCTCGCTCTCGGCCTGCTTGCGCTGCGTCAGCGCGCGGCCGCTCGCATCGCGCACGATCGCATAGCCGCGCGACAGCGGCTTTTCGGGGTGGAGCTGGCTGGCGAGCCGCGTGAGCGCGCCCAGCCGCTCGCGCGCGGCGGCAAGCGGGCGTTCGATCAGCGCCCGCGTGAGCGCGGCGCGGCGCAGGCGTTGCTCGGCATCGCGCTGCGCGCGCTCGAGCACGGCCGGCGAAAGCCGCGCAGCGATGCCCGCCAGCCGCTCGCGCCCGACCCCTGCCCGCTCGCGCAAGGCCCGGCGCAAGCGCTCGGCCAGCTCGTCGAGCCGCTGCGCGCGGGGTTGCAGCAGCGCCTCTGCGCGCGGGATTCGGCGGGCGCGCGCCTCGAGCCGCTCGCGCCCGAGTTCGACCGGGCGATGGACCGCGCGGCGCTGGCGCAAGGCAAGATCGGCGAGCGTGGCGGCAAGGTCCGCGCGCACCGGAACCGCCATCTCGGCAGCGGCGGTGGGGGTGGGCGCGCGGCGGTCGGCGGCGTGGTCGGCGAGCGTCGTGTCGGTTTCGTGGCCGACGGCGGAGATAACCGGAATGGTGCATTCCGCGATTGCACGAACCACTATCTCCTCGTTGAAGCTCCACAGATCCTCGATCGAGCCGCCCCCGCGCGCGACGATGACCACGTCGGGCCGCGCCACCGGCCCGCCCGCCTCCAGCGCGCTGAACCCGCGAATCGCGCCCGCCACCTGCGCGGCCGCGCCCTGCCCCTGGACCAGCACCGGCCACACGATCACATGGCTGGGAAACCGGTCCGCCAGCCGGTGCAAAATATCGCGGATGACCGAGCCGGTCGGCGAGGTCACCACGCCGATCGTGCGCGGCAGATACGGCAGCGCCCGCTTGCGGGAAGGCGCAAACAACCCTTCCGCCTCGAGCCGCGCGCGCGTCTTCTCGAGCAGCGCCAAGAGCGCGCCCTCGCCCGCAAGCTCGAGGCTCTCGATCACGATCTGGTATTTCGAGCGCCCGGGATAGGTCGTGAGCTTGCCCGTCGCGATCACTTCGAGCCCGTCTTCGGGGACAAATGCCAGCCGCGCGCTGCCGCCGCGCCACATCACGCCGTCGAGCACCGCGCCATCGTCCTTGAGCGCACAATACAGATGGCCCGAGGCCGCGCGCTTGACGCCTGAAAGCTCGCCGCGCAGGCGGACATGGCCGAAGCGATCCTCGACCGAGCGCTTGAGCAGCGCCGATATCTCGGTGATCGAGAGCGGGGCGGCGTTGTCGCCCGGCACGCTTCGGGCTACCAGCGCGTCGGAGCCGCGAGGGTCGTCACCGGGAAAGGAGGGAGAGCGCGCCATGAATATCCTGCTGTTGGGTTCGGGAGGGCGCGAGCATGCGTTAGCCTGGAAGCTGGCGCAATCCCCGAGCCTCACCCGGTTGTTCGCCAGCCCCGGCAATCCCGGCATCGCGCAATGGGCCGAGTTGGCCCACCTCGACAGCGAGGATCACTCGGGCATTGCCGCGTTCTGCAAGGCGCAGGCGATCGATCTCGTCGTGATCGGCCCCGAAGCCCCGCTCGTCGCCGGGCTGGCAGATAGCCTGCGCGCCGCCGGGATCGCGGTGTTCGGCCCATCGGCCAAGGCCGCGCAGCTCGAAGGCAGCAAGGGCTTCACCAAGGATCTGTGCGCGCGCGCGGGGATTCCGACGGCGGGCTATGTCCGCGCCGATACGCTGGGCGAGGCGCGCGCCGCGCTCACTCGGTTCCACCCGCCTTACGTCCTCAAGGCCGATGGGCTCGCCGCGGGCAAGGGCGTGATCATCACCGACAGCATCGAGGCAGCCGAGATCGCGCTCGCCGATATGTTTGGCGGCGGCGGATCGGGTGCAGAAGCGCCGGGAACAGGCAGCGCGGTCGTGATCGAGGAGTTTCTCGAGGGCGAGGAGGCGAGCTTCTTCTCGCTCACCGATGGCGAAACGATCCTGCCCTTCGCCAGCGCGCAGGATCACAAGCGCGTCGGCGAGGGCGATACCGGGCCGAATACCGGCGGGATGGGCGCCTATTCGCCCGCCCCGGTGCTCACTGCGGCGCTCGAGGCCCGCGTGATGGACGAGATTATCCGCCCCACGCTCGAGACAATGCGCGCAGATGGCGCGCCCTATTCGGGCGTGCTGTATGCCGGGCTGATGCTGACCGCCGATGGCCCCAAGCTGATCGAATACAATTGCCGCTTTGGCGATCCGGAATGCCAGGTGCTGATGATGCGGCTGACCAGCGACCTGGCCGAGCTCATGCTGGCGTGCGCTGCCGGCAGGCTCGGCGGCGCCGAGATGCAGTTTTCAAACGAGACCGCACTCACCGTGGTGATGGCGGCCAAGGGCTATCCCGGCACTCCCGAGAAAGGCGGCGCGATCGAACTGGGTGCGGCGGAAGCGGCTGGCGCCAAGGTCTTCCACGCCGGAACCGCGCTGGTGAACGGCACGCTGGTGGCGAACGGCGGGCGCGTGCTCAGCGTGACCGCGCGCGGGGCGAGCGTGACCGAAGCGCAGGCGCGCGCTTATGCGGCGGTCGATGCGGTGCGCTTCCCGAGCGGGTTTTGCCGAAGGGACATCGGGTGGCGAGAGGTCGCCCGCGAAGTCGCAGACAAGCGCCAGAACTGAGCGCCAACGAGGCTCGACCGAGAACAACGGCCGCTTTGCTACGTGTCCGGAAAGAAGCTGCCATTCGGCTAGCGACCCC
>DAITMG010000035.1:0-27769 GCA_036835265.1 Erythrobacter sp. | reverse complement strand
GCTGCTGGCCGATGCCAAGAAGATGGTCGAGGAAATCGTCAAGTCGCTCGACTGACGCTGGCATGCGCTTGCTCGCTCTCCTGCTCGGCATGGTCCTCGTCGCGGGGCTCGGCTGGCTTACGCTGCGCGAGGGCGGCTGGCTCGACCAGGTGACCGAGCAGCGGGTCGAAGATGCGCTGCTCGGTAATGGCATGCCGGCGGCGATGGCGCAGTGCATGGCCCCGCGCCTCACCGAGCAATTGAGCATCGCCCAATTGCGCAAGCTCGAACGGCTCGGCCCCGGCGAGGGCGAGACGGAGATTCCCGGCTCCGTCCGGCTCGCGCTCGAGCGGCTCGAACGGGTCGACGATCCCGACGCGATGCGGGTGTTGGCGAGCGCCGTGACGAGCTGCGGGGTGGACAGTTTGCTCGACCGTCTGAGATAGCCACGAGGTCAGCCTTGCATTCCGCACTCACCGGGCCAGAATGCGCCAGCTGAAGGGAGAGGGTTAATGATCCGGATGATGATGACGGCCGCGCTTGCATGTGCGGCGACAGTCGCTGCAACAGGCGCTGCGCTGGCGCAGGCGGGCAGCGCCGCGAGCTCGACCGCCGCGTCCGTGCCAGCCGGCGTCGGGGCGGAGTTCATGGTGTTTGAGACCGGGCGCGAGGACGAAGTGCACGAACACTTCGTCAACGGCCTCGCGCTCCTCCACAATTTCGAATACGCGCGCGCCGCCGCCGCCTTTCGCGAGGCGCAAGCGGCCGATCCCGATTTCGTCATGGCCTATTGGGGCGAGGCAATGACGCACAATCATCCGCTGTGGGAGCGGCAGGATCGTGATGCTGCGCTGGCCGCGCTGGCGAAACTCGGCGCGACCGCGCCCGAGCGCCGCGCCAAGGCCCGTTCGCCGCGCGAGGCAGCGTGGCTCGATGCGGTCGAGACGCTTTACGGCGATGGCGGCACCAAGGAAGAGCGCGATTTTCTCTACCTCGCCCGGATGCGCGCCCTGCACGAGGCCGATCCGGCCGATATCGACGCGCGCGCGTTCACCGGGCTGGCGGTGCTGGGCACATCGCATGGCGGGCGCAATGTCGCGCTCTACATGGAGGCCGCAGGCGTGCTCGAGCCCGGCTTCATGACGCATCAGCAGCATCCGGGCATCCTGCACTACCTGATCCATTCCTACGACGATCCCGTCCACGCCCCGCTCGGCGAGCGGATGGCCGAGCGTTATGCGCTCGTCGCGCCCGATGCGGGCCATGCGCAGCACATGATCAGCCACATCTATCACGCGCTCGGCGACTGGGAGGCATCGGAGCGCGCCAATGTGCTGGCCGATGCGGTGGTCGATCGCCAGCGGATGGCGGCAGGGCGCGGACCGGGCGATTGCGGGCACTACAACGAGTGGCTGGTCTATGCCCGGCTGCAACAGGGCAAGGATGCAAGCGATATCGTGTCCGCCTGCCGTGCCCAGGCCGAGGCGCAGGTCACGGCCGGGACCGGCTGGGGGGACCTATCGAGCTATGCGACGATCGCCGGCTGGCAAGGCGTCGACACCGGCGTGTGGCCACAACCGCTCGAGGCAGAGGGCGAAGGATTTGCGTTCGCGCGATTTAAGCTGGCCCACGCGCAGGCGATCAGCGGCTTCGGCGAGGGGGCGCAGGTTGTGCGCGCGCTCGAACAGATGCGCAGCGAGGCGGCGGTGATCGCGCGCAATCTGGCGACACGCAATCCGGATGATCGAACCACGCTGCCGTGGGTCGAGCGGGCGATTGCTCAGGCCGAAGCGATCCGGATGCTCGCTGCTGGCCAGAGCGATGCGGGCCTTGCTGCCCTGCGCGCCGCTGCCGAGGCCGAAAGCGCGCTGCCTGCGGTGTTTGGTCCACCGGCGATTGCCAAGCCGAGCTGGGAACTGCTCGGCGAGGAACTGCTCAAGGCCGATCGTCATGCGGAGGCTGCCACAGCGTTTCGCCGCTCGCTCGAATTCGCGCCTGCGCGCAAGCTTTCGCTGGAAGGGCTGGAGGCGGCCGTTCGCGGTGCTACGGCGAACAAAACATAGCCATTGCGCGCAGGGGCCGCTTTGGCCCAGAGTGATGGCTCGATTTTGGGAGGGATAAAGCAATGATGAGATCCGCCTTTGCCGCCGCGCTGCTCGCATCGGCCGCGCCCACATTGGCTGAAACGCACACGATCGCTGCAGGCGAGGGCGCGCAGGAACGCCTACAGGAAGCGCTCATCATGGCAGAGCCGGGCGATGTGATCCTCCTCGAGGCAGGGCGTTTCGCGCTCAGCGACGGGCTCAGCCTTGATGTCGACGGGGTCACGATCAAGGGCGCGGGGATGGAAGGCGAGGGCGCTAGCGTCCTCGATTTCACCGACCAGCAAGGCGCGGGCGAGGGGCTGCTGATCACCTCCGACAACGTCACCCTGCGCGATTTCGCGGTCGAGAACGCGAAGGGCGACGGGATCAAGTCCAAGGCCGCGGACAATATCATCTACCATGCCTTGCGCGTCGAATGGACCGCCGGTCCCAAGGCCACCAACGGCGCCTATGGCATCTACCCGGTCGAAAGCTCCAACGTGCTGGTGCAGGACAGCTATGTGCGCGGCGCTTCGGACGCAGGGATCTATGTCGGCCAGTCGGAAAACATCATCGTGCGGCGCAACCGCGTGGTCGAGAACGTCGCGGGGATCGAGATCGAGAATTCGAACCACGCCGAGGTGACCGAGAACCTCGCGACCAGGAACACCGGCGGCATCCTCGTGTTTGACTTGCCCGGCCTGCCGCGCGTCGGCGGTGGCGATGTGCTGGTCGCGCGCAACGCCGTGATCGACAACAACACCGACAATTTCGCGCCCGAGGGCAATATCGTCGCCAGCGTGCCGGCGGGGACCGGAGTGATGGTGATGGCGAACACCAATGTCCACGTGATCGACAACGCGCTGATCAACAATGCGACGAGCCACGTGATGCTGATCGCCTATTCGCAAAGCTATTCGGACGAGCGCTATCAGCCGCGCCCGGTCGACGTGCTGGTCAAGGGCAATGTCTATGGCTCGGGCGGGACCGCGCCCGATTTCGCAGGCGGCGAGATGCTGGTCGCGGCGGTTGGCGGGGCGTTGCCGCCGGTGCTGGTCGATGGCTTGCAGCAAGGCCTGATGGTCGAGGACGCAGTGCCCGTGCTCAGCCTCGGGCTCACCCGGGTGGGCCAGTCGCGCGCCGAGGCGCAGCCTGCGGTGATCGAGCCGACGCGAGCGGGCGCAGCGCCGCTGCTCGCCGCAGTGACGCTGCCCGCTGAATTGGAGGCGCGGCTCAGGTGAAGCGCAGCTTTGCCCTGCTGATTGCCGCGGCCGCTGCACTCGCGGGTGCGATCGGTGCAAACGCGCTTCCGCCCGAGGGCGTGCGCGATGCGCTCGTGCTGGGCGAGGTTCTGCCCGAGGGTGCGCCCGAGGGGGCGAGCGGTCAATTTCCCCAGCGCCTGTCCGATTACGGTTTCTTCAGCGATGCGCGCGCGCGTGAGCCGCGCAGCGGCGTGGTTCCATATGGGCTCAATGTCGGCCTGTGGTCCGATGGCGCGGACAAGCTGCGCTACATCTATGTTCCCGCAGGCAAGGCGGCGCTCGCGAAAGGTGAGGGTCTGCTCGATCTGCCGGTCGGCAGCGCGATCCTCAAGACGTTCGCCTTTGGCGAGGGTGAGGATCAGCGCTTCATCGAGACGCGCGTGCTGCTCCATCGCGCGGAAGGCTGGATCGCGCTGCCCTACAAGTGGAACGAGGAGGGCACCGAGGCCTTCCTCGCGGTCGCGGGCGCAAGGTTGGAGATCGAGCGGTCGGACGGCACCCGGATCAATTACCGCGTGCCCAACAAGAACCAGTGCAAGCAGTGCCATGTGAAGGATGGCGAGGTGATCCCGATCGGCCCCAAGCTGCGCAACATGGCGCCAGGCGATCTCGCCCGCCTCGGGATCGCGGCGCGTTCGGCCCGGCCGCTGCCCTTGTGGGAGGAAAGAGCCAGCGGCGATCTTGATGCCCATGCGCGCGGCTATCTCGATATCAATTGTGCGCATTGCCACCAGCCCGGCGGAATGGCCTCGAACAGCGGGCTCGATCTGCGCTTCGAACAGGATGATCCAAATGCGATCGGGATTGGCAAGCCGCCGGTGGCCGCCGGGCGCGGCGCGGGCGGGCACAAGGTCTCGATCGCGCCGGGCGATCCCGATGGCTCGATCCTGCTCTATCGCATGAGCTCGACCGATCCCGGCATCGCCATGCCCGAGCTTGGCCGGTCGACCAATGACGAGGACGGCAACGCGCTCATCCGCCGCTGGATTGCCGGCATGGATGCCAAAGCGAAGGCAAGCCCTTGAAGTGGTTCTGGCGCATCACGGCCGCCTTGCTGGCGGTGCTCGTGATCCTCTTCCTGGTGCTGCGCACGCCGGACACCGATCCTGCCGCGATGCGCGCCAAATATGGCGGGCCGCCTTCGCAATTCGTCGAAATCGGCGGTGGGGTGACGGTCCATCTGCGCGATGAGGGCCCGCGCGATGCGCCCGCGATTGTGCTGCTCCATGGCTCCAACGCCGATCTGCACACCTGGGAGCCCTGGGTCAGCGATCTCGCGCGCGATTACCGCGTGATCCGGTTCGATCAGGTCGGGCACGGCCTCACTGGGCCCGATCCGCAGCAAGATTACAGCCGCGAGAACTATGCGAGCGATATCGCCGAGGTGCTCGATGCGCTGGGCGTGAGCGCGGCGATCATCGCGGGCAATTCGATGGGCGGCAAACATGCGCTGGCGTTCGCGGTGACCTATCCCGAACGGGTTGCCGGGCTGGTCCTGGTCGATGCCAGCGGTCCGCCGATGCCCGAGGAGAGCACCGAGGAGGAGGACGATGGCGGCAATATCGGCTTCGCGATCGCGATGACCCCCGGGATCAATCGCATTGCCGAGCAGATCACGCCGCGCAGCCTGATCGCGCAAAGCCTCGAGCAGAGCGTCTCGGTCAAGGCGGTGGTCACCGAGGAAGCGGTCGATCGCTATTGGGAGCTGCTGCGTTATCCCGGCAATCGCGCGGCGACGATGACGCGGTTCTCCTCGCCCTACGACCCGCTCACGCGCGAGGAAATTGCCGGCATTGCTGCGCCCACGCTGATCCTGTGGGGCGAGGAGGATCGGCTCATTCCGGTCTCGGCTGGGCGATGGCTCGAACAGCAAATGCCCGATGCACGCCTCGTCGTTTATCCCGCGATTGGCCACCTCCCGCACGAAGAAGCGCCGCAGGCGACGATTGCCACCTTGCGCGAATGGCTATCCGCCCTCGAAACCCCTATTCAAGCGCGCGATTAGTCGCCTATACCCTCGCGGCGGGGGCAATCGCTTTGGTTCCTCGCTGCATTGTGCGCCAGCACATACCGGATCCGAGGAACGACTTTGCGAAAACTGGGACTGATCGGTGGAATGAGTTGGGTTTCCACCGGGATTTATTATGATCGGATCAATCGTATCGTCCAACGGCGCGCCGCGCCGATGGCGAGCGCGCCGCTGTTGATCGAGAGCCTCGATTTCGCCCAGCTTTACGCGCTCCATCAGCAGGACGACTGGCGCCGGGCCGCAGGGGTCCTTTCGGAGAGTGCGCGGCGGCTCGAAGGGGCAGGTGCGAGCGCGCTCATAATCGGCGCCAATTCGATGCACAAGCTCTATGACGAGGTCGCCGCTGCGGTCGATGTCCCGATCCTGCATATCGCAGATTATGTCGGACGCGCCTTGCGCGAATCCGGCCACACCAATGCAGCGCTGCTGGGCACGCGCAATGTGATGACCGAGAGCTTTTATAGGAAGCGCCTCGTTGCTCAGGGGCTCGATCTGCTCCCGCCGGATATGGAGAATGTCGAGATCCTCGATTCGATCATCTATGAGGAGCTGATGGTGGGCAAGGTCACCCGCGATGCGCAGCGTGCCTTGAAGACAATGATCACCAACAAGTCGCAGGAAGGCGCCGATGCCATCATCCTCGCCTGCACCGAGCTCAATCTCGTGGTCGATGTCGATGCCAACGTTTTGCCGGTGTTCGATTCGACCCGGATCCACTGCGAGGCGGCCGCGAACTTCATTCTCGACGAAGAACTGGTGAGCTAAGGCTGCGCCCTGTCGCTCAGGTCGAACGGCTGAGCGCATCTGACCTGGTTGGATGGTGCAATCGCGCAGCTTTTGCCTAGGTGCGCCGCACTGAATTGTCATTGAAACGTCATCGGTATGTTTTGGGCTCTCGGGTCGCACCGATTGCCCTGTGAGGCCGTCCGCCACCCCCCCCCAATGCACCCGGCGGGCGGCCTCACGAACCACGGTGGCCGGGCAGCGGGATTGGCTTTCTGGGTGCGCCGTAATCACGGGAAACGCGGACATCCGTCAGATTCACGAAGTGTTCCGGTTGAGCGCGGCGGCGTGCTGACCTAATCGCGGATGCGTGATTACCCGCGCGCCCTATGCCGCCGATCCGACGGCTCATCGTGGCCGCGAATTTGCGGCCGATGGCTCGCGCGGTCTCTCCGATCGCCCGCGCGCGGTCGAACAGCGCGGGCCGCGCAGCGATTTCCAGCGTGATCGCGATCGCATCATTCATTCGATGAGCTTTCGCCGGCTCAAGTCCAAGACCCAGGTCTTCATCGCGCCCGAGGGCGATCACTATCGCACGCGCCTGACGCACAGCATCGAGGTCGCGCAGATCGGCCGGGTCATGGCCCGCGCGCTCGGGCTCGACGAAGACCTGACCGAGGCGCTGTGCCTCGCGCACGATCTCGGCCATCCCCCGTTCGGCCATGCGGGCGAGGCGGCGCTCGGCGAGGCGATGGCGCGCCATGGCGGCTTTTGCCACAACGCCCAGGCGCTGCGCACGGTGATGCGGATCGAAAGCCCCTATCCGATGCACGAGGGGTTGAACCTCACCTGGGACCTGCTCGAAGGTCTCGCCAAGCACAACGGCCCGGTCGAGGCGCCCGCCTGGGCGCTCGCCGAGCTTGATGCCGATTTCCCGCTCGAGCTTGCCAAATGGCCCTCGCTCGAAGCGCAGATCGCCGCCGTCTCCGACGACATCGCCTATGACAACCACGATATCGACGATGGCCTTCGCGCAGGTTTCCTGACGCTCGATGACTTGCTCGAAGTCGATTTCCTCGCTGATCAATGGCGGGCGGTCGAAAAACGCTTTCCCAACGCGCCGCAAGATCGTCTGCTAAGGGAATTGGTGCGCGATCAGATCGGGCTTATGGTCAACGATGTGCTCGAGCATACCCGCAGGCAAATCGAAGGGGTAGCGTCGGTGAAAGAAGTGCGCGAGGCGGGGCGGCGCTTGGCTGGCTTCTCGCCGCAGATCGAACAGGCCGAGCGCAGCCTCAAGGCCTTCATGTATGAAAAGCTTTATTTCCACCCCGAGCAGGTCGCTGCTTCGAAGCGTGCGCGCGATGTGGTGGGACGATTGTTCGCGGCCTATTCGCAGGATGCCTCGCTGATGCCCGAGGCCTGGCGCGCAAAATTGCCGCAGCACGATCCGCAGCGCTCGCGCATCATCGCCGATTTCATCGCCGGAATGAGCGACCGCTTCGCGATCGATCAATGCAGCGCCATTTACGGCGAGCGTCCGCGGGGTTTGTCCAATGTCTGATCAACGCCGCGGCGGCATCATGGATGATCCCGCTGGATCGCCGCCATCACGGGCCGACAAAAGCCCGGTGCGCATCGGCCTTGTCGGCGCGACCGGACTGATCGGGCGCACGCTGATCGAGATCACCTCGGCGGGCGATCATGCGCGCATGGTCGGGATCGCGCGGCGCGAGATCACGATGCCGCCGGGTGCGCGCATGGAGTTGTTCGTTGCCGATCCTTCGAAATGGGGCGAAGTGCTCGAAGCGGTTCGCCCGCGCGCGCTGATCTGTGCGCTGGGGACGACCTGGCAGAAGGCCGGACGCGATGCCGAGGCCTTCCGCGCGGTCGATCAGACGCTGATCGTGAGCACGGCGCAGGCGGCCAAGGCGGCGGGGGTTCCCAATCTGGTCCTGATCAGCGCTGCGGGCGCTTCGCTCCGCTCGAAAAACCTCTATTTCCAGATCAAGGGCGAGACCGAGGCGCTGGTGTCGAAGATCGGCTTCAAGCGTCTCGATATCCTGCGCCCCGGCCTGCTGCGCGGCGCGCGGGAGGATGATTTCCGCCTGCTCGAACGCGCGGCGCTGACGCTCAGCCCGGTGATCGACCCGCTCTTGACCGGCAAGTGGGAGATGTTCCGCTCGGTCGAGGCGCGGCTGGTTGCCGAGGCGGCGCTGGGCCTTGCGCTGCGCCGGGCGGCGGGGCGCTTCACGCACGGCAACGAGGCGATGCGCCGCGCTGCGCGCGAATGGCGCCGGGCAACGGGGGAGGAATGATGGATTGGCCGCTCGTCTTCAACGCCGTCAACATCGCCGCGCTGATCGCCTGGGCGCTGCTGATCCTCGCGCCGCGCTGGCCCGCGCTGCTCTCTGCCGTTCTCTATCTCGCGATCGGCGGGCTGTGCGCGCTTTATGCAGTGCTGCTCGTCAGCCTCCTCACAGGGATCATCCCCACCGGTATCGCTGCGGGTGAAGGCGGCGGCGCCGATTTCACCACCATCGCCGGCGTGCGCGCGATCTTTTCGAGCGATCCGGGCGTTGTGATCGGCTGGACGCATTACCTGGCGTTCGATCTTTTCGTCGGGCTATGGATCGCGCGCGATGCCGATGCGAAATTCTTCTCGCGCCTGGTGCAGGCCCCGATCCTCATCGCGACCTTTATCGCCGGACCGTTGGGGCTGATCCTCTGGCTCCTGATCCGCGAGCCGCGGGCGCGGGCGAAGGGGCGGTTCTCGTAGCGGCAAGTGGGTGGACGCGGCGACACCGCGTGCTAGTCTTGCGCCAAACCTAGGGAGAGAGAGGCCCGATGAGCACCCGCGAAATGACCGCCGCTGCACCGAGCGATCGAGCAGCCGAGGATTACCTCACTTTCGGCGAACATCTGGCGCATTGGGCAAACGAGCGGCCCGATGCGATCGCGCTCGAAGAAGGCGAGCGCACGACCACTTATAGCGAGGCCGATCGCCTGACGCGGCAGCTCGCTGCGCTGCTGCAATCGAAGGGAATCGCGCAAGGCGACCGGATCGCCTGGCTCGGCAAGAATTCGGATCGCTATTTCCTGCTGCTCTATGCCTGCGGGCGGATGGGCGTGGTCATGGCGCCGATCGGCTGGCGGCTCGCTCCGCGCGAGATCGGCTATATTCTGAGCGATACCGAGGCCAAGCTGGTGATCGCCGCTGAAGCTTTCGTGGAGTGCGCCGACGAAGTCGCAAGTGGCATGGAAAACGGCCCTGCCGTGCTCGAGGCCGAAAGCTTCTTTGCTGCCGCTGCGAAGCTCGAGCCGGCCACGATCGGCCCGCTCGATCCTGATGAGCCGGTGCTCCAGCTCTACACCTCGGGCACGACCGGCAATCCCAAGGGCGCGCAGCTTTCCAACCGCAATCTGTTCGGCCTGCGCCGCCCGGGCTCCGAGGCGGGACTCGAATATCTCGACTACAAGCCTGATGACTGCGTCCTGTGCGCCATGCCGATCGCGCATATCGGCGGGACGGGCGTCGGCATCATCGGCATGACGTGCGGGGTAAGGGTGCTGGTCCAGCCCGAATTCACCCCGATCGGCGTCATCGATGCGGTGAAGGCGGGGGCGACGCACATGTTCCTCGTGCCAGCGGCGGTCCAGATGGCGATCCAGCATCCGCTCGCCGCCGAGACCGACTTTTCGGGCCTGCGCTATCTCATGTACGGCGCTGCGCCCATGCCGCTCGAGCTTTTGAAACAGGCGGTCCGCACCATGCCGCAGACCGGCTTCATGCAGGTCTACGGGATGACCGAGACGACCGGCACGGTTACTTATCTCCCGCCCTCGGATCATGATGTCGAGGGCAATCAGCGCATGCGCTCGGCCGGCAAGGCGCTGCCGGGCGTGACAATCGAGGTGCGCGGGCCGGACAACACCGAGGTGCCGCGCGGCGAGATCGGCGAGGTCTGCATCCTCTCGCCCTCCAACACCAGAGGCTATTGGAAGCTCCCTGAAGCGACCGCGCAGACGATCGATCGCGATGGCTGGCTGCACACCGGCGATGCCGGGATCATGGACGAGGACGGCTATGTCTACATCCAGGACCGGATCAAGGACATGATCATCTCGGGCGGCGAGAACGTTTATCCCGCCGAAGTCGAAAGCGCGATCTATGGCCACCCGGCGATCGCCGAGGTCGCGGTGATCGGCGTTCCGAGCGACAGATGGGGCGAGGAGGTCAAGGCCTGCGTCGTGGCGAAGCCGGGGATGGATATCGATGAGGGCGAAGTGATTGCCTATGCGCGCGAGCGGATTGCGGCGTTCAAGGCGCCCAAAAGCGTCGATATCATCCCCGAAATGCCGCGCAACGCCTCGGGCAAGATCCTGCGCCGCCAGTTGCGCGCGCCCTATTGGGAGGGCCGGGATCGGCAGGTGAACTGACCCTTCGCGCTCATCTGACCCTTTGATGAAACGACACGCTCCTGCCACCTTGCGCAATCGTGAGGCAATTGCCGCGGTGCTGGCGCGCGAATTGCCCGATCGTGGGACAGTGCTCGAGATCGCTGCAGGTTCGGGCGAGCATGCTGTCTATCTTGCAGGCAGATTTCCCAAATTGGAGTGGCAGCCGAGCGATCCCGATCCCGAAGCGATCGCTTCAATCGCGGCCTATCGTGATGAATATTTGGGCGGCAATTGCGCTCTGCCGCTCACGCTCGATGCAGCGCGCCCCGAGAGCTGGCCGATCAAGCGCACTGCTGCAATTGTGTGCATCAACATGATCCATATCAGCCCTTGGGAAGCGAGCGAGGGACTGTTCGCGGGCGCTGCCCAAATATTGAACAGCGAGCACGCGCCGCTTATCCTCTACGGACCGTTCTTCGAAGAGGGCGTGGAGCCGGCACCATCGAATGCCGACTTCGATCGATCGCTGCGCGCGCGCGACGATCGATGGGGCATCCGCCAAGTCGCTGCGCTCGATGCGCTCGCAGAGCCGCTCGGCCTGCACCGCACCGCGCGCCATGCCATGCCAGCGAACAATCTGACGCTAGTCTATCGACGCGGCGAACCTGTGCCTAGTTGATGATTTCCTCGCCCGTGCGGCCAACAGAGGAGATATCCTCACCCAGCCCCTTAACGGTGTTGCAGGCGGCGGTGGTCAATAATGCAGCACTTGCGAGCGCTGCAGCGAGGAAACGAAGCATCAGCCATTACCTTTCGAACTGTGCGGCAGTCTGCGCCGCGCACCAAGCCTCCACCTTCCTCATGCCGCCTTAATCAGGACTGCACAAGCAAGATGAAGGCAGGGCAAAGTTCGGTTTGCGACAGAGAGTGCCTATTCGTTGATGATTTCCTCGCCTCGTTCGCCAACGCTTTCGATGTCTTCGCCCGCACCCTTGACCGTGTTGCAGGCGCTCGCCGTGACAGCAAGGCTGCTTGCGGCGAGGATTGCGAGGCTGCGGCGGCTCAGAGGTGTATGCGCCATGTTAATTCTCCTTGGATTTGGTTGCTCGTTATCCAATCAAGCGCTTAAATCCCTGCTTGTTCTGGCACCGCCTTGGCTTGCCGAGCGAGCATCCGCTCGCGCACCGCGATGAGCGCGCCCGCGCCGATGATGAGCGGGGCGGCAAACCACAGGGTTGTCGGCGGGGCGCGCCCGAACACATAGAGGCCATAGACGGTCGCCCAGAGCAGCGCGGTGTAGTCCATCAGCAGGATCACCGCTGCCGAACCGAACCGCAGCGAGGCGGTCAGCAGCAGCTGGCCGATCGCCCCGCACAGCGCCATCGCGACGATGATCGCCCAAGTTTCGCCATCATGCGGGACATAGACGAAGGGGAGGGCCAGCGCGGTCAGCGGCGTCGTCAGCAGCACGAACCAGAACACGATGCTCCACGGCGCCTCGGTCTTGTTGAGATCCTGGATCTGGAAGCTGATGAGCGCCACGAGAAAGGCCGCGACGAGGCCGACGATCGTGCCCAGCGGGTCGATCGCAGCGGTCCCGGGCCGGGTTAGGAAGAGAACCCCCGCAAAGCCCAACGCCACCGCGCCCCAGCGATAGCGCCCGACCCGCTCCTTGAAGAGGATGACGCTCAAGAGCACCGCGAAGAAGGGCGCGGTGAAGCTCAAGGTCGTCGCCTCGGCGAGCGGCAGCAGGACGACCGCGCCATAGACGAAGAACATGCCCGTGATGCCATAGACCGCGCGCCGGAAATGCGCGCCGAAGCGCCGGGTGCGGACCGCGCCGAGTTGGCCGAGCGCTGCCAGGGTCGCAGCGATCACGAACAGCGAGATCGCCTGCCGCCAGAACACCAACTCGGCCAGGTGCACGCCCCTCGTGCTTGCCAGCTTGACCAGCATCGCCATGGTCGCCAGCGTCCCCGCCGTCAGCAGGCGCAGGCCGAGCGCCAGCAACGGGCGGGGGCGGGCGATCGATCCATCCATCTCGCGCGCTCGCTTGGCGCAAGCCCGGCCATTGCGCAACCGCACCGGGCGGTTAAATCGCGCGGGGCATGGACCTTTTCAATCAACTGGCACTGGCAAGCGATGCTGTTCAACTGGCGCTGCTGGGCGCCGGGTTCTGGCTAGTTGCCGGGATCGCGGGGATCATGGAATGGCGGCGCGGCAAGGATCGCCCGGTCGAACGGATCGAGCGTGTGGGCTGGGTCCCGTGGATGGCGATCTTCATCATGAGCGCAGTGATCGGCGGGGGGATGCTGGCGATAAGCCTGCCCGCGGTGATCGGGAGTTTATGAACGCGGGCGCAGGGCGCAGCGGCAAGCAAATCGAACCCGCTAGGGTTCGCAAGGCCGACCGGCCGCCGGACGGTCAGGCCGCACGCCTGCCTTACAGGCAGGCCTCCAGATACGCCTGATCGAAGCCGAACTGGCGGGCCTTTTCCAGCGTGTAGGGGCGCAGACCGGACGAGCGGAATTCACCGAGGATCTTGCCGTCCTCGCTCTCGTCCAAGTATTCGAATTTGAAGAGTTCCTGCGTCACGATCACGTCGCCCTCCATCCCGATCACCTCGGTGATGTTGGTGGTGCGGCGCGAACCGTCGCGCAGACGCTTGACCTGCACGATCAGATCGACCGATTCGGCGATCTGGCGGCTGATGGCTTCCTTGGGGATCTTGATGTCGCCCATCAGGATCATGTTTTCCATACGGCCAAGGCATTCGCGCGGGGAGTTGGCGTGGAGCGTACACATCGAACCATCGTGACCGGTGTTCATCGCGGCGAGCAGATCGAAACATTCCGCGCCGCGGATTTCGCCCAGGATGATGCGGTCAGGCCGCATACGCAGCGCGTTCTTGACGAGGTCGCCGATGGTGATCGCACCTTGGCCCTCGAGGTTGGGCGGGCGGGTTTCGAGCGGCAGCCAGTGCGGCTGCTGCAGGCGCAGTTCCGCCGCGTCCTCGATCGTCAGCACGCGCTCGCCGGGGTCAATCATCTTCGACAAGGCATTGAGCATGGTGGTCTTGCCCGAACCAGTACCGCCCGAGATGACGATGTTCATCCGGCAGGCGCCCGCGATCTTCAAGGCGGTGCACATCTTGTCCGACATCGAGCCGAATTCCTTGAGCATGTCCAAGGTGATCGGCTTTTCGGAGAACTTACGGATCGAGATCGCGGTGCCGCGCAAGCTCAGCGGCGGCACGATCACGTTGACGCGGCTGCCGTCCTTGAGGCGGGCGTCGGCGAGCGGCGTGGTCTGGTCGACGCGGCGGCCGACCTGGTTGACGATGCGCTGGGCGATCTGGAACAGGTGGCTTTCATCGCGAAACCGGATCGGCGCGATCGTCAGCTTGCCCTTCTTTTCGATGTAGGTCTGATCGGGGCCGTTGACCATGATATCGGACACGTCGGGATCGTTGAGCAATTCCTCGAGCGGCCCGAAACCCAGCAGCTCGTCGATCAGCACCTTTTCGAGCGCGAATTGTTCGCGCCGGTTCAGCGTGACCTTGAGCTCGGCGAGCACTTCCATGATGATCGGCCGAAATTCTTCGGACAGCTCTTCCTTCGAGAGCGTTGCGGCCGCTTCGGGATCGACGCGCTCGAGCAGGCGCGGGAGCACCTGTTCCTTGATTTTGTGGACGCTGGCCTCGAAGCCGCCGACTTCGCTCTGAGAGGCGTTGACCGAAGCGACGCGCTCGGCGAGCCGATCCATCGCTTCCGCAGTGCCACCCTTGGCGTTCGGCGGCATGGATGCAGCCCGCTCGGGTGCGGGCCGTGGCCCGGATGCGCCGCCACCGCCGCCGCCGCCGCCGCCGCCGCTGCCGCCGCCACCGCCGCCGACGCCGTTGGGGATTGGCGGGAACTGGTCTCCGCCCAGCGGCGCTTCGGGGATACGCGCCGTGCTGCCGCCGCTGCCTTTCATCGGGCGAGCAACGCCGAAAGCGGGACGCGCGCCGGGCTTCATTCCGCCAGCGTTGCCCTTTTTCCCGAATGCGCTCATGCAAAGCCCCCGAGGCGTTATTGCTTTTCAGTCATGCACCTGGCTGAATTACAGCGAAGGGTGCCTCTCGAAAGTTGGTGAATAGTTGGGAAAGCTTATTTTTTCCCTAAGGAATGGCCAGATGCGGCGGGGCAGGCCGCTCACACCTTGCCAATGGCCGTGCGGTCCCGCGCACAATCTTGCTCATGCCGCAGATGCTCTCGCCGATCCTGCCATATTCTCATGTGAGCAGCCAGCGCACCGGTGTTCTTGAACAAATGTCATTAACAATCGCGCAACAAGCGACATGAACGGATTACTGGTGAGTGCGCGGTGGAGCGCAATGGCCAGGCTGATTGCGCTGGGAAAGCCGCAAGTGAAGACGCACATCGCTTGACACCGCTTGCCCGGTTGGGTCTTGGGCTTGTCCATCAACCCCGCGCCGTTCGACCAAGGCCCACCCCTTCATGCGCTCTTCGACCTCTGCCGGATTTGCCTATGCTGTGACCGGCTTTGCCGTGCTTTCGGTGGGCGATGCGGTGATCAAGACGATGGCGGGTGATTGGCCGGCCTATGCCGTTGCGGCCTTGCGGTTCACGCTCGGGGCGCTTGGGCTGTCGGTGCTGCTCTGGCGCAGCGAGGGTGCGGCCGCGTTTGTACCGACGAAGCCTTGGCTCCAGGTGGGGCGCGGCGCCTGCGCTGCATTTGCGTCCGCCGCGTTCTTTTCGGCGATCTATGTGATGCCGCTTGCAGAGGCGATGGCGATCGCATTTCTCGCGCCGATCCTGACCCAGATCCTGGCAGGGCTGTTCCTGGGCGAGCATGTGCCGGGGCGGGTCTATGTGGTCTCCATGGCCGCGCTGGCCGGGGTTGTGATCATCCTGCGACCCAATCTGGCCTTGCTCGGCTGGGCGGCGCTGTTGCCGCTCGTCTCGGCGTTCTTCTTCGCGCTGCTGATGGTGTTTAATCGCGCGAGCGCGGGGCAGGGCAGCGCGCTCTCGATGCAGGTGTTCGTCGCCGCCTTGTGTGCGCCAATCCTGATCGTGCTTGCGATCGCGGCCAAGGCTTCAGGAATTCCCGCGCTCGATTTCGGCTGGCCGACATGGGACGTGGTCGCGCGCTGCGCCTTCGTGGCGGTCACCGCGAGCACTGCGCATTACCTCGTCTATCTTGGCACCCAGCGGGCGGGCGCAGCCGAAATTGCGCCGGCAATCTATGTCCAGATGCTCGTCGCAATCGCGATGGGCGCGCTGTTTTTCGGCGATTTGCCCGACGTCTGGACCCTGCTCGGCGCAGCGCTGATCATAGCGTCGGGCCTCGTGCTCTGGCGCGATGGCAGGCGGCGGGCAAGGGCGGTACAACGATCCCTCGGGCAGCCCCATGCCAGGGGCGCATGACCTGGATGAACAGGGCGGGGGTATTCGGGATGAGCAACCAATGAGATTGAGCGGGGACTGAAGCGATGTGCGGGATAATCGGAATAGTCGGCCGCACGGACGTGGCCGATCGGCTCGTCGATGGTTTGCGCCGGATGGAATATCGCGGCTACGATTCCGCCGGCATCTGCACGCTCCACGATGGTGCGCTTGTGCGCCGCCGAGCGGAGGGCAAGCTTGCAAACCTCGTCGAGGTGCTGCGCCAGAGCCCGGCGCCCGGCCATGTCGGCATCGCGCACACGAGGTGGGCAACGCACGGAGCGCCGACCGCCAAGAACGCTCACCCCCACGCGACCGCCGACGTGGCGATCGTCCACAACGGGATCATCGAGAACTTCAAGGAATTGCGCGCCGAACTCGCCGAAGCGGGCCGTGTCTTCGAGAGCGAGACCGACAGCGAAATTGTCGCGCATCTGATCTCGGTCCAGATCGAGGCGGGCCTTGCCCCCGAAGCTGCCGTGCGCGAAGTCCTCCCGCGGCTTCGCGGTGCGTTCGCGCTGGCGATTGCCTTTCGCCAGCATCCAGAGCTCCTGATCGGGGCAAGGCTCGGTTCGCCGCTGGTGGTGGGGCATGGCTCGGATCCTGCGCAGCCCGAGATGTATCTTGGCTCCGACGCTCTCGCGCTCGCCCCGCTGACCCAGCGGATCACCTATCTCGAGGAAGGCGACTGGGTGGTGATCCACCGCGACCGGGCGCAAATCTTCGATGCGCAAGGCCGCGAGACCATTCGCCCGGTCCAGCCTTCGGGAGCCTCGGCGGCCGCTGTCGAAAAGGGCAATTACCGTCACTTCATGCAGAAGGAGATCTTCGAGCAGCCCACCGTGGTCGCGCAGACGCTCGCCTCCTATCTGCGGCGTGAGGACAATTCGGTCGCCTTGCCGCAATTCGATTTCGACATCTCAGGGATCAGGCGCCTCACGATCGTCGCCTGTGGCACCTCGTTCTATGCCGGAATGGTCGCGAAATACTGGTTCGAGCGGTTTGCCCGCGTGCCGGTCGATATCGACGTAGCATCCGAGTTTCGCTATCGCGATCCGGTGTTCGAAGAGGGCGGGCTTGCCCTGTTTATCTCGCAAAGCGGCGAGACCGCCGACACGCTCGCGGCGCTGCGCCATTGCAAGGCCAATGGCCAGGTGATCGGCGTCGTTGTCAACGTGCCCACGAGCACCATGGCGCGCGAGGCCGATCTGCTTCTGCCCACGCATGCCGGTCCCGAGATCGGGGTCGCCTCGACCAAGGCGTTCACCTGTCAGCTCGCCGTGCTGGCGGCGCTGGCCGCGCATATGGCGGTCAAACGGGGGTTGATGAGCCGCGCGCAAGAGCAGGCGCTGGTCGGCCAGCTGCTCGAAGCGCCCGCCGCGCTCAACGCCGCGCTCGATCATGATGAGGATATCGCCGCGATGGCGCACCTCATCGCGCCCGCGCGCGATGTGCTCTACCTTGGCCGGGGACAGGATTACCCGATGGCGCTTGAGGGTGCCCTCAAGCTCAAGGAAATCAGCTACATCCACGCCGAAGGCTATGCTGCGGGCGAGATGAAGCACGGACCGATCGCCCTGATCGACGATGAGGTGCCCGTGGTCGTCATCGCGCCTTCGGGCCCGCTGTTCGAAAAGACGGTCTCCAACATGGAAGAGGTGCGCGCGCGCGGCGGCAAGGTCGTCCTGATCTCGGACGCGATCGGCTTGGCGCAAGCAGGCGAGGGTTGCCTTGCAACAATCGAGATGCCGATCGTGCATCCGCTGATCTCGCCGCTGGTCTATGCGATCCCGGTTCAATTGCTGGCCTATCACGTGGCGGTGACCAAAGGCACCGACGTCGACCAGCCGCGCAATCTTGCAAAGTCCGTAACGGTTGAGTGAGAATGCGCATGCTGTGGCGCGGTGTGAGAGTGCGATCCAGCCTCCATCCTAACGGATGCGCGCGAGCCGCATAACCGACTGGCAAGCGCGCGGTCTGCAAGGTCGGTGAGCCGCCATCACACATGTTCGCACCCGCCGGATGCTTTACGCGGCCATAACTATTTTTTGTTATTGTCGAAGACTGTGAAGAACAAACAAGCCCCAGCGCCGGAATGCAACGGTTCTATCTCCTTTTCGGCTGTGCTCGGACTTAGTGACCAGGGCGAGGCTGATTGGACGAAGCTGCGTGGACTGCAATGTTCGGCGCTGGGCAAGATGGCGTCCTTGCGCGCATTTTCGCACGCTATCCTCGCATTGTTTGTTACGCGAATATACTACGAAGCTGTGCCTGCCTATTTACTTCTGGGATGGGTAATCGCCCTGGCTGCGTTGCACACGCGCGGAGCGCAGATTGATAGAAAGCTCGTCGATGCGGACCGGCGCAAGATCACCCGCGAAGAATATCGGCGCCAGGCTGCAACGTCGCTCGCATCCGGGGTTCTGTGGGGCTGTTCGGTCTTTGTGTTCGCGCCTTATGGCAGTCCGCAAGATCTGACCGCGCTGCTTTTGGCGATCGCGATCGTCGGCGCAGGCTCGATCTATTTCGGCACCTCCTCGCCCATCGGGACCGTGTTTTTCATGATGACTGCGGGCACGTTGACTTGTGGCTATCTTGCTCTCGTTGAGGCGTGGATGCCGATGGCCGCCATCGGGGTCTACTCGGTTATCACTGCGCTCGGGGCGATCCAGGTCGGCCAGACCTATCTTTCAAGTCAGCTGTCCAAAGTTGCCATTGTTGAGAAGGAGGCGGTTGTCTCCTTGCTCCTGCGCGAATTCGAGGAAAACGAGGCCGACTGGCTCTGGGAGGTCGACACGGCGCGCCGGATGCGCTCGGTCAGCCCGCGCTTCGCTTTCGCGCTCGCCTGCAGCCAGAGCGAGGCGGAAGGAAAGGGGCTGCTTGAATATGTCGCGGGCGCGGGGTGGAAAGAGGGGCATTTCCCACCCAGCCTTCATGTGCTCGCCGAAAAGCTCAAGAATCGCGAGAACTTTTCGAGCCTGCTGGTCCAAGTCTCGATCAAGGGCGAGGAGCGCTGGTGGGAGCTTTCCGGAACGCCGATGCGCGATGAGCGCGGGAACTTCATCGGGTTTCGCGGGGTGGGCTCCGATGTCACCGAGCAGCGGCTGTCGGATCAGAAGATCGCCTATCTTGCGCGCTTCGATACGCTGACTTCGCTCCCCAACCGCTTGCAGCTGACCGAAGCGCTGGGCGAGGCGCTGCGCTATGCAGAGCAGTGGCGCACGCGCTGCGCGCTGTTGATGGTGGACCTTGATCGCTTCAAGGCGGTGAACGATTCGCTTGGCCACATGACCGGCGACAAACTGCTCGCGCAGGTCTCGTCCCGGCTGCAGGCGCTGATGGACGACAACGCCATCTGCGGTCGGCTCGGCGGCGACGAATTCGCGATCGTGATCCGCGATGCGAGCAACGCCGATCTCATCCGCAATTTCGCCCGCCGGGTAATCGCGGCCCTGTCAGAGCCATACCAGGTGGACCAGCACACGCTTTATGTCGGCGCCAGCGTCGGCTCGGCAGTTGGCCCGCGCGATGGCAAGACGGTCGAGGAACTGATGCGCAACGCCGACCTCGCGCTCTACCGCGCAAAGGACGTTGGCGGCGGTGAACATTGCCGCTTCGAACCCGTGCTCCATGCCTCCGCCGAGGAACGCCGCAAGCTCGAGGTTTCGTTGCGTATGGCTCTGGCTCGCGAGGAGATGGTGCTGCACTATCAGCCCGTGGTCGATGCTCGCAGCGAGAACATCGTCAGCTTCGAGGCGCTGGTGCGTTGGAACTCTCGCGACCACGGATTTGTCAGCCCCGGCAAGTTCATCCCGCTGGCCGAAGACACCCGCCTGATCGTTCCGATCGGCAAGTGGGTGTTGCGCCAGGCGTGCCGCGAAGCGCGCGAGTGGCCCGAGCACATCAAGGTCAATGTCAACGTGTCGCCCGAGCAATTGCTCGAACCGGATTTCCACCAGGAAGTGGTCGATGCGCTCGCGGCGAGCCGGCTACGCCCCGAGCGGCTCGAGATCGAGGTCACCGAGAGTGTGTTCCTGCGCGATGGCAGCGTTGCGCGCAACGCGCTCGAACAGGTCCTGGCGCTCGGCTGCACCGTCGCGCTCGATGACTTCGGCACGGGCTATTCCTCGCTCGGCTATCTGCGCAAGCTGAGCTTTTCGACGATCAAGGTCGATCGCAGCTTCGTCCATGGGGCAGCGCAAGGCAGCAAGGAGAGCCTCGCGATCATCAACGCAGTGGTCGCAATGGCCAACAGCCTCGACATGACGACGACCGCGGAAGGGGTTGAAACCGCCGAAGAAGTCGAGCTGATCCGCAATCTGGGCTGCGACAAGATCCAGGGCTTCTATTTCGGCCGGCCGATGACGAACGACGAGGCACGCCGGCTGTTCATCCTGTCCAAGAAAGTGCCTGCCTGACGGTAGGGCATCTGTTCATGCGCGCCCGCAGCGCGCTTAGGCTGGCACGAGCGCGGTGAGGATATTGGCAAACAGCCTGCGCCCGTCATCGCTCCCCATCGAGGGATGCGCAGCCGGTTCGATCGCGCGTTCGGGATGCGGCATCATCCCCAGGATGCGACCGTTTGCGCTGAGCACACCGGCGATATCGCGCAGTGATCCATTGGGTGAGCCGCGCTCGTCCTCGGCATAGCGAAACGCGATACGATCTTGCGCCTCGAGCGCCTCGAGCGTGGCTTCGTCAGCAAAGTAATTGCCATCATGATGCGCGACCGGAATGCGGATCGTCTCACCCCGGGTGAAGCCATGCGTGAAAGGCGAGGTCACATTGCCGACCGCAAGCGTCGCGGTGCGGCAGACAAACCGCTGGCCCTGATTGCGCATCAGCGCTCCGGGCAGAAGGCCGGTCTCGGTCAGGACCTGAAAGCCGTTGCATACGCCCAGCACGGCAACGCCCCGCTCAGCCGCCGCGATGACCGCGCGCATGATCGGGCTTCTCGCCGCGATCGCGCCGCAGCGCAGATAATCGCCATACGAAAAGCCGCCGGGCAGGGCGATTAGATCGAGGCCCGGGGGCAGCTGCGTATCCTGGTGCCATATGCGCAGCGGCGCAGCGCCCGTCACCGATTGGAGCGCCACCGCCATGTCGCGGTCGCAATTGGATCCGGGAAAGGTGACCACGCCAGCCTTTAGGCCCATTACACCGGCTCCGAGGCGCTGGGCGCAAGGCGTTCGATCTCGAAATCCTCGATCACGGTATTGGCCAGCAATCGCTGGCACATCGCGCGCAAGGTCTCATCCGAAGTGCCCTCGGCGATCTCCAGCTCGATCAACCGACCCATGCGCACATCCTCGACCCCGGTGAAACCCAGGCTCTCGAGCGAGTGGTGCACCGCGCGCCCCTGCGGATCGAGCACGCCGGGCTTCAGGCGGACGAATATGCGGGCTTTCATGAGCGACGATCTCCTTGGGCGTGAGCGCGGTTGTTGCCCCGCGATATAGCGAGGTGCGCGGCGCTGCGCACCCTGCGATTGTGTGTCGCCCCCAGCGGGCTTTGCGACAGCCATGAAGGGGGTTTGCAGCCATACGCCCGCGCCAAGATGTCACCATTCTGCCACAAGTGTCGCAAGATCGACCCAGTAAAGACTCCTGGACGCAGTATTTTGCACCTGCGAACTCGCCCGAATCGAGTAAATCTGTCAGCGCGATCTCGGTCGCGTCATCAAACTGACCGATTTTCAGGGGCTCCACCATCATGTCATATCGCATTGCCAATACTCGTGCCTTATCGCGTGCCCGTTGGGCTGCATCAACCATGCTGACCGCCGCAGCGCTCGGCTGTGCAACGCCGTCGCTTGCGCAGGTTGCGAGCGAAGAAGGCGCCGAAAACGAGGCGCAGCTGCCCTCGATCATCGTCACCGCGAACCGCCGCGAGGAAAACCTCCAGGACGTCGCGGTCTCGGCCGATATCCTCGATCAGGGCCGCGTCGGCGCGATCTTCAGCGGGGCCGCCGATACGACCGCATTGGCGGGCAGCGTGCCGGGCCTCAACGTCGAGAGCTCGAACGGGCGGGTCGCTCCGCGCTTCTACATTCGCGGGCTCGGCAACACCGATTTCGACCTTGCCGCCTCGCAGCCGGTCTCCGTCCTGATGGATGAGGTCGTGCTCGAGAACGTCACGCTCAAGAGCTTCCCGATCTTCGACGTCGAACGCATCGAGGTCCTTCGCGGGCCGCAGGGAACGCTGTTTGGTCGCAACACTCCGGCAGGGATCGTCAAGATCGACACCGTCAAGCCCGGCTTCGAGACCGATGTGGCGCTCGCTCTATCGTACGCCTCGCTCGATACGATCTCGCTGAGTGGCGCGGTCGGCGGCGGGATCGTCGAGGATAAGCTCGCCTTTCGCGTCTCGACCCAGCTCCAGCGCCGCGGCGACTGGATCGATAACGGGTTCACCGGCGAGGAAAACGTCCTTGGCGGCTACACCGATTTCGCCATCCGCGGCCAGCTTCTCCTGACGCCGAACGAGCGCGCGAGCATTCTGGCATCGGTGCAGTTCCGCGATCTTGATGGCAGCTCGACCTTCTTCCGCGCCAACGTGCTCGGGCCGGGCAATAACGAGCTCAACGCCAATTACGATCGCGACGTGGTGTTCTACGATGCGGGCGGCGGCAATCCTTCCGAATACCAGCAATTCGGCGCAACCCTCAGGTTCGATTACGAATTCGATGCCGCAACGCTGACCTCGATCACGAGCTATTACACCAGCGAAGGCTTCAGCCGCGGCGATGTTGACGGCGGCAATCTCGTCACCGGGCCGGGCTTCATCCCGTTCCCGTCAGACACGCAGGATTCGCTCGACCTCGAGCAGTTCACCCACGAGGTGCGCCTCGCTTCGAACGGCGACGGGCCGCTCAGCTGGCAGATCGGTGGCTTCTTCTTCGATAGCGATTTCGACGTGACCACGATCGGCTTCACCTTCCCGCCGCCGGTCACAGTCAACCACACCAACGAATCCTATGCCGTGTTCGGGCAACTCGCCTACCAGCTGACCGACATGCTGCGCGTCACCGGGGGCCTGCGTTACACCGACGACCAGAAGGATTTCTTCGTCCGCTCGGGCGCGCCGTTGCAGCCCGTATCGGTGCAGGACGATCAGCTGAACTGGGATATCAGCCTGTTTGCCGATGTCTCCGACACAACGAGCCTTTACGCCAAGGTCTCCGACGCTTTCCGCGCACCGACGATCCAGGGCCGCGACGTCGCCTTCTTCGCCGCGCCCTCGGTCGCCCAGTCGGAAGACATCAGGAGCTATGAAGCCGGCTTCAAGAGCGAACTCGCCGGCCGGCGGGTGCGGCTCAATGGCGCTGTGTTCTACTACACGGTCGATGATCCGCAGTTCACCGCGGTCGGTGGTGGCGGCAATTTCGTCCAGCTGATCAACGCCAACAAGGGCGAGGCCTATGGCTTCGAGCTTGATACCGCGTTCCAGATCACGCCCCAATTCCAGGTCACTCTCGGCCTTGCCTACAACCACACCGAGATCCGGGATGAAAACCTCGCGGTCGGCATCTGCGCGCAATGCACCGTGACCGATCCGACCGTCGTCATCGCGGACTCGACCCGCGCCCTCGTTGACGGCAATCCTTTCCCCAACGCGCCCGAATTCAGCGGGGACTTCACGGCGAGCTACACCATTCCTGTGGGCGACAATGACGAGTTCTTCATCTTCACCGACTGGACCTATCTCGGCGAGACGAACTTCCTCCTTTACGAAAGCCGTGAATTCAACGCCGACAGCCGCATCGAAGGCGGGCTTCGGATCGGCTATCGCGGCAATGACGGGCAGTATGAACTGGCGGTCTTCGCCCGCAACATCACCGACGAGGACAACGTGCTGGGCGTGGTCGACTTCAACAACAACACCGCCTTCGTGAACGAGCCGCGGGTCATCGGCGTGTCCCTGGGCTTCAATTACTGAGCCTGATCTGAGCGCGCCTCTGGGGGTGAAGACCCCTAGGCCAGGAGAATCGCACTGAGGACCGGCAGAAGGCGACCTGCCGGTCCTTAGGTGATGCGATCCTATGAGCCCCCTTCGGCCACCGGCGGAGCAGATGGCTGCGGTCCTTCGGGAAGGACGAGGAATTCAACCGCTTCGCTGGTAGCCAGATATCGCCGGGCGAGCGCCTGAATGTCCTGCGGCGAGGCGGCTGCGAGAAGGTCGGGATAGGCGAGGAAGCGCTCGATCCGCTCGGGCTCGCTTTGCGCGCGGTTGGCAAGGCTCATCCAGCCTTCGAGGTTCTTGAGAAGGTTCTGGTAATCCTCCTGCAGCGGGCGGCGCGCGCGTTCGAGCGCGTCGCTGTCGATCGGCTCTGCGCGCAAGCCCTCGACCAGCTCGATGATGGCCGCGCGCGCCGGTTCGACTTCGTCGGCATCAACCGAGACCGAGACGACAAAGGTGCCGTAGCCATCGTAGTAATGGCTCATATTGCTTGCCGCGCTTGGCGAGTAGGCTTGGCCCAATTCCTCGCGCAGCTTCTCCTGCAGGAGGATGCGCACGACCCCTGTCAGGAGCCGCATCTGCGCAAATTCGACCGGGTCGCCGTCGTCGTCGGTCGGCCAGACGAAGCGGATAAGCGCCTGGTCTGCTTCCCCCTGATGGCGCAGCACGAACTGGCTGCGTTGGCCTGTGAAGGCGCGCTGGCGGGCCTCTTCGCGCCGCTGGAAGTCGGGCTCACGGTCGGGCAGCGCGCCGAATGTCTGCGCGACCGCGAGGATCGCCGCTTTCTCGTCAAGATCGCCCACCAAGGCAATTTCGAGCGCACCGCGCGCTAGACGATCGGCGATCGCTCCTTCCAATTGCGCAAAATCGAGCGCGAAATAAGCCTCGCGCGGCTGCAGCGAGAAGCGCGGGTCATCATCGGACAGAATGGCGCCGCTGCTTGTGTCATAGGCCCGCTGCGGGGTTGCGGTGAGCGTTTCGAAGAAATCGTCGATGCTCTTGCGAAACCGGGCGACGGCTTCGGGGCGATAGCCCGGATCGGTGAGAAAGGCTGCCGCGAGTTGGAGTTGCAGGAGAAGATCATCGGGCGTGGTCGCCCCGCCTGCGACGAAGGCATCGCTGCCGGTGCCGAAACTGAGGCTGACGGTGCGGCCCGCAAGGATGGTGGAGAGATCGTCCTGGCTGTGGGCACCAAGCCCTCCAGCGGTGAAGGAGCCGGCAAGATAAGTCTTGAGCGGCTCGTCGCGGGTGTTCATCAGATCGCCGCCATCGAGCGACATGCGAAAGCTGATGCGGTCTTTCCTGATCTCGGTCGCCTTGAGCGTCAGGCGCACGCCATTGGCGAACGTGATTGTGCGAAGACCGAGCGCTTCGTTGCGCTCATCGGTGACCACCCGGCCGGGCTCGCCGAAATCGCCATAGGCAAATTCGCTCGCCGCGCGCTCTTCGGGCGGAGCGATCGGGAGGGCCATCGCCTCGTCGAACGCGGCTCTGAGCGCCGCTTCGCCGCCTGAAGGCGCAGTGCGGCCGGTAAAGCGGATCAGCGGCTGGCTGATGCCTTCGCTATGCACCTTGAGCGCGTTGCGGACCGTCTCGGGCGTGATGGTCGGCTCGAGCGCGGTGAAACGCTCCAGTGCGCTTTGCGGTGTCGTCGGCACGATCTCGCTCGCAACGAGGCCGAGCGCATCGCCGACGAACACCCCGTTGCCGCGCGTCTGCGCTGAATTGACCGCGTTCTCTAGCGCGGCGCGCTGACGGCGGACCTGCTCGGCGATCTCGGCCTCGCTAAAGCCATAGGTCAGCGCCTCATTGACGGTGCGCACCGCGGCCAGCATCGCCGGGCGCCATTCGCCCTCGACGCTGCTGATCGAGAGCCCGGTGCTGCGGGCTTCCTCGAAGACATTGCCGGTGCCGAAATTGGCGCTGCGAAATGGGGCGTCTTGCTCGCGCGCGAGCTTTTCGAGCCGGCGGTTGATGATCCCGTATCCGACCGAGCGCAGGACATTGCGCGCCCTTGTGCGTACGGTGTCGGGCTCCTCGATATAAGGATAGAGCCGCTCGATGCGGACCTCTTCGGGGAGCGCGGGATCAAGATAGATGTCGGTTTCGCCAGTGCGGCTGACATCGACCGGACCAAACTCGGGCTCGGGCGGCGCAGGCGGGCCGCTCCAGTCGGCGAATGTCGCTTTAATCTTGGCCTCGATCAGCGCTACAGGGAAATCGCCGACGATCACGAGCACCGTGTTCGAGGGCGTGTAGGTGCGCTGATAGAGCGCGCGCAGGCGCTCGGCATTCGCTGAAAGGAGCACCTCTTGCGTGCCGATCGGCAGGCGCTCGGCAAATCGCGCACCGGGAGCGAAAAAGGCGATCTGGTCTTCGAAATCACGCTGGCGAAAATTCGCCCGGTCGCGCCTTTCGGCGAGGATCACGCCGCGCTCGCGCTCGACGGCGTCCTCGGCAATGGTCAGCTCGCTTGCGGTCTCGCGCATCAGCATCAGCGCGGTGTCGAGCAGGTCCTCGTCATTGCGCGGCAGGTTGAGCATGTAAGTGACCGCCTCGAACCCGGTCGAGGCATTGGTATCTGCGCCAAACGCGAGCCCCTCGCGCTCAAGCAGCTTGATCATCTCGCCCTCGGGTATCCCGCGAGACCCGTTGAACGCCATGTGCTCGAGATAATGCGCAAGGCCGCGCTCTTCGTCGGTCTCCTCGAGCGAGCCCGAACCGATGCGCATCCGCACAAGCGCCGTCCCTTCGGGGGTTCTGTTTTCGCGCAGGATATAGCGCATGCCGTTGTCGAGCACGCCCAAACGGTAGTCCGGATCGAGCGGCAGATCACTGGTCTCGAAGGCCCAGACCGGCTCGTCCCCGGCGGGCGCGGCGACCGCGGCCGGGTCGCTTAGGCGCGGCTCCTGAGCGTGGAGAAATCCTGTCAGAAATAGGAGGGAAAACGGCGCAATGCCGGCCGTCAAAGCGCGCAGAACAATGGTCATGTAGAAATGGAAACTCCGCTTTCGGGCTCGGCGTTCCACCCTAGCGCAGCCATTCTGTCTGTCAGCTTACTTCTTGGGGGGCAAAGGCCCGCGCAGGCGCGAACGGTGGCTTGAAAGATCAAGCACTTCGCCCGGCTGATTGTCTTCGCGCTCGAGCAGCCCGAGCCGCCGGGCGACTTCGCGATAGGCCTCTTCCTCGCCGCCCAGATCGCGGCGAAAGCGATCCTTGTCGAGCTTTTCGCCGGTTGTCATGTCCCACAGTCGGCAGCCATCGGGGCTGATCTCGTCGGCGAGGATCACGCGGCTGTAATCGCCATCGTAGAGGCGGCCGAATTCGAGCTTGAAGTCGACCAGCCGGATATCGATTGCGGCGAACATCCCGCACAGGAAATCGTTGATGCGGATCGCCATCGACGAGATATCGTGCATCTCCTCGTGGCTTGCCCAGTTGAAGCAGGCGATATGCTCTTCAGCGACCAGCGGATCGCCCAGCGAATCGTCCTTGTAGTAATATTCGATCAGCGTGTGCGGCAGCGGCTCGCCTTCCTCGATCCCGAGGCGTTTCGACAGCGAACCGGCCGCGACATTGCGCACCACCACTTCGATCGGGATGATCTCGACCTGCCGGATCAGCTGCTCACGCATGTTGAGCCGGCGGATGAAGTGCGTGGGAATGCCGATATGCGAGAGGCGGGTGAAGACATGCTCGCTGATGCGATTGTTGATCACGCCCTTGCCGTTGATCGTGCCCTGCTTTTCGGCGTTGAAGGCGGTTGCATCATCCTTGAAATACTGGATGAGCGTGCCGGGCTCGGGCCCCTCGTAAAGGATCTTGGCTTTGCCTTCGTAGATCTGACGGCGACGCGACATGGCACGAACCCCTTTTCACGGCCCC
>DAITMG010000034.1:0-28353 GCA_036835265.1 Erythrobacter sp. | reverse complement strand
CCCCTGACCTCGTCATTGCGAACGACGCGCTCTCCCATCTGAGCTACGGCCCCGTCCCAGTGATTGAAGCGCCCGATAAGGGGCACCCTGCAACAAGCAGGCGCGCGCATTAGCGCGCACGCCTGCGTCATGCAATGCTCTATTGCGGAGGTTCGCGCTCTCCCTGGGGAACGGGTTCGACCACGGGCTGCGAGATGAATTCCTCGTTGAACGGGATGATCGGAACTTCGACGCCCGTTTCGGGATCGCGCACGGTTCCCCCGGCGATGCCGGGCGAGGCGAGCGTTGCGGCGGGATCGCTTACGCCCGCTGTCGGAATGGGGACACCGCGCGCGCGGGCCTCCTGCACCGCGACCCAGCCGGGCTGCGAGGCGCCGAACATTTCGCCATATTTCGCGTCCCATTCGGACGATTCGCGGCGATAGGCCTCATAGGCGGTGAAGAACTCCTCGAACGGGACCAGCAGTTGCGCGAAATTGGCCAGCGCAAAAGCGCTCCCATCTTCGGGCGGAGCGGCAATCGCCCGGTTCGAGATATCGAGCGCGGCGCGGCAGAAGTCGGCGCGGGCCGGAGGCAGCGCGAAGAAATTGTAGACCCCTGTCATTCGCTCCTCGCGCTGGAGCATGCCGGCCCGCCTCGCGCCCGCCCGCTGGCGGTAGGTCTCGTCGAGCCGGTCACTTACGCGCTTCAAGGTGCGGGTATGGTCCTTGATGAACGCGCTGTAGCCGGTAAGGATCGGGGTGTATTGCGCAGCGGTGCAATTGAGCGCGGCGACGTTCCACGCCGAGCGGAAGTGCCAGACGCGTTCGTCATCGGTGATCCCGGTGTTGATTGTCTCGCGCACGCCGCCACCATTGCGGCGAGGAATTTCCATGACATAGGCCGCCCCGCCCGGCGGGAGCGGGCGATAGGGCACCGCCTCGACCACGGGGGGCGGCGGCGGCGGAGGAGGCGGCGGAGGCGGCGGCGGGGGTGTCGCACAAGCGGCCAGCGCGGCAATCCCGAGGGCCGCCGCCAGTCCACCGGTAACGCGCCCGCGACCACGCCCGCGTTCAGACTGAAATGCAGGCACGATCGGAAGAGGGGCCGATTTGGTGGGGGATGTCATAGTGGCTCTCGTGCTCGCTTGATTAACTGCGGTGGCTCGTCACGCGCTAGGAGGCTGCGCCTTGCCCAATGCTGAAGAGCCGCTGTTTAAGCTGCAAGGCCAGACAAGCAAATGCCCGGCACCCTGAAATGGGGCGCCGGGCATCGACTATACACCGTTTCGTTGCAGCCGTCCGCAACGCGCTCGCGGCTGCCGGGGGAAAACTTCGCTCGATTATTCGCGGCTGCCGAGGAATTGCAGCAGGAACATGAACATGTTGACGAAATCGAGATAGAGGCTCGTCGCTCCCATAATCACGGCCTTGCCCATCATCTCGGTTCCGCGCAGATGAGCATAGTCCCGCTTCAGGCGCTGCGTGTCGTACGCGGTAAGGCCGGCGAAGATCAGCACGCCCAGCGCGCTGATGACGAAAGCCAGTGTGCCCGACTGCAGGAAGATGTTGAGCACCATCGCGATCAGCAGACCGATCACGCCCATGACAAGGAACGTGCCAAAGCCGGAAAGGTCCTTCTTGGTGGTGTAGCCGAACAGGCTAAGCCCTGCGAAGGCGCCGGCGGTGGCGAAGAAGGTCAGCGCGATCGATTCGCCCGTGAACTGCAGGAAGATCGTGGACATCGAGAGGCCCATGACGGTCGCGAAGGACCAGAACACGATCTGCAAGGTCGACTGGCTCATCTTGTTCAGCCCGAAGCTCATCGCGAGGATGAAGCCGAGCGGCGCGAGCGCGACAACCCACATCAGCGGTGTGCCGATGAAGGCGGCGGTAAGCCCGCTTTGCGCCGAAAGCAGCGCAACGATGCCGGTCAGCAAGACTGCCGAGCCCATGTAGTTGTAGATCGAGAGCATGTAGGAACGCAGGCCCTCGTCATACTTGACGCCGGCAACATCGCCGCCAGCGCGCGGCACCGAGCCAAAGCTCTGGCGGGTCCGCTCTGTTTCATTCCAGTTAGCCATTATGGATCCCTTGTCTCCAAAAAAGGCGCACCACACGCGGCGCCTTCACCGGTGCAATATCAGACTTTGTCGATCGCTTTTCAAGCAAAACCGCATCACACATGTTGGAATTGTTAACCCTGAATTGCTCGCAGATGAACAAGGCTTGGTAAAGTCGCAGCCGAGCTGGGTTTCACCGCGTCATCCAGCGCGTTTGTCTTGGCGCATCAGCGCATTCGCGGCTCATGCTCAGGCCCACGCTTCATGCCTCGCCGCCCACGTCCACCATCGCCGCCTCGAGCGCCTCACGCGGGGTCTTGTCGCCCCATAGGACGAACTGGAAGGCGGGATAGAACCGGTCGCACTCGTCGATCGCGTTCTCGACCAGCGCCTGCGCCTGATCGAGGCTCAGCATGCCATCGTGCCCCAGCATCGCCCCGTGGCGATAGAGCAGCACATCGCCGCTCGACCAGATCTCGAAATGGCCGAGCCAGACCTGCTCGTTGACGAGGCTGAGCAGCTCGAAGGCGCGCTGGCGCTGCGCTTCGCTCACCCGGATATCGGGCAGGCAGAGGAATTGCAGCACATTGTCCGCCGAGCGCCAGATCGCGCGCAACTGGTACTTGGCCCAGCTGCCCTGAACCTCGCCGGTCAGCTCTTCATCCGAACTGACTTCGAACACCCAGCCGCGCGCCTCGAACAGCGCCGCCAGCATCTCGACGGGCGCGGCATCCTCGTCGGCGGAGTATTCAGATTCGCGCGGGCGCATAGGCGTCTGTCCTGTTCGTCATAGGCGGTCCTCATGCGCAGCGCGGCGACACATTGGCAATCATCGCCCGGCCAAGCTTTGGGGAGAAGCGCCCGATGTTGTTCAAACCCTGTGAAAAAACAAACCCGGGGAAAGCTCCTGATCCTCGCCCGCGCACCTAATCAAGCTCCTGAATCTGCGTGCCTTCGGGGCTCGTATAGGTGAAGGTTTCGATATCCATTTCAGCAAGCTTGTTGACCAGATCGCGCGCCGCGGAGGCCGAATCGAGCGGGCCGGCGAGAAGCCGGTTGGCCTCGCCCCAGGGAACGGTATGCGGGGTGAACTCGCCGAGCAGATCGGGCGCTCTTCGCGCGAGGCGCCGCCAATCGAAGCTGAGCGCTGCAAGATCCCGGCCCGTCGCAACCTGCACCCAGATGCGGCTGGGATGAGCGGGTTTCACCGGCACTTCGGGGCGCGCCGCGGGTGGAGCCTCGCGCGGGATCTCGATTCGCGCAAGGTCAACCGCCCCGGCGGCCGGACCGACAGCGGAGGTTGCCGCCGTGTCGAGATCCGCGAACGCGTCGGCGACGCTTTGGGGCGTGGCTGGTGGGCGCGCGGGAGCCTCGGCCTCCACGCGCGCAGTGGATTGAGCGGCCGGGGCTGCGCCGGGCGCGCCTGCTGCCATGGCCACAGGCGATGCGGCAGCCCCAAACGGCGCGCCGCGCGGCGTCAGCCTTGCATCGGCGCCTCGTTCCGCCGACGCTGGAGCGACACGCTGCTGCGCTGTTCCCTGCACCATGCCCTGTGTCTGCCGATCGGCCGCGAAGCGCGCGATTGTCGGGCTATCGCGGCCGATATCGGCCGGGCTCGGAAAGATCCCGAGATTGGCGGCCGCGGCCTGCTGCGCCGGGGTCAATCGTGCCATGAAATCGAGATAGGGCGTCAATTCGTTCGCAAGGCGCGCCGGCATCACCGCCTCGACGATGGCCGCCGCGCGGGTTTCCTCGCCCATGATGGCGAGCCCGAAGGTGCGCGTGCGAAAGGCGGCGGGATCGCGCCGCTCGACCTGCGGGCGCAGAGCGCGTTCGAAATCGGCGAGCCGACCCTCGATCGCATAGCTGATGGCGAGGCGGCGGGTGATGAGCGGATCCTCATCGCGCTCGAGAATGGCGCGATAATCGGCCTGCGCGCGCTGCTGGTCGCCGACCATGTCGAAGGCAAGGCCTCGTTCCATCAGCACATCGCGCATGGACGCGCCGTTGAGCCGGGCGCGCTCGATCAGCACCAGCGCCTCGACCGGCTGCCCCACCCGCAACGCGACCCTGGCAAGGCCGAGTTCGGCCTGCGGGTTATCGTCATCGAGTTCGCGGGCGCGCTCGAAAAAGCCCCCCGCCGCCTCCAGATCATTGACCTCGACCGCCGCATTGCCCGCCTCGAGCAAAGCGGGGATTTCGCGCGGCCGCTTGGCGAGATCGACCAACGCGCGGTTGAGCCGCTGGACCTCGGCCGATGGCAGCGGCTGGACAACCGGTTGCGCGTTCGCGCCGGGGGGCAGCGTGATCGCGAGGAGCGCGGCAAACATGACGGAGCCGATGCCAGGACGCGCACGAGTGGCCCGGGCGCTGATCAATTCACTGAAGGGGCGCATGCGCTCCTCTTGCCATCGAAGACGGTGCCTGGCCAGTGGGTGCAAGGCCAGTGTACGCCTGGAGCCAGCCGAACCGTGCCGGCGCCCGCGTTTTCGCGATCACTGGTTGTTCTGACGCCCCAGAAAACGCGGAATGCTGAGGGCCGGCGTATCGTCCTCGTCCTCGTCCTCGTCTTCTTCATCGCCGCTCGAAGATCGCGAGAGATTGGCCATCCGCTCGAACAGCGTGCTGCCTGCATTGCGGCCACCGGCACCGGAGTCGCCGCCGCCGGGTGCGCTGCGTCGGCGTCCGCCGCCAAGCCGCGCTTCAACCGGCTTGTCCTCGGCGTTGAGGCGATCGGCGTTGGCGAACAGCTCGCGATCCGAGATCTGGTCCTCGTCGGGCTCGTAGGCGCTCGGGATCGCCGACGCGCCGGCTGCACCGCCCGCACCGGCTGCATCGGCCTCCTCGGGGGAGAGATCATAAGGCTGATCTTCCGCCCCGCGCAGGCCGGCGAGCGGGTCGATGATCTCGTCGACGTCGTCTTCTTCCTCGCCCATGTCGTCACCGGCTTGCATGCCGGTGAGATCAAACGGCTTGGCGCGGTCGTCATAATCCTCATCATCCGCCTCCTGCGCCTCTGCGACAGGGTCTGCAAAGATCGGCGAGCCCGTGGCAGGCGTGGCAGGTTGCTCAGGCTCTTCGGCCTCGCTCGCTTGCGGGCTATCCTCGAATACCGGCCTGTGTTCATCGGCCTCTTCATGCGCCTCTTGATAGGCCGCGAACGCGTCATCGCCATGTTCGCTCGATCCGTCATCGGCTTCATCTTGCTCGTGCGCGCTGGCCATCGGCGCAGCGAACGGCGGGCGCGGCGCGCCGACATGGTGCAACGCGCCCGGCTGAGCACCGCCGCCGGCCTCCTCGCCCTCGGCTTCGGCCTCGCCGGTCAGATCGAGCACCGGGCGCTTGGGCGCACGGGCGCTCGGCAACCCGCGCTGGCTGAGCGAGGAATGGGGCTGGGACGATGTCTCCTGATCAATCCCCGTCGCCACGACCGAGACGCGGATCTTGCCTTGAAGATCGGGATTGAAGGCGCTGCCCCAGATGATGTTGGCATCCTCGTCGACCAGCTCGCGGATGTGATTGGCGGCCCCGTCGACCTCGAACAGCTTCATGTCCTCGCCGCCGATGATCGAGATGATCACGCCCTTGGCGCCCTGCATCGAGACGCCATCGAGGAGCGGATTGGCGATCGCCTGCTCGGCGGCCTCGCGCGCGCGGTTCTCGCCTTCGGCTTCGCCCGTGCCCATCATCGCCTTGCCCATCTCGCTCATCACGGAGCGCACATCGGCAAAATCGAGGTTGATGAGGCCAGGCATCACCATCAGATCGGTGATCGAGCGCACGCCCTGCTGAAGCACTTCATCGGCAAGCTCGAAGGCCTGCTTGAAGGTCGTATCGGGGCTGGCGATGAGAAACAGGTTCTGGTTGGGGATGACGATCAGCGTATCCACCTGCTCCTGCAGTTCTGCGATCCCGGCTTCGGCAGCGCGCATCCGGCGCGTGCCCTCGAACAGGAACGGCTTGGTGACGACGCCGACCGTCAAAACGCCCATGCGCCTCGCCGCCTCGGCAATCACGGGTGCAGCGCCAGTGCCGGTCCCGCCGCCCATCCCGGCCGCAATGAAGACCATGTTGACGCCCTCGAGCGCCTTCTCGATCTCGCCGACGGTTTCCTCGGCGGCGGCCTTGCCGACTTCGGGCCGCGCACCCGCGCCAAGCCCGTTGGTGATATCAGGGCCAAGCTGAATGCGCTTTTCGGCGGGCGACGCGCTCAGCGCCTGGGCATCAGTGTTCGCGACGATGAATTCGACGCCCTCGATCTCGGACGCGATCATGTTGGCGATGGCATTGCCGCCCGCGCCCCCGATTCCGATGACGGTGATTTTCGGCGCGAGTTCATCGCTCGCAGCAGGTCCGATATTGATGCTCATCAGCTCATACTCCAGACGCGAGTTCCCGGATCTCGGCGCGTCTTTCCCTCTGTGACATAATCATGATGCGGCGTTGATATTCCGTTAACCCTTATCCACAGTGGTCCACTTTCCGCCGAAAACCTTCATATACCATTCGCGCGCGCCGCAAAATTGCTCGTCCACCCCGCGCTCGCAAAATCCGCCCGGTCGGGCGTGATCCCGCAGACGGCTGCGCAAGCTTCAGAAATACTCGCGCGAGGCCCGCCACAGCCGTCCGATCGCGCGCCAAACTGAACGCGGGCCTGCCGCCTCGCGCACGTCGATATAGCGCGATCTGAGCGACTGGATGTCGACCGGTGCTTCCGCCGCATAAAGACACAGGCCTGCAAGGGTCGCGAAACCCGGGGTCGCATGCGCTTCGGGCAGGCCCTTGATCTGGGGCATCCGCCCGAGCCGAACCGGCATCCCGAGCGCGCTCTGCGTGTATTCGGCAAGCCCTGCAAGCTCGGCGCCGCCGCCGGTCAGCACAACCTGGCCCGCGCCCGGCCCGTGAAAGCCCAATTCCTTGAGCGCCTCCGCGATGCCCCGCGTCATAAGCGAGAGCCGCTGGGTCACAACCGCGACGAGCTCGGCGCGCGCGATGCGGTTCTTGTCATCCGCCCCGCGCGCCCGCGGCGTTCCGTTCGTGGGGTTGCCCGCTTCATCGTGCCAGGCATCGCTCGGCCCGTGGACCGGGATCATCTCGCGGTGATCGCTCGGCGAAGCGATCGCCGAGCCCGCGATGCATTTCAGCCGCTCGGCCTGGTAGCGGCGGATCCCGAACGAGCTGGCGATCGCATCGGTGATCTCGCCCGAGCCCATCGGCAGCGCGCGCAGCCCCAGCAGCATGCCACCCGCAAACACCGAGACATTGGTCACATCGCTGCCGATCTCGACCAGCGCGACCCCGAGGTCGCGCTCTTCCTCGGTGAGGCAGGCATAGGCCGAGGCGAGCGGCGCAGCGACGATATCCTCCACCTGCAAATGCGCATTGTGGACCGCTTCCTTGAGGTTGCGGATCGGCGCCCCGTCGGCCAGCGTGACATGGACATGCACGCCCAGATGCTCGGCGTGAAGCCCGCGCGGATCGGCAACGCCGTGCGCACCGTCGAGCGTATAGTGCGTGGGGGTTGCATGCAGCACCTCGCGGCCCATCGGCCGGATCGCCTCGCGTGCGAGGAGGAGGAGGTGTTCGATATCCTCTTCCTCGACCCGCCGCCCGCCGATCTCGATCTCGTTCCACATCACCTCGCTCGAGAGCCCGGCGCCCGCGCACGCCACCCACACACCCTGGATCGGCACCTGTGCGTTCTGCTCGGCGCGCTCGACGGCATCGCGGATGGCGTGGGTCGCGGCCTTCATGTCGGTGACATAGCCGCGCTTGATCCCCTGGCTCGCCCGGTGACCCGAGCCCATCACGATCAGTTCGCCGGTCTCGGTCTCGCCCATGATCATCGCGGAAATCCGGAACGAGCCGATATTGACCGCGCCATAGGTCTTGGCGAGCCGTGCGCGGTTGGCGGCGGAAGGCTTCGTCCTGATTGGCTTGTCGGGTTTGCCGGCGCGGGGTGCGCTCATTCGCCCGATCCTTCGAGCTCGAGCCGGTCGCCGCTTCCGGGCACGCGCATGTAGATGCGCGGTGGATTGCGCATGTCGAAACTGGCGACCTTGCCGCCGATCAGACGGTTCTGCCCGTCGAGATTGGCGAATTTGACCAGCTGGCCCGCGGCAAGGTCACGGCCCTCGGGGAGCGCAAGAACCTGCCCGGTCGAGAAGGTGAGGTTCCAGCGCCGGTTGCCGATCCACTCGGCTGCCACGATCCGCTTGTCGAGCGCCAGCGCCGGCGCAGCTGCCAGCAGATCATCGAGCGCGGGCATCTGCCGCGCCGCACCCGGTCCGGAAATCCGCAGCATCCCCTCGGCCGCATCGGCTGTTACGGGAGTGAGCTCGTGCCCGGTCGCATCGATCAGCATGAGATGATCGGGCTTTTCGAGGACCGCGTGCGGCTCGCGCTCGATGATGTCGATCGCCAGCGTATCGGGCAGCTGGAGCGAAACGCGCGCATCCTTGACCCAGGGCAGCTTCAGCAGATCAGCGCGCAAGCCCTCGATGTCGACGAGCGGCATCGGCCGGTCGCGCTGGGCGAGCGCGCGGGCATAGACCACGCTCTCGTCCATCCGCGCTGTCCCCGATACACGCACCGCGCGCACTTCGAAGCCATTGGCCGAGGCGATCCGCGCAACCTCGGCCTGCGCCACGGCGGGAACGCCCGCAAGGTTGGCAATAACGAACACGACACCGGCAAACGCTGCGAGGATCAGCGCCATGAACACCCGGTCCCACTGATCATCATCGAAAGGCAAGAGCCCCATCGCGCGATCCAGCAGGCTGGCGGTCTTCGCCCTCGCCCGCCGCGCCCCTGCCGCGCGCCCTTGCGCCTGCGCGGCGCGGCGCACGCCTTTGGTCCCTGAGCGCTTGATCCTAGCCATGCGCTGCCTCTTCGAGCGTCCTGCGCCCGGCGCGCGCCGAATGTCGCCGCAGTGCATCCTGGACAAGCAGATCGACCAGCTGGGCATAGTCGATCCCGACATGGCGCGCCTGTTCGGGCACGAGGCTGAGCGGCGTCATCCCCGGCTGGGTGTTGGTCTCGAGCACGAACAGCCCTTCCTCGCCCAGTTCGTCGTCCCAGCGAAAATCGGTTCGGCTGGTGCCGTGGCAGCCGAGCACCTGATGCGCCTTGAGCGCATAGTGTTCGCACAAAGCGGTGATCTCGGGCGGGATCTTCGCGGGGCAGACATGCTGAGTTCGCCCCTCGGTGTATTTGTGCTCGTAATCGTAAAAACCGTTGTCGATGATGAGTTCGGTTACGCCGAGCGCGCGCGGACCATCCTCGCCGTCGATCACCGCCGCGGTCAGCTCGCGCCCGCGGATGAACGGCTCGGCGAGCAATTGGCTGAATTCCTGCCACGGCCCCGCCGCATCGCGCGCGATCGGATCACCGACATTGCTGTCGGCGGTGATGATCGCCACGCCCACCGAAGATCCTTCGTTGACGGGCTTCAAAACATAGGGGCGCGGCAGCGGATCGCGCTCGAACAATTCCTCGCTCGTAACGATCCGTCCGCCGGGCATCGGGATGCCGTGCGGGGTGAGCGCAAGCTTGGTGAGCTGCTTGTCGATCGCGATGACCGAGGTGGCGAGGCCCGAATGGGTGTAGGGAATGCCCATCAGATCGAGCATGCCCTGGACGCTGCCATCCTCGCCCGGAACGCCGTGAAGCGCGTTGAAGACGACATCGGGCGCGGCCTCGGCAAGTCGCGCGGCGACGGTGCGATCCATGTCGATCGCGGTGACGCGGTAGCCCTTCATTTCGAGCGCATCGGCAACGCCATTGCCGCTCATCAGCGAGACCTCGCGCTCATTGGCCCAGCCGCCCATCAGGACGACGACATGCACGCCCGCGCTCACTTGTGCGCTCCCTTGAGCGGCAGCGGTCGGCCGACCCGCTGGATTTCCCACTCGAGGCAAACCCCGGTCTCGGCAAAGACCTTGTCGCGGATCATCTCGCCCAACTCCTCGATCTCGGCGCTGGTGGCGGTGCCGGTGTTGATGAGGAAATTGGTGTGCTTCTCGGAAACCTGCGCGCCGCCGTGGCGAGCCCCGCGAAAGCCCGCCTGATCGACGAGTTCCCAGGCCTTGTGGCCTTGCGGGTTCTTGAAGGTCGAGCCGCCGGTCTTGGTGCGCAGCGGCTGCGAGGCTTCGCGCTCGGCGGCAATACGGTCCATCTCCGCGCCGATCACCGCGGGATCGCCCGGCTCCCCGCACAGCCGCGCCGATACCACGATCGCGCCGTCTTCGAGCGCGCTGTGGCGGTAGGAATATTTGAGATCGGCCGCGGTGAGGCAGATGATCGCGCCATCGGGCATCACCACCCGGCAATCGACGAGGATATCGGCAACCTCGCGCCCGTAGGCCCCGCCGTTCATCCGCACGAAACCGCCCACTGTCCCCGGAATGCCGCGCAGGAATTCAAGCCCCGCGATCCCTGCATCGCGCGCCTTCGAGGCGACCAGAATGCCGCTCGCGCCCGCACCGCAGACGAGATCGGTGTCGCCCTCGATCGTCACATCGGCGAACGCCTTGCCCAGCCTGACGACGACGCCGGGAACGCCGCCATCGCGGACGATGAGATTGGACCCGAGGCCCAGCGCCATCACCGGAAGGGTGCGATCGACCCGCTCCATGAAGCTCACCAGATCTTGCAGGTCGGCCGGCTCGAACAGCCAATCAGCCGGGCCGCCGGTCTTGAACCAGACATGCTTGGCAAGGTTTGCACGCCCGGTGATGCCGCCGCGAATGCCCTCGAGCGGCACCGGCGCGGCGACAGCGCCCTCGACCTCGCAGGTCGGGGCCATGCCGTTATCGTCAGGGGCAGCATCGCCGAGCTGATACGGATCGGTCATGCCGCCAATTGTCCTGCAATCGCGGGTGCGAGGCCAGAGGCCCAGCGCGTGATATCCCCCGCGCCAAGGCACACTATGACATCGCCCGGCGCAATCTTCGGTGCCAGCGCGGCGGCGAGCGCGTCCTGGTCGGTGATCGCCTGGGCCGAGCGGTGACCGCGCGATTTGAGCCCGGCGACAAGCGCGGCGCTGTCCACCCCCGGGATTGGGGCCTCGCCCGCTTCGTAGACCGGGGTGACATAGACCAGATCGGCATCGTTGAAACAGGTCTGGAAATCATCCATCAGGTCATGGAGCCGCGAATAGCGATGCGGCTGCGCAACCGCGATCACCCGCCCGCTCGCGCTCGCGGCGGCCTCGCGTGCGGCGCCGAGCACGGCGCGGATCTCGACCGGGTGGTGAGCATAATCGTCGATCACGCTGACATGGCCGCCGGCAACATCGATCGTGCCCACCTTGGTGAACCGGCGGCGCACCCCGCCAAAGTTTGCAAAACCCTCGCGGATGACCGTATCCGAACAACCCATCTCGATCGCCACCGCGATCGCAGCAAGCGCGTTCTGGACATTGTGCCGCCCGGGCATCGGCAGATGGACGCCCTCGATCCGGCGGTCTTCCTCGCCGCGCTGGCGGACCATCACATCGAAGGTGTTCCCGCCTTCGACCACTTTCACATTCACCCCGCAAATATCCGCCTGGAGCGAGAACCCGTAGGTTACGACCTTGCGATCGCGCAGCTCGCCGATCACCGCCTGCACCTCGGGATGATCGATGCACAGGATCGCCGCGCCGTAGAACGGGACATTGTGGATGAACTCGATGAAGGCGCGCTTGACCCCGGCGAAATCGCCATAATGATCGAGATGTTCGGGATCGATATTGGTGACGACCACGATGGTCCCGTCGAGCCGCAGAAAGCTGCCGTCGCTCTCGTCCGCTTCGACCACCATCCAGTCCGACGTGCCAAGGCGGGCGTTGGAGCCATATTGCTCGATGATCCCGCCATTGATGACGGTGGGATCGATCTCGCCGCGATCGAGCAGGCTGGCGATCATGCTGGTGGTGGTCGTCTTGCCGTGCGTGCCCGCCACCGCGACGGTCGATTTGAGGCGCATCAGCTCGGCCAGCATTTCGGCGCGCCGCACGACCGGGATGCGGTTTTCGAGCGCGGCGGCGACTTCGGGGTTGGTCCGGCGCACCGCGCTCGAGGTGACGACGACCGCCGCGCCCTCGACATTCTCGCGCGCATGGCCGATCCGCACCGAGATGCCGCGCGCGCGCAGGCGCTCGACACTCGGCCCTTCCGCGATGTCCGAGCCTTGCACGATATAGCCCAGATTGTGCATCACCTCGGCGATGCCCGACATGCCGATCCCGCCGATCCCGACGAAGTGAATAACCCCGATATCTGTCCCCACACCCTTCATTTGAGCCGCGGATCCTCGGCTGATTGCTTGGTCGCGGGGCTGGGGTTGGCGGCGGTCTGCGTCCTTGCATGAGCGGGCTCGCTCACCCGGATCACATCCATGAGGTCGATCCCGCCGAAGCTCTCCACAAGGTCGGCAAGGTCGCTTGCTGCATCGGGCCGCCCGCAGTTCCACGCGCCGTGCGCTGCGTTGGCGAGACTGCCGGGGCGCTGCGCCATCGCCTGGATCTGCTTGGCGAGTTCCTTCGGGGTGAAGGCATCCTGCCGGATCATCCGCGCGCCCCCGGCCTTGACGATCTCGCGGGTGTTGGCGGCCTGGTGATCGTCGGTCGCGATCGGCAGCGGGATCAGGATCCCGGGCCGCCCGACCGCGGTCAGTTCCGCGATGGTCGATGCGCCGGCGCGGCCGATGAACAGATGCGTATCGGCAAGGCGCTCGTGCATGTCCTCGAAATAGGTGCCGAGTTCGGCGGGAATGTCGTGGCTCGCATAGCGCTGGCGAACCGTCTCGAGGTCTTCCGGGCGACATTGCTGCGTCACCTGCAGCCGCGTGCGCAAAGCGGGCGGCAGCATCGCCAGCCCGTCGGGCACGATCTGCGACAACACGCTCGCACCTTGGCTGCCCCCGGTGATCAGCACCCGCAGGAGGCTGTCTTCGGTGAGCGCGGGATAATCCTGATCGCGCAGCAGCAGCACCTGTTCGCGCACCGGATTGCCGATCAGGTGGGTCTTGCCCGAGAACTTGGGCTTGAGCCGCGCGACTTCGGGATAGGAGGTGGCGATCGCATCCACGCGGCCCGCGAGCAGCCGGTTGACCCGGCCGAGCACCGCGTTCTGCTCGTGAATGACGGATGGCACCTTGGCCGAGCTCGCCGCGAGCAGCGCGGGCAGCGCCGGATACCCGCCAAAGCCGACGATCGCGCTGGGCTCGAACGCGTCGAACACGCGCAGCGCCATCTGCCGCCCCTCGAGCACCGCGGCGATGCCCTTGGGCCAGTGCAGCGGGTTCTTGCCGAAGCGGCCGGCGGGAAGGATGTGGGCGGAGAGGAAATCGGGCTTGCCCGGAATGTTCGCGCCGCGCTCATCGGTGATCAGCGCGATGTGGTGGCCGCGCTGGTGCAGCTCGGCGGCGAGCGCAAAGGCGGGGATGAGGTGCCCGCCGGTGCCGCCCGCGGCGAGCACGAAATGGCGGCTCGCGCCGGTTGCGAGGTGCTGGGAGGTTTCGCTGTTCATCCGCGGCCCTCCTTCGGGCGTGCTTGCCGCGCGTTGGTCACACGGCTGGTGAGGTCCTTCAGCCCCGGCGTCTCGCGTTCGAGAAACGGATTGCGCCGGGTGATCGCCAACAATAGCCCAAGCGCAAAGCAAATCGCCAGTGTCGAGGAACCGCCATAGCTGATCAGCGGCAAGGTTGTCCCCTTGGCAGGGAACAGCTTGAGGTTGACCAGAATGTTCATGAAGGCCTGCCCGCCGAATTGCGCGATCAGCGCCGAGCCTGCCAGGAGCGCGAAGAGATCGTCCTCGCTCGCCGCGCGCAACAGCACCCGCACGATGATCGCGAGATAGAGCAACACGATAACAGCGCACATGAACAGGCCGAACTCCTCGCCGATGACCGAGAAGATATAGTCGGTGTGCGGTTCAGGCAGGCTGTTCTTGCGGATGCCGAGCCACAGCCCGTTGCCGAACCATCCGCCATTGGTGAGCGTGCGGAAGGCCAGATCGACCTGATCGTAGGCGGTCCCGCCGCTGAGGAATGCATCGATGCGATGGCGGCCGTTCTCGTAGGTCAGATAGACCAGCGTGAAGAGCCCGGCGCTGCCAGCTATCACGCTCGCAAGGTGCGAAACCGCGACGCCCGAAAGCAACACCAGCACGAACCAGGTGCCCGCAAACAGCAGCGCTTCGCCGAGATTGGGCTGAAGCATCAGGAGCGCACAGATCACTCCGGTAATCAGCGTTGCTGCGACCAGCACCGGCAGGTGCGGATCGCGCAGCCGCCAGCTCAGGATCCAGGCGAGCGCGACGGCAAAGGCGGGCTTGAGGAATTCGCTTGGCTGGAGGCTCATCCCCAGATTGAGCCAGCGCACCGCGCCGTTCTTCTCGACCCCGATCAGCGGCACCAGCAACAGGAGCCCGAACATGCCGAGCGAGGCGAGCACCGCGAGGCGGCGCGCATCATCCCGGCTGGCAAACGAGATCGCCAGCATCAGCGCAAGGCCAGCGGCCTGAAAGGCGAGGTGCTTCTTGAAGAAGAAGAACGGATCGAGCGTCTTGGCCGAGGTCGAGAGATCGGCCGCGCCCGCAGGCGAGGCGGCCAGCACGCTCGCGGTGCCGACCAGCATCAACAGCACGATCAGCCCGAGCAGCACCGTGTCGATCTCGCGCCACCAGATGCGGGCATTCTCGCGCCAGGCGCGGCGGACCGGGAGCGGCGCGTGGTAAGCGGCGGGCGAGGCGGCGGCAGATGCCAAACCCTGGCCGCTGCGCGCGATCGCCGGGCCCATCGTGTGGCCCATCACCGGGCGCGGCGCAGCCTTGGTCGGGCGCCGTGCACTCACAGCATTTCATCCTTGAGATAGGCCGCCGATGCGCATTCGGCACTATCTGTCAGCACGCCGACGAGCATGCGGAAATGCTCCCCGCGCTTTTCATAGTCGCGAAACTGGTCGAAGCTCGCGCAGGCGGGCGAGAACAGCACGACATCGCCGGGCTGCGCGTTTTCGCGCGCGCGGCGCACCGCTTCGAAAATGAGCTCGCAGCGCTCGACCAGCGGCACCGCGCCCGTCAGCAATTCGGCAAAGCGCGGGCCCGCTTCGCCGACGGTGTAAGCAGCCGCGACATTGCCGAGATGCGAAGCGCATTCACCGATGCCATCTTCCTTGGCGAGCCCGCCGACGATCCAGTGGATGCGGCGGCGGCTCTCGATCGGCGGATAGGCGGCGAGCGCCGGGGCGGTCGAGGCGGTGTTGGTCGCCTTGGAATCGTTGATGAACAGCACGCCTTCATCCTCGCACACCCGCTCCATGCGGTGCGCAAGGTTACGAAAGCGCGGCAGCGCGTGGCGCCATTGCGCGGGCCTGACGCCGAGTTCCTCGACGGCGGAGACCGCGACCGCGACATTCTCGAGGTTGTGCGGGCCTTGCAGGTTGGGCCATTCGACTTGCAGCTCGGTCAGGCTTGCCTGATCGGCAGCGATGCACCGGTCGGGCCTGCGGCGCTGGCGTTCGGCGGCGAAGATTTCCGAGGAGGGGGGATTGAGCGATCCGAACACCGCGAGATTGCGGGCCGACTGCATCTCGAACAGGCGCGCCTTGGAGTGTGCATAGCCCGCGAAACCGGCATAGCGATCGAGGTGATCGGGGGTGATGTTGGTCAGCGCTGCAACATCGCAATCGAGATCGAAGGTGAGGTCGATCTGGTAGCTCGAGAGCTCGAGCACATAGACGCCCACGCCGTTCTCGCCCGGTGCAAGCGGCTCCTGCGCCATGATCGCTTCGCCGATATTGCCGCCCATGACACTCGGCATCCCGGCCATCTGGAGGATGTGGTGAACGAGCGCGACCGTGGTCGATTTGCCGTTGGTTCCGGTCACCCCCACCACCTTGTGCGGCAGAAGCTCCGGGCGGGCCTGCGCGAACAGCTCGATATCGCCGATCGTGCGGACGCCGAAGCGGGCGGCATGAGGGGCGATCGGATGGGTGTTGAGCGGGACGCCGGGCGAGACGACCACGCCCGCAAACCCGGTGAGGTCCAACTCGAGCGGATCGGCAATTGCGCACTCGCCCTCGAATGGCTCGCGCGCGTCAGGCTGGCGGTCCCACACCGTCACCCGCGCCCCGCTCGCGATCAGCGAGCGCGCCGCCGCCGCACCAGACCGCGCAAGGCCGAGGACGGCATAGCGTTGATCGGCAAAGGCGCTGGCGGTGATCATGCCCGAAGGGTCTCACCTCAACTTGAGCGTGGCAAGGCCTGCGAGCGCGAGCACGATGGCGATGATCCAGAAGCGGATCACCACCTTGCTCTCGCTCCAGCCGAGCTGTTCGAAATGGTGATGGATCGGCGCCATGCGAAACACGCGGCGCCCGGTGCGCTTGTACCAGAACACCTGGATGATGACCGAGAGCGCCTCGGCGACAAACAGCCCGCCCACGATCGCCAGGACCACCTCGTGATGCGAGGCGACTGCGATCGCACCCAGCGCCCCGCCCAGCGCAAGGCTGCCGGTATCGCCCATGAAGACGGCCGCAGGCGGAGCGTTGAACCACAGGAAAGCGAGCCCAGCGCCCATGATCGCTCCGCAGAAAATCGCCAGCTCGCCCGCACCCGGCACGTGCGGGATGCCGAGATATTCGCTGAAATCCGCCCGGCCGACGAGATAGGCGATGATCGCGAAGGTGCCCGATGCGATGATCACCGGCATGATCGCAAGCCCATCGAGCCCGTCCGTCAGATTGACCGCATTGCCCGCGCCGACCATCACGAAAGCAGCGAAGATGTAATAGGCCGGCCCCAGCGGGATCTGGACGTCGGAGAAGAACGGCACATAGAGATTGGTGTTGATCTGGCTGACGATGATATAGCCCGCCACGCCCGCAACCGCGAATTCGAGCAGCAGCCGCCACCGGCCCGAGAGCCCCTTGTGGCTGTTCTTCGTGACCTTGTCATAATCGTCGATGAAGCCGATGATGCCAAAGCCGATCGTCACCGCGAGGCATGCCCAGATGAACGGGCTGCGCAGGTCCATCCACAGCAGCAGCGCCGAGGTCAGCGCGATGAGGATCATGAGGCCGCCCATGGTCGGCGTCCCCTTCTTGGCGAAATGGCTCTGCGGCCCGTCCTCGCGGATCGGCTGGCCCTTGCCCTGCCGCACGCGCAACAGGTTGATGAAGCGCGGGCCGATCATGAGGCCGATCAGGAGCGCGGTGATAAGCGTCGCGCCCGTGCGGAAGGTCTGATAGCGCACAAGGTTGAAGGCGCCTTCGAATTCCATCCATTCGGCAAGAAGATAGAGCATTGAGATCCCTTGGCGTTGATTATCCCGCAGCGCTCGTCAAGTGTGACACCAACCGGCCAAGCCCCATGAAGTTCGAGCCCTTGACCAACACGACATCGCCATTGGTCAGGCCAAATTCCTCAAGCGCGGTGATGGCCTGATCGGTATCAGCGCAATGCGTGAAGCTGGGAACAAAGCCAAGCGAAACCGCGTCCGCTTTCCCCAATTGTGCCCCCAGCGGAAGCATCCCTTCGCCCACCAGGATCAGATGATCGATCCGGGCCTCGATGATGGGCCCGGCAAGCGTGCGATGGAACTGCGCGGCAAGATCGCCCAACTCGCCCATCGTGCCCAGAACGGCGATGCGGCGATGAGCCGGGGTCTGGCCGAGCGTGCGCAAGGTCGCGCGCATCGAGGCGGGATTGGCGTTGTAGCTTTCATCGATCAGCAGCGCGCGCGCGCCGTCGGGCCCGTGCGGCACCGCAATCTGGTGACGCGCGCCGCGGCCCTTGAGCGAGCCCATCTCGGCCAGCGCCAGCCCGGCGCTGGCAAGATCGCCACCCGCCGCGCTCACCGCCGCCATCACGCCCAGTGAATTGGCGATCCAGTGTTCGCCCGGCTCGGCGATGGAATAGCACAGCCGCTGATTGCCCAGGTCGGCGGTGACGATGCTGCCGCCGTGCGCGCTGGGGATCGCATCGAGCAGGCGCACGTCGGCGCCGGGAGAGCGGCCGAAGGTGATCGTCTTGACGCCGAGCGCCTTCGCATGGCCGATCAGGCGATCCGCCTGATCGCTGTCGGCCGGAATGATCGCGGTGCCGCCGGGCATCAGCCCTGTGAAGATCTGCGCCTTTTCATCGGCGATCGCCTCGATGCTGCCGAGGTTTTCGATATGCGCAGGCGCGATGGTGGTGATCAGCGCGACATGCGGGCGCACTTGGGCAGCGAGAGGGGCGATTTCGCCCGGATGGTTCATCCCCATCTCGAACACGCCGAAACGCGCGCGCGCCGGGAGGCGGGCAAGGCTCAGCGGCACGCCGACATGGTTGTTGTAGCTCCTCACGCTGCGATGCGCTGCGCCCCGGCTGGCGCGATCGAGGCTGGTGAAGATCGCTTCCTTGACCCCGGTCTTGCCGACCGAGCCGGTCACGCCGATCCGCACCGCGTGGCTGCGATCGCGCGCGCGCGCTCCCAGCGCCTGGAGGGCAAGCGTCGTATCCTCGACCAGAACGTGGGGATAATCGACCGGGCGATCGGTGATCGCGGCGACCGCGCCCTTTTCAAACGCCATCGGCACGAACCGGTGGCCGTCCATCGCCTCGCCCTTGAGCGCGACGAACACATCGCCGGGCTTGACGTCGCGGCTGTCCATCTCGATGCCCGCCGCCTGAAACTCGGCGCTGGCGGTGCCGCCGGTGGCGGCGGCGATTTCCGGCGCGCTCCACAAGGCGAGCGGCAGCGCATCGCGCGGATCGAAAGGCCAACGTTTGAGCAAAGCATGCGCCGTGGCCATCACGACGCTCCCCTGCCGAGCGCGCCCGCGCATTCGCGCGCTACCTCGACATCGTCAAACGGCAAAATCTGCATGGTGTCTCCCGACCCGATGATCTGTCCCTGTTCATGGCCCTTGCCGGCGATGAGGATGATGTCGTGCTGCCCGGCCTCGCCGATCGCAGCGGCAATGGCCTCGCGCCGGTCGCCGATCTCGCGGGCCGTCTCGCCCGCGCCCGCGAGGATGGCGACGCGGATGCTGGCGGCGTCCTCGCCGCGCGGATTGTCGTCGGTGACGATGACGAGATCCGCCGCGCGCGCGGCGACTTCGCCCATGGCTGCGCGCTTGCCCGCATCGCGGTCGCCGCCCGCGCCGAACACCGCGATCAGCCTTCCGCCTTGCGCCACATGCGGGCGCAGCGCAGCCATCGCGGCCTCGAGCGCATCGGGCGTGTGGGCATAATCGACATAGACCGGTGCGCCCGAAGCCGTGAGGCAGGCGCGCTCGAGCCGCCCGCGCACCGGCTGGAGGCGACCGAGCGCGTCGAACACGGCGGCGGGTGCAATGCCGGTCGAAAGCGCAAGGCCCGCTGCAACCAGCGCGTTGGCCGCCTGGTAAGCGCCGATCAATGGCAGCGTGACGGTGCGCGCCTCGCCCGCATGCTCGATCGTGAGCGTCTGGCCCAGTTGGCCCGGCGCACGCGCGGCGAGGCGCAGGAACGAGCCGCCCGCTCCCACCGTGCGCACCTCCAGCCCGCGCGCCTGCCCCCGCGCGATTGCCTGCTTTGTCCACTCGCCCGGCTCGGCATCGACATGCACGATCGCCGGCGCGCCGGGCTGCAGCACCTCGTCGAACAAGCGCATCTTGGCCTCGAAATAGGCTTCCATCGTGCCGTGATAATCGAGGTGATCGCGACTGAGATTGGTGAAGGCCGCGGCCTTGAGCGCGAGCCCCTCATTGCGAAATTGCGAGAGCCCGTGGCTCGATGCCTCATAGGCAACGTGCGTCACGCCCTCGCGCGCAAGCCCGCTCATATTGGCAAGGAAGGTGACGATATCGGGCGTGGTCAGGCCGGTCGAGACGCTTTCATCCGGCGTGGTCACACCCAGCGTGCCGATGCTCGCAGCGCGCTCCCCCGCCATGCGCCAGATCTGCCGCGTCATCTCGGCGCAGCTGGTCTTGCCGTTGGTGCCTGTCACCGCGACGATCGTCTCGGGCACAGGCGTGAAGAACCCGCTCGCCAGCTGCGCGAAGGTGCGGCGCGGAGTGTCACTGGCGATGTGGACCGCACCTTCCACCAGCGCCTGCGGGCGCGCCACCACCGCCACCGCGCCCGCCGCGATCGCCTGGGGGATCACATCTTCCGCATTGAACGTCGCGCCCTGGAAGGCGCCGAACACCGTGCCCGGGGCAACCTTGCGGTGATCGATCGCAAAGCCGGTGATGGTGACCGCGTCGCCCCCCTCGAGCGTCAGCCCGATCCGGCTCGCAAGATTGCCCAGCTTCACGGCTGCTTCCCCATCAGGCTCTGCAGATCGCTGATGTCGACATCGCGTGCCTCGTCCGGCCGCACGCCCAGCATCGGCGCGATCCTGGGAACGAGCTCGCCCACGATCGGCGCGGCGTTCGAGGCGGCGGTGCGCGCGGCGATGAAGTTCACAGCCTTGGGCTCATCGAGCGCAATCACCACCACGTAACGCGGGCGATCCATCGGGAAGGCGGCGGCGAACGAGGAGATGATCTTGTCTTTTGCATAGCTGTTGCCGATCCACTTCTCGGCCGAACCGGTCTTCCCGCCAACCCGGTATCCTTGCGCATCGGCATTGCGGCCGGTGCCGTACATCGTCACCATCCGCAACAGCTGGCGCATGCGCGAGGAGGTCGAGGCCTTGAACACCCGCCGGCCCTTGGCGACCTCGTGCGGCGCGCGCTTGAGCAGCGTCGGCGCGCGCCAGATCCCGCCATTGACCATCGCGGCATAGGCGCTGGCAAGGTGCAACGGGGTGACCCCGATGCCGTGGCCATAGCCGACCGTCATGGTCCTCACCCGGTCCCACTTGCCCCGTGGCCAGATCGGATGCCCGCGTGAGGGCATTTCGATCGGCAGCGGCTTGTTCATGCCCAGATCGATCATGACGCTGCGCAAGCGCCCCGGACCAAGCTCCTCGGCCACGCGCGCGGTGACCGTGTTCGAGGAATAGGCCAGCGCCTGGGGAATATTGAGCCGTTCGCCCTTGTCCGTGAGATCGCGGATCGTGAAGCCTTGCACGCGCATGGGGGTCGCGTTCCAGCTCGCGCGAAGATCGGTGATGACGCCGGCATCGATCGCGGCTGCAACCGTGATCGGCTTGAAGGTCGAGCCCAGTTCGACCGACATGTTGGTGACGCGGTTGAGCACGTTGGGCTCATCCTGCGGCAGCTTGCGATTGGGATTGAAATCGGGGAGCGAGGCGAGCGCGAGGATCTCGCCGGTCTCGACATCGAGCACCACGCCCGCTGCGCCCTTCGCCTGCGCGCGCACGCGCCACGGCTCCATCGCATCCTCGAGCGCGCCCTGAACGCGCACATCGATCGAGAGCGCAATCGGCTCGGCCCGCGTCAATTCGCCGGTGAGATGATCATCCAGCGCGCGTTCCATGCCGAATTCGCCGATGCTGCGGCCCTTGAGCGGCCCTTCGGTGATCTCGCCCATCCGCCCGAGCACATGCGCACCGAGCCGCCCTTGCGGATAATGGCGCTCGATCTCCTGCGGGGTTTCGAGCGCGATCTCACCGATCTCGTGGATCCGGTTGGCCTGCTCGGGGAGGATCCGGCGGGAGAGATAGGTGCGCTTACCCGAGGCGAGGATTTGCCTGATCTTGGCCTCGTCAAGCTCGGGGAGAATGGCCTTGAGGCGCGCGGCAACCTCGTCCGCAGAGCGCGTGAGCGGGCTGCCGTCATCCTCCATCGCATCGGGGTTGAACCACAGCGCGTAGGCTTGCGGATAATCGCGCGCGAGCACCGCGCCGTTGCGATCGGTGATCTCGCCGCGCGCGGGGACGAGCGTCGTGGCGCTGATCCCGGCTCCGGCGCCGGCGCCCTCGCCGTCGATCCCCAGCCACGCGATCCGGGTGAGCGCCACCATCGTGAAGGCGGCAAAGGCGAGGATCAGCCAGAAGGCGCGCTGCCGGGCATCGAGCAGCAGCCGATAACGCAGATGGACCATGCGCGCGCGCCCAAGCGGGCGCGGCGCCGCCGGGAGCGGGCGCACAGCTGGCGCGAGCGGGAGCGGGAGCGGTAGCGGGAGCGGATCGGCGCTGCGCCGGGGCGCAGCGGGCTTGGGAGTGGCTGGGCGAGACACGGGATCGAACAGGCTCGGCTGCGCCGGGATGGGCGCCGTCGAGGCGGGTTTCCGGGTGCTTGCGGCGGCGCTGGTCGGGCGTCCCAGAGCGGGGGTGAAGGCGTTCATTCAGGCGCGTTTCCGGTCAGGCTGCCTGCAGCAAGCCTTGCCTCGCGCACCCGCACCGCTTCGCCCGGGCGCGCTTCGCCGCGCGCTCCCAAGTCCAGCACAAAGCCGTCGAACGCATCGGAAAACTCGCTGACTGGACCAGCTTCGCCCGCACCCGAGCTCGGCCGGATCGGCGCGCCCGAGATAGGCGAGACCATTGCGCGCTCCCCATCACCGGCAGGCACTGCGTCAATCATGGCGAGCTCGGCGCGGGCGAGGCGAACCGGGCGCGGCGCACCGGGCCCGAGCGGCTCTCCGAGCGCGGCGAGCTCCCGGCGGCTGTCGATATACTGGTCAGCGCGCGGCGACTGGTACCCGAATTCGACCCGGTTCCAATGCGCCAGCTGGCGTTGATTGGCGCGGCTTTCGAATTCGGTCTCGAGCAGCAGCGCCTCCTGCTTGAGCGCAATGATCTGGCGTTCGGCGAGCACCACCTCGTTCTGCACGGCATGAACCGAAAGGCTCAGCACCGTGAAGGCGAGGATGCAGAACGCAAGCAGCACGCCCCAGCCGATCTGGCGCATCCGGGCGGCGGTCAGCATCATGGCTGCGCTCCTGCAATATGCGCGCGCGCATGGGTCGCGGTGCGCCGCGCATGACGCAAAACCGACGAGCGCGCGCGCGGATTGCGCGCGATCTCCGCTTCGCCCGGGCGGATCGCCTTGGAGAGCTTGGCGAAAGTCGGCTCGGGCAAGTCGGGCTCGCCGGGCAGATGGCGCGAGACCGCGCGGCCAGCGCCGGCCGCATCGCGCAAGAAGCGCTTGACGATCCGGTCCTCGAGGCTGTGGAAGCTGACGACGGCGAGCACCCCGCCCTCGCGCAGCAGCGCCTCGGCGGCGAGCAGCCCGGCGGTGAGTTCGCCCAATTCGTCGTTCACATGGATCCGCACCGCCTGAAAGCTGCGGGTGGCGGGGTCTTTCTTGTCATGCGGGCGATAGCCGAGCGCGCGGCGCACCACGCGCGCAAGGTCGCCGGTCGTCTCGAGCGGGCGCGCTGCGACGATCGCGCGCGCGACCGCACGCGACCGGCGCTCCTCGCCATATTCGTAGAGCACATCGGCGATCGCCGCCTCATCGGCGGTGTTGAGGAAATCGGCGGCGCTCTCGCCGGCCTGGCTCATGCGCATGTCGAGCGGGCCATCGCTCGAGAAGGCAAAGCCGCGTGCGCGCTGGTCGAGCTGCATCGAGGAGACGCCGATATCCATCACGACCGCATCGACCTCGCGCACGCCGAGCCGCGCCATCTCCTCGCGCATCGCGGAAAAGCGCTGCGGGTGGAGCGAGAGCCGGCCCGCGAATTGCTCGACCAGCCCCGCGCCATCGCGGATCGCATCGGGGTCGCGGTCGAAGCCATAGACCCGCGCCCCGGCCTCGAGCAGCGCGCGCGAATAGCCGCCGGCGCCAAAGGTCGCATCCACGATCCCCATGCCCGGGCCGGGCGCAATCGCGGCGACGACCTCGTCGAGCAGCACGGGGACATGACGAGGAGCGTTGACGTTCTGGCTTTCGGGCGTGCTCATGGGCGCCTCCGGGTTCGGGCTTCGGCCTCGGCGATCGCATCATCGCAATCGAGCAGCACATCCTCGAAGGCCTCGCCTTCGGCGACGAGCTGCTCGGGGCTCCAGATCGCGAAGAACCGGCCCATCCCGTTGAAGAACAGCCCGCTCTGGATATTGGCGCGGCGGCGCAGGGCCTCGGGCATGATGAAGCGCCCGCTGTCATCGAAGGGGACCTTGCGATAGCCGAACAGGGTGATACGCCGACGGTCGCGGTCGAACGGCTGGCCCGCGCGCACGGCCATTTCCTCTTCGTAGACGAGCTGCTCCTCGAGCTGGTCTTCGTGGCTGAGCCCGAACCCGACGAGGCACTTCCAGGTGTGGTGGCGCGCCAGGCACAGCGTCTTTTGCCCGCCCGAGCTGTCCTTGACGGCGCGGCGGAAGTCGGGCGGCAGGACAAAGCGGCCCTTGTCGCCCGCGGGCGAATAGGCTTGTCCGCTGTATCCTCCAAACGCCGACACCTGTGCGAAGCTCCCCTTGCTGCACTCCGGGCGCTGCGCGCATCAAGAAGCCGCGCTGCACCCATCCCGAAACCACTCGAACCAGGCACGGCTTCCCCGTTGCCGGTCGCGGGTGAGCGCGACCGGCGCGCCAGCCGGGAGGGCCGGCGCGGGGGAAAAAGGCACGATTGATGGCCCCCGGTAATATCGGGTAAGGGCCGCCGATGGAAGGATTTTTAGGGGATTTCAGGGGAATACATGATAAACATCTGATTTAGAGTATTTTTGCGGCACTGAATGGCCGCACTATCCCCTCATAGCGCTGCCCAATTGCAACATAAGGGTCGTTCACCGCACTGATTCCCCGCGCGAATCCCGCAAGATCCCCAAGAGCAGCGCAAGCCGCTGACCTGCTTCCCGTAAAATCCCCAAGCTCGCTATCGCGCAAACGCCACGCGCAGGATGAGCGCGATCGCCTCGTTTGCCTCGCCCGCCAGCGCGCGGTGTTCGAACAGCGCCGCATCCGCCAAGACGGTGACGCGTCCCTCACCGATCCGGCACTGCGCCAGCGCCGCCTCTGCCTGCATCGTGCAAGCATCCTGCCGCTTTCCCGTGCGCGCGAGCGTGCCGCTGAGCCACAAGGGCAGCGTGCCGCCCCTGAGCGCGGCCCTGCGCGGCTCGCCCGGCTGCGCCTCGTCATAGCGCACCTCCAGCCCCCAGCGCGCGACCACCGGCGGGATCAGCGCTGCAAGGCTGGGCATGGCAGGATCGCCCAACGGCAGGTGGTAATCGCCGGTCAGCGCAGGATCGAGCACCAGCAGCAACTCGCCCCCTCCGCGCACCCACTCGTCGAGCGCGACATTGTCCGCCGGCGAAAGCCCGCGTGGCTGGATGATCGCGATGCGCTCAAGCCCGGCGAGCGGATCCTCGTCGGGAGCGCCCGTCTGAAGCGCCGGGATCGCAGACAGGGTATCAAGCGGGACGATCTCGAAGCGCTGTTCGAGCGCGCTGCGCTGCCACGGGCTTGATAGCTCACCGCTGGCGAGATCGCTGAAGTCCGCGCCGAGCGGCCAGTATAGCGGCAAGCTGGTCATGAGGCCGAGTTCGGGCTTTGGCCCGGTGTCGCCGCCGGACTGCGGGGCTGAGTTCCCCCTGGCCTGATCGATGCCGTTCTCGCCATGATCATGCCCGTCGTGCCCGTGCCCATTGTTTGCGTGCTCGCTCGCAGTGCCATCCGCGCAGGCGACAAGGACCAGCGCGGCAAGCGCCGCCAGAACCGGTTTAGCGCTGGCCGGCATTGCCGGGAGCGGAGCCAGGCGCCGCGCCGCCTTGCGGCCGCTGCGCAGGCCCGCCCGTGGGTCCGGCTGGTGGCGTATCTGGCACCAACATCCGGAAGCGCGCACCCTCGCCCCCGCGCTCGCGGGGTACCTCCGGGAGAGCCGGCATCCCGGGCTCCTGCTGCTCATCTTCCCCTTTGGGCATTTCAGGCACCACGCCCGCATCGGCCAGCGGATCGCGCTTGGCGGGCGCCTCGGTCGGCTCGGTCGTCGGCGCGGCGTCGGGCACTGCGGCTTCCTCAGCGAGCTTGGCCTGGGTGCCGATAATGCTTGCCAGCGCGATCAGGGTGAGCATGACGGCGAGCATGGTCACCCCGATCTGGAGCCGTTGGATCGTCTCCGCGCGCGAGCCTTCGAGCGGGCCCGAAGCCGCGCTGCCGAGCGGGTCGCCCGGACCATCGGCGCCGAGATTGCGCCCACGCGTCCGCTCGGCGAGGCGTTCGTAAAGTTTGCGCGCTGCCATGTCTTGCCAAGAACCTATCAGGCCTCGTTCGCCTCGACCAGCCACTCGAACACCGGCAGGCCCTTTTCCCTCAGCCATCTGGGATTGTAGAGCGTCGAGAGATAGCGAAAGCCCGTGTCGCACAGGATCGTTGCGACTTGCGGGTTTTCCTGCCCCTCGGCAACGAGCAGCTTGCCCAGCTCGATCGCGCCTGCGACGTTGATGCCCGAGGACAGCCCTAGGCACAGCCCCTCCTCGCGCAGCAGCCGCTCGACCCAGTGCAGGCCTTGCTCGTCCGATATGCGAAACTGGGTATCGATCGGCGCGCCTTCGAGATTAGCGGTGATGCGGCCCTGCCCGATCCCTTCGGCGACCGACGAGCCCTCGGCCCTGAGCTCGCCATGCGCGTAATAGTTGTAAAGCGCAGCGCCGTGCGGATCGGTCAGCGCGATGCGGATGTCGGGGTTCTTCTCTTTCAGGCCCATGCCCACGCCCGCGATCGTGCCCCCGGTGCCAGCGGCGCAGGTGAAGCCGGTGATCGCGCCGCCGGTCTGCTCCCACAATTCGAGCGCGGTCCCCTCGATATGCGCGCGGCGATTGGCGACATTGTCGAACTGGCCGGCCCAGATCGCGCCCTCCATCTCGTCGGCCATGCGGCGCGAGACGTGCTGGAAGTGGCACGGATCGGCATATTTGGTTGGCGGCACGAGGACCAGCTCGGCGCCCAGCGCGCGCAGCGTGTCGATCTTCTCCTTCGACTGGTTATCGGGCATCACGATGATGGTCTTGTAGCCCAGCGCATTGGCGACGAGCGCGATCCCGATCCCGGTGTTGCCGGCGGTCCCCTCGATCACCGTGCCGCCGGGCTGCAATTCGCCGCGTTCCTCGGCGTCGCGGATCATCGCGAGCGCCGCGCGGTCCTTGACGCTCGAGCCCGGATTGGCGAATTCGCACTTGCCCCAGATGTCGCAGCCCGCAGCTGCGCTTGGCCCGGCGAGCCTGACGAGCGGGGTGTTGCCGATGAGGTCGAGCGTGTTGCCGAACGGATGCGTGATGTTCATGAGCGCAGAATTAGGGAGCGGGGCCCGCTGCGGCAACCGAGATTGGCTTGGACGGGTTCAACCCCAGATATCCGCAGCCCGGCTAACGCATCAATCCTCGGGCGCGATCGTCACGGTCATGCCGTCGAGCGCGCTCGTGAAGGGGATCTGGCACGACAGCCGCGAGCCGTCCTGGCGATGATCGCTCGATTCCAGGAGGTCGTCCTCGTCCTCGCCGATCGCGCTCGTCTTTTCGATGAAGGCGGGATCGACATAGACATGGCACGTCGCACACGAGCAGCATCCCCCGCACAGCGCGAGCAGTTCGTCAAACCCGTTGTCGCGGATCGCTTCCATGACGGTGAGGCCTTCCTCGACCTCGATCTCGCTCGTTTCGCCTGTGCGATTGATGACGACCAGCCTTGGCATGAGAGCAAAATTCCTTTCGGTGGACATTGAGCGCAAGATCCGGTGCTTGCGCCGGGGTGCGATCGGGTTGAAATGACAGCGCGGTTGCTAGGGCGTTGAAGCGCGCCGCGCAAGAGATGAACGGGAGAGCGGCCGATGGGCCTTGAGCAAGACCAGATCATTGCGGGGCTCGATGCGCTTGCCGCACGCGATCCGCGGCTCACCGCCGAGCTTGCGCGGGTCGGCTACCCGGAGCCGCGGCTGCGCGCGCGCGGCTACAAGACGCTGCTGCGCACGGTTGTGGGCCAGCAGGTCTCGGTCGCGGCGGCGGCCTCGATGTGGGCCAAGCTCGAGGCGGAGCTGGGCGCCGATTTCACCCCCGCCTGCCTACTGGCGCGCGATTTCGACACCCTGCGCGCCTGCGGCCTCTCGCGCCAGAAGCAGGGCTATGCCCGGTCCTTATGCGAACTGGTCGAGGCAGGCGCGATCGACTTTTCCGCGATGCCAGCGGAGGACGAGGAAGCGATCGCGATCCTCACCCAGATCAAGGGGATCGGGCGCTGGTCGGCCGAAATCTACCTGCTGTTCGCCGAAGGACGCAGCGATATCTGGCCGGCGGGCGACCTTGCGGTGCAGGAAGGCGTCAAGCGCCTGCTCGGGCTTGAGGAGCGTCCAAAGGAGAAGGCGACCCGCGAACTTGGCGAGCAATGGTCCCCGCACCGCGGCGCGATGGCGATCTTCACCTGGCACTATTATGCGGCAAGTCGTGAACCGGTTTGAGGGTCATGTCCGGTTTTCACATTTGCGGCCAAAAAGCTGCCTGTCAGCAAACGACCCC
>DAITMG010000033.1:17607-28355 GCA_036835265.1 Erythrobacter sp. | reverse complement strand
AAACGGTATGGTCCCTTAGCAGGGGACTGGTTTCAGCCACTCACCCACGTCTCCGAAACGCATTGTGTCTGCGAGGCGCGGGCTATAGGCCGCTCGTGTGCGTTGAGCAAGCCATCTGTGCAAGCGCGTCGAAACCGGCCCAGGCGAGCGCACATCCGCGCCGTCGGGAGCCGCTGCAAGCGCCCGATCGGCCCGCCATCCGTTCCGCCCCCGTTCAATTCGCTCTGGCCACAAGCAAGCGGTTGATCGCGTTTTTGATTCGTTTGGTCTTAACCACGCTTGTGCGCAGGAGCCCGATCGATTCTGAATTCCTGCCCGGTCCTTGCACACAAGCATGGATCGCGGCGCGCCCAGGAAGGGATGTGTGATGATCAATTCGAGCGCTCAATCGGGCAAGACCAGCATGACCATCGCCGCCGTCTCGCGGCTCCTGCTGATTGCGGCGGCCCTCATCGCCCTGGCCTTTTCGCCGGCACTCCTAGCGCAGGAGCTCGAAATGGTCGATCCGGACGATGCCTTCGCCCAGCCCGAACGCGGCGCAGGGGCGATCGATGGCGATCTGATGGGGGAAGCGCCAGCGGACGCGGCCGTCGCGGAGCCGCTGCCTGCGCCACTTCCCGCTCCGCAGGACGGCTCCTTCGCACAGGAATACGCGATAAACTCGGATGGCGAGGCGAACGGCGACCCGGTGCAATGGACCGATCCCGCAAGCGGCGCGAGCGTCGGCAGTGACAGTGCGGCCGGCCCGGTCGTGCCCGCTGCTGCCCCATCTGCCGACACCTATGGCGAGGATGATCTGATCGGCGCTGCCGAAAACGTTTTCGGCAAGGGCGCCGAGGGCATTGCGCGCATGATCGAGGATCTCCTCAAGAAGGAAGGCCGACCCAACGGCTATATCGTCGGGCGCGAGGCGGGGGGAGCGTTCATCGTCGGCGCGCGCTATGGCTCGGGAACGCTCCATCACAAGATCGAAGGGGAGCGCAAGGTCTACTGGACCGGCCCCTCGGTGGGGCTCGATGCGGGCGCCAATGCGGCCAACACCTTCGTCCTGGTCTACAACCTGTTCGACACCGAAGACCTGTTCGAACGCTTTCCGGCGGGCGAGGGGCAGGCCTATCTCGTCGGCGGGCTGCATGCGAGCTATGTCCGGCGCGGCGATATCGTGCTGATCCCGATCCGGCTGGGCGCCGGGGTGCGGCTGGGGATCAATGCAGGCTATCTGCGCTTTTCCGAGAAGCAGCGCTGGGTGCCGTTCTGACATTTCGCCCGCGCCAGCGATGAGGGCGTGCAGATAACGCCTTGCAGCCGGGCCGCGGGCGCGGCATCGGGAGCCCATGCTAGCCCGACTCGAACCCCAGATGCCCGATGCGCTCCTCGCGCTGATCAAGCTTTATGCCGCGGACGATCGGTCCGACAAGATCGACCTCGGGGTGGGCGTCTATCGCACCGACGAGGGGGCGACCCCGGTGTTTCGCGCGATCAAGCAAGCCGAAGCGGTGCTCCTCGAACAGCAGGACAGCAAAAGCTATCTCGGGCCTGAAGGCGACATGGGCTTCGTCAACTCGCTGATGCCCTATGTGTTCGGCGCGAATGCGACAATGGGCGGGCGCATTTCTGGGATGCAGACGCCTGGCGGCACGGGCGCGGTGCGCCTGGCGCTCGCGCTGGGGCAGAAAGCGGGGATGCAGCGGCTTCACCTCGGCGTGCCAAGCTGGCCCAACCATGCCCAGATCATCGCCGATCTCGGGCTCGAGATGGCCCCGTTCGACCATGCCAACCATAATGGCACCGCCAATCTCGAGGCGGTCCTCGGCGTGATCAATGCAGCCGCGCCCGGCGATGGCATCCTGCTTCACGGGTGCTGCCATAACCCCACCGGGATCGACTATTCGCCCGAAGACTGGGACATGATTGGCGACGCGATTGCGGCCTCGGGCATCTTCCCGATCATCGACACCGCGTATCAGGGACTGGGCGAAGGAATGGAAGAGGATGCAGCCGGCATGCGCGGCATCCTGGCCAAGGTCCCCGAAGCGCTGATCGCTTACAGCTGCGACAAGAACTTCGGGATGTACCGCGACCGGGTCGGCGCGCTCTATATCATGGCCAAGCAGCCAGGCGACCTCGAGAAAGCCTTCTCCAACGCCAATGCGCTGGCCCGCGCGACATGGTCGATGCCGCCCGATCATGGCGCGGCCGCCGTGCGCGTGATCCTGCGCGATGAGGACATGACGCAGGTGTGGCTGGCTGAGCTTGACGAGATGCGCGCGCGGATGCGCTCGGTGCGCGCGCGGCTCGCCGACGCGGGCACCGCTGGCGCAGTCGACCTGACCCCGCTCGCTTCGCAGAACGGCCTGTTCTCGATGCTGCCTGTCTCCAAGGAGCAGGTGGTGCGCCTGCGCGAAGAGCACGGCATCTATATGGCGGGCTCGGGCCGGATCAATGTCGCCGGGCTGACGAAGGGTAATATCGACCGGTTCGTCGCGGCGATCGGCGAAGTCACCGCCAATGGCTGACCCAGTCGATGGACCGTCAGCCGACGCTTGAGGGCGAGCGGGTTCTGCTGCGCCCGCTGTGCTCCGATGACTGGGAAGCACTCTATGGCGTCGCGCGCGATCCGGCGGTGTGGGAACAGCACCCGATGCACGATCGCTGGCGCGAGGATGTGTTCCGCGCCTTCTTCGACGATGCGCTTGCCAAAGGCGGGGCGCTTGCCGTGATTGACCGCGCGAGCGGCCGGATCATCGGCTCGAGCCGGTTTCAGGATCACGACCCCGACGAGGGCGGCAGCGTCGAGATCGGCTGGACGTTTCTTGCCCCGCGTTGGTGGGGCAAGGGCATCAATGCCGAGATGAAACGGTTGATGCTCGCTCACGCGTTTCAGTTTGTCGGCACGGTGCGCTTTCGCGTGGGCGAGACCAATTACCGCTCGCGCATCGCGCTCGAGAAGATCGGCGCCGTGCGCACGCGCGAGACCGAGCTTGACCGCTATCAGGGCAAGCGCGTGCTGCATCTGGTTTATGCGATCAGCGCTGCGGACTTCGCCTCAGGGCCGCTCAGCGCGCCACAATAGGCAGGCAGGATGATCAGCGCAGGGCGGCGAGCGTCTGCATGCGCTGGAGATAGCGCGCGAGCACATCGATCTCGAGATTGACCTCGTCGCCTTCGCTGAGCTGGCCGAGCGTGGTGACGCTGGCGGTGTGCGGGATGATGTTGAGCGCGAAATCGCAGGTGCGATCCGGCCGGTCGCGCACGTCGTTGACCGTGAGCGAGACGCCATCGACCGTGATCGAGCCCTTCTCGGCGATGAACGGCGCCATCTCGGCGCGGGCGCGGATCGCGATGCGCCAGGAATCCCCGCGCTGCACCGACAGGACGACCTCGCCGATCGAATCGACATGGCCGGTCACGATATGCCCGCCGAGCTCGTCGCCAAGCCGTAGCGACGGCTCGATATTGATCGCGCTGCCCTCGCTCCACATCCCCGCCCGCGTGCGCGAGACGGTCTCGCCCGAGACATCGACCTCGAACCACGCAGCGCCCGCCTCGCCCCCGCGCTCCACCACCGTCAGGCACACGCCCGAACACGCGATCGAGGCGCCGATATCGATCCGCGCCGGATCGAGCGCGGCGCTGATCCTGATCCTGAGATCGCCGCGCCGCTCGACCTTGGTGACGATGCCGATGGCGGTTACAATGCCGGTGAACATGCTGGGGGCCCTTCGTCTCGCTCAATCCCGGGGGAGCGCGCTATCGCAGGCGCAGATAGGATGCAAAGCTGTCGCTGCCAAGTTGAAGCGAGCGATCCTGCCGCCAGCGGCCATGCGCATCGGCAAGGCTCCCAAGGCCGAGTCTGCCGAGCGAGCGCAGCCCGTCGCCTATGAGGATCGGGGCGCTGTAAAGGTGGAGCTCATCAACCAGGTCGGCGGCCAGGAAGCTTGCCGCCGTTTCAGCGCCGCCTTCGACATAGAGCGTGTCGACGCCCTCCAGCGCGCCGATCTCGCCGGGTGAGCCGATGGTTCGCGCGCCCTCGGGAGCCTCGCTGCGGGTGAGCACAACCCGCTCCGGGCTGCGCTCGGCAAGCCCCGGCAGGCGCACATCCAGCCGCGGGCGATCCTTGCGCCATGTCCCCCCGCCCACCAGGATCGCATCGGCGCGCGCGCGCATCGCATGGCAGTGCGCGCGCGCGCGCTCACCCGTGATCCATTGGCTTGAGCCGTCGGCGAGCGCGATGCAGCCATCAAGCGATTGCGCGAGCTTGAGCGTGACGTGCGGGCGGGCGAGGCGCTGCCGGGTAAGATAGCCGGCAAGGCTCCTCTCCGAGGCCGGATCATCCAGCACCGCGACCGCGATCCCGGCAGCCTCGAGGCGGGCGATGCCGAGCCCTGCGGTGCGCGGATCGGGATCGCGCTGGCCGATGACGACGCGCGCAGGCTGCACCCGGACGACGAGATCGGCGCACGCCCCGCCGCGCGCCGAGCGATGCGCGCAAGGCTCGAGCGTCACATAAAGGCTCGCGCCCGCGGCGCCGCCCTCGCCCAGCCCATCAAGCGCACCCGCTTCGGCATGGGGTCTGCCGCCGGGCTGCGTGAAGCCGCGCGCGACCAGCGTGTGGTCGCGAACGAGCAGCGCGGCGACACCGGGATTGGGCCGGCACAGCGGGAGCGCGCGCGCAGCAAACCGCGCGGCGGCTTCCATCCATTGCTGATCGCTGGGGGGAGGGGGGGTTATGGCGCGCTGCTTTCGCCGGGCGCCCCCGCAGCAGGATCGGGCGTGCTTGCGCCAGCCTCGCCCGTCGCCTCGCCTGCCGCCTCGCCCGCCGCTTGGCGCTCGGCGCCCAGCTCGGCCCGGCGCTCGGCAAGCCGCTTGGCGCGCTCCGCTGCTTCGGCCGCCTGCCGCGCATCGGCCTCGGCCGCGATCTCCTCGACATCCATGCCGAGGCCCTTGCCCAGCGCCTTGTAGATTTTGCGTTTGCGCGCGGCCAATTCGGCCTCCGCCTCGGCGCGCAGGTCCTTCACCTCCTGGTTCGCCCTGTTCGAGGCGGCAATCTCGGCATCGCTGCGAGCCGAATCCAGGGTGGTTATATAGGTGATCCTGGGGCGCTCGGGGGTCTTGTAGGCCGTCTCTGACGAAGCCCAGTACAAGATCAGCGCGAGCGGCGCGGTCGAGGCCACGAGGATCGGCCAGCGCAGCGGGTTGGGCTTGCGGAATTCGGACCAGAAGTCGGCAGCGCCCGCCTTGGGATTGAAGCGTGAAAGCGAAGACATGGCGGACAATATAGGCGCATGGAGCGACCGCGACCAGCCCCGCCGGATGGGTGTGCGGTCCGGTGTGCGCCCTAGCGAGAGTAGGACACCGAGATCGGCACCCGCCCGCGCAACCTCCCGCTCGCAGTGCTGCTGGCATCGAGCATCAGTTTGCCGGTGAACCTGAACCGCAGCTCGCCATCGGTATCGAGCACCGGGAAGGCCGGCAGATCGGTCTTGAACTGGCGGACTTCGGCCTGCTGGGCGGTGCCATCGCGCATCCCCACGCTGAAGGGGAAATCGATCTCCACTGCCTCGAGCGGAGTGCCCGACACGCTGACCTCGCCCGTGATAGTGACGCCGCCGATATCCTCGATATCGCCCTCGATGAGCTTGTCCCCGGTCTCGAGATCGATCATCACGCTGCCCGATCCCTGCTTCAAGAGCACGACCCTGCCGAAATCGATATCGCTTTCGACGATTATCTCGACCGGCCGACATTTGCGCCTCACCTGGGCAGGCAGGTCTTTGTACTCTTCGGGGTTACGGCATTTGCGCGGCAGACCCTCGCAATTGACGCAAGGCGGGGGAGCGGGGGGGGTGTCGTCGCCAGGCTCGTCTTCGTCGTCATCACCCTCATCGTCTTCCTCATCGTCTTCCTCCTCGTCCTCGTCCTCGTCGTCGGAGGGCGGCTGGCATTCGGGGCGATCCCAGGGCCTGCCGTGGGCATTGCCGCGGCATTGCGGGGGCAGGTCGCACTGCGGGCAATTGCCTTGCGCCACTGCCGGCGCAGGCGCTGCACTAAAGCAGGCAAGGGCGATGAGAAAAGGCGCGAGGTGGCGAACCATGACCGGCTTCTAACCGGGTGTGGTTAATCAATTCCTACGTAGAGATGCTGAGGCCAGCCCAGGTCAGCTGGCAAACTGCCGAAGCCGCCGAGGTCAGCCAAAGCTCGCATAGAGCGAGCGGCCGTTCTGCTTGAGCCACCGGTCCGCTTCGCCGATGTCATCCTCGAAGATGCGGCCAAGCAGCGCGTGAAAGGCGGGCGAGTGGTCGAAATGGACGAGGTGGGCAACCTCGTGCGCGACCACCGAGCGGCGGACGAAATCGGGCGCCTGAACGAGCCGCCAGTTGATCCGGATGCGACGCATGTCCGAACAGCTGCCCCAGCGCCGCTGCGCGCGCGACAGCGCGACCGGCACCGGATCGAGCCCGGCGGCGGCGCAGTATTCGGCCATGTCGGCCTCGAACAGTGCGAGCCCCTCGCGCTCGAGCCAGGCGCGGATGCGCGAAGCCAGGCTCTCCCGGCTTCCCCCCAGCACCAGCTGCGCCCCTCTCACCGCCGGGCGGCGCGGGGCTTGCGCTTGCCAGGTGATCGTCAGCGGGCGGGCGCGGTAGAGCACCTCCTCGCCTGCATCGGGCGCCGCGCGGCGCGGAATGCTCGCATGAACCCCGGCCAGCCACTGCGCGCGGGCATGGGCAAACGCGATCGCCTCGTTGCCATGCGCCCAGGTCGGGAGCGAGATGCGCACCTCGCTGCCATCGGGCGCGAGCCGCAGGGTCAGGCGCTTGGCTCGCTTGCGCCGGGTGACGATGATCGGGACCGTCTCACCATTGAGCTCGATCTGGGGTGCGATGGCGGTGCGCTTGAGCCAGTCGATCATGCTGCCCCGCACTGCTCCGTGGGCGGGGTCGTGGTCTTGTGGGCGGTCTCGGGAGCCTCATCCGCGTCTGGTGCAGCGTGCCAGTTCCTCCTCGGCGGGCCCCACTCGACAATGTGATGTTCGAGCGGGCCGGCAGCGATCTCGCTCACCACCCGCCCCGCGACCGAAATTCCGGCGCGCTTGACCGACTCGCGATCGCCCGAGATAAGATAATGCCAGGCGGGCAGCGGCCGCCCGGCGGCGCGCAGCCGATAGGCGCAGCTCGTCGGCAGCCACGGCACGTTCTTCACGATGGCGAAGGTCAGGCGCAGGCAATCGGGCACGAACGCCTTGCGATTGCGATAATCGCTGCACTTGGCGGTCTTCACATCGAGCAGCTTGCACGCGACGTTGGTGTGTTCGATTGCGCCGGTATCGGCGTCCTCGATCTTGTGCGTGCAGCACCGGCCGCAGCCATCGCACAGCGCTTCCCATTCGGGCCGGGTCAGATCGCCCAACGGCAATTCCCAGAACCGCTCCCTCATGTCACCCACCGTGCGATCTCGGCCGCGACCGCATCGGCGCCCTGATCGGTCGGGAGCGTCGCGATCGGCTCGCCGTCGGGGCCGAACAGGTAGATGATCGCCGAGTGATCGACGAGATAGCCGCCCGGGGTTTCCTCGCCGCGGCTGTAATAGACCGCGAAGGCCTTGGCGGCCGCCGCGATTTCCTCAGGGGTGCCGGTGAGCGCGACGATGTCATCTGCGAAGGCGGCGGCGAATTCGCCGACCACGGCGGGCGTATCGCGCTCAGGATCGATCGTGATGAACACCGGGGTGATCTTGCCGGCAAGGTCCGGGTTCTGTTCCCGAGCCTGGCGCAGGCCCTGCGTCATGCGCTGCATGTCGGTCGGGCAGACATCGGGGCAGAAGGTGTAGCCGAAATAGAGCACAACATATTGCCCGCGAAAATCTTCCCAGCGCACCCGCTCGCCGGCCGCATTGGTGAGCTCGAACGCGCCGCCGATCGCAGCGCCCGCGAGCGGGGGCTCTTCCCTGGCGAGCGTGCCCTGATCGCACGCGCCAAGCGCCAGTGCGAGCGCGGCTGCAGTGGCGGCCAGGGGGATACGCAAGAGGCGCGAGGAAGGCTTGGCTTGGCTGTTCATGCTCTGCTAGTGACAGGCGTGGAATTGGGGCTTCACCCGTGGGCTCGTTGAGCAAGGGTTGTGACAGCTTAATCGGAAAGGTCAAAGAGTGTCCGGGTTCGTTATGCGCAAATTAGGGGGCTTTGGCCCGATCGCCAGTGCCGCTTTGCTGAGCGTCCTTGCATTCCTTGCATTCGCAGGCGCGTTGCCCGGCGCGGCTTCGGCCCAGATGTTTTCCGAAGGCTACCAGTTTCTCGAAGCGGTCAAGGAGCGCGACGGCGATACCGCGACCGAGATGCTCAACCGTCCCGGGAGCCAGGTCATCAACACCCGCGATCTCACCAGCGGCGATACCGGGCTTCACATTGCCGTGCAAAGGCGCGACACCTTGTGGATCCGGTTTCTTCTCCAGCGCGGGGCCGATCCCAATATCCGCAACAAGGCCGGCACCACACCGTTGCAGATCGCGACCACGCTTGGCCATATCGAGGGCGTCGAGGAACTGATCACTCGCGGGGCCGATGTCAACGTGAGCGATCGCCAGGGCGAGACGCCGCTGATCTCGGCGGTCCACCAGCGTAACAAGGACCTGATCGTGCGACTCTTGAAGCAGGGCGCCGATCCCGACCGCACCGACAATTCGGGCCGCTCGGCGCGCGAATATGTCGAACTGATGAGCGCGAACGCCCAGATCCTCGCCGAATTCGAGGCCGCCGATGCCGAACGCGGCGATCAGGGAACCAAGCGCGAATACGGGCCTTCTTTCTGACATGACCGATCCTGACATGACCAGCGACGACCACACCCCGGCCGATCCGGCCGACATGACGCTCGATGAACTGCGCATCGCGCTCGCCCCCGATATCGCCGCCTCGGCGATCTTCGACGGCTGGAACGAGACCGCGCTGTTGGCTGCGGCCGAAATGGCGGGGGTCGATCCCGATGTCGCCAAACTCGCCTTCCCGCAGCGCCCGCTCAATGGCCGTGCGATGGACATGATCGAGGCGTGGATCACCAGCGTCGATCAGGCGATGGAGCGCGAATGGCCGCCAGAGCGCCTGGCGCAGCTCAAGATCCGCGAGCGCATCCGTGAGCTCGTCGCGTTTCGGCTGAAGGAGGTCGAGCATATCGACGAGGCGGTGCGCCGCGCGCTCGCGATCATGGCAATGCCGCAGAACGCGCCGCGCAGCCTCCAGCTCGGCTGGCGCTCGGCCGATATCATGTGGCGCCTCGCCGGTGACACCTCGACCGATTACAACCACTACACCAAGCGCGCGATCCTCGCCGGGATCTACTCGGCAACGCTGGCCTATTTCATCAACGATGACAGCGAAGACAAGGCGAAGAGCTACGAGTTCCTCGATCGGCGGATCGATGGCGTGATGCGGTTCGAGAAGCTCAAGGCAAGGTTCACCAACAGCGAACGCGAAATGCCCAGCCTCTCGCGCTTCCTCGGTCGGCTGCGCTATCCCAGCCGGTAATGCCTGTAATCTCGGGCGCGCTCTCGGGCGGGGATAACGGCGCTTGGCGGTCGCGCCAGCGCCCGGCCTGTCCTATTGTCGTCTTGAGAATCGCGGACCGCGCCTCCCGGTAGGGTGCGCCCGCAGGATTGGACGCGAAAAGGACACCAAGGATGGCAGGTTCGCTCAACAAGGTCATGCTGATCGGCAATCTCGGGGCCGATCCCGAGGTCCGCACTTTCCAGAACGGCGGCAAGGTCTGCAATCTGCGGGTTGCCACCAGCGAGAGCTGGAAGGACAAGAACACCGGCGAGCGCCAGGAGCGCACCGAATGGCACACGGTCGCGATCTTCAACGAAGGTCTTGCGGGGGTTGCCGAGCGCTTTCTCAAGAAAGGCAGCAAGGTCTATCTCGAAGGCCAGCTGCAGACCCGCAAGTGGCAGGATCAGAGCGGCAATGACCGCTATTCGACCGAGGTCGTGCTGCGCGGGCCCAACTCGGTGATGACCATGCTCGACGGTGCGCCCGGCGGGGGAGCAGGCGGCGGCGGCGGCGGTTACGGCGGCGGGCGCAGCTCGGGCAGCGGCGGTTCGGGCGGCGGCTGGGATCAGGGCGGCGGCTCGGGTGGTGGTTCGGGCGGCGGCAGTGGCGGCAGCAGCGGCTACGACGATCTCGACGACGACATTCCATTCTGATCGAACGGCGCCGCCGCCCTTGACCGTCTGCAGTTGATCCCAAGCCATCGGTATGGCGCCGGGCGCGCCGGTACGGGGCCTGATGACTTAAGTCAGTCGCTTTGTTTCCAAGAATTGCTCCGAATGCGGCGATAACGGTTCCGACCCTTTTTCATGATGTTTGCCCGAGGCGCAGGCGCGCAGGGCGTGCGGACCGCCGGAGCGATGGCGATCATGTCGCTCACCGCGCTGATGAGCTCTTACCTGCTGCCGGGCGAGGCCTTCCGCTGGGTGCACCTCGCAGGCTTTGGCCTCGTCTTCGCAGGGCTGGTGCTGATGATCCTCGAGCATGCCTCGCGAAGCACGAGGAACGAGGAAGCATAGGCCGCGCGCCCGGTTCTTCCGAGCACTGCGCGCGGCTACCTGGAGCGCTCTTGGGTGTGGATCGGGATCAGGTCAAAGGCCGTGCGGTCGGCGAACCCTGCCCATTGCAAAGCCCAGACACGTGGTTGATCAAATCTAAACGCTTTGATGGTTTAGGCGGGATCGGTGTTGCAGGGACTGGGGCGAAGACTGGGGCG
>DAITMG010000033.1:14010-17507 GCA_036835265.1 Erythrobacter sp. | reverse complement strand
GACTGGGGCGAAGACTGGGGCGGGGACTGGCGCGATCGTGATCAGCATTTATTATGATGGTGAATGCCCGTTCTGCACGCGCTAGGTGCAGATGGTGCGGTTGCAGCGCACCGCCAGCGTGCAGCTGGTCGACCTTCGCGAGAACGTTGCCCTTCGCCGTGAGCTGTCGGAGGCGGGCTTCGATCTTGATGGCGGCATGGTGGTCGAAGACGGGTCAGCGCGCTATGGCGGCGACAAGGCGGTCGCCTACATCGCCTCGCTCACCACCCCATCCGATTGGTTCAACCGCTTGAACCGGTGGGTATTCTCCAAACCCGCACTGGCAGCAACCCTCTACCCGGTCCTGCGCGCGGGCCGCTGGTTTGTGCTTTTCCTGATGGGCCGCAGCTTCATCGCTGAAACAGCAGGGTCCAACACTGCGCGCCAGGAGATTTTCGCGACCATTTTCGCGCTGTTCTCGATCTTTCATTTTTCCAATTATGCATTTGGGTACAAGTTTTTTCCGCCTTCGTGGGATTTGCTGTTGGTGCTAGCCGCAGCGCTGGCTTTGCTGTTCAGGCCATCCTCGAGGCGACTGCTGTTTGCACTGATGGCAATCAGCACCTTGAGCACCGTGCTGCAAGCTCCGGTGTATTCTAACCATACTATCGTGCGATCCGCAGCGCTGATCGGCTATTGGTTGTCGTTCATCGTCGCCATGCTGCGCAATGACCCGTTCGAGCGGATCTTCGATCGCTTCGCGCCTGCGGGATGCGCTGCGCTGCTGGTGATGTATTTTTTCGGCATCTTCCACAAGATCAACACCGACTTTCTCAATCCCGCAACCAGTTGCGCGACCGCCTTGTGGCGGATGATGCCTTGGCCGCTTTCATCGATGCAAGGACCGGTGATCGACTACACGGCAATCTACGGCACCTTTATCGTTGAAGGCCTCATCGCCGCCGCGCTGCTGACCAGGCGCCTGCGGCACTGGGGAATCGCGGCGGGCATCGGGTTTCATCTGCTGCTGAGCCTGAGCGCCTATGCGATGTACATAACCTTCACCACCATTTCGATAGCGCTCCATACGCTTTTCCTGACCGAGGAAGCGGCGCGCAAGACGCTGGCGTCGCCAACGGTGCGTTATGTCCGCGCCAAGCTTGATCAGCCGATCGACAAGCTCGCGGTCATCGGCCTGTGCCTTTGGGTCGCCGTGTTCGCCTTTGGCGGCCATTACACCCTCGTCACCTTGACCGTTCTGCCGTTGGTCCTGCCGTTCTGCTGGGCGGTGCTGCGCTATGGCGGGACAATCGATAACGAGCGCCGTCCCGTCCCGGCGATCGGCATCATCGTGGGCGCGTTGTTCTTTGCCAATTGCGCCATGCCCTATCTCGGGCTCAAGACCGCGCAGAGCATCAACATGTTCGCCAACCTGCGGCTGGAGGCAGGCGTCAGCAATCACCTCGTCTTCAGCGCCGAGCGTCGTCCTTTCGGGTATCTCGACGAAATCGTCACGTATGAGGAGAGCGGGCAGCACCAAGTGTATTACGATGTGCTCGCATGGCTGCGACGTCATCCCGACCGGTCGGTGAGCTTCGTCAAGGACGGGATCCTTTACAAAGACGCGAATGCCCGCACACTGGCCGATGATATCGATCGCCTGTTGATGCCCGACTTCATCAACAAGTGGTTCCACTTCCAGCGGGTTGATCTCAACCAGCCCGAATTTTGCAGCGGATAACCAGCGCTGTCAGCGCGCAGTGGGCGCGCATTGTTGCGCGTGGTGGGGTGGGGTGGCGAGTACGGGCAGGCAATCGTATCAGCAAGCAAGCTTCCCACCCATCACTCGGCAGCCGCGCCCAACGCCTGTGATCAGGAAAGCAGACCCAGGTTCGGATCTTCGTCAGCGCGACAAGTGCTGGGCTATTTCTCAGCCCAGTGTGCGCTCCTAATCCTTCTTGAGCGCGGCGAGCGCTCTGGCAAGCGGGCCTTCCTGTTCGCCCTGCACCGCGATGCCGGCCAGCTTGCGGGCGGCCTCTGCCGCCGGGCCTTCGGCATAGGGATCGATCGCCAGCCCGAGCGTCTGCGCGACCGCTTCGCCCAGGTCAAAGCTGTCGCCGGGGTATTCGATCTCGTCGCAATCCTCGGCGGTGATCTCGAAATCGACATCGTCCTCGTCGCTGGGCGCGAGCGCGGCGGTGCCTTCAGGGATGAAGCGCAGCATGATCGGTTCGGCAAGGCGCACCGCGAACGGCTCGCCCGAAACCGCGCAGGCCTGTGTGATGTCAGCGCTCAGAGTGCCCTCGGCGCGAACGCCCTTGCGGCACAGCGAAAGATCGACTGCCGAGTGCAGCTGTTCGATCGAGACGATGCCAAAGCGCCTCGCCAACGCTGCGCGTTCGCGCTCGTCGGCCTCGATGATGACCGCGCCCGCCGGCAGCGTGCGATCCTTGATGATCCGGCTCAGCTCCGGACGCTCGTTTGATAATCCCAACATCGCATTCACCAGATCCCCGACGGCTTCATTAGCTCGCTGTCGCTGCGACTGGCAAGCCGCTGCGACATGGCGAGCAGTTTGTCGGCGACCTTGTGCGCCGCCGCCTGCTCATCGACCCCTTCCGAAAACGTGACATTGCGCGCGACCGCAGCCGCCATGCGCTCGCGATCGCGCGCGACCAGCGCTCCGCGATAGGCCCCGAGGCGCCCGCCCAGAACGCTCATCAGCTTGCCCACGCGCTTGCCCACGACCACGTCGTTGACGCCGAACTCGCGCAGCTGGCCGTCCATGTCCTCAACGAACAGTTCGGCCAGCAGCGCGCTTTCGGCCCGCATTTCGGACGCCTCGACCCGCACCATGACAGTGCAGAGCACCGCGGTGATGAGATCGAACCGGCCCGCAACCGTATCGGCAACGCCGCAATCGGCATAGAAAGACGGCTCGCGCGCAAGCTCGACGACGCGGTGCCACAAGGGCCGCAGCGCTTCGCGGGGATCGGGCCGGGTGCCCAGCAATCGGGAGAGGAAGGTCATCGGAAATGTTCGCTTCACGGGTTGGATCGCAGCGGGGCGGGGGATCGGACCGCTCATGGGGCTCTGTTGGTAATTATGTTGTGAGGGTGAGCGGGCACTTCAAGTCAAGCAAACCGCTCAAGCCGCGCGATGTTCCTCGAGCGGGCTCGGCGATGGGTGGCCAGGCGAGCGGGGCGTTCAGCGGCAATTCAATCCGCGCTTGCAATGCGCCGGGCAGCGTGTTGCCAAGCGGGGCGTTGCCAGCGGGGGGGCTAGACCCTAAAGCGGTGCGCCAAGGCGCATGCGCCAGGACGCGGGTTGCCGAAACGACGGCCGCCCCAAGAGGAAATTGACGGGACATATGAAGGCGATGGCACCAGGCGTGGCTGGAAATTCGGCAGCAGGCGGTGTGCGACGCGCCGTGCAATCTGGCGCGATGCGGCGCGCCGTGCACTCTGGCGCGATGCGGCGCGCCGTGCACTCTGGCGCGATGCGGCGCGCCGTGCACT
>DAITMG010000033.1:0-13910 GCA_036835265.1 Erythrobacter sp. | reverse complement strand
TCTGGCGCGATGCGGCGCGCCGTGCACTCTGGCGCGATGCGGCGCGCTGTGCACTCTAGCGCGGCGCGGCGCGTCGTGCTCGTTAGCGCGGCGCTCATCATGGCGCTGACGCTGGGCGCGTGCACCTCGATCCGCGAATCGCGCGGCTATGTCACCGATCAGGTGCTGCTCAATTCGGTGCGCCCCGGTCTCGACAATCGCCGCTCGGTCGAGGAGACGCTCGGACGGCCAACCTTCGCGAGCCAGTATGGCGATCCGACGTGGTATTATGTCTCGAGCATCACCGGGCGCAAACCTTTCGTGCGCCCGCGCATCGAGACCCACGGGGTGCTCGCCGTCAGCTTCGATGAACAGGGCAAGGTCCTCAGCGTCGATCGCTCGGGGATCGAGGAGGTGGTCTATCTGCAGCCTGAAGGCGACAAAACGCAGGTGCTCGGGCGTGAGCGGACCTTCCTGGAAGACCTGTTCGGCAATATCGGGCAAGTCGGCGGCGTCGGCGGCGGCGTCGGTGCGCCGGGTGGCCCGGGCGGCGGCCCTTGACGCGGGTTCGCGCTTGATCCGCGTCGGCCCAGCGCCATATTGCCGTTCATGAGGACAGACCAGGCGAGCCACGGCCTCACCCAGTGGCACGGCACCACCATCATCGGCGTCAAGCGCGGCGACAAGACCGTGATCGCGGGCGATGGGCAGGTCTCGATGGGCAACACCGTGATGAAGCCCAATGCGCGCAAGGTCCGCCGGATCGGTGCGCTGGGCGAGGATGGGCAGGGCAAGGTTATCGCCGGGTTCGCCGGCGCCACGGCTGATGCCTTCACCCTGTTCGAGCGGCTCGAGAAGAAGCTCGAACAATATTCCGGCCAACTGCTGCGCGCGAGCGTCGAGCTTGCCAAGGACTGGCGGACCGACAAGTATCTGAGAAATCTCGAGGCGCTGATGATCGTCGCGGATGCCGAAATAATGCTCGTATTGACCGGCAATGGCGATGTGCTCGAGCCGGCTGCGGGGATCGCGGCGATCGGCTCGGGCGGCAATTATGCGCTCGCCGCCGCGCGCGCGCTCGCGGATTACGAAGACGATGCCGAGACAATCGCGCGCAAGGCAATGGCGGTCGCTGCCGATATCTGCGTCTTCACCAATGGCGAGGTGACGGTGGAAACCGTGTAGCCCTGCGCGATGGCAAGCCAGGACCCAGACTGCGGCGAGAAGATCGCAGCGATCCAGCTCCTGCGAGGGCTGGCGGCGGGAACGGTGGCGCTGGCGCATCTGATGTGGGCCTATGCCGACCATATCGGCGCGGGCTTGGGCTTTTCACTCGACATGGGCCGCGCCGCGCAAGGCGCGGTGATGCTGTTCTTCGTGATCTCGGGCTATGTCATGGTGACCGCCTCGCGGCGCCAGTTCGGCATGGCCGGGGCCCGGCGCATCTTCTGGACCCGGCGGGCGGTGCGCATCCTGCCGCCTTACTGGATCGCGACCGCAGCCTTCGTGGCAGCGTCGGCTTGGGCGCTGTCCGCCGCATTCACCACGCGCGAGTTGGCGCTCTCGCTCGCGCTCATCCCCTATTGGCCCGAAGCCGGGATCCAATCGCTGCGCGCGCTTCCGGTGCTCTGGGTCGGCTGGACCCTGTTTTACGAACTGGTGTTCTATTGCGTGTTCGGTCTGTTCGTCGGTTATGGCCGCACTGCCACGCTCGCCGGATCGGCGGCCGTGCTGATCACGCTGGTTGCGCTTGGCACTTTGGTCGGCAGCGCAAATGCCTTTGTCTGGATGCTGACCCGCCCGGTCCTGGTGATGTTCCTGGTCGGCATGGGCCTCGCAATCCTGCGCGAGCAGCGCCGCATCCTGCCGCTCGCGCTGCGCGGGCTGGCGCTGGCCGGAGCGCTGGCGGCCTGGTGGCTGATCCCCCGGTCCGCGAACGCGGATGCGCTGGGCTTCGACTATCTCGCCTGGTGCGGCGTTCCCGCAGGGTTGATCGCGATTGCCGTCATGGGCGGACGCACAGCCTTGCCGTTCCCCGCGCTCCAGAACGCGGCGGGGGACGTGAGCTATGCGCTCTATCTGCTGCACTTGCCCGTGGCCGTCGCTTGGCTCGGGGTGTTCGTGCGGACGCCGTTGGTGGCAAGCGGGGCATGGGGATACCTCCTGTCAGCCGGCGTGCTCGTGCTCGCGGTTAGCTGGCTGTTCCACACCCGCATCGAGGCGCCGATGACGCGCGCGCTCAACCGTGGACTGAGCGCGACCCGCCAGCGGCCTTCTGCGCGCCGCACTTGAACCGATACCCGCGCTCGCCACATGAATGCCAACACACCAGCCAGAAAAAGAAATTGATGGATACCATTACGCCCAACGGCCTCACCCCCAAGGCGATCGTCGCCGCGCTCGATGCTCACATCATCGGCCAGCACGACGCCAAGCGCGCGGTTGCGGTCGCGCTGCGCAATCGCTGGCGGCGTCAGCGGCTGGGGCCTGAACTGCGCGACGAGGTGACCCCCAAGAACATCCTGATGATCGGCCCGACCGGCTGCGGCAAGACCGAGATCAGCCGCCGGCTCGCCAAGCTGGCCGAAGCTCCGTTCGTCAAGGTCGAGGCGACCAAGTTCACCGAGGTCGGCTATGTCGGGCGCGATGTCGAACAGATCGCGCGCGACCTCGTCGAGGAGGCGATTCGGCTCGAGAAGGAGCGCCGCCGCGAAGCCGTGCGCGAGACCGCGAGCGAGGCGGCGATGGAGCGCTTGCTCGATGCACTGGTCGGCAACGGCGCGTCCGAGGCGACCCGCCAGAGCTTTCGCCAGCGGATCGTCGAGAATGCGATGAACGACACCGAGGTCGAGATCGAGGTGACCGAAGAGCGCTCGATGCCGTTCGACATGGGCAATATGGGCGCCAATGTCGGGATGATCGATCTCTCCGACATGATGGGCAAGGCCTTCGGCAAGACGCCGACCAAGCGGCGCAAGCTGACCGTGCCCGATGCCTGGGACAAGCTGGTCGACGAGGAAGCCGACAAGCGGCTCGACAATGACGATGTGGCGCAGACCGCGCTCAGGAATGCCGAGACCAACGGGATCGTGTTCCTCGACGAGATCGACAAGATCGCGGTGTCCGATGTGCGCGGCGGCTCGGTCAGCCGCGAAGGTGTCCAGCGCGATCTGTTGCCGCTGATCGAAGGCACCACGGTGGCGACCAAATACGGGCCGATGAAAACCGACCACGTGCTGTTCATCGCGTCAGGCGCGTTCCACGTCGCCAAGCCGTCCGACATGCTGCCCGAACTCCAGGGCCGCCTGCCGATCCGGGTCGAACTGCGCGCGCTCACCGAGGAGGATTTCATCGCGATCCTGTCGGAAACCCGCGCCAATCTCGTCGAGCAATATCGCGCGCTGTTGGCGACCGAAAACGTGACGCTCGTTGTCACCGAGGATGCGATCCGCGAAGTCGCCAAGATCGCCGCCAAGGTCAACGAAGGCGTCGAGAACATCGGCGCGCGGCGGCTTCAGACGGTGATGGAAAAGCTGCTCGAGGAGATCAGCTTCGGGGCCGAGGACATGGCCGACCAGACCATCACGGTCGACGCCGCCTATGTGCGCGAGCGGCTGGCGGAACTGGCGGGCAACACCGATCTGTCGAAATATATCCTCTAGGGCGAGCGCCAATTGATGCAAGCGGGAAGCGTCAGCGACTTGAAAGCCCTCCTCCTCGGCATGAAGCCGCAGCTGGCGACGCGCGCCTTTGTTTTCGCGCCGCTCGGCGATGGCGCGATGATCCCGCAGACAGCCTTTGCGCTGATCCGCGAGGAGGAGGGCGCGTGCTGCATTCTGCCTGCCGAGGCGGGCCCCACGGATGCGCCCCGCTTTGCGCGGATAACGCTTGAGGTCCATTCCGATCTCGAGGCGGTCGGGCTGACCGCGGCGGTCGCGACCACGCTCGCTGCCTCGGGGATCGCGTGCAATGTCGTCGCCGGGCTCCACCACGATCACCTGTTCGTGCCCTGGCAGAAGCGCGCAGCGGCGCTGGATCTGCTCGAGAAGCTGAGCCTTGATGCGCAGCGCTAGCTTGGCCGCTGGTGGTCTGAACCGTCATGGCTGATCCCGCTTATCTGGCGCTCCACGAGGCGGCGGTGGCGCGCGGCGAGACGACCTATCTCGATCCCGAGACCGGCTTTGTGGTGTTCACCCGGCTGGGGCTGATCGCGCGAGGAAATTGCTGCGGGGCGGGCTGTCGGCATTGTCCCTATGAGCATAGCAGCGTGCCGCTGGAGCGTCGCAGCCGCCGCATCCAGCAGCCCGCCTGGCTGAGCGAAGCGCGGCCGCGCGATATGGGCCAAACGGTGGTGCTGTTCTGGAGCGGGGGGAAGGACAGCTTTCTGGCGTACCGCGCGCTGGAGCGCGCCGGCGAGCGCGAGATCGTGTTGTTGACCACCTTCGATGCGAAAAGCCGGATCATCGCGCATCAGGAGATCGCAATCGAGGATGTGACGGCGCAGGCTGCGGCCTTGGGCGCGCCGCTGGTCGGCGTGCCGCTGCATGAGGGCGGCGACTATCTCCAACAGCTCGTGCCCGCGCTCGATCTGGTGCCCGGCTGCACCCGGCTGGCATTTGGCGATCTGCATCTCGAAACCATCCGCCAATGGCGCGAGGAGGCGTTCGGCGGAGATCCGCGCACGGCGCAGATGTCGCTCGAATTTCCGCTGTGGCAGGCGGATCATGCGGCGCTGCTCGATGACCTCGAGGCTTCGGGGGCCGAATGCGTGGTGAGCGCGGTAAGAGCCGATGTTGCGGGTGTTGCCGTGGGCGAGCGGTTCGATCGCGCGCTGGTGGCGCGTCTGGTGGAAGGGGTGGACCCATTCGGCGAGAACGGCGAATTTCACACCCGGATGGTGCTGCGCGGCTGAACACGCTGGCGCTTGGCGGTTTCGCTTTCCTACAGGATGCGCGGCGTGGCAGGCTTGGCCGATGCCCCCAGCGCTGCTGTTTTTCGCCGCGATTGATCGCCGCACTCGATTAGACAGGGCTTTCGTGATCGAGCGGAATTTAGCGCCTGGACTGTGTAACAGGCGGTTCAAGCGTTCCCCAGCCGCGACGAGGCGAGCGGCGTTGCGGGGCGGACGACTCGCGGGGCTACTCGGCGGCTTCGGCCTGACTTGGCGCTTGCGCGATGGCGTTCAGCGCATCGTCGCGGTCCGCGCCCTGCTCGGCCTGGCGGGTCCACATGTCGGCATACAGCCCACCTTGCGCGAGCAGCACGCCGTGCGTGCCCTGTTCGACCAGCGTGCCCTGATCGAGCACGAGGATGCGGTCGGCATCGGCGATGGTCGAGAGGCGGTGGGCGATCGCAATGGTGGTGCGCCCGCTCGCCAGCCGCTTCAAGGTGCCCAGGATCTCCTGTTCGGTGCGCGTGTCGAGCGCGCTGGTCGCCTCGTCGAGCAGCAGGATCGGCGGGTCCTTGACGAGCGTGCGGGCGATCGCGACGCGCTGCTTCTCGCCGCCCGACAGCTTGAGCCCGCGCTCGCCGACCATCGTCTCGAACCCGCCCGGCAGCCGCTCGATCAGCGGCATCAGCGCGGCATCGCGCGCGGCCTGCTCGATCTGGTCCTCGGTGGGATGAGCGGTGCCATAGGCGATGTTGTAGCCCAGCGTGTCGTTGAAAAGGACGCTATCCTGCGGGACGATGCCGATCGCGGCGCGCAGGCTCTCCTGCTGAACGGCGGCGATGTCCTGCCTGGCGATGAGAATGCGCCCCGCGCCCGGATCGTAGAAGCGGAACAACAGGCGCCCGATCGTGCTCTTGCCCGCGCCCGACGGGCCGACGATCGCGACGGTCTCGCCGCTGCGCACCTCGAAGCTGAGATCACGCAGGATCTGGCGGCCCGGATCGTAGGCGAAGCTGACGTTCTCGAACCGGATCGAAGGCTGCCCCACCACCAGCGCGGGCGCACCCGGCGCATCCTTGACCTCGATATCGGTGTCGATCAGGCGGAACATCTCGGCCATGTCAACGAGGCCCTGGCGGATCGAGCGATAGACCCAGCCCAAAAGGTCGAGCGGGCGAAACAGCTGCATCAGGAAGGTGTTGACCAGCACGAGATCGCCGACGCTGAGGAAGCCCCGGCTCCAGCCATAGACGGTGTAGGCCATCGCGCCCGCCATCAGCGCGTTGGTGATGCCGGCCTGCGCGATGTTGAGCAGCCCGAGCGAGTTCTCCGACTTGACCGCCGCCTCGGCATAGGCGCGCGCGGACTTCGAATAGCGCTCCTCCTCGCGCGCCTCCGCGCCGAAGTACTTCACTGTCTCGAAGTTGAGCAGCGAATCGACCGCGCGGTGGAGCGCCTGCCCGTCGAGATCGTTCATCTCGCGCCGCAGCTTGGTGCGCCACTCGGTCATCCAGCGGGTGACGAGGATATAGGCGACGACGGTGAAGGCGGTCGCCGCGACCAGTTCGATCCCGAACTTGATGTAGAAGATCACGCCCACCGCGATCAGCTCGATCGCGGTCGGTGCGATGTTGAACAGGAGGAAGTAGAGCATCATCCCGATGCTCTTGGTGCCGCGCTCGATCACCTTGGCGACCTCGCCCGTGCGGCGCGACAGGTGGAAGCGCAGCGAGAGCCGGTGGAGGCGGTGGAACACGTCTTCGGACAGGGTCAGGATCGCGTGTTGCTCGACCCGCTCGAACGCCATGTTGCGCAGATTGTCGAACAGGACGCTGGTGAAGCGGCCAAGGCCATAGGCGGCGACCAGCGCGAAGGCGACCAGCGCGCCCTGCTCGATGTCTCCGCTCGCCGACATCGCGTCGACCGCCTCGCTGTAGGCGAAGGGCAGCGCGAGGGTGACGGCCTTGGCGAGCAGCACGAACGCCATTGCGCCGACAATCCGGCGGCGCAGGCCCGGATTACCGGCCGGCCAGAGATAGGGCAGGAACCGCCGCAGCGTCGCCCACCCTTCCGCGGGCGCAGGTTGCTTTCGCGAAAGGCTGGTGGACTGGTGCTCGGCGGTCATCGTGCGCTTGCATGTGGGCTGCCACAGCCCTGCGCGCAAGCACCGGCCGCTCGACCAGGCCGGTCAGAATCCGTAGCTATGGCCTCCGCGGCGCATCTGGCGCAGGTCCCGCGCGACCTCGCTAGGCACGTCGAACAGCACACGGCGGTTGGCGAAGTCGATCGCCACCCGGTCGAACATCCGCAGGTGATCCATGCCGAGTGCGAGAACCGGCTTATCCTTGAGCCCGAGCGCCTCGAAGGCAGGCGCATCGGCGAAGGCGAGCGGCACGTTGCTCAGCGAGAGCCCGCCGATCGTGAGCGAGCGCATGACCGAAAGCTGGCCGATCAGCGAGATGCCGTTGACATCGGTGGTCGTCACCTCCTGCGCGCGCTTGGTCCTGATCCGCTCGCGCAGCGCGTTGTTGGCAAGGCTGCCTTGCGCGCCGGTGTCGATGATGACGGTCGCCCTGATCCCTTCGACCAGCGCATCGGTGATCAGCAATTGGCCAAGCTCCTTGCGCGCGCGCACGATAATCTCGAAGCCGCGCTGTGCACCGCGCTTGCCGCTGACATCCTCGACCGCGATGCTCTCCTCGCGAAAATCGAGCAGCACCCGCAGGTCCTGGAGGCTGTCGAGCCCGAGGATCCCGTCCGCGCCGACATTGGCGCGGCTGAGGACCGGCGAGACGAGATCGAAGACCTGGTGGCGCCCGACCGACAGCGAGCCGATATCGACGACGTTGACAGGCCGGCGGCTCGCCATGCCGACCAGCGTTGCAGTGCCGAGTGGGGCGAGCATGAGGGTGGCGTTGATCTCGTGGGTGACGGCGGTCGCCTGGCTGCCAGTGTCGATCATGAAGTTGAACGGCCCGCTGCCCTCGATCATGACGGGGACGGTCAGGCGCTCGTGGCGCTCCTCTTCGAGATCGAGGATCTCGGTAGCCGGATTAGCGAAATTGGGAGTGATCGCCTCGGCCACAACAGGGCTTGGCGGGCCAACGCCCGCGGTAGGGCCGGGCGCGGGCACAGACCCCGCAGCAGCCCCCGCAGAAGCGAGCGCGAGCCCAGTTGCGCCGAGTGTGAGCCAATCGAGCATGTCACCATCCCATCCCGCAAGGCGGCCCGCAGTGATCGCGCGGCTCGCCAATGGGAAAGCTTATCAGAAAGTTCGGCGCTTCCCAAATGGCGGCCAAGCCCGGGCCCAAATAGCGGCCAAGCCCGCGCCCAGATGGCGGCCAAGCCCGGGAAAAGTCGCGCGCGAAAGTGCGCTCGGCACCAGCTTGCGCGCGCCACCAACCATTTTTTTGGAATTTTGTGGCAAAGCGGCAGGCGATGAATAAGACCATGATCCTGCCCCGACTGGCCGAGCGGCTCGCCGCGCAGATCGGCTATGACAAGACGCACATCACGCGCACGGTCGCCTATCGCGCAATCGACGCGTTTCTCGATGGCCTGCCCACGCCCGAGCTGGACGCGCTCGAGATCGCGGCGGGTTGGAAGTGGCGCGAGCGCGCATGGCGCAGCTTCACCGAAATGAACTGGCCCGACCACGATATCTGCAACGATGTGCTGCCGCGCGAATTCGATCTCGTGATCGCAGACAATGTGTGGGAGCACCTGCTTCACCCCTACCGCGCGGCGCACAATGTGCTCGCCATGCTGAGGCCGGGCGGGATCTTTATCAACATCACCCCCTTCCTGATCCGCCACCACGCGATCCCGCACGATTGCACCCGCTGGACCGAGCTCGGAATGCGCCATTTCCTGGGCGATGTGGGGTTCGATCCCGAGCGCATCGAGACGGGCAGCTGGGGCAACCGCGCGGCGGTCAAAGCCAATTTCAACCGTTGGGCGCGGACCGGCTGGAAGCGGCGCTTGCCCCACGAGCCGGATTTTCCCGTGACCGTGTGGGCGATCGCGCGCAAGCCCGCGTGATGGAGACCCCGCGCGCTCAGATCGTGGTGATGGCGCACAACGAGGAGCGCCGGATCGGCGCGTGCCTTGCCAGCCTGCCGCTGGGTGAGGCGGGCATCGAGACGCATGTGATCGTCAACGGCTCGAGCGACCGGACCGCAGCGATCGCGCGCAGCCACGCCGGGGTGCGCGTCCATGAATACGAACAGGGCGGCAAGGCGCGCAGCTGGGACCGCTTTGTGCTCGATGAGGCGGGCCCGGCGGACGCGTTCGTGTTCGTCGATGGCGATGCCGAGGTGGCGCCCGGTTCGATTCCGGCGTTGCTGGCGACGTTGGCAGACAATCCGCAGGCCAACGCGGCCTCGGGCATGCCGCTCAACGGGCGCGGCGCGGCGAAATACCGTCAGACCATGATCGCGCAAGCCGGCCTGTTCGGCGATCTCTATGCCTTACGCGGAAGCTTCGTCGATCGCTTACGCGCAAGCGGCATTCGCTTGCCCGAGGACCTGATCGGCGATGACAGCCTGATCGGCGCGCTCGCCAAGACCGATCTCGGGCACGAGGACCACTGGCGCGATACCCGCATCGTCCCGTGCGCCGCTGCGGGCTTTGTGTGCGAGCCGACGCGGCTCACCCGCGCTTCGCTGAGCGGGCAGTACAAGCGGCTCGTCAATTATTCGGTGCGCCATTTCCAGAACCGGATCATCAGCGATATCATGCGCGGCCCCGGCCCGGCCGCGCTGCCGCGCACGCTGGCGAGCCATTATCCGGTATGGCTGCCGCATTTTGCCAGGCGCAAGCATCCGCTCTGGTGGTGGATCGATCGCGCCGCGCTGCAGCGGATGCGGGAGGCGGACTAGGCGCTCAGCCGCGCCTTGAGCCGGGTCGCAAACGGCCAGATGTGCTCGCGCGCTACCATGTCGAAATATCCAGCGCTCGGATGCCTCACCAACACCATCGCGCCATACCACAGCGGCACGCCCAGCAGGCAAAGCGGCAGCGCGATCAGCAAACTCATCTCGGAAGGAGGTATCCACAAGGCGTAGGCCGCCATCAGTGGAGCAATCGCCGCCGCTGACGACAGCGCAGTCTTGGCGTAGATCGCGAACAGTGCGGTCCAGCGGAATTCGATCAGGCGCTGAAGAAAGATCGCATGGATGATCCACCAGATGAACCCATGGACAATGCGCGAGGCCGCCGCCCACTCGATCCCGTAGGGTACGGCAATCAGGAGCAAGAGCACCGAAATCACCGTATCCAGCAGCGTCAGCTGGATCACGCGCCGCCACCCCCCCATGAGATAGCCGATATCGATGTGCATCGGCAGTGCGATCCGGAACAATTGCGCAAAGGCTATCAGGGTCAAGATCGGCGCAACCTGCGCCCAGCGCTCGCCGTAAAGGCCCAGCACAAGCGGTTGGGCCACAGCGGCGATGCCGATCATCGCTGCAAACGATACAGCGCACAAGGCGGCCGTCAGCTTGAGGTAATGCTGGGCGAGATCTTCGCTGCGCTCGCGTGCGCGGGCGAAGCTGGGATAGAACACGGCTTCGACCGGTCCTCCAACCAGCATTCCGATCTGCCCGGCAAGCCCGGTGGCGCGCCCGTAAAGTCCGACCGCAACCTCTCCCAGGATCTTGCCCACGATCAGATCGGGCGCGCGCGAGGCCGCCGATCCGGTGAAGGACAAGATGCCGGACCAGCCCCCGTAGCTGAACACCGAACCCGTGCCCTTGAGCGTTATCGGGAACAGCCGGAACAGCGGATTGACCATCTGGGTGAACCCGGCGCGCGAGATCTGAAAGGCCAGCACGCCGAATGCCAGCGACAGCGAGGAATAGCCCATCCACGCAGCGGTGATGGTGACTGCAACGCTGACCAGGTTGCCGCCGATCTCGACGAAGGCAAGCCGGGAGAACGCCATTTCGCGTTGCAGCATCGCCAGCGGCACGACGCTGAAGGGGATGAAACCGTAAGCGATCGCAATGACGACCGCGATCGCGAACAATTCCTCCATCTCGTAAAAAGTCGCAAGCGGCTGCGCCAGCAACAGGATCGTGGCCGTGATCACGATCGCCACGGCAACCGAGACAGTGAACGTCACTCGCAGCAGGCGATCATCCATCACCTTTGCGCCGACGATAAAGCGATTGAGGCCAAAATCCTGCAAGCCATGGACCAGCGCGGCCGCAGAGAAGGCGACCGAGAAGACTCCCACTTCGGCGGGGTCGAGGAAAAAGCGCGCGACAATGACGCTGGCGGCAAATTGCAGGGCAAAACCAAGATATTGGCCAATGGCAGCCCACATGGTGGCCGATTTGACCGACATCTTCACCGTTGCCGTGCCGTCCTTGCTGGAAGAGTCGGTCATTTCAGGCGAGAGACGATCGCGCGCTTGGCCCAGACGATCAGATCGCGCCAACACAGCAGCCCGATGAGCGGGTTGGCTGCCAGCGCACGCGCGAGATGGCGCGGGCGGGGCGAATAAGGATTGCTGACGAACAGGGCGAACCAGGCCCGGGCCCGCTTGCCGCGTTGCGGGTGCAACGGGATCTCGCGCTCGAGCACGTCGGCCACCATTTGCCGGATCTGTTCGGCGCGCCGATCCGTCAGGCTGCGCTCGTGACGGCGGTAGAGATAGAGCTCGCGGTTGATCGGGTGAAAGACGAAACCAGCGCGAGCCGCCCGGAGCCAGAAATCGTAATCCTCAACGCCGAACAGGCCCTCGTCATAGCCGCCAAGCCGTTCGTCGACGGTGCGCCGGTACAAGAAGCAGCAGCGCACGCAATTGCTGGTCAGGATGTTGTCGCTCGCCTCGACGTTGACGCGGCGGCCCGGATGGCCCTCGGCATCGATGACGCGGTAATCGGCGTAGAGGATGTCGGCACCGGGGTTCGCATCGCGCTCGGCGATCAACTCCTGCAGCGTCGAGGGCAGCAGAAGATTGTCGTCGGACGTCCAGGTAAACCAATCCGCCTTCGCCGCTGCGAAGCCTGTATTGAGAGCGCCGGGGAGTTTCCGGTTCTCGGCGAGGGTGATGACCTGCACGCGCGGATCGCTCGCGGCATATTTCGCCAGAATGGCCGGCGAACTGTCGGACGAGCAATCGTCCACCGCGATCAGCTCGAAATCGGCGAAGCTCTGGGCGAGGATCGAATCAAGCGCCTCGCGCAGGTATGCCTCGCCGTTATGCACCGGCAAAACGATCGAGACCGCAGGCGTGCAAGGCTCAAGTCTTGCATCGTGCGATTGCGCAGGTGTGATGCGCCTGGATAAGGCATCAGCATTGGTGGAGGAAGGCTCGTACATAGCCGCGTGGGTATACAGGCAAGCGGCTAAGGAAGCGTTGCGTTGGTTAGCTTGCAGCGTGCGGAACGGGCACGCGGAACATTCGAACTGAGTCGCACGGCCGCGGCTTGAACCCGGCTTTTGCGAGCAATGAGTCGGTGGATTGATCGACGCACGGATGGACCGGGTGCGGAACCAGGGCTTGCAACCTCCTAGCGAAGGCCATACCTTTCGTCGCGCAAACCTAGGAAATCGGCCATTCCCGGGCTCGAATGAAATAAAATTGCAAAAAGGCGTTGACCGAATCTGAGGTCGCACATATATGCCCTTTCACCGACGCGGCGCTGCCGGTTTTTGACCGCCCCGCAACGTTGGTCGCCAACATATTCGGATAGCCGGTCCCCCGGTGCAAATCGGGGAAACCATCGCTGTCCGCTATTACTGTCTGGCGGCTCTTTGACATTGTTGGTTTTTGATGAAGGGACATGTGGGCGACGGCGCCCGGTCCGGGGACCTCAAGGCTCCGGTAACCGGTTAATTTATGCCAATGCCACATCCGATCGCAGGCTCCACGCCTGCCCGGATGGCAAGCATGTTCATTCGTATCCATTACGTTTGACAGCAGGTATTGGCTCCTTGCAGCTCATGCCAGACTGGAGGGTGGGGTTTTCCCCATGCTAGTTTGGTGTGTGACACAACTTGAGAGTTTGATCCTGGCTCAGAACGAACGCTGGCGGCATGCCTAACACATGCAAGTCGAACGAACCCTTCGGGGTTAGTGGCGCACGGGTGCGTAACGCGTGGGAACCTGCCTTTAGGTTCGGAATAACAGTGAGAAATTACTGCTAATACCGGATAATGTCTTCGGACCAAAGATTTATCGCCTTTAGATGGGCCCGCGTTGGATTAGATAGTTGGTGGGGTAAAGGCCTACCAAGGCGACGATCCATAGCTGGTCTGAGAGGATGATCAGCCACACTGGGACTGAGACACGGCCCAGACTCCTACGGGAGGCAGCAGTGGGGAATATTGGACAATGGGCGAAAGCCTGATCCAGCAATGCCGCGTGAGTGATGAAGGCCTTAGGGTTGTAAAGCTCTTTTACCCGAGATGATAATGACAGTATCTGGAGAATAAGCTCCGGCTAACTCCGTGCCAGCAGCCGCGGTAATACGGAGGGAGCTAGCGTTGTTCGGAATTACTGGGCGTAAAGCGCGCGTAGGCGGCTATCCAAGTCAGGGGTGAAATCCCGGGGCTCAACCCCGGAACTGCCTCTGAAACTAGGTAGCTAGAATACTGGAGAGGTGAGTGGAATTCCGAGTGTAGAGGTGAAATTCGTAGATATTCGGAAGAACACCAGTGGCGAAGGCGGCTCACTGGCTCGATACTGACGCTGAGGTGCGAAAGCGTGGGGAGCAAACAGGATTAGATACCCTGGTAGTCCACGCCGTAAACGATGATCACTAGACATTGGCGACATACTGTCGGTGTCAAAGCGAAAGTATTAAGTGATCCACCTGGGGAGTACGCCGGCAACGGTGAAACTCAAAGGAATTGACGGGGGCCCGCACAAGCGGTGGAGCATGTGGTTTAATTCGAAGCAACGCGCAGAACCTTACCAGCCTTTGACATCCTAGGACGACTTCTGGAGACAGATTTCTTCCCTTCGGGGACCTAGTGACAGGTGCTGCATGGCTGTCGTCAGCTCGTGTCGTGAGATGTTGGGTTAAGT
>DAITMG010000032.1:0-28520 GCA_036835265.1 Erythrobacter sp. | reverse complement strand
AGACGGGGCCTGAGACGGGGCCTGAGACGGGGCCTGAGACGGGGCCTGAGACGGGGCCTGCTCGCTCGCGTCGCGCTCCTCGGAAGCGCGGTCCTGCGCACCCTCGTTCCCGGACTGGGCCAGAGCGGGTGCCCCGATGGGGCCGTACGGGATCACCAATGATCCAAAGATCCCGGCTGCAGCAGCCAGGTTGGCACCCAGTATACGCAAAAAAAAATCAGCTCGCAGGAAACTTGATGGGTTGTCCGTCTTTACCCGCTGCCTTGTGAACAGGTCCACTCTTGTTGTCCCGCGGCGCGGTAGCCTGTGCAATAAGTCGGCTCTGTTCCGCATCGTTCATCAGCTGCCAGCCCTCGCGCGTCAGCTTTTCGAGCGGGCGATAGCGCACTTTGTAAGCCATGCGCGGCGAACCATCGACCCAGTATCCCAGGTAAACGAAGGGCAGCCCCTCGCGCGCGGCACGCATGATGTGATCGAGGATGATAAAATTGCCGAGCCCGCCGCGGACATCATGGTCGGGATCGTAGAACGAATAGATCATCGAGAGCCCGTCGCCCTGGCGATCGGTCAAGCACGCACCCACGAGCCGGCCGGTCGAGCCATCTTCGGTCGGTTCGCGATATTCGACGAGATGGCTGGTGACGGGGGTGTGTTCGACCATGTCGGCATAATCGAGCTCGTCCATCGCCGACATGCCGCCATCGGGATGGCGCACGCTCAGATACTTGGCGAGAAGGGCAAACTGCTCGCTGGTCGCCCAGGGGCGGCATTCATTGATGACAAGATCGCTGTTGCGCTTCAACTCGCGCTTCTGCGTTGCCGAAGGTTTGAACTGCGAGGCGACAACCCGAACTGAAACGCAGGCCTGGCAATCGAGGCAGCTCGGGCGGTAGGCGACTGTCTGACTGCGGCGAAATCCGATCCTGCCCAGCGCCTCGTTCAGTTGATCGGCCTGCGCGCCCTTGAGTTCCGTGAAAACCTTGCGCTCCTGTCGCCCCGGCAGATAGGGGCACGGCGCCGGGCTCGTCACGAAAAAACGGGGAAAGCGGATCGGTGCCGTCACGAGAAGGGTTTGAACCTCGCCAGTCGAAGAATCATCAGTGCTGCCATTAAGACAATATTATGCCTGCTTGGGTTCCCGGGTAAAAGATCTTTAACCATGAAACCGCGTGAATTCCGGCTTGATTTGCGCATATTCGTCCACAGACTGACCCACAGGTCTCCCCACAGGTTCGTCCCGTGCGTGGATTGTTGCAGGATTGGAGGAGGAGCGGCAATGCAGCCGAGCGAAAGCGCTGTGCAAAGCTGCCGATTGCGGGACAACTCGTGCGCTTTTGGCGCCGAGCGGGGTCAGTTCAGCTCGACCAGCTGGACCTCGTAATTCGCCTCGCGCAAGGCAGTCACCAGCCGATCGACCTGGGCGGCATCGCGCGCCTCGCATTCGATGTCGGTGATGAGCCCTTTGGCCGGCAGCGTCGTGAAAATGCGCTGGTGGTAGATCTCGATGATGTTGACATTGTGCGCATCGAACAGGCGCATGACCTTGAACAGCGCGCCGGGCCGATCCTGCAGCGTGACGCGCAGGCGCGCGAGCCGGCCCTGCCGGGCCAGATCGCGCAGCAGCACGTTGGCCAACAGGCGCGTATCGATGTTGCCACCGCACAGCACAAGGCCGATGGTCTTGCCGGCAAAACGCTCCGGATTGGCGAGCACTGCGGCCAGCCCCGCCGCGCCCGCGCCCTCGACCACCGTCTTCTCGATCTGGAGCAGGAGCGCGACCGCCTTCTCAAGGCTCGCTTCATCGACCAGGATGATATCGTCGACCAGCGCCGCGATCACCTTCTGGGTGAAGGTGCCGGGTCGCTTGACCGCGATCCCCTCGGCCAGCGTATCGCCGCCGCAAGCAAGCTCCTCGCCCCTTATCGCTGCAAACATGCTGGGAAACAGCTCTGCCTGCACGCCGACGATCTCGATGTCCGGATTGAGCGCGCGTGCGACCGTTGCCATCCCCGAGATCAGCCCGCCCCCGCCAATCGGGGTGACGAGGCAATCGAGATCGGGTTTGACCTCGAGCATCTCGAGCGCGACCGTGCCCTGCCCTGCGGCGATATGCGGATCATCGAACGGATGGACAAAGGTTAGCCCGCGCTCGATCTCGAGCTCGCGCGCATGAGCGTGGGCCTCGTCGAAGGTTTCGCCCTCGATCACGACCTTGCCGCCGACGCTCTCGGTCTGCATGATCTTCACCGTCGGCGTGGTCTTGGGCATGACGATGGTGACGGGGACGCCGAGCCGGGTGCCGTGATACGACAGGCCCTGGCTGTGATTGCCGGCCGAGGCGGCGATCACGCCGCGCTGCCGCTGCTCCTCGTTGAGGTGCAACAGCGCATTGAGCGCGCCGCGCTCCTTGTAGGCGGCGGTGAACTGCAGGTTCTCGAACTTGAGCCAGATGTCGGCGCCGGTGATCTCGGAGAGCGTGATCGAGCGCAGCATCGGCGTCTTGACCACTGCGCCTTCGATCCGCCGCGCAGCGGCGCGGACATGCTCGAGGGTCAGGGCCTCAAGGCCTGGGGCATCGAGGCCCGGGGCAGCGAGGCTTTCGGCTTGGGCGAGGGTCTTGTCTGGCGCGTGCATGATGGCCCACCGCCTAGGCGCTGCGCTGGCCAAGGGCAATTCGATTCCGTTGGCAATTGCGGCATTAGGCATTACGCACGCTCGCCATATGACGCTTGCGAAAACAGTCGCCTTTATCGGGCTCGGCGTGATGGGAGGCCCGATGGCGGGCCATCTCGCGCGCGCGGGCCACCGTGTGATCGCCTACAACCGCTCGCGCGAGCGGGCCGCAAAGTGGGCGAGCGAGTGGGCCGCGGAAGGGCTCGAGGTCGCCCTTGCCGATAGCCCCGCCAAAGCTGCCGATGGCGCTGAATTCGTGCTGACCTGCGTGGGCAATGATGACGATCTCGCCGAAGTGACGCTGGGCGATGCCGGCGTGCTCGCCGCGATGGAGCAAGGCGCCTGCCTGATCGATCACACCACCGTTTCCGCCACCATGGCCCGCCGCCTGGCCGGGCTTTGCGCCGCGGGCGGGATCGACTTCGTCGATGCGCCGGTCAGCGGCGGCGAGGCGGGCGCTCTCAAGGGCCAGCTTGCGATCATGTGCGGCGGCACGCAGGCGGCGATGGTGCGGGCCGAACCGGTGATGCAAGCCTATGCCAAGGCGATCGTCCATGTCGGGCCAGCGGGCGCCGGGCAGACCGCCAAGATGGCCAACCAGATGTGCATCGCCGGTGTCCTCGCCGGGCTTTCGGAGGCGATCCGGCTGGCGCAGGCCTCTGGCCTTGATCTTGACAAGACCTATCAGGCGATCTCGGGCGGCGCGGCGCAAAGCTGGCAGATGGATAATCGCTGGGCAACGATGACCAAGGGCGAGTTCGATTTCGGCTTCGCGATCGACTGGATGCGCAAGGATCTGGGCTATGCCCTGGACGAAGCGCGCCGCCTCGGCCTGTCAGCGCCCGTCACCGCGCTGGTCGACCAGTTCTACGCCGACGTGCAGGCCCAGGGCGCCGGGCGCCGAGATACCAGCGCGCTGATCACCCGGCTCGCCAATCGCTCCCCACAAGTCACTACCTGATGCTCAAATCCCTACCCCACGCACTGCTCGGCGCCCTGCTGCTTTCGGGCACTCCCGCGCTCGCCGATACGCTGGTCGATAATGTCGACGGGATCACGATCGACGAGGGGGGCGAGATCAAGCGCTTCACCGGGCTCGTGTTCGACGAGGAGGGGCGGATCACTGCCGTACTCGAGCGCGGCGATCCGCGCCCCCAGGCCGATTTCGGGGTCGATGGCGCGGGCCGCGTAATGCTGCCCGGCATGATCGATGCGCATGTCCATGTGATGGATATCGGCGTTGGCGCGCTCACGCTTGATCTGTCCGATACGACCAGCCTCGAGGATGCGCTTGCCAGGATCGCCGCCTTTGCGCGTGACAATCCGGGCCGCCCGTGGATTCTCGGGCGCGGGTGGAACCAGGAGAAATGGGGGCTGGGCCGCTTTCCCACCGCTGCCGAGCTCGACACCGCCGTCGCCGACCGCCCGGTCTGGCTCGAGCGGATCGACGGGCACGCCAGCTGGGCCAACAGCCGCGCGATCGAGCAGGCCGGGGTGACCGCCGACACTCCCGTCCCCTCCGGCGGCGAGATGATCCGCGATGCCTCGGGCGAGCCCAGCGGCGTGTTCGTCGACAGGGCCAAGGATCTCGTTGCGGGACAAGTCCCCGCGCCACGGCCCGAAGACCGCGACGCCGCCTTTTCGAAGGCGCAGGAGCGGCTGATCGCGAATGGCGTCACGGCGGTCGCCGACATGGGCACGTCGATCGCGGACTGGCAGACCTATCGCCGCGCAGGTGATCTCGGCACGCTCAGGCTGCGGATCATGGCCTATGCCGACAGCCTTGCAACGCTGGAACTGGCCGCCGGTCCCGCGCCCACGCCCTGGCTTTACCACGACCGGCTGCGGATGGGCGGGATCAAGCTCTATCTCGATGGCGCGCTGGGCTCGCGCGGCGCGGTGCTCAAGAGCCCCTATGCCGATCGGCCGGGCGTGCACGGGCTGCCGCTCCTCACGCCTGCACAATTGCGCAACCTCATGAGCCGCGCCGCGCTCGACGGATTTCAGAGCGCCGTTCACGCCATCGGCGATGCCGCAAATGCCGATGTGCTCGCCGCGATTGCCGAGCTTACCGAGAGCTATGAAGGCGATCGCCGCTGGCGGATCGAACATGCCCAGATCGTCGATCCGCAAGATATCCCGGACTTCGGCAAACATGGCATCATCGCCTCGATGCAGCCGCTCCACCAGACTTCGGACCGGCTGATGGCCGAGGCGCGGCTGGGACCTGACCGGCTCGAGGGTGCCTATGCCTGGCGCAGCATGCTGGTGGCGGGCGGGCGGCTTGCGTTCGGTTCGGATGCCCCGGTCGAGCCGGCCGATCCGTTCGCCGGGATTGCGGTCGCGATCAGCCGGACGGACGAAAACGGGCAGCCGTTCGGCGGCTGGTGGCCGAGCGAGACCGTGAGCCGCGAGCAAGCGCTCAGGGCCTACACCGCCGATGCTGCCTATGCGGGCTTTGCCGAGGGGCGGTTCGGCCGCCTCGTGCCGGGGGAACGCGCCGATTTCGTGCTGGTGGACCGCGATCCATTGCTCGCCTCGCCCGCTGACATTCGCGCGGCGCGCATCAGCGAAGTGTGGATCGGCGGCGAGCGCGTGCTCAAGCGCTAGGGGTTGACGGGCGTTTCCCCGGGCGCCGTCGCCGCGCTCTCCTCCGGCTTCACGGCGCGCTCCTGCAACAGCATCAGCAGCAGCGCCCCTTCGAACAGCAGCAGCAGTGGCACCGCAAGGATGATCTGGCTGCCCGGATCGGGCGGGGTCACGACCGCAGCGACGACGAATATCCCGACGATCACATAGCGCCGCCCCGCAACGAACTGCGCGCGCGTGACGATGCCTGCGCGGTTGAGCAGCAGCAGCAGCACCGGCAAAAGGAAGGTCAGCCCGAAGGCGAGGATGAATTGCATCACCAGATCGAGATAGTCGCCCGCCGAGGGCAGCGCCTCGACCTGCAGCCCGCCATGCTCGCCGCCAAAGCCGAGAAAGAACGTGAACGCGGTCGGCATCACGACGAAATAGGCCAGCGCTGCCCCGCTCAGAAACAGCACCGGGGTCGCGATCAGGAACGGGAGGAACGCCTTTTTCTCATTGGCATAAAGCCCCGGCGCGACAAACGCCCAGAGCTGGTTGGCGATGACCGGGAAGCTCACCATGAAGCCGGCGAACAGCGCGACCTTGAGTTCGACGAAAAACACTTCGGGAAGCCGCGTGAAGATCAGCTGCCCCTCGCCATCGGGAAAGGCATCGCGCAGCGGCTGGACGAGAAACGCGAGGATCGGATCGGCGAAATAGAGGCACACACCAAACGCGATCATCAGCGCAAGGATCGAGCGCACCAGCCGCGCGCGCAGCTCGATCAGGTGATCGAGCAGCGGCGCCTTGGTCTCGTCGATGTCCTTGATCTTCAGTGCCATCGCTGCGGGCTCTTCATTCCTTGGTGGGCGCGGCGGCCGATGGGGTCGGCTGGGGAGCGGGCGGAGGCGGCGGCGGCGCGGGCTCGCCCGGCTGCTCCGCTTCGTCAGCGCTCGCTGAAGCGGCGATCGGCGGCGGGCCGGTCATCACCGGCACGCCTGCATCCTGCTCGGCCGATGCAGCACTCTCGCGCATGATCTCCTCGTTGCGCGCCTTCCACTGCTTTTCCATGTCCTCAAGTTCGGCCTCGCGCACCATCGCATCGATCCCGGTGCGAAAATGCGCCGAGACGCGCCGGACCTTACCGATCCAGCGGCCCGCGCTGCGCATCGCCAGCGGCATGTCCTTGGGCCCGATCACGATCACGGCCACGATCACCACCACGAGCAGTTCCAGTGCGCCGATATCAAACATGAACGACCTGCCCCTGCGCTTCTCGGTGCGCCTCCCGGTTCGAGATGATCCTCAGGACAACGCGGCGCCAATCAGGCGCGGGTTGTCGTATCGCTGGTCTCGGCGGTCTTCTCGGTGGAAGCCGCTTCCTTGACCGGCGCTTCGATCTGGGCCTTGGCAGCGGGTGTTTCGGCGACATCCTCGTTCATGCCCTTCTTGAAGCTCGAGATGCCTTTGCCAAAGTCGCCCATCATTTCCGAGATGCGACCGCGTCCGAACAGGACGAGGATGACGACTGCGATGATCGCGATTTGCCAGACGCTAAGACCCATGAGGATACTCTTTCATTACCTTGTACGCCCGCAATATAGGGGTTGTGCGCGCGCTGCGCCAGTCGCTTGGGGTTTCGCTGGGCGGATTCAGCTTTCGCCGTCGTAATCGGCGGCGTCGTCGCCCTCGTCGTCGTCGGCCTCACCCTTGCGCGCCTCGTCCGCTTCGAGCGCCTGATCGAACGCCTCGTCGACCGGATCGAGCAGCCCGGCGGCGCGCAATTCCTCGATGCCGGGAAGATCGCCGCGCGATTGCAGGCCGAAGTGGTCGAGAAATTCGGGCGTGGTTGCATAGATCACCGGCCGCCCCGGAACCTCGCGCCGCCCGGCCAGTCTGATCCAGCCCGCTTCGAGCAGCACATCGAGCGTGCCCTTGGCGGTCTGCACGCCGCGAATCGATTCGATTTCCGCCCGGCTGACAGGCTCATGATAGGCGATGATCGCGAGCACTTCGGTGGCTGCGCGGCTGAGGCGGCGCACCTGTTCGCGCTCGCGCCGCAGGAGGTGGGCCAGATCGGGCGCGGTTTCGAAATGCCAGCGTTTGCCGCGCTCGACCAGCAGCACCCCGCGCTGGGCATAGTGGCGGGCAAGCTCGGCGAGGCCGGCGCGCACCGCGCGCGGCTCGAGCCCGCCCAGATGCGCGGCGAGCGCCTCGATCGTGAGCGGCTCCTCTGCGGCGAACAGCGTAGCCTCGAGCGCACGCTCGATCTCGCCGGGCGCTTGTGCCTCGTGCAGGGCGACGTCGTCGCTGGGGACGATGGGTTCGCTCATGCTCGCGCGCTTTGCCTCAGGCGGCGGATGCGCAAGGGCGAAAAGGCCGCATCCTGCGCGAGCTCGGCCCGGCCAAGCCGCGCAAGTTCGAGCGCGGCGACAAAGCTCGATGCGAGCGCCGACTTGCGCAGCCGCGGCTCGGCATGGGGGGGAAGGAAATCGCGGATATCCATCCAGTCCAGCGTCACCCCGAGCATCGCCGAGACCCGTTCGAGCGCGCTTTCGAGCGTCATCACCGGGCGATTGGCGACGTGGTAGATTCGCGGCGCGGTCCGCGCCTTGACCTGGCCATAGGCCTGGATCAGCGAGAAGGTGTCGGATTTCCAGAGGATCTTGCGATCGATCCGCAGGCCCTCGGGGCTCCCGCGCAGGAAGATGTCACGCCCGATGCGGTCGCGCGCCATCAGCCGCGCGGCGGCCTCGCGCATCGCGCCCAGCCGCTGGAGCCGCAGCTGGAGCCGCAAGGCAAGCTCTTCGGCGCTCGGGTCTTCCTGTTCCTCCTTGGGCAGCAGCAGCGCCGATTTGAGATAGGCGAGCCACGCCGCCATCACCAGATAATCCGCCGCCAGCTCAAGCTTGAGGCCGTGCGCGCGCTCGATATGGGTGAGATACTGGTCGACCAGCGCGAGGATCGAGATCGCGCGCAGATCGACCTTCTGCCGCCGCGCCAGATCGAGCAGCAGATCGAGCGGGCCTTCCCAGCCATCAAGTTCGAGATAGAGCGGCTCCTCGCCGCCGCCGCGCGCGGTGGGCTCGGCGCGGGTTGCCGCCTCGCCTGCAAACATGAAACCATCCGGCTGGTCGGCGACAAGCGCGGGATCGATTGGCGCAGGATCGACCAGCGGTGGTGGTCCTGCGCTCATGCCGCCGCGCCTGCCAGCGCGAGCAGCGCGTCGCGCTTGGCAATGAGCTCGCCATGCGCGTGCTCCAGCGAAGGCGCGATCCGCGTTGCCGCCAGCGCCCGGTCGAGCCGCGCGGCGGTCTCGTCCGACATCGGCGCAAGCAGCTCGCAGATGCCCGCCATGTCAGCGAGCTTGGCCCAGCAATTGAGCACGATATCGCAGCCCGCCGCCTGCGCGCGCCGGGCGCGCTCGGGCACGGTGTCGCTCAGCGCCTCCATGTCGATATCGTCGGTGAGCAGAAGCCCCTCGAATCCGATTTCGCCGCGGATGATATCGCGGATGATCGTGGGCGAGAGCGTTGCTGGGTGCTCCTTGTCCCACGCGGGGAAGACGAGATGGCCCGTCATCCCGATCAGCGCGTGGCTCAGCGTTTTGAAGGGCGCGATGTCGCGCGCGAGTTCCTCGGCGCTTTCGTGGACAATGGGGACTTCCTTGTGGCTGTCGACCATCGAACGGCCATGGCCCGGCATGTGCTTGATGCATCCCGTCACGCCTCCAGTGGCCAGCCCCTCGAGCACGGCGCGCCCGATCGCTGCGATCTGCATCGGATCAGCGCCCAGCGCCCTATCGCCGATCACGTCATGCGCGCCGGGGTTGCGCAGATCGAGCGGGGGGTGGAAATCGACCGTGATCCCCATCGCCGCAAGCTCGAGCGCCATCGCATGGGCATTGACCCGCGCCGCCTCGATCGCGCTGGCCGGCGCGCGGGCATAGAGCAGGTCGAACGCCTCGCCCGCAGGATAAGCGGCCCAGTGCGGCGGGCGCAGCCGCGCGACGCGGCCGCCTTCCTGATCGATCGAGATCAACAGCCGCTCGCGCCCGTGCAAGGAACGCAAATCGTCGGTCAGGCTGCGCAATTGCCGGGGATCCTCGCAATTGCGCCCGAACAGGACATAGCCGGCGGGATCGGCCTCCTTGAAGAACGCGCGTTCTTGCGCGGTCAATTGCGGGCCGGAACATCCGAAGATCGCGGGTATCATGGCCCAAGCGTTACAGTTTGCCTGCGATCAGGCAAGCGCGCTCAGGGGTGTGCGCCGGGGAAAAGCGGCGAAGGCCGCCATCGCGGTGCCGCGTCAGGGCTTGACCTGGCACTCGATCCCTTGCGCCTTGAGCGCAGCGCACAGCTGGTTGGCTGCAGAGCGATCGCCGGGCAGCGCCTGAAGGCGGAACACCGTGCCGATATCGGCGCGGCCTTCGACCACCCGGTAGTTGACTCCCTGGAGCGCACTGGTGCGGCCCGAAATCTCGCGCCAGCCCTGCTCGGCGCGCGCCCTGCTGCTGTAGGCGGCAAGCTGGACATTGGGCGTCGCCGGATCAGCATTCGCCGGCAGCGCAGCGGCGGCGGGCTTTGCGGCTGAAGCCTTGGGCGCCTGCGCGCTCGCTGCAGGTTTCGGCGCGGCGCCGCCGATCGGGGGCATCTTGATCGAGAGATCCTGGTCGCCCGCGCCCGCGCCCGTCTCCGCGCCCGCCTCGCTCGCGATGCGGCCTTCGGTCATCTGGCCTTCGGCCACTGCGGGTGCGACGTTGCCGGTTCCCTCGACCACGCGCCCGCCGCGCTCGGCATCGCTCGGGCGGTCTTTGTAGGGGCCTTTGGGAGCCTCGATCGTGCTGCCATCGGCCGCCACCGTTGCGGCCTGGTTGCTGTTCGAGAAATACCAGATCGCGCCCACGACACCGGCGAGCACGGTCAGCAACACGCCGACAAACCCGATCAGTTGCGCTGTATCGACCCCGGTAGCTGCCGCCTCGTCCTCGTCCGACTCGAGCCAGGGCAGGCTGTCGTCCTCGCTCAGATCGAGCTCGCTGTCCTGCTCGTCCAACTCTTCGTATTGCCCTTCAATAACCACCGCTGTGTCCCAGTCCTTCATGCTTCTGCCCCAGGCGCACCGGAAATCGGTCGTTCATCACATCGACTCAACGGCCGTTACGCCGAGGACGCCAAGCCCATTGCGAATGACTTGCCCGATTGCGTGGGCGAGGAAAAGCCTCGCGGCGGACAAAGCGGGATCGTGTTCCACGATGAACCGCTTTGACAGGTCTTTGTTGCCGGCGGTGTAAAGTGCGTGGAGTTCTGCGGCGAGATCATAGAGATAAAACGCGATCCGGTGCGGCTCGCGCGCCTTGGCCGCCGCCTCGATTTCGCGCGGGAACTGCGCAGCGCGCCGGATCAGCGCGATTTCCTCCCCGCCAAGCCGTGCGAGCGCCGCCGGATCAGGCGCGAAGCCGTGCTCGTCGGCTGCCTTCCTCAGCGTGCGCTGGATCCGGGCATGGGCGTATTGGACATAATACACCGGGTTGTCCTTTGAGGCTTCGACCACCTTGGCGAAATCGAATTCCATCTGCGCCTCGGGCTTGCGCGTGAGCATGGTGAAGCGCACGACATCGCGGCCGACCTCCTCGATCATGTCCGCGATCGTGATGAAATTGCCCGACCGCTTCGACATCTTGACCGGCTCGCCCGCGCGCATCAGCTGCACCATCTGGACCAGCTTCACGTCGAACGGCATTGGCTTGTTCTGTGCTTGCGAGAGCGCGGCAACCGCCGCCTTGATCCGCTTGACCGTGCCCGCATGATCAGCGCCCCAGATGTCGATCAGCGCATCGGCATGCGCCGCCTTTTCCATGTGATAGGCAAGATCGGCGCCGAAATAGGTCCAGCTGCCGTCGGACTTTCTGATCGGGCGATCCTGATCATCGCCGAACTGGGTCGCCCGGAACAGCGGCAGCTCGAGGGGCTCCCAATCTTCGGGCGGGGTTTTGCCCTTGGGCGCCTCGAGCACGCCGTCATAGACATAGCCGTGCTCGCGCAGCCATTGCTCTGCCGCCGCAGGCTTGCCGGCCTGCTGGAGCGCGGCTTCGCTGGCGAAGACATCGTGATGAATGCCCAGCAGCGCGAGATCGGACTTGATGAGGTCCATCATCCGCGCCACCGCTTGGGCACGGAAGATCGCAAGCCACGCGTCCTCGGCGGCGTGCTGGTATGTGTTGCCGAATTCGCGCGCGAGCGCTTGCCCCACCGGGATCAGATAATCGCCCGGATAAAGCCCCTCGGGGATCGCGATCGTCTCGCCCAGCGCTTCGCGGTAGCGCAAGTGAACCGAACGGGCGAGCGTATCGACCTGCCCGCCTGCATCGTTGACGTAATATTCGCGCGTGACTGTGTGGCCGGAAAATTCGAGCAGGCTGGCAAGCGCATCGCCCACCACCGCGCCGCGGCAATGACCCATGTGCATCGGCCCGGTCGGGTTCGCGGAGACATATTCGACATTGATCCTCAGCCCCTCGCCGAGGCCTGAGCGGCCATAACGCTCGCCCGTCGCCGCGATCGCCTCGAGTTCGGCCAGCCAGGCGGCCGGGTCGAGCCGCAGATTGATGAAGCCCGGCCCGGCGATCTCGGCGCTGGTGATGCTCGGGTGAGCGGCAAGCTTGGCGGAGATGCGCTCGGCCAGCGCACGCGGATTGGTGCCGGCGGGCTTGGCGAGCACCATCGCGGCGTTGGTCGCCAGATCGCCATGCGCTGGATCGCGCGGCGGCTCGAGGGTGACGTTCGCGAACGAGGTGCCCTCGGGTAGCGCCCCCTCGTCGATCAGCTCGGCGAGCGCGCTTTCGACGATGGCGGTGAAGGCCTGGTAGAGAGTTGTGTGGGTCATCGATCACTCGGTAAAGCTGGGCCGCGCGGACTGCGGGGATGCAAAACGGCAAGCGGCGTTTGGGGTCAAGCCTTGGAGGCTTGCACGGTCGATCTGGCTGAAGGGGCACCGGCGACAGCCGCGGCAGCGCCGCGTCTGCGTCCTTGGCGAGCCCGGATCAGCGCGTCACATTGTAGGCGAGCTGCTCTTCGGTCAGCTGGAACCCGATCAGCATTTCGAAGCTCGCGCGCTGGATCGCAGCGCGCACATCGGTATCGGCCATCGGATCGAGCGCGGCATCGAGATCGCCCGCCCGTCGTCGCCGGGTGATCCGCTCGCGCACATCCTCGGGCAGCGTTGCCGCTGCGCGGTTGATGAAGCTGCCGGCTTTCGCGCTCCCCCGCGCGCGCTCCTCGCCGTCCGCGAAGGTGAGTGTGACCTCGCCGATGCGCTTGGTCACCACCGCGCTGCCGGCCTGAAGCACGGTCACGAAATAGGGCAAGGTCACCGTCCGGCTCCCGCGCGTGTCGCTGCGCCGCACGACCATGTCGAAGGTCGCCTCGCTGTAGACCTGATCGCCGGTTTCATCGCAGGTCGAGCGCAGATTGGTCATCGCCGCGGTGAGATCGAGATCGGCCGTGGTTCTCTCGCTCGTCCCGGCGCGAAAGGTCGTCACATCGCCGGTGTAATCAGGAATGCCGACCGCAGGGCAGCTCGACAGCACCGCGGTGATGCCGACGCCCTGATCGACCACGAGTTCGCCGTCGCGGGCACAACCCGCAAGTCCGATCGCAGCGAGCAGCAGGGGCAGCACGGGCGCGGCAATTCTCATCTTCAAGCAAGCTTCCTCAAATGGCGTTCGGACGAGGCCCGTCCCGCGCCCCATCCTGCACGGCGCCCGAGCGGGCGCGGAGCGCAGCAACGCCCTAGCGGGCACAGGGCAAAAGCGCTAGAGGGTCAAGCATGAACGCGCCCTTTCCCGAGTCCGCCCTCGAGCCGCCATCTTCCCAACCGGGCGCATCGCTCATGCCGCTCAAGCTTCTGATCGCCGCGCCGCGCGGCTTTTGCGCCGGCGTCGACCGGGCGATCGAGATCGTCGAGAAGGCGCTCGAGCGCTACGGCGCACCGGTCTATGTGAGGCACGAGATCGTGCACAACAAATATGTTGTTGAGACGTTGAAGGCCAAGGGCGCGATCTTCGTCAAGGAACTCGACGAGGTGCCTGACGATGCGCCGGTCGTGTTCAGCGCGCATGGCGTGCCCAAATCGGTCCCGGCCGAGGCGCGGCGGCGCAAGCTGTTGTATGTCGATGCAACCTGCCCGCTCGTCTCGAAGGTCCACCGCCAGGCCGAGCGCCTGATCGAGAAGGACATGCACATCATCTTCATCGGCCACGATGGTCACCCGGAGGTGATCGGCACGATGGGGCAGGTGCCGCCGGGGCAGATGACGCTGGTGGAGAACATCGAGGATGTCGACAAGCTCCCGTTCGATCCCGACGAGCCGCTCGCTTATCTTACCCAGACAACGCTGAGCGTCGATGACACGCGCGAGGTGATCGAGGCGCTCGAATGGCGCTATCCCAACATCCTCGGGCCCAAGGCGGAGGACATCTGCTATGCGACCTCCAACCGGCAGGCAGCAGTCAAGCAACTCGCGACCGATTGCGACCTGGTGCTGGTGGTGGGCGCGCCCAATTCCTCCAATTCGCTGCGGCTGGTCGAGGTGGCCGAGCGGCTGGGGACTCCCGGGCGGCTGATCCAGCGCGCTTCCGAGATCGACCCCACCTGGCTCGAAGGCATCGAAACCGTCGGCCTCACTGCGGGGGCGAGCGCGCCCGAAGTGCTGGTGCGCGAAGTCGTCGATGCGCTGGCGAAGATGCGCGACGTGCGCGAGGAAACGATCATGCACACCGTCGAGACCATGGTGTTCAAGCTCCCGCGCCAGCTGACCGAGTAACGGGCTGCCAGCTTGGCTGTCTACACGCATCTCGGGGCAGAAGAGCTCGCCGCGCTCGTGGCGCGATACGACGTGGGGGAGCTGGTTTCAGCCAAGGGGATCGCCGAGGGCGTGTCCAATTCCAACTGGCTGATCGAGACCACCGGTAGCGGCGATGCTGGCGCGGGCGCGCGTTTCATCCTGACGATGTATGAACGGCGGATCAAGCTTGACGATCTGCCCTATTTCCTTGGCCTGCTCGATCACCTCGCCGCGAGGGACTGCCCGGTTCCGCGCACGATCCATGACCGGAGCGGAGCTGTCTACCGGATGGAGGGCGGCAAGGCGGTCGCGCTGATCGAGTTTCTGCCCGGCGTCTCGCCCAGCGCGCCGACGCGTGCCCAGGCGCGCAGTGTGGGCGAAGTGCTGGCGCGGATGCACCTCGCCAGCGCCGACTTCCCGCTGACCCGCACGAACACGATGGATTTCGCCTCGAACGCCGCCGTGCTCGAGCGCTGCGGCGAGGCGGCGCTCGCCTCGATCCATCCCGAGCTCCCGCACGTCCTCGTGCCCGCGCGCGCTGCCGCCGGTCTCGAGCTTGACCGCCTCCCGCAAGCCCAGATCCACGCCGATCTCTTCCCCGATAATGTCCTCATGCTCGGCGAGCGCGTCACCGGGTTGATCGATTTCTACTTCGCCTGCTCGGGCGCAATGGCACTCGACCTTGCCGTCACGCACACCGCCTGGTGTTTCGATACCGGCTCGACCTATCTGCCGCAACTCGGCGCAGCGCTGCTTGAAGGCTATGAGCGTGTGCGCCCGCTCGAGCCCGAAGAGCGCGCGATGATGCCCGAGATCGCGGTGGGCGCGGCGCTGCGCTTCGTCGCGAGCCGCGCCGAGGATTGGCTCGATACGCCCGCCGATGCGCTGGTCACGCGCAAGGACCCGATGCAATTCGCGCGCCGCGCGCAGGTTTATGCCCGCGACGGCGTCGCTATGTTTGCCTGAACCGCGCGGCTGCGCCACAGAAGCTCGATGACGAAAACGATGAAACAGGTCGCCATTTTCACCGACGGATCATGCAAGGGCAATCCCGGGCCGGGCGGCTGGGCGGCGCTCCTGCGGATGGGAGTGCACGAGAAAGAGCTCTCGGGCGGCGAAGCCGACACGACCAACAACCGCATGGAGCTGACCGCTGCGATCAAGGGCCTCAACGCGCTGATCGTGCCCTGCGCGGTCGATCTTTATTCCGACAGCAAGTACGTGCTCGACGGGATGAACAAGTGGATTCACGGCTGGCAGCGCAACGGCTGGGTCAATGCCAGCAAAAAGCCGGTGCGCAACGCCGACCTGTGGCACGACCTGATCGAGGCCGCGCGCCCGCACCAGGTCACCTGGCACTGGGTTAAGGGCCATTCCGGACATCCTGGAAATGAGCGCGTCGACCGGCTGGCAAGCGAAGCCGCGCATCGCATCGCGGCGGTCAGCTGAGGCGGGTCTGCGCCTCATCGAACGGGTAGCCTTACGGGCACGAACGGGCGCATCCTCGCGGCGAGGACGCACCCGCTGAGACCGGCCTGGTCAGGCGTTCAGCTGTTGTCTTCGATCGCGGCTTCGGGACCGTTTTTCTTGATCGATTCGATCGCGTTCTGAGCGCTCGCCTTGCTGGAATAGCCCTCGGTCGAGAACATGATTTCCGAATTGTACTTGAAGCGCACCCGATATTCGCCGGCCTTATCCTTGTAGATCTCGAACTTGTGAGCCATCGCCCCTTCCCCTCCTGCGGTTGAAACCCACATTTGTTAGGAAATTGTGCAGCGCTTGGCTAGCCCGCTTGCGCGCGGATTCCCTCGCAAAAACGCTCCGGCGCGTAGGCGCTCGCATCGAGGTCGCGCGTCATCGCATCGCGCGCGTGGCCGAGCATGAGCTGCGCGGTAAGGCGCGCGGCGGCGGGCGCGGTCTGGATGCCGAAACCGCCTTGGCCGGCAAACCAGAAAAACCCCTCGACCAGCGGATCCTCACCAAACACGGGGAGGCGATCGGGCGCAAAGCTGCGCAAGCCCGCCCAGCGCCGCTCGACCGCTTCGATCCGCCAGTTGGTCGCCGCCTCGAACCGGTCGATCGCCAGCGCGACGTCGAGCTCTTCGGGCGCGGTATCGCACGGCTCGCTCGCGATCTCGTCATGCGGGCTCAGCCAGATGCGGCCATTGTCGGGCTTGAAGTAGAAGCTCCCGTTGATGTCGAGCACCAGCGGCAGGTCAGCGGGCGCCGCGGGCGCGACCCGCAATTGCGCGACGGTGCGCCGCTTGGGCTCGATCCCGATGGCGCGAACCCCTGCGATCCTCGCAATTCCATCGGCCCAGGCCCCGGCGGCGTTGACGATGCGGTGAGCCCGGTGGGTATCACCACCTTCGGTCGTGATTGTCCAAACGCCTTGCGCGCGCTCTATCCGGACGACGCCTGCGCGGCAGGCTAGCTGCGCGCCCGCCTGTTTGAGGCGCGCGAGATATTGCTGGTGGAGCCCGGCGACATCGATATCGGCGCAGCCCGGCTCCCACACCGCATCGCACCACGCCTTGCGCACCTGCGCAGCCTTGCCCTGTACCGCAGCGCCGCTCAATCGCTCGAGCGAGACGCCGGAGCGCGCGAACGTCGCGACGAAGGCATCGAGCGCGGCCTTGTCGCCGGCCTTCCCGATAGAGAGCGCGCCGCGCGGACGCAGAAAACCGTGGTCGCGCAGATACGCGCCCGATGCCAGCGTCAGCGGGACGATCCCCGGCCCGCCATAGGACTCGGCCCAAAAGGCGGCGGAGCGGCCGGTTGAATGATAGCCAGGCGCATCCTCGGCCTCGAGCACCAGCACGCGCGCATGCGGAGCAAGCTCGGCGGCAAGGCTCGCGCCCGCAATGCCGGCGCCAATGACGGCGAAATCGTGGATGGATGCGCTCATCCGATGATGCTGGCCGGAGCCACCCGATCGAGGAATTCGGCGATCCCGCGCATCGCGCGCGCCCTGACGGCGGTTTCCTCGCGCAGGATCTCGTGATGCGCCTCGGGGCCGAATTCAAGCATTTCTCCGCGCGGCAAGCGTTCCGCCGCGCGGACATTGGCGGGATGGCTGACGAGCTTGTCCCCGTTCGTCGAGACGATCAGGACCGGCACCTCGACCGCCTCCATCGCGCCGACCCGCTCGAGCTTGCGCCACGAGGCATAGGCGCGCTCGACCCAGCGCCAGCTGGCAGGCCCCATCACGACCTCGGGGCGCGTCTCGCGCCACCAGGCTTCATCGGCATAGCGCTCGGGATCGTGGGTCAAGAGGGCTTCGCGGTCCGCCGGCATCTCGCCGGGCTTCTCGCTCCATTTCCACGCCTGGCGCGCAGGGTCGCCGATCCGGGTCATGAGGCTGGCGACGCCCTGCAGCAAGGGGAGCGGCAGGGGCGGGCCCTTCATCCCCAGCATCGGTGCCGAGAGGATCACCGCATCAGGCGCGATGCGCTGTTCGACAGCTGCGCGCATGACGAGGTGGCCGCCCATCGAATGGCCCACGAGAACGTGCGGCGCGGGCGTTTCTGCCACCCAGCGCGACCACACCTCGGCCAGGTCGTCGATCCAGATCGCAAAATCCTCGATATGGCCCGTCACCGCGTCCTTGCCCAACCGCCCGCTGCCGCCCTGTCCGCGCCAGTCAGAAGCAGTGACCCGCCAGCCTGCCCGGTGCCATTCCTCGAGGCTCTCGAGATATTTCTCGTAATGATCGCCGCGCCCGGGGACGAACAGGATCGATCCGCGCGCAGCGCTCTGGCTGGCAAGCGGCCAGTCGATCCGGCGCAGCTCATGACCATCGCTCAGCACCCAGCGGCATTCTGTTGCATGGGGCGGGATTGTCCGGCGGTCGATCGGCCCGAGCATTTCCTCGGCGCGCGGCGCATCGGCCTCAAGGTTCTCGTGAATGGGAAGCCTCCGGTTTTGGTTATTTTTTGTTAAACACTCACCTGTAGCAAGCCCCGTCAGAGACGATGGACCGCGGGCGTCTGTCGGCAGCAAGGGGCAGAGCCGGACATGGTTCATCTTCAGTACGCACTGCTGGCGAGCTTGGCAATTGCGCTGGTTATCGCCGCGATCACCGATATCCGCAGCCGCAAGATCTACAATTCGCTAAACATCGCTATCGCGCTCGGGGCGCCGGTGTTCTGGTTTGCCAGCGGGATGGCGCTGTGGCCGGACATGGCCGTGCAGCTGGGCTTTGCCCTGCTCGTCTTTGCAGCTTTTGCCGGATTGTTCGCGCTCGGCATGATCGGCGGCGGCGATGTCAAGCTGCTCGGTGCCCTTGCGCTGTGGTTCACACCTTATGACTTCATGCAGCTGCTTGTCGTGATGGCGATGATCGGCGGGCTGATTGCGGTCGGCTTCGTCGTGCGCCGGGTGGTCTTCAAGCCCGAGACGCCGGGCAAGCTGCCTTACGGGGTGGCGATCACTGCGGGCGCCTTGTGGGTGATGGCGATGACCTACCTGCCACCAGCCGGGCTCGCCTGAATCGATAACGGTAAGCGCGCGCGATGAACCTGATTTTAACCGTTTTGGCCTTACGCATCGAAACCATACCCGCCCGGAAATCACTTATGGGCCGAACACGAGGGGGCTTGAAAAGCCATGGATAGGAAGAAACTGGTACTGCTGTTGGGGGCGCTGATCATCGCAATCGGCACAGCGCTCGCTGCCCGTAGCCTCTTCTCGGGTGCCTCCGCTCCGCAGGCCGAAGCCGCCGTGCCGCAGCCGCAGGGTCCCAAGGTGCTCGTCGCCAATCGCGGCCTTGCCGCCGGCACGATCATCACGGCCGATGCCTTGGGCTTCCAGCAATGGCCCGAAGAACTGGTCCAGGATGCCTACTACATCGAAGGCGAATCCGATATTGAAGGCCTGATCGGCACGGTGGTCCGGTTTCCGGTCACCGCCGGTCAGCCACTCACGGTCGGCGCGCTGGTCAAGCCGGGCGACCGCGGCTTCCTTGCTGCCGCACTTGGCCCGGGCATGCGCGCGGTGACTGTGCCGGTGTCCGAGCGCACCGGCGTTGCAGGCTTCATCTTTCCGGGCGACCGGGTCGACCTCATGCTGACCCAGACGGTCGAAGGTGAAGGCCGCCCGCTCAAGACTTCCGAGACCGTCCTTCGCAACCTGCGCGTCCTCGCGACCGACCAGACGACCGAACAGGTCACCAACGACCAGGGCAAGACGGTTGTGCGCAACTTCAACACCGTGACACTCGAAGTGACGCCCCAACTCGCCGAGAAGGTTGCCGTCGCGCAAACGCTCGGCACTCTGAGCCTCGTGCTGCGCTCGCTCGCGGACAATCAGGCCGAACTCGAGCGCGCAATCGCCTCGGGCGAGATCGTGATACCCGAAGGCGCAACCCCGCAAGAAGAGGAGCGCATCCTGCGCACCGCGATGATCAAGCCCGTCGATCGCGGCACGACCTTCCAGACCGGCGGCGATGTCTCGCGCTTCCAGCGCAAGACGCTGCCCGAAGATGAAGCCGCAGCCAAGCGTCGGCGCGCCGAAGAGGAAGCTCGGATTCAGGTCGAGCAGCAGCGCGCGCTCGCCGCAGCCCGCAATGCCGGGCGCGGGTTCGAGGGCACTCCGTCGGGCCCGATCGTGCGGGTCGTGCGGGGCGGAGCCGCCCGCGAAGTCGAAGTCGACGGCGCCGGCAATCAAGCCAAGGCGGCCGCCGACAATCTTGTCAAGACCACCGCGCGCGGTGTCGGCGAGGCGGGCGATGTGATGCCCGCAGCCGCAGCGACGCTCATCAAATAGAGGCTGAGAAGAACAATGCACGCGCCGCAAAGATCCATGAGCCAGGGCTCACCGCCGCATCGCGAGGATGCCAGCGGCACCGCAACAAAGACCACCGGGGGCCGAACCATGACACGCAATCTCGTTGCCAAGGCGTTCATCAGCGCCATCGCTCTTGCCGCGCCTTTGGGCGGCCTCACCGCGCCGACCATTGCCGAGGCGCAGCAAATCCGCAGTCCGTCGCAGGATATCGTCCTGTCGATCGGCCGGGGCGAACTCGTCACCGTGCCCGGATCCATGACGGACGTGTTCGTGGCCAATGAGGGCATCGCCGATGTCCAGATCAAATCACAGCGCCAGCTCTATGTCTTCGCCCGCTCGGGCGGTGAGACGACGATCTATGCCAGCGACGCGCGCGGCGACATCATCTGGTCAGCCAATGTGCGCGTTGGCAACAATATCGGCAGCATCGACCAGATGCTCGCGCTGGCCATGCCCGAGGCTAAGATCGGCGTTGCCACGATGGGTTCGAACACCGTGCTCTTGACCGGGACTGTCGCGAGCCCGGAAGACGCCTCGGAAGCCGAGCGCCTCGTCCAGGCGTTTCTCGGCGATAACGCCAATGTGATCACCCGTCTGCGCACCGCAACGCCGTTGCAGGTCAATCTTCAGGTCAAGTTCGCCGAAGTCAGCCGCAGCCTGGTGCGCACGATCGGCGGCAATCTCACGACCTTCGATGCGGGCACCGGCGGCTTTCGCGGGGTGATCGGCACGGGCCGCAACTTCACCAATGGCGAAGTCAATTTCGGCGGTCCGCTCGCAGGCGGCAACGGGGTTGTCCAACCCGCGCTGGTGGGTCAGGTCCCGGTCCTGACGCCCCAAGGTACTCAGGCGTTCGATCCCGCCACTGGCGCTGCGCTGTTTGAGGATTTCGAAATCCCGGGCACCGCGGTCAACTCCAACGGCCAGACGACCCTGGGCGGGCTTGGCCAATTGTTCGGGCTCGATGTGCTGGGCGCATTGGATCTCGCCGAGCGCGTCGGCCTTATCACGACACTGTCGGAGCCCAATCTGACCGCGCTCTCGGGCGAGACCGCAACCTTCCTTGCAGGGGGCGAATTCCCGATCCCGATCAGCCAGGGTCTGGGCAACGTCGCGATCCAGTTCCGCGAATTTGGCGTGCAGCTGCAATACACCCCGACCGTGCTTTCCAACGGCCGGATCTCGCTGCGCGTTCGCCCGGAGGTCTCGGAGCTTTCGAGCCAGGGCGCGATCACGCTGAACGGCTTCCAGGTGCCCGCGCTCACCACCCGGCGCACCGAGACGACGATCGAGCTGGGCTCGGGCCAGAGCTTCATGATTGCCGGGCTCATGAGCAACAACTCGCAAAACGCGATCGACAAGGCCCCGGGCCTCGGCGACCTGCCGATTCTGGGCAATCTCTTCCGTTCGCGCCAGTTCAACCGCGGCGAGACCGAGCTGGTGATCATCGTCACCCCCTATCTCGTCGAGCCGGTCGATGCCAAGGACATCAAACTGCCGACCGATGGCTTCCACACCGCGAACGAGTTCCAGCAGCTGCTCGGCTACAGGAACCAGAATGGCGTCTCGGGCGAGCAACGCCCCGGGCCGACCGCCAAGGAGCCGACGGCGCCCACGCCCGAGCTGAACGCGGCTGAAGACCAGGACGCGATCGAGCCGCGCCGCGCGGACACCAAGGATCGCAAGAACAAGGGGCGCACCGAACGCGCTGCCGAAACCGCCAAGCCCGGCTTCAGCATGTAGGCCTGCGGGCTCCAGACACGAGGTTAAGACGATGCACACAGCGCCCTTGAAGATTTCGACCCGCCTGCTCATTGCGGCAAGCCTCGGCCTTGCGCTCGCAGGTTGCGGCGGGATGGCCACCAACAACACGCTCTATTCGCAAAAGCAGCCCGTGGTCGAGCGCCAGACCTTCACGCTCGACGTCTCGACCGAGAATTCAGGGCTCGCGATTTCGGAACAGGCGCGTCTCAACGGCTGGTTCGAGGCGATGGACCTTGGCTATGGCGACCGCGTCTCGGTCGATGATCCCAGCGCCAATCCCGCAGTCCGCGAAGCGGTCAACGAGCTGGCGGGGCGCTATGGCCTGATCATCAGCCCGACCGCGCCCACCACCGCGGGATTTGTGCAGCCGGGCGAGGCTCGCATTGTCATCACCCGCTCGACCGCGGAAGTGCCCGGTTGCCCCGACTGGTCGAAAAAATCGGACCTCAACCTGCTCAATGCGACGAGCCCGAACTACGGTTGCGCCGTCAATTCGAACATGGCGGCGATGGTCGCCAATCCTGAAGACCTGCTCGAAGGCCAGAAGGCATCCACTGACCGTCCCGTCGACCCGGCGCGGGGCGCCATCGGCATCTACCGCTCGGGCGGCGCTGGCGGGGCCGGTGCTGGCGCCCCGAGTGGCAACTGATTTTGCTGGAGGAAACTGACCGATGAACGCTCCCTGGAAATCCGGACTTCCCGGCAATCGCGATCCCTTTGCCGCCTATATCTGCGACGAGGCCGCGCTCGATATCCTGCGCCCGGTGGTGATCGAGATGGGCTGGCAGCCGGAGAAGTGCAACAAGGGAGGCCTGCGCAACGCCGTCCAGTCGCTCTCCGTAAGCGCGTCGCCGGCGATCCTGATGGTCGATCTTTCCGAAAGCGGCGATCCGCTCAACGATATCAACGCGCTTGCCGAGGTCTGCGAGCCCGGCACTGTCGTGATCGCGATCGGCCAGGTCAACGATGTGCGGCTGTATCGCGACCTGCTCGCGAGCGGCATTCACGATTATCTCCTCAAGCCGCTGTCCGCCCAGCAGGTCCACGATGCGCTCAACCAGGCGCTCGCTGTCTTCACCTCGCCCAAGGCGGGCGATGGCGATGCTGCCAAGCGTCACATCTCGACCGCCGTTGTCGGCACGCGCGGCGGCGTCGGTGCCTCGATGCTGGCGACCTCGCTCGCCTGGCTGTTTTCCGACGTGCACAGCGCGCCCACCGCGCTGCTCGATCTCGACGTCCATTTCGGCACCGGCGCACTCGCGCTCGATCTTGAGCCCGGCCGCGGGCTGACCGATGCGATCGACAATCCGAGCCGGATCGACGGCTTGTTCATCGAGCGCGCGATGATCCGTGCGAACGACAATCTCTCGATCCTTTCGGCCGAGGCACCGATCAACGTGCCCTTGATGACCGATGGCTCGGCCTTCGTGCAGCTCGAGGAGGAGTTTCGCCAAGCCTTCGAGATGACCGTCATCGACATGCCGCGCAACATGCTGATCAACTTTCCGCAGCTGCTCGCCGACGTGAACGTTGTGCTGCTGGTGTGCGAACTCACCCTCGCAAGCGCACGCGACACGATCCGCATTCTGTCGTGGCTCAAGGCCAACGCGCCGCATGCCCACCCGATGATCATCGCCAACAAGCTCCAGCCGGCGCTGGCCGAAATCAGCAAGGCGGATTTCGAGGCCTCGATCGAGCGGCGGATCGATTTCGGCGTACCCTACGACATCAAGGCGGCTTCCAATGCGGCCAAGCTGGGCCAGGTGTTCGTCGATGCCAACCGCTCGAGCAAAGCGACCGTAGCGATCAAGCAGATTGCCGAACGCGTGATCGGCGCGAACATCGAGGATTTCGAGGACAGTCCGACGGAGAAGAAATCCCTGTTGGCCAGTTTCGATCTCAAGTCGCTGCTGCCCAAGAAGGACAAGGTAGCCGAGCCTGCCGAATAAGCAGCACAGCTCGGCATCGCTTCGCCCGCACGCAGCGGCCGAGGCTGGCTGAACGAGGCGAGTTAGAGAAGACCAAGGATCAGGCAGGACGCAATCGATGAACTTTCTTCAGACACTCATCATCACGCTTGTGATTTTCGGCCTGATCGTCGGCATTTATACCCTGCTCGCCAATTCCAACGTCGCCAAAGCGCAGAAGCGGCGCGTACAATCGCTGCGGTTTCGCCATTCGGAAAGCATGGATGCGAAGGTCGAATCGCAGTTCAAGAAGGCGATCGCCGCGCGCCGGCCCAAGACCTACAAGGTCGCCGGCTCCGGATCGCGCCTCGAGGCGCTTGCCGTGCGGCTCGATCGCACCGGCAAGAGCTGGACGGTCTCGCAATACATCTATATCTCGGTGGGCCTTTCATTGGCGATCGCCGTGCTGGCCTACCTGCAGTCAGGCGCCGCGCTTCTGGCGCTGGGCGTCGGCGCGCTGGTCGGTGCGGGCATCCCGCATATGGTGGTCGGCTACTTCATCAAAGGTCGCACCAACAAGTTCAATTCCAAGTTTCCCGACGGCATCGAGCTATTGGTTCGCGGCCTTCGCTCTGGCCTGCCGGTGACCGAGACCCTCGGGGTGGTGGCGCAGGAAGTGAGCGGCCCGGTCGGGGTCGAGTTCAAGGGCATCGTCGAGCGGATCAAGATCGGCAAGACGATGGAGGATTCGCTCCAGGAGACCGCCGATCGCCTCGGCATCCCCGAATTCAACTTCTTCTGCATCACGCTTGCGATCCAGCGCGAAACCGGGGGCAACCTCGCCGAGACGCTCTCGAACCTGGCAGACGTGTTGCGCAAGCGCGCCCAGATGAAGCTCAAGATCAAGGCAATGAGCTCTGAATCGAAGGCCTCGGCCTATATCGTCGGCTCGCTCCCGTTCATCGTCTTCGGCCTCATCTGGTGGATCAACCCGAACTATATCGGCGACTTCTTCGTCGATGATCGCTTGATCGTCACCGGGCTTGGCGGCCTTGTCTGGATGGGCATCGGCGTCTTCATCATGGCCAAGATGGTCAGTTTCGAAATCTGAAGCCCGGAGCCCCGCACCATGGTCATCCAACAACCAGCAGGCCCAATGCTCCTCGGCTTCGACGTCATCACCGTCGGCACCGTGCTTGCAGGCCTCGCCGCCTTCGCCACGATCCTGGCGATTTATGCCGCGGTCACGATCAAGGATCCGATGGCCAAGCGCGTCAAGTCGCTCAACGCGCGGCGCGAGGAACTGAAGGCCGGGATCATGGCCTCGGGCGCGAAGAAGCGCACCAGCCTCTCGCGCAGGTCCAAGGGCACCGCGAAGGTCAAGGATCAGCTCGGCCGGCTCAACGTTCTCCAGCAAAGCCAGCTCGAGGCCGTGCAGCAGAAGCTCGCCCATGCCGGTTATCGCAACAAGGAATTCGCGGTCTACATCATCGGCCTGCGCGCGATCGGCCCGATCGTGCTCGGGCTGCTGGGTTTTCTGGTTATCTACGTGATCGAGTATTTCCCCGATTGGAGCCCGATGACCCGGCTTGCTGGCGTCAGCGCGATGCTGTTTGTCGGCTACAAGGGGCCCGAGATCTATCTCTCCAACAAGGCATCCAAGCGCACCAAGGAAATCCAGAAGGGCCTGCCCGATGCGCTCGATCTGCTGGTGATCTGCGCCGAGGCGGGCCTCACCGTCGATGCCGCGTTCAACCGCGTGGCCAAGGAACTGGGCCGCGCCTATCCCGAACTCGGCGACGAATTCGCGCTTACCGCGATCGAACTGAGCTTCCTCAACGAGCGCCGCATGGCGTTCAACAACCTTGCCTACCGCGTCAATCTCGAAGCGGTGAAGGGCGTTGTCACCACCATGGTCCAGACCGAGCGCTACGGCACCCCGCTCGCGAGCGCGCTGCGCGTGCTCTCGGCCGAGTTCCGCAACGAGCGCATGATGCGCGCCGAGGAGAAGGCCGCGCGGCTGCCCGCGATCATGACGGTGCCGCTGATTCTGTTCATCCTGCCGGTGCTGTTCATCGTCATCCTTGGCCCGGCGGCCTGCTCGATCAACGACGCGCTGATCAACGGCTAGGCGCAAGGGGCCGCGCCTGACCCGCACGAAGCCCGGGTGCCTCGCGGCATCCGGGCTTTTCGCGTCAGAGCGAACCCGAGCCAAGCTCCTGTGCCCGCGCACGCAACCGCGCAAGCATGGTGCGCAGCGCCTTGCGCTCGGCCGGGTCGAACCCTGCAAACAGCTCGCGCTCGGTCATGCGGGCAAGCGGCATGACTTCCTCGTGGATCGCCTTGCCATCTGCCGTCAGTTGCATCAGGTGCGAGCGGCCATCGTCGGTGTTGGGCACCCGCGCGATCAGCCGGCGCTCCTCGAGCACCTTGCAAGCGCGGCTCACGGCGACCTTGTCCATCAGCGTCGCCTTGCCGATCTCGCGCTGCGTCATTGCCTGCGCCTGCGCGTGAGCAGGCGCCGGTGCAGCACCCTCGCCCCCGCCGTCGCCGAGCACCGCGATCACGCGCCATTCCGGGATCTTGAGCGCAAAGCGGGCGCGATAGCGCTCGGCGATCAGCGTGCTGACCGCGTTGGACGCAACCGAAAGCTGGTAGGGTAGAAAGCCTGCAAGGTCGCCGCCGCCTGGCGCAATGCGTCCCCCTGGCTGCCCATCGGCCGGCTGTGCACCGGCCGGCTGCGCCGCCGTCTCGTCGTGTGCCCGCGGATCGCCGTGCTTCATGTCCGTTCGTTTCCCATGAAACCATATCGGCTGGCAAGAGGGCGCGCTCGGCCTATTCGTAGCGGCGCGGCTCCCACCACGGATAGAATGCGGGCATATCCTCGCTGACCTTGCCCGGATAGCTGGGCTTGCGCTTTTCGAGGAAGCTCGCGATCCCTTCGCTGGCATCCGCGCTGCGCGCGAGGGTGTAGATGGCGCGGCTGTCGATCTTGTGCGCCTCCATCGGGTGGTCCGCATTCATCAGGCGCCACATCATCGCCCGCGTCAGCGCGACCGAGACCGCGCTGGTGTTCTGGGCGATCTCGCGCGCGAGCGTGCGCGCCTCGCTCAGCAGCGCGCCGGGGGCATGGACCGATCGCACGAGCCCGCCTTCCTTGGCCTCCGCTGCATCGAACACCCGGCCCGAATAGCACCATTCGAGCGCCTTCGAGATCCCCACCAGCCGCGGCAGAAACCACGAGGAGGCCGCTTCGGGCACGATCCCGCGCCGCGCAAAGACGAAGCCATAGCGCGCCGTCTCGCTCGCCAGGCGAATGTCCATTGCCAGTTGCATCGTCGCGCCCACGCCCACGGCCACCCCGTTGCACGCTGCGATCAGCGGCTTCTTGCTCTCGAACAAGCGAAGCGTCAAAAGCCCCCCGCCATCGCGCACGCGGCTATCCGACAGGTCTTCGACCGCCTCGCCGCTTGCGAACACCTGCCCCCCGTTCTCGGGCGTCAGGTCGGCCCCTGCGCAGAAGGCGCGCTCGCCCGCGCCCGTGAAGATGACCGCGCGCACGCCGTCATCGGCGTCGATCTCGTCCATCGCCGCGATGATCTCCTCGCCCATCGTGCGCGTGTAGGCGTTCATCTTCTCGGGCCGGTTCAAGGTGATAGTGGCAACGCCTTCGGCCTTCTCGACGTTGATCTGAGTGTAGCTGGTCATGTGCGATCCTCTCCTGCGGGCCGCGACTGTGCGCGGCCATGCGGGCCGCGACTGTGCGCGGTGATCGATCCGGGTTCAAGAACGTTTGGACAGAGGTGGCAGAGGTGATCGCGCGCGCCAGCGCAGGCGTCAGAGCATGCCTTGCAGCATCATCTGCGCGCTGTTGACGACCGGCATCGGGCGCGCGAAGAAATAGCCCTGCCCCAGATCGACTTCGAGATCGACCAGAACGTCGCGCTCCTCTTCGCATTCGACCCCTTCGGCCACCAGCTTTGCCCCGATGTCACGCGCGAAATGGACCATCGCTGTGGTGAGCGCTTGGCGCGCCACGTCCTTGTGAATGTCGCGCGTCAGCGACATGTCGAGCTTAAGCAGATCGGGTGCAAGGTCGACAAGATGCCGCAACCCCGCATAGCCCGCACCGACATCGTCGATCGCGATCCGGGCATAAGGGGTCAGCGCCCTCAGATGCCGCTGCAATGTTCCGAAATCCTCGACCGCGTGGTGTTCGGTCAATTCGACCACGATCTGGCGTTCGGCGTGAGCGGACAGGATTGCTTCAAGCCGTCCTGATTGGACAGTGGCGGGCGACGCGTTGATCGAGACGTAGGCGCCTTGCGGAAGAAACCGGGCGCTCTCGAGCGCGGCCTCGATCGCCATGATTTCCAGCTCGACCCCCAGCCCGGCATCGGCGGCATCGTTGAACCATTTGTCCGGCCCACGCACATCCGCATCGGGGAACCGCGCGAGACATTCGACCCCGACCGGGCGACCGCTGCCCATTTCGACGATCGGCTGGTGCAGGATCGTGAGCGCACGGTTGTCGATGAGTTCGCGCACCTGACGCTGCTTGAGCTCGCGTTCCGCATCGCACTGGAGCGATCGTTCGATCTGCTCCGCCGCCAGCGCGGCAAACGCCTTGAGCACGCCCAGGTCGCGCTCGGTCATGCTGCGGTCGGGCGCGCGGCTGAGGCAGCAGAAGCTGCCATACACCGTTCCATCGGAGAGCTTGAGTGGCACGTTGAGGTGGCAGCCGACCGGCAGCAGGTGGGTGATCGCGATCGTCTGCGCAAAGGGATGATCGGCCGGATCCTGGATCAACTGCGGCAGCCGCCCTTGGGCGATGTGCCAGCAATAGCTGTCGTCGCGGGAATCGCGATAACCCGGCCCCATCGGCAGATCGAGGTCGCTGCTGATGTGGGTGAGCTCTTTCTGGTGGTTCTCGACATAGCGCGAGACGAACGCGATCTCGGTGCCCAGATGCTC
>DAITMG010000031.1:14629-28525 GCA_036835265.1 Erythrobacter sp. | reverse complement strand
CAGAACATCAGCGGCTTCATGGTCGGCGGGAAATACGAGGCGGAGGGCATCGCCAAGCATGGCGCGAAGCTGGTCACCGCAGTCGCCACCGCCTCCGTGCCCAAGCTCACCGTGGTGATCGGTGGCAGCTTTGGTGCCGGGAACTACGGGATGGCGGGGCGCGCCTATAGCCCGCGCTTCCTGTTCACCTGGCCCAACGCCCGCATTTCGGTGATGGGCGGCGAACAGGCCGCATCGGTCCTCGCCACCGTCCACCGCGACGCCGAGACTTGGACGCCCGAGGAGGCCGAGGCATTCAAGGCCCCGATCCGCCAGAAATACGAGGACGAGGGCAACCCCTATTACGCCACCGCGCGGTTGTGGGACGACGGGGTGGTTGACCCGGTCCAGACCCGCGACGTGTTGGGGCTTGCTTTGTCGGCCTGTCTTGAGGCGCCGATTGCGGAGGCGCCCCGCTTTGGGGTTTTCCGGATGTAAGTGACTTTTCTTCTCGAAAATGAGCGCGGCGGCGTTAGGATGGCGTTTGGTTATCAGGGGATCGCCAATGGATTTGCAGCGCTTCCAGCAGCACGATGCCAAGCTTCGGCGGGATCCGCAGAAGCTTGATTACATCCTGGCACTGGGCACGCTTGGCATGCTGGGTGCTATGGGAACCGCTCTGATACGCGGGCAGAGCGAGTGGGGCCTGCTGCCCTGGCCGATGTGGGTGCATATCGTCACTTTGGCCGTGGCGCTGGTGCTGACCCCGGTCATGCTGGTCCGCCCGCGCGGCGACAGGCCGCACCGTGTGCTCGGCTACGTCTGGCTGTCGGCAATGATCACGACCGCGCTGGTGAGTTTTCTGATCCCCAAGGCCGGAGACATCAGCCCGATCTGGATCCTGTCAGGCCTGACGCTGTTCACCAGCGTCGAGATCTGGCGCACGGCCCGTAGTCACAACTGGCAAAAGCATCGCTTTCATGTGCGCGGAATTGTGATCGGTGGGCTATTGATCGCCGGATTCTTCACCTTCCAGTTTGGCCGGGTGTTCGATCGGTGGATTACGGGCCTCGCTGGAACGTGAGCGCAGCAAGCGGTTGGTTCGCCCGCAACCGCTACACTTGCCCTTGCGTACCTAACCCATGTTAGTCCACAAGAGCTTGGCCTTTCGGGAGTGTCGCGCCTTTTGTTTGAGGAAAAAATTGTCGCTGTGCCCACGCGCAAGCCCACGCTGCTCTCGCGCATTGTGCGCCGCATTATCCTTGCCATCTGGTATTTCAGGGGATGGAAGATCGATTCCCCGCTGCCCAAGCACTTGAAAAAATTCGTCATTGCCGGGGCGCCTCACACCACCAACTGGGACTTCGTGTTCTTCACCGGCGCCACCCACGAGGAAGGCGTGCGTCCCAATTTCATGGGCAAGCACACGCTGTTCAAGGGCATAATGAAGAACTTCATGCTCGACATGGGGGGGATCCCGGTCGATCGCAGTTCCAAGGCCAACGCCACCGAACAAGTCGCCGCCGAATTTGCCGCGCGTGACGAACTCGCGCTCGTGATCGCCTGTGAGGGCACACGCAAGTCTGATGGCAAGTGGCGCTCGGGTTTCTATCACATCGCCCGGGCCGCCAATGTGCCGATCGTCCCCGCCTTTGCCGATAATGCCAACCTCGTCATCAGCTTTGGTCCGCCGATGATGCCGACCGGCAATTACGGCGAGGACTTGCTCAGGATCGCTGAATGGTTCCGCGCGCGGATGCCGGATTACGAGCGCTTCAAGGTGCTCGAGCAACAGGCGCGCGACATTATCGCGGGCAAGAACGACATCTGACGCGCGAAGGCCCGGCGCGCGCATAGCCCCGCTGCTGCGCTGCACAATTTTGGCCCCGCCATGCCTCGAGGGGTTTAAGCCGGAGAGCTGGCGCTCTATGTAGCTGCGAGCAAAGAAAGGCAGCGAATGGCCCTCTCCCCTGAAGCGCGCGAAAGCGAACGCCAGCGTATCGCCCGGCTGGTCCTCGATCTGGTGAGCGAGCGCGGAGTGGAAATCTCCTATGCCGGCGCGATCGCCGAAAGCGGCCTCACCCGCCCGCGGTTCGAGCAAGTGTTCGAAGACTATGACGATCTGTTCGACGCGGTCGCGCAGACCTGGCTCGCCCCGCACCTGCGCGCGATGGAAGAAACGTTGGCAAGCGATCTGGCTCCCAACCGCAAGATGTACGAGTTTTTCCGCAGGCGCTTCGTGATCTCGCGTGAGCGCTGGCGCGAAGACCCCGAGAGCTTCACCATCATCTGCGAGATGGGCGCGGCCAACATGGAAAAAGTGCGCTCCTATGTCGATCTGGCCGATCATTATCTGTGCGAGATCATCGTCCAGGCGCAGGCCGATGGCTATTTTGCCGGGCTCGAGATCGACGAGACACTCTCGCTCGTCAACCAGATGGTCTCGAACTACACGCTGCCCGATGCGCTGATCTATCTCGGCGACAGGCTGACCGAGGAGAAGCTGGCGCGGATCGTCGATACGATCTTCATCGGCCTTTCGGGCGAGGCAGGCGGCGAGGCGAGCGGGATCAACCGGCTCACAATCGCCTCCTGAGCAGCCTCAGCGCTTCGGACGGCGAAAGCGGATAACGTTGTCGGGCAGCGCGCGCGCGGGGGGCAGGCGGCGTTTGTCGGAAAGCGCATATCTCAGGCTCGCGCCGATCATCAGCGCCGACACCGCGAGGATCAACCCGGCCCAGAACCAGTGCGGCAGGAACAGCGCGTCTTCGATCTGCCCGGTGTCGGAGACGATCCGCTGGCCGTTGATGAGGGCTTCCTCGGTGAACAGATAGTTGAAATCCTGGAGCATGCTCATCGCGGCAAGCACGCCGAGGAACTGGAGGGTAAAGCGCGCAAAGCCCGCCTGCGCCCGCCACGCGATGAGCGCGAGCAGCGCGCCCACGAGCGGCAGCACGGCGTAGCCCACGGCCGAGCGGACATAGATGATGACCGATGCAAAGATAGCCGCCGCGACCAGCCACAAGACCGGCCGCCAGAGCTTGGCATGCGCGCTCGCGATGATCAGTCCCGCGCCCGCCACGGTGGGCGCGAGCGGTCCGCCTGCGGCAATCGCGGCGAGCGTGAGCGGCGAGGCGTCGGCCGCCACGAAACTTTCGGCCACGCCCGAGCCATTGGCATAGATCCGCAATTGCTCGAAATGCTGGCCCACGAGGACCGCGGTCAGCCCGTGGCCCATCTCGTGAAACCATGTCGTGAGGATCACGAAGGGATACATCAGATAGGTCCCGAACGGGAGCGCGGGCAGGACCAGAACAACGATCACCGCGAGCAGCAGACGCCCGATCTGCTCAGCCTGACTGCCCGGTTCAACCATCGATCGCATCCGCGCTGCCTTACGCCTCTTCGGGCTGCTTGAGGGAGCTCTGGGCCTCAGGCGCGCCGTGGTTGTCGCGCGCCTTGCCGTCGGCATCCACATGGGTGCGAAAAAGCCTTGCGGCCTCCTCGTCCTCGGCGCGCTGTTCGCCCAGGATCGACCAGCATGCGAGGAACAGGCCAGCAACGAGCGGCCCCAGAACGATGCCCGAAAAGCCGACCAGCGACAGCCCGCCGAAGGTCGTGACCAGGATGATCCAGTCGGGAATCCCGGTGTCGCGGCCGACCAGGATGGGCCGCAGCACATTGTCCGCCGAACTGATGATGAAGAACCCCGAGACGAGCACGACGACGCCCTGCCAGACCTCGCCGCTGATCACCAGCCAGATCCCGACGGGCGCCCACACCACCCCGGTGCCGACAGCCGGGATGAGCGAGAACAGGCCCATAAGGACGGCAAGCAGCAGCGAGGACTGGAGGCCGACGGCAGCGAAGGTAATCCCCCCCAGTGCCCCTTGGACCACGCCGACCACGAACGAGCCCTTGATCGTTGCCCGCACGATGCCGAGGAACCGCTCAGCGAGGCGGTCGGCGATATCGCGCTCGATCGGGGCGGAATGGAGGATAGCCTCGCCGATCCGCTTGCCGTCGCGCAGCAGGAAGAAGGTGACATACAGGCCAAGCCCTAGGCTCAGGATGAAATTGAGCGCGCCCTCGCCGATCGAGACCGCCTGCCCCGCAACCCAGCCGAGGATCGCGCCGATCGCGCCTTCCAGCCGCTGTTGCAGGACCGCGATGTTGTTCCAGCCGTTTTCGCGCACGATTTCCTGCGCTGCCGCCGGCAGCCAGCTGTAGATCGTCTCGGTCCATGCGGCGAGATCGAGCGGGCTCTGGCGGACCGTGTTGACCACCTCGACCGCTTCGGCGACGACCAGCGACCCGATCCAGAAGGCCGGCAGCAGGACGGCGAACAGGATGATGGTGAGCGCGAGCGCCGCTGCCCAGTTGCGCTTGCCCCGGCACCTGATGAGCGACCATCGATAGAGCGGCTGAAACATGATCGCCGCCAGCGCCGACCATAACATTGTTGTCGCGAACGGCCAGACAATCACGAGCAGCATGAAGGTCACGACCGCCACGATCAGCAGGAAGCTGATTTGCTTGAGTTGGGTCGTGCCGTGGTGTTCGCCGGTCATGCGGTCATCCCTGCCGCGGGCTGGGCGCACGGTTCCGGAGCGAACCGCACGCTTCAGACATCGAGGTTCGCCACATTCAAGGCATTGTTCTGGATGAATTCGCGGCGCGGCTCGACCACGTCACCCATCAGCCGGGTGAAGATCTCGTCGGTTACGTCGGCATCCTCGACCTTGACTTGCAGCAGCGCGCGATTTTCGGGATCGAGCGTGGTTTCCCACAGCTGGTCGGCGTTCATCTCGCCAAGACCCTTGTAGCGCTGGACCGAGATGCCCTTGCGTCCGCCTGCAAAGATCGCATCGAGCAGCTGGGTCGGCCGGGTGATCGCATCCTCGGTGGGCCGGGTGAGGGGCTCGTCGGCTGCAGCCTCGTCATCCTCGGGCGGTTCGGGCTCGGCCGGAGTGTCGGCCGCCTTGACCAGCCGGACCGGGCTCGCATAAGTTTCGGCCTGCGCGCTTGCGAGGGCGTGGAGCCGGTGCGCCTCGGTGCTGGTGAGGAAGCGCCCGTCGATATCGTGGACGTCGGTCACCCCGCGCCACACCCTCGAAAACCTGACCGAGCCCTGGTCCGGCCCGGTACCCAGCAATTGCGCGGTCCACCGGGCCAGCGGATCGCCGGTCTCGAGCCGCCGTGCGGTCAGCTCGAGCGCAGCGGCGCGCAGTTCGTCCGACAATGCGGGTTCGAGCGCGCCCGAGAGCGCCATCTGCTCGATCAGCCCGCTGTCGTAGCGGCGCGGGGCAAAGCCGAGCATGTTCCTGAAACGCAGCGCCTGTTCGACCAGCGCGCGCAGGTCCTCGCCCGAACGCGCGCCCTCGCGGGTTTCGAGCACGCGGCCGTGCAGCCCTGCATCGACGAGGTAGCGATCGAGCGCGCCCTGATCCTTGAGATAGACCTCGCTTCTGCCCCTGGCGACCTTGAACAGCGGGGGCTGGGCGATGAACAGGTGCCCGGCCTTGATGATCTCGGGCATCTGGCGATGGAAGAAGGTGAGCAGGAGCGTGCGGATGTGCGCCCCGTCGACATCGGCGTCGGTCATGATGACGATCTTGTGGTAACGCAGCTTGTCGAGGTTGAACTCGTCGCGGATGCCGGTCCCCATCGCCTGGATCAGCGTGCCGACCTCCTTCGAGGAAATGATCCGGTCGAACCGCGCGCGCTCGACGTTGAGGATCTTGCCCTTCAGCGGCAGGATCGCCTGCGTCTTGCGATCGCGCCCCTGCTTGGCCGAGCCGCCGGCGGAATCCCCTTCGACGAGGAACAGCTCGGCCTTGGTCGCATCGCGCTCCTGGCAGTCGGCGAGCTTGCCGGGCAGGCTTGCGACGCTCATCGCGCCCTTGCGGCTCATCTCGCGCGCACGCCTTGCAGCCTCGCGCGCGGCGGCGGCGTCGATCACCTTCTGGATGATCGCCTTGGCATCGCCGGGGTTTTCCTCGAGCCAGTCGTTCATCTTCTCGCCCATCAGGCTTTCGAGCGGCTGGCGCACCTCGGAGGAGACGAGCTTGTCCTTGGTTTGCGAAGAGAACTTCGGGTCAGGCAGCTTCACGCTGACGATCGCGGTCAGCCCCTCGCGCATATCCTCGCCCGAGAGCGAGACCTTTTCCTTTTTCATGAGGCCCGAACGCTCGGCATAATTGTTGAGCGTGCGGGTGAGCGCGGCGCGGAACGCGGCCAAGTGCGTGCCGCCGTCGCGCTGGGGGATGTTGTTGGTAAAGGCGAGGACGTTTTCGTAATAGCTGTCGTTCCACTCGAGCGCGACGTCGATCCCGATCCCGTCCTTCTCGGCCGAGACCGAGATCGGCTCGGCCACCAGCGGCTGCTTGTTGCGGTCGAGATATTTGACGAAGGCGGCGATCCCGCCCTCGTAGAACAGGTCATGCTCGAGCGGCTCCTCGTGGCGCTTGTCGCGCAGAAGAATGCGCACGCCCGAATTGAGAAAGGCGAGCTCGCGATAGCGGTGTTCGAGCTTTTCGAAATCGTATTCGGTGACGTTCTTGAAGGTTTCGTTGGAGTGGTGGAAGGTGACGCGGGTGCCCTTCTTGAAGCCGTTCTCGTCCGCATTCCGGTCGACCCGCGGGGCATCGCCGACCACCTTCAACGGGGCAACGGCATCGCCATGCTCGAAGCGCATCCAGTGCTCCTGCCCGTCGCGCCAGACCGTCAGCTCGAGCCATTCGGAGAGCGCGTTGACGACTGAGACGCCGACGCCGTGGAGACCGCCTGAAACCTTGTAGGCGTTGTCGTCCGAGGTGTTCTCGAACTTGCCGCCGGCATGCAGCTGGGTCATGATCACTTCGGCCGCCGAGACGCCCTCTTCCCGGTGCATCCCCACCGGAATGCCGCGGCCATTGTCTTCCACCGAGACGCTGCCATCGGGGTTCAGTTCGATCAGCACGAGGTCGCAGTGCCCCGCCAGCGCTTCGTCGATCGCGTTGTCGGATACCTCGAACACCATGTGGTGCAGGCCCGAGCCATCGTCGGTATCGCCAATATACATGCCGGGCCGCTTGCGCACCGCATCGAGGCCCTTGAGAACCTTGATCTGGTCTGCGCCATATTCGCCGCTCTGGCGGGGTTTTTCCGGGGCTTTCGAAACTGTTTCATCCATGGGGATGATATAGGCGCTCGGGGCGCGATTCCCAAATCACCAGCGCGCGTGCGCGGGGCGTTTTCCACCGAGGCGCGGCCCGCAATCGGGCGCCCTAGGGGAAGGCGGGGCGAAACCGCACCTCGCCCTTCCAGACGAGCTGATCGAACCCCGGCGCAATCATGGCCCGCGTCGCATCGTCGAACTGGGTCTTGTAGCATTGCGCCGCTTGGATCACGGCGGCGAGATCGACTGCATCGTAGGGTGCGCGCGCGCTGGCGAGATCGGGCGCGGTGAGGCTCCAGCCCTGCCGGGCGAGCGGCTCGGGCAGAGGCGCATGGACCAGCGCGGGATACAGCAGGCGCGGGCGCTCGGCTGCCCCCAGCGATTGGACATATTGCGTCACGACCGCGCCGGTGATGCGGTGATCGGAATGGCCATAGCCACCCTCGGGGCCGAAGGTGATCACCGTGTCCGCCCCCGCGATAAGCGCGGGCAAGGCGGCGAGCAGGCGGTTGGCCGCGCTCCCCTCGCGGCGCGCCTCGAAACCCAGCGTGCCATCGCCCAGATCGAGCGAGACGACCCGCGCCGCGCCCAGCGCCGCCTTCGAACAGGCCGCCTCGCCCATCCGCACCCGGCCAAGTTCGGCGCCGCGCTCCATCTCTGTCACCCCCGGGCCCTGATCGCCCGTGGTCGCGAAGACGAGGCTGACTTCGTGGCCCTCGCGCGCCATCCGGTGAAGCGCAGGGGCAAAGGCGAGCTCGTCATCGGGGTGCGCGAGGATGACGACGACGTGCGGGTGCGGCGCATCCTCGGCCGGCTCGGCAAGCGGCCCGGCGAGGGGCATTGCACAAAGGACCAGCGCGGCGGCGCTCAAGCGTGGGGTCTTCATGCGGATCCGATGCCAGAAGCTCGCGTGCGATGCCAGCCGCCGCCGCGCAATCACCCTTCTTTGGCTTGAGCCCGGCGCGTTGGCCGCTACAGCTTGGCGCCATGGAAGCCATCAACCCGCCCAACCCCGCCGTTCTCGATCGGATCATCACAGCGCTCGAACAGCCGTTCGGCGCTTACCCTGAAATCCTGACACTTTGGGCGCGCGCCCAGCCGGACCAGATCGCGCTTGTCGACGAGACGCAGGACATCGCCTGGGCCGAGCTGATCGGGCTGGTCGAGCGGCTGGCGGCGCGGCTGGTCGAGACCGGGCTGACACGCGGACAATCGGTCGCGATCCTCGGGTCCAGCACCGTCAATTATGCGCTCGTCTTCCTGGCTGCGATCCGCGCGGGCGGCGTGGCCGCCCCGCTCACCACCAGTGCAACCCCTGCGCAGCTTGCCGCGATGGCGGCTGACAGCGGCGCAGCGCACCTGTTCATCGATGCCGCCAAGTCTGCCGAGTTGGGCCCCGATTTCATGGCCGAGATGATCCGCGTGCCGCTCGAAGAGATCGAGCGCTGGATGGCCCCGCCCGGAGCTCGCGCGCCCGCCTTCGTGCCTGCGCCGCAAGACCCTTTCAACATTATCTATTCGAGCGGCACCACCGGCACGCCCAAGGGCATCGTCCATTCGCACGCGATGCGCTGGCGGCAATTCGGAGCGACCGCGCTGTCCTACCTCAAGGCGGAGCTCCCGGTGCGCTCGCTCGCCTCGACGCCGCTCTATTCCAACACCACCATGGTCGCCTTCCTCGCCCCGCTGCTGGCGGGCGGCACGGTGCGGATCATGGGCAAGTTCGATTGCGCGCGCTGGCTTGCACACGCGCAGGGCGACCGCACCACGCTGACCATGCTGGTGCCGGTGCAATATCAGCGCCTGATGGACTTCGCCGAGTTCGGCCGATTCGACCTGTCCTCGCTGGCGATCAAATATTGCACCTCTGCGCCGTTTCCTGCGCGGCTCAAGCGCGAGGTGCTCGAGCGGATGCCGGGCGGGCTGATCGAGATCTATTCGATGACCGAGGGCGGGGTCGTTTGTCTGCTGGCATGCCACGAATACCCGGACAAGCTCCACACCGTCGGCCGCCCGGCGCCGGGGAGCGAGCTCCGGGTGCTCGACGATGAGGACCGCCCGGTCGCACCCGGCATTGCGGGGCATCTCGTCGGGCGAAGCCACACCATGATGCTCGGCTATCGCAACCGCCCCGACAAGACCCGCGAGGCGCAGTGGACCGATCCAGCAACGGGTGAGGTCTGGATGCGAATGGGCGATATCGGGCGGGTCGATGAAGACGGCTTTGTCGAATTGGTCGGGCGCGCCAAGGACATGATAATCTCGGGCGGTTTTAACATCTATCCCAGCGACCTCGAAGCCGAGCTCGAGCGCGAGGAGGATGTGATCGAGGCCGCCGTGATCGGCATTGCGTCGCGCGAATGGGGCGAGACGCCGGTGGGCTTCGTCGTGCTGCGCGAAGGCGCGCGCGAGTGCGCAGCGATCCTGGCCGCGGTCAATGCGCGGCTCGGCAAGACCCAGCGGCTCTCAGCGCTCCATCCGATCGGCGAGATGCCGCGCAGCCACATCGGCAAGCTGTTGAAGAGCGACCTGCGGGCACAAGCCGAGGCGCTGGCGAAATGAGCGGCGCGCCCAAACGCGAGCGGCCCCCGCGCCGCACATAGCGCAGGGGCCGCTCGATCGAGATCCGCACTCTGAAGAAGCGCGGCGGAGGGGTTTGTTTCAGACGATCAAGGTGTTGAAACCGGCCGAGCTCAGTGCGAGCGCAAACAGCAGGGCGATGGCTTTTTCGGTAATGGCGTTCATGGTTAGTCCTTTCGATTCAGGTTCGGGAGAGCCCACTTGAGCTTCTTTCTTCCGGGGTCGGCGACACAATTGGGAATGCGTAAGCAACAATATAAGTGCCGCGCGAAATAGATTCATCTCTCAGTGCAATCGGATTTGTCGATTGTCCGTACAGCCCGCAGCGCGAGCGATCCTGTCAACAGCGCCCCGTTGTGCGCTGGACAGCGCCCGGCGCGGTGCCGTAACGGCTGCGCATGCAAGCAACCGATCCGCAAGATTCGATCCTGATCGTCGATTTCGGCAGCCAGGTGACCCAGTTGATCGCCCGCCGGGTGCGCGAGGCGGGGGTCTATTGCGAGATCGCGCCGTTCACACAGGCTGAGGCCGCTTTCGAGCGGATGCAGCCGCGCGGCATCATTCTCTCAGGCTCGCCCGCAGGCGTGCCCGATGAGGGCAGCCCGCGCGCGCCGCAGAGCCTGTTCGAGGCGGGCGTGCCGATTCTGGGCATCTGTTATGGCCAGCAGGTGATGACCCATCAACTCGGCGGCGAAGTGCGGCCCGGCCACGAGACTGGGGAAGGCGGCGAGTTTGGCCGCGCCTTCCTCACCGTCACCAGGGATTGCGCGCTGTTCGACGGGCTGTGGCACGAGGGCGAGCGCCACCAGGTATGGATGAGCCACGGCGACAAGGTCACGCGGTTCGCTCCCGGTTTCGAGATCGTCGCCGTCAGCGATGGCGCGCCCTTCGCGGTCATCGCTGACGAAGCGCGCAAGTTCTATGGAACGCAATTCCACCCCGAGGTCGTCCACACGCCTGATGGGGGCAGGCTGCTGGCCAATTTCGTGCGCCATGTCTGCGGGCTCGCGGGCGATTGGACGATGGCCGAGTTCCGCCGCGCCAAGATCGCCGAAATCCGCGAACAGGTCGGTGATGGCCGGGTGATCTGCGGGCTATCGGGCGGGGTCGATTCGGCGGTGGCGGCGGTGCTGATCCACGAGGCGATCGGCGACCAGCTCACCTGCGTCTATGTCGACCACGGGCTGATGCGCCAAGGCGAGACCGAGCAGGTCGTCAGCCTGTTTCGCAATTCCTACAACATCCCGCTCGTCGCGGTGGATGCCGAGGAGACCTTCCTGGCTGGGCTCAAGGGCGTTACCGACCCCGAAGCCAAGCGCAAGTTCATCGGCGCTGCGTTCATCGACCTGTTCGAGGCCGAGGCGAGAAAGATCGGCGGGGCGGACTTCCTCGCGCAAGGCACGCTCTATCCCGACGTGATCGAGAGCGTCTCGTTCACCGGCGGGCCTTCGGTGACGATCAAGAGCCACCACAATGTCGGCGGCCTGCCCGAACGCATGAACATGAAGCTGGTCGAGCCCTTGCGTGAGCTCTTCAAGGACGAGGTGCGCGAGCTGGGGCGCGAACTGGGCCTGCCGCAAGCCTTCGTCGGCCGCCACCCGTTCCCCGGCCCGGGACTGGCGATCCGCATCCCGGGCGAGGTCACGCGCGAGGCCTGCGATATCCTGCGCAAGGCCGATGCGATCTATCTCGAGGAGATCCGCAATGCCGGGCTCTATGATGCGATCTGGCAGGCCTTTGCGGTGCTCCTCCCGGTCAAGACGGTCGGCGTGATGGGCGATTACCGCACTTACGACAACGTCTGCGCCTTACGCGCAGTGACCTCGACCGACGGGATGACGGCGGATGTCTATCCGTTCGACGCCGCCTTCCTCGGCCGGGTCGCGACCCGGATCGTCAACGAGGTCAAGGGCATCAACCGGGTGGTGTACGATTACACCTCCAAGCCGCCCGGCACGATCGAGTGGGAATGAGGCGGCTTTATCGCCTCGGCGCGCGCACGCAACCTTTCGCCGCCGCCTGCGTATTGCTAGGTTAGCCGCACACGTCCCCACAAGAAGGCCCTTCGCGCATGATCCAGCCTGTCAAAGCCCTTGCCGTTCCCGCCCTCCTTGTCCTTGCGGCTTGCGCGCAGGCACCCGCCGAGGCGCCGCCGTTGACGGATGGCAGCTGGAGCATCGATCCCGCCGCCTCGAGCCTCTCCTATGTCAGCATCAAGGCGGGCGAAATCGCCGAGAACAACTCGATCGATGGCCTGTCCGGCAGCGTTTCGCCCGAGGGCGCCGCCACGATCGCGATCGATCTGGCGAGCGTCGAGACCGGGGTAGATATCCGCGACGAGCGTATGCGCGAGCTGTTCTTCGAGGTTGCCCAGCATCCGACCGCCACCGTCACCGCCCAGCTTGACCCGGCCGCGTTCGGCGCGCTCGGCATCGGCGAGAGCATGGTGCAGCCGCTTGCCGCGACGCTCACGCTCAAGGGTGTCGAGGCGCCGGTCGAAACCGAGGTGGTGATCACGCGCATTGCCGAAGACCGCGTCCTTGCGGTGACGGGCGAGCCGGTGATCCTCCAGACCGATGCGTTCGGTCTCGCCGACGGGCTGGCGCAGCTCCAGGAGCTTGCCGGTCTGCCCTCGATCACGCCCGCCGTCCCTGTGACCTTCCGCCTGACGTTCCAGCGCTAGGGCGCAGGCCCGCGCAAGTCGTCTTGCAGCTCGAGCTTGGTCCCGATCCGCGCACCGATCGCCTGCGCCGCATTCAGGCCGCGCTGATCGAGCGGTTCGGCCGGATCATCCGGCCGCCCGAAAAGCGCCGCTCGCCCGAATGGGTGCTCGTTCACGGGGTGATCGGCGCGCAGACGAAAACGGCGGCGTCCAACGCCTCGACCGACTCGCTGCTGGCCGAGTTCGGCTCGTGGGACGCGGTGGCCAAGGTGCCGGTGGTGCAGCTCGAGGCGCGGCTCGGGCGCCAGACCTTTCCGAGCGTGGCAGCGCAGCGGTTGTCCGATTGCTTGAGGGCAATCATCGCAGCGCGCGGGCGTGTCGACCTTGCGCACCTCGCCGATCTGCCCACGGCTGAGGCGATGACCTGGCTCGAGACGCTGCCGGGCACCGGGCGCAAGAATGCTGCGGGCGTCATGAATGCGAGCACGTTTCAGCGCCGCGCGATGGTGATCGACGGGCATCACCGCCGGATCATGCAGCGCACCGGCGTCGTGCCCGCGCGCGCCGACACTGCCAAGACGTACGATGCGCTGATGCCGATCGTCCCGCCCGAATGGTCCGCCGCCGACATGGACGAGCATCACCTGCTGCTCAAGCAGCTCGGCCAGACGTTTTGCCGGCCGCGCGCCGCGCTGTGCGCAGGCTGCCCGGTTCGCGCAGATTGCGCGACGGCAAGCGCCGCGTCATGCTGAACGAGCGCCAAGTCGAGGAGGTCTATCGCCGCCTTGCCGAAGCGATGCCGGGGCGCACGAAGGGTGCCAAAGGTCCCAAGGGCCAGCCCGATGCGTTTCGCTCGTGCGTCTCGTGCATGCTCTCCGCGCAATCGCTCGATCGCAACACCGCCGCAGCGACGAAGGCGCTCTTCGCCCTCGCGACAACGCCCGAGGCGATGCTCGCGCTGGACGAAGCGGCGATCGCGGCCGCGATCAAGCCCTGCGGGCTCTACAACACCAAGACGCGCAACATCCGCCGCTTCTGCACGGTGCTGATCGAGGAACACGGCGGCACGGTCCCCGATACGCGCGAGGGGCTGATGCGCCTGCCCGGGATCGGGCGCAAATGCGCCGATATCGTGCTCAGCTTCACTTTCGGGCAGGATGTGATCGCGGTCGACACGCACGTCCACCGCGTGTGCAATCGTCTCGGGCTTACGCGCGCGAAGACCGCCGAGAAGACCGCGCAGCAACTGGAACAGCGCTCGCCCGATTGGGCCAAGGCCGACGGGCATTTCTGGCTGATCCAGCTGGGCAAGCGCGTGTGCCGCGCGCGCGTGCCCGAATGCCCGATCTGCCCGGTGAGCGAATTGTGCGAAACCTATCGCGCAGGTGAGCCGATGGTCCGGGCTTGAAACTGGCTTGAGCGCGCCATAGAACAGATCGCTCAAGCTCAGGAAAATCAAAGGATAATACGAGGATGTCCACTCAGCCCACCGCCATCATCCTCGCCGCCGGGCCCG
>DAITMG010000031.1:7920-14529 GCA_036835265.1 Erythrobacter sp. | reverse complement strand
GATAATACGAGGATGTCCACTCAGCCCACCGCCATCATCCTCGCCGCCGGGCCCGGTATGGGCCAGGCGATCGCCGAGCGATTCGCGCGCGAAGGCTTTGCGATCGCGCTCGTCGGGCGGACGCCGGCCAAGCTCGAGAGCCTTGCCGAGGCGGTGCGCGCGCATGGGCAGGCGGTCAGCGTCCATGGGCTCGATCTCAGCGAAGTTGCGACTTGTGAGCGCGGCCTTGCCGAGCTCGCCCACAAATTTCCCGCCCCCGGCGCCGTCATCTACAATGGTGGCATCTGGCGCGAGGCACCCCCGCTCGACATTGCTCCGGCCGACTTTGCCGCCGACATGACGCTCAGCGTCACCGCCGCGCACGCCACCGTGCGCGCGTTCGCGCCTGCAATGATCGAGCGCGGTTCGGGGACGCTCCTGTTCACCGGCGGTGGGCTTGCGCTCGCGCCGCAATACGGGACGCAGGTGATCTCGCTCGTCGCGGGCAAGAGCGCGCTGCGCGGCTATGCGCTCGCGCTGCATGAGGCGATGAAGGAGACGGGGCTGATGGTGGGCACGGTCACCATCACCGGGACGGTCGCAGCGGGAACTTCATTCGATCCGGCGAAGATTGCCGAGAGTTACTGGGCGCTGCATTCAGGGAGCGCCGCCGGGCCCGAGATCGTCTTTTCGGGTGATCAGTAGGCTCCCGCTGCTGTTCAAACAGGAAGGCTGACGCCGGTCAACTGCTCGGATTTCGCCCACAAGGCGCTTGCAAGCCCCTCATCCATGACGTGCGGATAGACCCCGTGGCCGGGCGGCGTATCATCGGAAACCGGCTCGCCGATATTGCAGTTCTCGCAGTAAACCCCGCCATGCCCCCCGAGCAGCGGCGAGACCGCCGCCCACACGGTGGTCGAGGCGCCCTGCTCCTCGGTCTTGAACGCCTCGTGGAGCCTGCCCTCGGCATCGATCCAGCCCATCGCGCGCTGCTCCTCGATGGTGAGGTGGCGCTGGAGCGGGGTGGCGATCCCGCCGGGATGCACCGAGAAGGCGCGCACGCCGCCGGGCTCGCCGCGCTTGTCGAGTTCGAGCGCGAACAGCGCGTTGGCGCTCTTGGCCTGGCCATAGGCGAGCCACTTGTCGTAAGGACGCTCCTCCCAATTGGGATCCTCGAGATCGAGCGCGTTCAGCCGGTGACCGATCGAGGAGAGGCACACGACGCGCGCACCCTCGGCGGCGAGGAGCAGCGGCCAAGCCCGCGCGGTAAGCTGGAAATGGCCGAGATGATTGGTCGCAAACTGCATCTCGTAGCCGCGCGCGTCGCGCGCGAGCGGGCAGGCCATGATCGCGGCGTTGTTGATCAGGATATCGAGCCGGTCCCACCGTTCGGCGATCGCGGCGGCGAAGGCATCGATCGAGGCGGGATCGGCGAGATCGAGCGGCAGGATCGTGATCGACCCTTCCATGCCCTCCAGCACCTTTTCGGCGACGTCCACCCGTCGCGCCCCGACCACCACCTCGGCGCGCGCGGCTGACAGCGCGCGCACCGTCTCGGTGCCGATCCCCGAATAGCCGCCGGTGACGACGATCCTGCGCCCGCCAAGGTCACAATCCGCGACCACCTCGCGCGCGGTGGAGCGATAGCCGAACGGGGATTGGATCGGTTGCTGGGGCGATGGCATGAGCGAGGTGATCCTTGTTTCTGCTTCGCGGTCGGTTACAGCTAGGCGCAAAGCGAGCGGGCGTCGAGCGACGCCGCGCGGCGCACAATCAAGGGAGGCAAAGCCATGAAAACCGCGATCACCGAAATGTTCGGCATCGAGCATCCGATCATCCAGGGAGGCATGCATTTCGTCGGGTTCGCCGAGATGGCGGCGGCGGTTTCCAATGCCGGCGGGCTCGGCATCATCACCGGCCTCACGCAAGGGACGCCCGAGAAGCTCGCGAACGAGATCGCGCGCTGCAAGGACATGACCGACAAACCCTTCGGCGTGAACCTCACCTTCCTGCCGAGCCTGACGCCGCCCGATTATCCCGGCCTGGTCAAGGTCATCATCGCGGGCGGGGTCAAGGTGGTCGAGACCGCCGGGCGCAACCCGCAGGAGGTGCTGCCCGCCTTGAAGGACGCCGGGATTAAGGTGATCCACAAATGCACCAGCGTGCGCCACAGCCTCAAGGCGCAATCGATCGGCTGCGATGCGGTGAGCGTCGACGGGTTCGAATGCGGCGGTCATCCGGGCGAGGACGACGTGCCCAATTTCATCCTGCTGCCGCGCGCGGCGGACGAGCTCGAGATCCCGTTCGTCTCGAGCGGCGGGATGGCCGACGGGCGCAGCCTCGTCGCCAGCCTCGCACTGGGCGCGCAGGGGATGAACATGGGCACCCGCTTCATCGCCACCAAGGAGGCACCGGTGCACGAGAACGTGAAGCAGGCGATCGTCGCGGCGAGCGAACTCGACACCCGCCTCGTGATGCGCCCGCTGCGCAACACCGAGCGCGTTCTCAACAATGCGGCGGTCGAGCGGCTGCTCCAGAAGGAGAAGGACCTGGGCGACGCCTTGACGATCCAGGACATTCTCCCCGAGGTCGCCGGGGTGTATCCCTCGATCATGCTCGAAGGCGAGATGGACAAGGGCGCGTGGTCGTGCGGCATGGTCGCCGGGCTGATTCACGATATCCCGACCTGCAAGGAGCTGATCGATCGGATCATGTCCGAGGCCGAGGCGATCCTTGCGCGAATGAACGCGATGGCGAACGAACCCGTCGCGGCGTGAGCGCAGATCGCGTCGGGGGCGGAGGCCGCCCACGATCAGACGCTTAATTCGCGCCTACGTAGCCATCCTGATTAAAGCTCCTGAGGCGGACTGATAGACCGGCTCTGCAAGGAAATGGCTCGGCACTGGCCATTTTCGCAGCCGCCGCGTGGCCCCATGCCGCGAGTGGCTCGCTCGCACTGACCGCAAAGGCGGCAGCGCAAGAGAGGAGATTCGCGTGGTAGAGTCGCTTTCGTTCGGATTTCTCGCGATGTCGGTAACTGCGCCGTGCGCGGTGGGTTGGATGATCGGTGATTTCCTCGGCGCGCGCCGGGCGGCGCTGCGGCTGGCGCCGGCGCGGGACTGTCTGCAGCGCCCGGCGCATGACCAGGCGCGGGGCCATTTACACGATCGAGCGCCCGAGGCTGCCGCGGGGGAACCGGGTGCCCGCGAGGCCAAACGAGGGCGAGTCCGAATTGCGCAGCGCGCGGACCAGCGCGTCGGCCAACGCGCCGGAGATCGTGGGCGCGATCTCTTCTTAGACATGCCGAGCCTTCCCGAGCTTGCGAGCGAAATCGCGACGATTCGTGCGGATGAGCCCCTGTGGGAGCCCCTGTGGGAGCAGCTGACGGAGCACGGGTCGGCGGAGCTAGCAATGCACGGGAAGCCGGGCAATGACGCCGATGTCCGCGTGATCCTCGAGCATTATCGCGGCGCGATCAGCGAACTCGCCGCGCTTCAACCGGGCCGGGAATACGCCCTGCATGCAGGCCGCGCTGAAGCGGCAAGGCGCAGGCCGGCCCGATCAGCGCCAGCACCATTCAACGCTTATGCAGCCGACCGGCTCGAGCGCGCCAGACCCTGACCAATCGCTGGCCCATCGCTGGCCAGCGGCTTAGCCTTCGTTCTCGTCGACCTTGGTATAAGGCACGAAATCTTCGAGCATTACGGCACCTGTGAAAACGCCCGTAAAGCGCTCCGATGTCGTGACCATGTCCGCCTTGCACATCCACCCCGCGCGAAATTGGCGTACCGAGACCACATCCCTGCGATCGATCGCCTCGGGATCCTTTGTGCGCTGGACATAGATCGTCGCGCCGCGGCCATAGACGATCGCGGTCTCGTCGATCACGGTCGTATGTGGCACGGGCTGGGTGCGGATGCAGCTCTGCGGCTCGCCCGCGACGCGGCCTTCGAGGAGCTTGGCAAGACGCTTCTCGCCCTCGGTCATCGCGGCCTCGCTTTGCTCCGGCGCGCCATCGGATTGGGCCGAAAGCGGCGCTGCCAGCGCAATCGCACTCAGCGCAGCGAGGCCAAACAGCGAGGATGAAAGCGGGATCTTGGACATGGATGTTCTCTGGGGTCTGGTGTGGCGACGGTATCCCTTTAGCACATCCAGCTGAACCCGCCATGATCGCCCGCAGCCGCACCCGCACCGACAGGCGACCCGTTCAAGCGCCCGGGCGCTCACTCATATTCGAGATTGACCCCGAACTCCCCGGTGTAGATCCCCGCGCGCTGGTTTGCCGCAACCTGCAGGCGCCCGGCGATCGTGAAGCTGAAAAAGCCGTCGGGATTGATGATGCGGAAGCGGCGCGGATTGAGGTTGATGACGATCGGCGGCTGGCTGCCGATCGTGACCTGATCATAGCGCATGGTCTCGCTCCCGCCGTCGCGCGTCAGGAGGAAGGAATTGGCCGTCACGTTGATGAGAACAGTCTGGTTGAACTGACCATAGCCCCAGAAGCGCGCAGGCCGCTGGGTCCCGTCGACCTGGATGACGCCGCCGGTGGTGGTGACGTTGCCGGCCGAATCCATGAACACCGTCCCCGCGGTTCCCGCCGGGACGAGCTCGCCGAAGTCGAGATCGGTTTCCTTGACGAAACTGAGCGGCGTGACGAGGAAGGCGCGCGCATCGGCGACCTCGCCGTCCTGGGCAGCAGCGGGCGCCGCGACGCCGAAAAGCCCGGCAATGGCGGCAGCCAAGCAAGCTCCGAGCCGCCATCTTGTCAGCAGCGCGCCGGGGCGCGGGCAGACTTTGTCTGTTCTCATTGTATCGGCCTCGAATTCCTGCCGCGAGCGGCAAACCACCAATGGATGGAAACGAAGCCCGCGTGGTCCGCGCGCGCTCCACTCCGTAGGATTTCGGATGCTATAGGCTTAGGGGGTTAACGAAGATTTGAAACCAAGGACGCCGCCCAAAACCGAGCACGCGCAGCGCCAGGTCAACCGTGCCCGGTTCCCGATGATCGCTTATCGCTGATCGACGGCCGCTTATCGATGACCGGGATCGGCCCCTTCGGAGATATCGCGCAAGCCCGCCTGGTCGATACCGTCGGCGGGCCCGCCGCGCAGCACGAAGCGCCGGTCGCAATAGCCGCAATCGACATAGCCATGCTCGTCGATCTCCAGATAGATCAGCGGATGGCCGAGCGCGGCTGCACGATAGGCCTCGCCGCTGCGGATATCGCTCGCCCCGTCACAGCTGACGCGGGGACTATCGACAAGGATCACTTCGGGGGGCGCTATCGTCATGGTCATCGCTTGGCGGAGTGTAGAATAACGCGCAAGCGGCGCAAGCTCAATCGCTCAAGTCGACCGGTTCGCGGGGGCAGCGTCCGGCCCCCACCAGGCTTGGCGGCGGGTCAATCGCGACAGATGGCTTGCGCCCCACTGATGCAAGCTTATGGCGGAGGGCATGACGAACGACAGCCCTGCCGCCGCACGCCGCGAGGACTCCCCCCAACCGCCCGTTCGCGAACCGGCCATCCGGATCGACAATCTCGTCAAGCGCTACGCACCGGCCAAGGGCGCAAAGGGCGAACAGGCCCAGGGCAAGCTCGCGCTCGACGGGGTGAGCTTTGATGTGCCCGAAGGCTCGATCTTCGGCTTGCTCGGCCCCAATGGCGCGGGCAAGTCGACGCTCATCAACATACTCGCAGGGCTTGTCACCAAGACCAGCGGCGGGTGCGAAATATGGGGCTTCGACATCGATCGCCACCGCCGCAATGCCAGCCGCGCGATCGGGATCGTGCCGCAGGAGATCGTGTTCGACCCGTTCTTCACCCCGTTCGAGGTGCTCGAACACCAGGGCGGGTTCTACGGCATCCCCGCGCGCCGGCGCCGCAGCCAGGAACTGCTCGAAGCGGTGCGCCTCGCGGACAAGCGCGATGCCTATGCGCGCACGCTGTCGGGCGGGATGAAACGGCGTTTGTTGGTGGCAAAGGCGATGGTCCATTCTCCGCCTATCCTCGTCCTCGATGAGCCGACCGCAGGGGTCGACGTCGAACTGCGACGCCAGCTGTGGGAGCTGGTCAGCGAGCTCAACCGCGAGGGCGTCACCGTGGTCCTCACCACGCATTACCTCGAGGAAGCCGAGGAGCTGTGTGACCGGATCGCGATCATCAATCACGGCAAGCTCATCGCCAACAAGCCGACCCGCGAGCTGGTCGAGATGGCGCGCGAGAAGGTTGTCGCGGTGACGGTCGCGGGCGAGCTTTCGGCGGTGCCGGCGCACGAGGCGTTCGCCCGCGCCGAACTGACCGGCGAACGCTCGCTCGAGATCGCTTATGACAAGGATCGCCTGAACGCAGGTCAGGTGCTCGCCATCCTGCAGCAACAAGGCCTCAGGATCGAAGACGTCACGACCCGCGAGGCCGATCTCGAGGATGTGTTCGTCCAATTGACGGGAAGCTGACGGGCAGCTGACCGCGAGTTTGCCGCCAGCCGGCCCTAACGGTCGTTATGGCAGGGCCGCCGCGCGCGTCGCGGCTTTGCAGCGCCGCTCAATCGTGATCGAGATGCCGCACCAGGTTGGCATTCTTGGGCAGGCCCTTGTCGCGGCGCCAGCGGCGCTTGCCGGTGCGTCTCAGCT
>DAITMG010000031.1:5837-7820 GCA_036835265.1 Erythrobacter sp. | reverse complement strand
TTCTTGGGCAGGCCCTTGTCGCGGCGCCAGCGGCGCTTGCCGGTGCGTCTCAGCTCGGCCCTGCAATGGCGGCATTTGCCGACATAATTGAAGCCTTCCCATTCGACATGGCGCCGCTTGGGTTCATGAAACCCGAGGGCGCAGCTGAACCTGTGGAAAAGTTCCATCCGCGCACCAGCCTTTCAGGCGCATGGCAAAATGCTGCGCCTGCAAAATCATTGTTGCACTGCAATACGGCCTTTTCAAGTCAGCAGGTGGCAGAATCATGCCGTCAGGAGCTGCCGCCGCACGAGAGGGGCCGCCGGGCGGGCAGCTGGGCTCTTGCCTGCACGGGCAATGCCCGCCATGTCGAGGCTCATGAACCAGATCCACGAGGCGGCCAAGGCGCCTTCGCATCCCGCAACAAACGATATCGTGAGTGAGCAGGCCGGCCAGTCAGCGAGCGAATTCGACGTCATCGTGATCGGCTCGGGCGCTGCCGGGCTCACCGCCGCGCTGGAGCTAGCGACCAGCCTCAAGGTGCTGGTTCTGGCCAAGGGCGGGCTTTCGAGCGGCTCGACCGCGTGGGCGCAAGGCGGCATCGCGGCGGTGCTCGATGCGGGCGACACCTTCGATAACCACGTGCGCGACACGATGGTGGCCGGCGCCGGGCTGAACGACCTCGAGACGGTCGAATTCGTGATCGAGCGCGCGCCCCGCTCGATCGATCGCCTGTGCGAACTGGGCGTCCCGTTCAACCGCGAGGAGCATGCCCTCCACCTCACCCGCGAAGGCGGGCATTCGCACCGGCGGATTGTCCATGTCGACGATGCGACCGGCTGGGCGGTGCAGGAGGCGCTGCTCAAGGCAGCCGAGGCATCGCCCAACATCACCTTGCTCGGCGGGCGCACCTGCATCGATTTCATCACCGATCGCCACCGTGAACAGTTTTCCGCCGCAGGCCGGGTGTGGGGCGTCTATGCGCTCAACGAGGAAACGGGGCGGGTCGAGCGGCATGTCGCGCGCGCAACCGTGCTGGCAACCGGCGGGGCGGGCCGGGTCTACCAGTTCTCGACAGCGCCGCGCGGGGCGACCGGCGATGGCATCGCGATGGCGTGGCGCGCGGGCGCGCGCGTCTCCAACATGGAGATGATGCAGTTCCACCCGACCTGTCTCTACAATCTCGAGGTCAAGAACTTCCTCATCACCGAAGCGGTGCGCGGCGAGGGCGGGCGGCTCTACAATCCGCGCACGGGCAAACGCTTCATGACCTTCTACGACCCTGAGCGCATGGAGCTCGCACCCCGCGATGTGGTCGCGCGCGCGATCGACGCCGAGATCAAGCGCTTCGGGCTCGATTATGTCCATCTCGATATCAGCCACGAGAGCCCGGACTTCGTGAAGGCGCATTTCCCGACGATTTACGACAAGCTCATCGGCATCGGGATCGACATGACGACAGCGCCGATCCCGGTCGTGCCCGCGCAGCACTACACTTGCGGCGGGGTGGTGGTGGACCTGTATGCGCGCACCGATGTGCCCGGGCTGTGGGCGGCGGGTGAATGCACCGAGAGCGGGCTGCACGGCGCCAATCGCCTCGCGTCCAATTCCTTGCTCGAATGCTTCGTCTTCGGCGAGACGGCAGCGAGCGACATCCTCACGATGTGGGACGACCTCGACGAACCGCCCGCGATCCTGCCGTGGGACGAAAGCCGCGTGACCGATTCGGACGAAGAAGTCGTCATCAAGCAGAACTGGACCGAGATCCGCCGCTTCATGTGGAACTATGTCGGTATTGTGCGCACCACCAAGCGATTGGAACGCGCAAAGCACCGGATCGAACTGCTGACGCAGGAGATCGAGGATTATTACGGCCAGTTCCGCGTGACGACTGATCTGATCGAGCTCAGAAACCTGCTGCAGTCGGCCGAACTGATCGTCAGGTCCGCGCTCCACCGCAAGGAGAGCCGGGGGCTGCACTACACGCTCGATTATCCGGATACC
>DAITMG010000031.1:0-5737 GCA_036835265.1 Erythrobacter sp. | reverse complement strand
CCGCTCGTTCGCGCTGGGTTCATCTGCGGGGCACCAGCAAGGCGCTCGGAATTCTGGCAGGTGGAGCAATGAATCCCATGCGTAATATTTCTGCGTTGCTTGCATCGGGCGCAATGGTTGCGCTCGTTCAACCGCTCGCCGCTCAGGAGCCCCCTGCGCCCGAGGCCGTCCCCACCGAATCCTCTATCGTCGTTACCGCGCGGCGCGCAGGCGCGCCGATGTGGACGATCGACACCCCCACCGGCACCGTCATCCTGGTCGGCGAGATCCGCCGGGTGCCCAAGGCCACGCCGTGGTTTCCCGACCGGCTTGAGGAAGCGACGCGCGAATCCGATCGCGTCATCATCGGCGCGCGGCCCAAATTCTCGCCCGGCGATTTCCTCCGCCTGATCTTTCGCGGCGGCAAGTTCCTCAAGCTCCCCGACAAGACCGTCGCGAGCGACTATCTCGATGCAGCCCAGCGCGCCCGCCTGGCGGCGCTCGAGGAGCAATACGACAAGGATTACGACCGCGGCTCGTTCCTCATCACCGCGTTCGACCTGCTCGCCCGGCGGCTCGATTTCGATGACGACACGCTTTCTGACGATGCGACCGATATCGTCAGGAAGGCAGCCGAAAAGGCCGACGTCGCGATCCTGCGGCCCGATCGGTTTCGCGGCGAGGACCTGCTCGACAATCTCGCCGCGGCCGAGCCTGCCAGCCACATCCCCTGCCTTGAGGCGGCGATGGCTGCTACCGAGGCCGGACCAGCGATCATCGAGGCGCGCGGGCGCGACTGGACGAGCCTGAACGTGAAGGGGGTGATGGCCAATCCGCTCGAGATCGCGCTGGGCCAGTGCTGGCCGTGGGCGGACGCCGAAGTCGGCACCGAGATCCGCGACCAGTGGACACAGATGATCGAGGCCGCAGCGGCCGATCGGGGCACCACACTGGGCGTGGTCCCGCTGCGGGTGCTGGCGGAAGGCGACGGCGTGCTCGACCAGCTCGAGGCCCGCGGGCTTACGATCTACGGGCCTGACTGGCGTCTCGATTAGCGCGGCTTGATCCGGCGCGCCCGGCTTTCTAGACCCTGGCGCAAACAACGCGGAGAAACCATGCCCACTCTCACCACCCCCAACACCGGCATCGAGCTTGCCTACGAGACCCACGGCGATCCTGCGGGCGAGACGATGCTGCTGGTCATGGGGCTGGGGGTGCAGCTGACTCACTGGCCCGACGAATTGATCGAGGCGCTGGTCGCGTGCGGCTATCACGTCGTCCGGTTCGACAATCGCGATATCGGGCTCAGCCAGAAGATGGGCGATGAAGCCCCGCCGAGCCTGCGCTGGCAGGTGCTGCGCAAGGCGATCGGCTGGCCGATCAAGGTGCCCTACACCTTGCGCGACATGGCCGATGATGGAGCCGGATTGCTCGAGGGGCTCGGGATCGGCCAGGCCCATGTCGTCGGCGTCTCGATGGGCGGGATGATCGGCCAGCTGATGGCGGTCCACCACCGCGACAAGCTGCTCTCGCTCACTTCGGTCATGTCGACCACCGGCAATCCCCGGCTGCCACGGTCTGACAAGCCCGCGATCGAGGCGCTCACCTCGCGGCCCCCTTCGCTCGAGGAGGAGCTGCTGGTCGAACACGGGGTGATGGTGCTCGATGCGATCGGCAGCCCCGGCTTTCCCGCCGAACGCGAAGACCAGCTTCGACGCACGCGGATCAGCGTGCAGCGCAGCGTCTATCCCAAGGGCCTGCCGCGCCAGCTTGCCGCGATCATCGACGATGGCGACCGGCGCGCGCGCCTGGCCGGCATCACGACGCCGACGCTGGTGCTGCATGGCGAGGACGATCCGCTGATCAAGCTCGCCGCAGGCGAGGATACCGCCGCTGCCATTCCGGGCGCCAAGCTTGTCATCATCCCCGGCTGGGGCCACGATCTCCCGGTTGAGCTGGTCGACCGGCTGGCCGACGAGATCGCCGCCCACGCACAGGCTGCGGGGCGCGAGCGGGTGGCGCAGGCGGCCTGACGCGGGAGGGGCATGCGGTTCGCCGCCCGGCCCTTGTCGCTCCGGCAAATGCGGCTCCGCAACATTCTTGCCGTCACGAATTCGAAAGATTCAAGCGTTGATTCGCATGATTCAATCACCATTTTTTTCTTCACAGTTTCATTTTGACTCTTGCGTGACTCGCGACTCAAGCTTTTCCCGCGCGTCGCGGCGTGTGAGCAGCGTAATACACCCCGCCGATCGCTCGAATTAACGTTAATCGGGCGTTGACCGAACCTCGCTGCCGATTCATGATCTAGTGGTATGGTTGACTAGACGCCCCCAATCGCTGGTGTCCGCTCCCCAAGGCGTGATGGTCGCCGCCGGGGGAGGCGCCGCTGGATCGCAGGGCGAGGCAGAGGTTGTGAACAGCTCGGCGGACAAGCCTGTGGCAATGCGGTGGAAACCCCATCCGCGTTGACAAGGCGGGGCAAGGCCTGTCGAAGGCATGAGAACAGAATCGGAACAAGCCCGCCGGGCAGAGCGTTTCGATCCAAGGGGTGAACGGGTGTGACTATGGATTTCAAGGCGAGTGATGGTGTGGCGGCAGATAATGGCAATTCAAGCGTGCTGAGCGATGCCGATACGGGCGAAGCGATCGGCGCCGAAGTGCCCGCCAAGGCGGCAGGGGCTCATGAAGAGAAGGCCATGACAATGAACGAGCCCGATCAAGGCAGCGATGCGCTGGTGGCCGCCAAGGGCGCCGAAGCGCTCGGCAACGCTCTGGCAACGGCGGCGCGCGAGGCGAGCCAGCCCGACAGCAAGAAGATCAACGATCGCCGCTTCGAGATCGCAATCGATCCCGCGCGCGATGCCAATCTCACCGAATTCGGCAAGGAGACGCTGACCGATCGCTACCTCCTTCCCGGAGAGTGCTATCAGGACCTGTTCGCGCGCGTCGCCGATGCCTATGCCGACGATCAGGCGCACGCCCAGCGGCTCTACGACTACATCTCCAATCTGTGGTTCATGCCGGCAACCCCGGTGCTCTCCAATGGCGGCACCAATCGCGGCCTGCCGATCTCGTGCTATCTCAACAGCGTCGAGGATAGCCTCAACGGCATCGTGGGCACCTGGAACGAGAATGTCTGGCTCGCCTCCAAGGGCGGCGGGATCGGCACCTATTGGGGCAATGTGCGCGGGATCGGTGAGCCGGTTGGCCTCAACGGCAAGACCAGCGGGATCATCCCGTTCGTGCGCGTGATGGACAGCCTCACGCTCGCGATCAGCCAGGGCTCGTTGCGGCGCGGTTCGGCGGCGTGCTATCTCGACGTCAGCCACCCGGAAATCGAGGAATTCCTCGAGATCCGCAAACCGAGCGGCGATTTCAACCGCAAGGCGCTCAATCTGCATCACGGTGTGCTGCTCACCGACGAGTTCATGGAAGCCGTGCGCGCCGGGGACAAGTTCGACCTCAAGAGCCCCAAGACCGGCGAAGTGCGCGCCACGGTCGATGCGCGCTCGCTGTTCCAGAAGCTGGTCGAAACCCGGCTGGCGACGGGTGAGCCCTATATCGTCTTCAGCGACACGGTGAACCGGATGATGCCCAAGCATCACCGCGATCTTGGGCTCAAGGTCTCGACCTCGAACCTGTGCAGCGAGATCACCCTGCCGACCGGCATCGACCACTTGGGCAACGATCGCACCGCGGTGTGCTGCCTGTCCTCGCTCAACCTTGAAGAGTGGGACCAGTGGTCGGGCGACAAGCGCTTCATCGAGGATGTGATGCGCTTTCTCGACAACGTGCTGCAGGACTATATCGACCGCGCACCGCCCGAAATGGCGCGCGCAAAATATTCCGCGATGCGCGAGCGCAGCGTCGGCCTTGGCGTGATGGGCTTTCACTCCTTCCTTCAGCAAAAGGGCCTGGGCTTCGAGAGCGCAATGGCCAAGACGCACAACCTCAGGATGTTCAAGCACATCCAGGCGAAAGCGTCCGAAGCCTCGATGCTGCTCGCGCAGGAACGCGGGCCCTGCCCCGACGCCGCTGAAATGGGCGCGATGGAGCGCTTCTCCTGCAAGATGGCGATCGCGCCGACCGCGTCGATCTCGATCATCTGCGGCGGAACGAGCGCCTGCATCGAGCCGATCCCGGCCAACATCTACACCCACAAGACGCTCTCGGGCAGCTTCATCGTCAAGAACCCGTATCTCGAGAAACTGCTGACGAAGAAGTCGAAGAACTCGAACAATGTCTGGAACTCGATCCTCGAGAAGGGCGGCAGCGTCCAGCATCTCGATTTCCTCACCAAGGAGGAGAAGGCGGTTTACAAGACGAGCTTCGAGATCGACCAGCGCTGGCTGCTCGAATTCGCCGCTGACCGCGCGCCGTTCATCGATCAGGCGCAATCGCTGAACCTGTTCATCCCGGCCGATGTCGACAAGTGGGACCTGATGATGCTGCACTTCCAGGCATGGGAGAAGGGCATCAAATCGCTCTATTACCTGCGCTCGAAATCGGTGCAGCGCGCAGGGTTTGCTGGCGGGGTCGAGGCGGACAACACCTCCGAAGCGGCGAAATACGAACTGCCCGTCGTCGGCAGTGCCGAGCAGACCAATTACGAGGAATGTTTGAGCTGCCAGTGAGGCGAGGGCAGTTTGCCTGCCTGATCGAGTGCGAATAGCTCAGGCCCGGACCAGTGGCAGCTGGTCCGGGCCTTTGCCGTTCGGGTTCGAGTGCGATGTCGTCGCCGCCGACGCAGGACAGCCCGGAAGAGGCCCCACATCAGCCGCCGTTTGCGCAAAAGACACTCGCCCGGATCAGCCCCTTGTGTCATACTGGCTTGACGCTGTGCGTCTCCTTGAGTGCGCCCGGCGACAAGCAAGGGACTGGAATTATGGACGTTACAATCTGGGTTGGGATCTTCGGAACGGTGGTCGGGCTCGGCTTTCTGCTCAACTCGATGAAGAACCTGCGGATCAGCTCGGATGGTCACGCGGCCAATGCCGGACGGCTCCACATCGCGATGGTCGTCATCTTCGTGCCGATCATGTGGCTCGTCATCCTTCTGGGGCTTTACGCCTGATGCACCCTGCGCGCCGCACCGCCATGCGCGCAGCGATGGTGGTCGGCGCGGCGCTGCTCCTGGCCGCCTGCGCGCGCCAGATCGATGCCGGCATCAGCGATGCGCCCGGTGCTCCGGGCTTCGTGTGGGGACTGTGGCACGGCTTCATCTTCCCGTTCGCCTGGATCGGCTCGCTGTTTGACGAGACCATCGCGGTCTACGCCGTGCCCAACAAGGGCGGGTGGTACGATTTCGGCTTCTTCATCGGCATCACGGTGCTGGGCGGGGGAAGCCTGTTCGGCTCGCGGCGCCGCGGCGAGCGCTAGCGCCGCCCCCCATAACTTCCCCCATCGCGCAAGCGAAAGCCCCGCCGGGCGCCGCATGTTTACGGGCGCCGACGGGGCTTGCCTCCTCGCGTGGTCCCAGCATCGGCTGTTGCCGTTGTGCAGCAAGGCGCAGGAGCGGGGGGAGCTAGTCTTCGTCGGGGATCTCGCCGGGCGCGCGCGCGGCATCGGCGTGGGCCCGGATCGGGCGCTGGTCGCCGCCCATCCCGAGCGCGGCGCGCGCCACCGCATCGCCAAGCCCGATCTCGCTCGATTGCGCGTTCGCGCCGGCGGGAGTGCGGTGCGTCTGCGTGGTTTGCACCGGGCCCGCGTGAAGGTTGTGCGTCGGCAACTCGGTATCGAGTGAACCGGGGAGTGA